>JAKARC010000026.1 GCA_021822385.1 Pseudomonadota bacterium
CCCATGTCGTGCATCCCCTGGCCGGCCAAGGCGTGAACCTCGGTCTGCTCGATGCGGCTGCGCTGGCCGAGTGCGTGGCACAGGCCTGCCAGATGGGCGAGGATCCGGGGGCGGGTTGGCCGTTGCGTCGCTACGAGCGCTGGCGCAAGAGCGAGCTGGTGCCGATGACGCTCGCCATCGATGCATTCAACCGCTGGCTGGCGCATGGCACCGGTCCGCTCTCGCGGCTCTCGCAGCGGGGACTGTCCTGGGTGAACCGCAGCGATGCGTTGAAGCGCTTCTTCATCTCCCGTGCGCTCGGCGTGGCCGGCGAACTGCCAGCCGCGGCCCGTCGCTCCGGTACCGGACTTTAGCTGAGCGGGATCCGATCGATCTTCGCCGCGCAGATGAAGTCGTTCTCCGACAGCCCGTTGATCGCGTGCGTGGTGTACTGCACGCGGCAGTAGTTGTAGCCGATCTCGAGGTCCGGGTGGTGATCCTCGAGGTTGGCGATGTGGGCGAGCGCGTTGACGAAACTCATGGTGCGGTAGAAGTCGGCGAACTTGAATTCCCGTCTGAGGAATGGACCCTCTGCGGACAGCACCCACTGGGGCGAGAGTTGCCGCGCCAGCGTCTCGGCTTGCCCCCGAGTGAGCGGTGCGACCCCGCCCTCGCAGGGCGCGCATTTCTTCCCGGAGAGCTCGCTCATGCCGGCACACTCTCGGCCGGTGCACTCTTGCGGGTGAACCTGCGCGCGACGTATCGCTCGAGCATCTCCTGAAACTCCTCCGCGATGTGATCGCCCTTGAGCGTGACGGTCTTCTCGCCGTCCTCATAGACGGGGGCGACCGGCCGCTCGCCCGTTCCCGGCAGACTGATGCCGATATTGGCATGCTTGCTTTCCCCGGGACCGTTGACGACGCAGCCCATCACAGCGACGGTCATGTCCTCGACGCCTTCGTATTCACGCCGCCATTCGGGCATGCGATGTCGGATGTGTGTCTGGATGCGCTGCGCCAACTCCTGGAACACGGTGCTGGTCGTTCGCCCGCAGCCCGGGCAGGCGGTGACAAGCGGCAGGAACGAGCGCAGACCCATCGTCTGCAGGATCTCCTGGGCAACGATCACCTCCTGCGTACGGTCCCCGCCCGGCTCCGGCGTGAGCGACACCCGAATGGTGTCGCCGATGCCGCGTTGCAGCAGAACCGCCATGCCGGCGGTCGAAGCGACAATCCCCTTGGAGCCCATGCCGGCCTCGGTCAGGCCGAGATGCAGCGGGTAGTCGCAACGGCTCGCGAGCTCGCCGTAGATGGCGATCAGATCCTGTACGCCGCTCACCTTGGCCGAGAGAATGATGCGGTCGTGGCGCAGGCCGAGGGCTTCGGCCCGCCGGGCGCTCTCGAGCGCCGACAGCACCACCGCGCTGCGCATGATCTGTTGCGCGCTCTGGGGCTGGCTGCTTGCGGAGTTCTCGTCCATCAGGCGCGTGAGCAGGTCCTGATCGAGACTGCCCCAGTTGACGCCGATGCGTACCGGCTTGTCGTAGCGGCACGCGGTCTCGATCATCTCGGCGAATTGCGGATCTCGTTTGCTGCCCCGGCCGACATTGCCCGGATTGATGCGGTATTTGGCCAGCGCTTCGGCACAGCCCGGATGCTCACGCAGCAGCTTGTGGCCGTTGAAGTGGAAATCGCCGATCAGCGGTACGCCCACGCCCATCTGATCGAGCCGATCACGGATGCGCGGTACCGCGTCCGCCGCCTCGGCGGTATTGACCGTCACCCGCACCAGTTCGGAGCCGGCGCGGGCCAGGGATTTGACCTGCTGCGCCGTGCCGTCCACGTCGGCGGTATCGGTATTCGTCATCGATTGCACGACGATGGGCGCCCCGCCGCCGACATGTACCGGGCCAATGAGGACGCGAACGGAGGAGCGGCGGGGGATCGAAGTCATGGGAACCTGCTAGTAGAGGGCCAGTAGAGGACCAGTAGAGGAATGGGGCGGTGGACTCGCGCCGCCATTTTACCGGGCCGCGCAGCGCATCGCGACCCGCAGTCCGCCTTGTGGAGGCTGCAAATCGCACGATAAGATTGGTATCATCAGCGCATTCCGTCAATCCGTCTGCACGGAGAGAGCCTGGCCCGGGTGCCGGGACGCCGAAGGCGCAATTCCGCCCGGAAACGCTCAGGCACACGAACGGCAGATGACGCAGGTGTTCCCCTGCACGGGATCTCTGGAGAGTGGCCGGGGCCGCAGGGCGCCGGCCCACCGAAGGGGAGAGGCGCCAGGCGCCCGATCTCTCAGGTTACCGGACAGAGGGGCGGCAGGCTGGGCCTGCCGCTTTTTTGTTGCGCGCCCGGCAGGGCGCACTCTCGCGGAGGATGCTGTGGCACGACGTACCCCCTTATTCGCTGTTCATGAGCGCGCGGGCGCGCGCATGGTGGAGTTCGGCGGCTGGGACATGCCGCTGCAGTACGGCTCGGTGCTGGCCGAGCATCATGCGGTGCGGCGCTCCGCGGGCGTCTTCGACGTCTCGCACATGTGTATCGTCGACCTCGATGGTGCGGGGGTGCGCGCGCTGCTGCGGAAGATTTTCGCCAACGACGTGAGCAAGTTCACGACGCCGGGCAAGGCGCTGTACGGGTGCCTGCTCAACGCGCACGGGGGCGTCATCGACGATCTCATCGTGTATTACCGCAACGAGCAGTCGTTTCGCGCGGTGGTCAACGCCGCGACCCGAGCCAAGGATTTGGAATGGATCGGCCGGCACGCGGCAAGCTTCGGCGTCACGGTGGTCGAGCGTAGCGATCTGGCCATGATCGCGGTACAAGGTCCCGAGGCGCGCGCTCGGGTCGCGGCCCGGCTCGATGCTCGGGGAGCCGAGCGCGCACTCGCCCTCAGCGCATTCTGTGGCGCCGACATCGACGGCTGGTTCGTTGCGCGCACGGGCTACACCGGCGAGGACGGATTCGAGGTGATGCTGCCGGCCGATCAGGTGCAATCGCTGTGGCAGGATCTGGTTGCCGCGGGGGTGGTGCCTTGCGGGCTCGGCGCACGCGATACGTTGCGCCTGGAGGCGGGCCTGAATCTCTACGGCAGCGACATGGATGAACACACCAGTCCTCTCGAGGCGGGGCTGGCCTGGACCGTGGCCCTGAAATCGGATCAGGCCTTCATCGGTCGTGAAGCGCTCGAGGCGCAGCGCGCACGCGGGATCGAACGTAAACTGGTCGGGCTCGTTCTCCAGGAACGGGGCGTGCTGCGCGCTCACCAGCGCGTCATTGCGCCAGATCACGGCGAGGGTGAGGTCACGAGCGGCACGTTTTCCCCGACGCTGAATCGTTCGATCGCCTTCGCGCGCGTCCCGGCCGGTGCGGACGGGGCCGTTCAGGTCCAAGTGCGCGAACGACTGCTCGATGCGCGCATCGTCAAGCCACCCTTCGTACGGCACGGCAAATCCTGCATCGACTGATGCCGCGCCGCGGTCCACTCGCCCCCTGAGTTCCCATCCAAGTCACTCCCCAGCAGTGCATCCATGCGGCAGGCGTTTCAGTGGCAAGGCATTTCGCACCGTGTCGAGCTGCTCGGTACGGCGATCGCGAAAATGTCGCGCCCGGCAACGCCCTGTCCGGCCCCTGATATCCATCAACGCATTGATTTTCTGGAGCGTCGCATGAGCAAGGTTCCCTCCGATCTCAAATACACCCGGACCCATGAATGGCTGCGCACGCTGCCCGACGGCAGTGTCGAAGTCGGCATTACCGATCATGCCCAGCATGCTCTCGGCGATCTGGTGTTCGTGGAAGTTCCCGAAGCCGGCCGCACCGTCGCCCAGGGCGAGCCGTTTGCCGTCGTGGAGTCGGTCAAGGCCGCCTCCGATGTCTATGCGCCGGTGAGCGGCGAGGTGATCGCGGGCAATCCGGCGCTCGCCGGTGCGCCCGAGACCCTCAACACCGATCCTTATGGGGCGGGTTGGTTGGCGCGGCTGCGTGTGCACACGGCGCCCGGCGCGCTGTTGTCGGCTGCCGAGTATGGACGGCTGACCACGGAGGAGACCGACTGATGGCATTCGTGCCCCACACCCGCGCGGACGTCGCGGCCATGCTCGAGTCCATTGGCGTCGAGAGCATCGAGGCGCTGTTCGAGGAAATACCCGCGGCGCTGCGCATCAGTGCGCTCGAGGGCGTGCCGGAGGCGTTGAATGAGATGCAGCTGGCGCGGCTGATGAGCGCGCGGGCACAGCGCGACGGACGGCACCTGTGCTTCATTGGTGCGGGCGCGTACGAGCATCATATTCCCGCGGCCGTGTGGGCGCTTGCGACGCGCGGGGAATTCTACAGCGCCTATACGCCTTACCAGGCCGAGGCGAGTCAAGGCACGCTGCAGTTGCTCTACGAGTATCAGACCATGATGGCGAGCCTGACGGCGATGGAGGTTTCAAATGCCTCGCTCTATGACGGGGCCAGCGCGCTCGCCGAAGCCAGCCTGATGGCCGTGCGGGCCAATCGGCGCTCGCGGTCGAAGCGAATCCTCGTGCCGTGTTCCGTACACCCGCATTATCGCCGCGCCGCGGTTGCGATCGCGGGCAACCAGGGACTCGCCTTCGAGGAACTGCCGTTTGCCGACGACACGGGGTGCACGCCTGTTGCGGCGCTGCAGCGCTATGAGCGGGAGGACATCACCGCGCTGGTCATTGCGCAGCCGAATGTCTTTGGCGGGCTCGAGGACGTCGATACCCTGACCGATTGGGCGCATGCGCGCCATGCGCTGGTGGTGGCGGTCGTCAATCCGGTCTCGCTGGCGCTGCTGAAGCCCCCGGGCCACTGGGGCGCCAAGGGTGCGGACATCGTGGTCGGCGAAGGTCAGCCGCTCGGCATCCCCCTGAGTTCCGGTGGTCCCTATTTCGGGTTCATGACGACGCGTCTCGAGCATGTGCGGCAGATGCCCGGGCGGATCGTCGGCCGCACGGTCGATGCCGATGGTCGCGCCGGGTTCACCCTGACGCTGCAGGCGCGCGAGCAGCACATTCGTCGTGGCAAGGCAACGTCCAACATCTGCACCAACCAGGGCCTGATGGTCACGGCTGCCACCATACACCTGTCGCTGATGGGGGCAGAGGGCCTGCGACGCACGGCCGCGGCCGCGCACGCGCGCACGCGCGAGCTGGTCGCGGCGCTAACGAGTCTGCCGGGGGTGCGGCGGCAATTCTCCGGTCCGGTGTTCCATGAGGACGTGATCGGCCTCGATGTGCCGGTGGCACCGGTGCTGCAAGCGCTGGCCGAGCGCGGCATCCAGGGCGGCTGGGATCTGCACAGACACTATCCGCAGCTCGGGTCCGCGCTGCTCGTGTGTGCCACCGAGACCAAGACTGCCGCGGACATCACACGCTACCGTGACGCACTGGCTGATTGTCTGCGCGCGACGCGGACCGCCTGACATTGAGGGAACCGTGCATGAGCATCGAACGAGACAACCGTCTGGAACCGCTGATATTCGACTATTCCGTGCCCGGACGGGGTGCCGAGGATCAGTGGCCCGCCCCGAGCGGGGACGCCGCCGTCGCGGACCTGCCGGCGGCGTTGTGTCGCGAACAGCCGCCGCTGCTGCCGGCGGTGAGCGAACTTGAAACGGTACGCCATTTCACGCGTCTGTCGCAGCTGAACTTCGCCATCGACACGAACTTCTACCCCCTGGGCTCGTGCACGATGAAATACAACCCGAAGGCATGTAATCAGTACGCGATGCTGCCGGAATTTCTCGCCCGCCACCCCTTGGCGCCGGAGGCCCAGGGGCAGGGTGTGCTCGAGTGCCTGTTCGAGCTGCAGGAGATGCTCAAAGCGGTCACCGGCATGCAGGCGGTCTCGCTCACGCCCATGGCCGGAGCTCAGGGGGAATTCGCCGGGGTGGCGATGATTCGTGCCTATCACCGCGCCCGCGGCGATCTCGAGCGCAACGAAATCATCGTGCCGGAGACGGCCCATGGCACCAATCCCGCGACGGCGACCATGTGCGGTTGGGTGGTGCGTGAGGTGCCGGTCGATGCCGAGGGCGATGTGGATGTGGCCGCGCTTGCCGCCGCAGTGGGTCCGAAGACCGCCGGCATCATGCTCACCAATCCCTCGACGCTGGGATTGTTCGAGCGGCGCATCGAAGCGGTGGCGCGGATCGTGCATGATGCCGGCGGCCTGCTGTATTACGACGGCGCCAATCTCAATGCCATTCTCGGCAAAGTGCGCCCCGGGGACATGGGCTTTGACGTCGTGCACGTCAACCTGCACAAGACCTTCTCCACTCCGCACGGGGGCGGGGGTCCGGGCGCAGGCCCGGTCGGTGTTGCAGCGCGTCTGGCGCCCTTCCTGCCGGTGCCCGTCGTCGCGCGCCGTGACGATCGATACTGCTGGCTCACCGAGGACGACCTGCCGCAGTCGATCGGCCGGCTCTCGGCGTTCTGCGGCAACGTCGGGGTGCTCTTACGGGCCTACATTTACATGCGGATGCTCGGCCGCGACGGCATGGCGAAGGTCGGCGACTATGCCACGCTCAACGCCAATTACCTGCTGGCGCGGCTCACGCGGGCGGGCTTCGATGCCGCGTATCCCCGCCGGCGTGCCAGTCACGAGTTCATCATCACCCTGAAGCGGCAGGCGCGCGATCTCGGTGTATCGGCCATGGATGTCGCCAAACGGCTTCTCGATCATGGTCAGCACGCCCCGACCACCTACTTTCCGCTGCTCGTGCCGGAGTGCCTGCTCATCGAACCGACCGAAACCGAAAGCAAGGCCGCACTGGACACGTTCGCGGTGGCCATGGCGCAGATCCTGGCGGAAGCCGCGCAAGAACCCGAGCACGTTACCAGCGCTCCGCATACCATGCCCGTACGCCGGCTCGATGATGTACGGGCCGCCAAGCAATTGGACCTCACATGGAAGCCCGCCCCGTAACGCCCGATTGAACTCGGTCACCCGGTCCCGCGACTTCCTGACTTGCGGAGTGATGATGCGATTCGTGCGACTCCTGTGCCTTTGTGCCCTGATAGGATCCGTTCCGCTCACTGCCGTTGTTGCAGCGAGTCCCGCCACAGCCCAGCGTTCCCGGCCTTTGCCCGGGGGAACGGTCGTGGCGGCTCATCTGGCCCGCCGGGCGGCCGCGCTCGAGTCGAACCCGACCTGGGCCGCGACCCTGGCCCGGGTCGTGGGCAGCGTCGTGGCCATCAATTTCAGTCAGGACCGCGCCTTCGACACCGATGTGAATGAGACCGCCGAGGCGACCGGTTTCGTGGTGGATGCGAAGCGCGGCATCATCCTCACCAACCGGCACGTGGTGACTCCCGGACCGGTGACCGCAACGGCAACGTTCATCGATCGCGAACAGGTACCGATCTACCCCATCTATTACGATCCGGTGCACGACTTCGGTTTCTACCGGTACAACCCGAAGCTGTTGCGTTACATCCACCCGAAGTCGCTGCCGCTCGATCCGCAGGGCGCGCGGGTGGGACGGGAAATCCGTGTGATCGGCAACAATGCCGGTGAGCGGCTGTCGATCCTGGCCGGCACGCTCGCGCGCCTGCACCGCTCGGCTCCGTATTACGGCTTCGGCAATTACAACGACTTCAATACTTTCTACCTGCAGGCCGCCTCGGACACCTCGGGCGGATCGTCCGGCTCGCCCGTGATCGATATCCGCGGGCAGGTGGTTGCGCTCAACGCCGGCGGGGCGCAAAACTCCGCCTCGAGCTTCTATCTGCCCCTTTGGGCGGTCAAGCGGGCGCTGAAGCTGATCGAGGCCGGGCGGCCGATTCCGCGCGGGACGCTCTACACCGTCTTTCAATACACGCCGTTCTACAAGCTGCAGCGGCTGGGTCTGCCGGCCTCGGTCGAAACGGCCGTGCGCCGGGTCTTTCCGCAGCGCACCGGCATGTTGGTGGTGGGCACCGTGTTGGCGGGGTCCCCGAGCGCGCGCGCGTTGCGGCCCGGGGACATTCTCGTCAAGGTCAACGGTCGATACGTCACCACATTCCAGCCCCTTGAACGCATTCTCGATGACTCGGTCGGCCGTAGCGTGACTCTGCAGCTCGAGCGTGGCGGCCGTTCGTTCTCCGTGACCCTGCCCGTCGGCAATCTGTATGCCGTCACTCCCAAGGCGTACGTGCAATTCGGCAACGCCGTGGTGAACACACTGTCCTATGAGATGGCCTTGCAGCTGAACGTGCCGGCGCGCGGGGTCTGGGTGGCCAATCCAGGTTTCGTGTTCGGCGCGGCCGGGATTCCGCGCGGCGCGGTCATCCATGCCATCGACGGCAAGCCGATCGCGAATCTGCTGCAGTTTCGCGCTGCGCTCGCCCAACTGGCGAGCGGGCAATACGCCACGGTGCGGTTCACGCTCCCGGCCGACCCGAACAATACGCATCTGGCGTACTTCCGTATGGACCGACGCTGGTTTCCCGCCGAATACTGCGTGCGTGACGACAAGCTGCACGCCTGGCCCTGCACGCCGCTCGCGCCGGGACCGCGGCCGACGCCGCCGCCGGTGCGTTCGACCGACTATCCGGTCTACCGCAATCCGCTGCTCACCCGCATGGCCCACTCGCTCGTATCGGTGGCGTTCAGCATGCCGTACTCGGTCTCGGGAGTGACCGAACATTACTATCACGGAACGGGTCTGGTGGTGGACGCGAAGCGCGGCTGGGTCGTGGTCGATCGCAACACGGTGCCGGTCCCGCTCGGGGACGTGACCGTGACGTTTGCGGGCACGGTGCAGGTGCCGGGACACGTCGTGTATGTGAGTCCCATCCACAATCTTGCCGTCGTTGCCTACGATCCGCGCCTGATTGGATCGACGCCGGTGCGTACCGCCACGCTCCTGCCGCGGCGACTTGAGCCGGGCGAGCGGGTCCACGTGATCGGGATCGGCCCGAACAACAACCTGCACGCGCGTGTCACGCACGTCTCGAGCATCGAGCCGCTGCAGCTGCCGCTGTCGCGCACGGCCTTGTTCCGCGATACCAACATCAAGACCATCCAGCTGGTCAATCCACCGGACAACTTCGATGGTGTGCTCGCCAACCGGCACGGCGATGTGCTGGGATTGTGGTCGAGCTTCGCATTCGACACCGCCAACGGCATCGGCCAGGACCTGCAGGGCGTGCCCATCGCGCTCGTCAAGTCTATGGTCGACCGCCTGCGCGACCACCGTCCGCTGCATTCGCTCGATGTGGAGTTCGCGCTCACCGGACTGTCGCGTGCGCGTCTGATCGGCCTGTCGAACGCATGGGCCGCGCGGATCGCGGCACACAGCGGCACGAGCCGGGCCGTACTGACCGTGGTGCGGACGGCCGGCGGCTCTGCGGCGCAGCGGCTGCTCGAGCCGGGCGACCTGCTGCTTGCGATCGACGGACATGTGGTGACCGGGTTTCAGCAGGTTGAGCACGACACGGCCAATCGGCGCGACGTCCAGCTGACGATCTGGCGGGGCGGTCGGGCATTGTCGTTGACCGTACCGACGGTGCAACTGTCCGGCGACCGCCTGCACCGCGTGCTCGAGTGGGCCGGGGCAACGATTCAGGCCCCCTTCCAGTCCCTGCTCGCGCAGCGCGGAATACCGCCCGTTGGAGTGTATGTCGATGATTTCGCATACGGCTCGCCGGCGGCACGCTATGGACTGTTTCCGGGGCTGCGCATCGTCGCGGTCAATGGTCAACCGACGCCCAATCTCAGCGCCTTCGTGCGGATCGTTTCCCGGCAACCGAATCACGCCTCAGTGCGTCTCACGGCGATCGCCTGGAACAATTCGATCAGAGAGGTCACGCTGACGCTCGACGATCATTACTGGCCGGGATACGAGCTGCTCAGCACGCCGCGGGGCTGGGTGCGCCGGGCGCTCAATTAAGGCGCGCGGGGAGCAAGACGCGCACCGTGACAGCGGCGCCGGAAGACGTGCAGGCTGCGGTGCGCGCATTGCGTGCCGGTGAGTTGGTGGCCTTCCCCACCGAGACCGTCTACGGACTCGGTGCGGATGCGCGCAATCCAACCGCGGTGCGGCGCATCTTCGCGCTCAAGGGCCGGCCCGCGCGGCATCCGGTGATCGTGCATCTCGCCAGTGCGCAAGAACTGACCGAGTGGGCCGCGCAGGTGCCACCGTCTGCGCAACGCCTGGCCGAGCGCTTCTGGCCGGGTCCACTGACACTGGTGCTGCGACGGGCGCCCACAGTCGATGACAGCATTACCGGCGGTCAGGAGACCGTCGCGGTGCGAGTACCAGCGCATCCCATGGCCCGGCAACTGCTTGCGGCCTTCCGCGGTGGCATTGCCGCGCCATCGGCGAATCGGTATGGGCGGCTCTCGCCCACGTGTGCCGCCCATGTACGCCAGGAGTTCGGCGCGGCGGTCCAGGTGGTGCTCGACGGGGGGGTCTGTTCGATCGGTCTGGAGTCGACTATCGTCTCGGTCGTGGACGACGCGGCGCGGCTGCTGCGTCCGGGACGCATCACGGCCGGAGAGATTCGTGCGCTCATCGGCGATCTGAATGTCGGTGCCGACGCGTTCTCGCCGCGGGTGCCCGGCAGCACCGCGGCGCATTATGCCCCGTCGACGCCGCTCAGCATCGTGCCGGCCGCAGCAATCGAGACGAGCAGCGTGGCACTCGCCGCCGGCGGCCGGCGGGTCGCGGTCCTGGCCTGGCGGGCGCCGCCGCACAGCGCGCAGTTGCCGGCGATTTGGATCAACGCTGGCGCGCAGGCCGAGCGCTACGCGCACGACCTGTATGCCCATCTGCGCGCGCTCGATGCGGCCGGTTGCGAGCGCATCCTGGTGCAGGAAGTGCCGGACGGCGAGGCCTGGGCCGCTGTGCGTGATCGACTGAGCCGTGCGGCGGCCGGAGCCGGCGCGACTCCGACCGACGACGCCAAGGCACCATGAGCCCATGAGCATGCGCGAGAAGCCCTTCATCGACCCGTTCCAACCGGCGCAGATCCGCCGTCTGGTGCGCGAGTTCGGCTCGCCACTGCTCATCCTCGACTGTGAACGGGTGCGGGTGCAGATGCGCAGGCTCCGTGCCGCGCTGCAACGTGTCGATCTGCATTACGCGCTGAAGCCGATGCCGCATGCGGCCGTCGTTCAGACTGTCCTTGCCGAGGGCGGTTGCCTCGATCTGGCCACGACCGGCGAGGTGCAGCTGGTGCGCCGCCTGGGTGTAGATCCCGCGCGCTGCATCCATACACACCCCATCAAACGTCCCCAGGACATCCACAATGCCCTCGAGTTCGGCGTGCGCACCTTCGTGGCCGACAATCCCGACGAGGTACGCAAGTTCGAGCGCTTTGCCGACCGCGCGGAACTGCTGCTGCGAGTTTCATTCCGCAGCCCCGGGGCCGTGTGCGATCTGTCGCGAAAGTTCGGCTGTGATCCACAGGACGTGCTGGCATTGGCGCAGCTCGCCGCCGAGCTCGGCATCGTCGTGCGCGGACTGTCGTTTCACGTCGGCTCGCAGGCGGGCGATTCCGCCAAGCACCTCGAGGCCATTCACGCGTGCACCACGTTGATGGCCGCAGGCCGGCGCCGCAAGCTCGGTCTCCTTGACACGCTCGACATCGGCGGTGGCTTCCCCATCGACTACGCGCAGCCCGCCCAGGACATCGAGCGATTCTGCGCGCCGCTGCGCGCGGCGCTTGCTGAGCTTCCCAAGCGTGTGCGGGTGATCGCCGAGCCCGGCCGATTCATCGTCGGGCCCGCGGCGATCGGTGTTGCCTCAGTGATGGGCCGTGCGCGCCGCGAGGGGCACTGGTGGTATTACCTCGATGACGGGTTGTACGGTTCCTTCAGCGGTCAGCTGTACGACCATGCGCGCTATCCGGTCGAGCCGTTGCGGGATGCCGAGGAGCGCCTGCCGTCGGTGCTGGCCGGTCCGACTTGCGACAGCATCGATGTGATCGCCGAGAATCTGATGCTGCCGAAGCTCGAGACGGGCGACCTGATCGTCGGGCGCGCGATGGGCGCGTATACCTGGGCGAGCGCCTCGGAGTTCAATTTCTTCCCCAAGGCGACCGTGGTCGCCGTCAATCTCACGCCCGGGGACGGCGGCACGGTGCTGCCGTACCCGCTGTAATACGTTCCGGGCTTATTGCGGCATGCGCGCGATCAGCGCGCGCAGGCGTCGCAGCTTCGCCTCGATGATCGCCGCATTGCGCGGGCCCATGCGCAACAGCAGCTTCTGACCGGCCGGCAATGCCTCGAGCTGTGGATTGGCAAACTGCCAGAACACGTGCGGGCGGACCAGGCGGATCGGGCCGCTCACCGCCGGTGTGGCGAGCATGCTGTCGATGGCCTCGACCAGACGGTCATTGAAGTACTTGTGCGGATAGCCCAGGCTCTCGTAGGCTTGCTGAAAGAGCGGATAGAGCCGGAAATAAAGCTGCGCCAGCGCCTTCACTCTGATGCGGCTCACGATCGCGACGAACGGCGCATAGCGCGCATAGTTGCGCGCACTCAGCACCGTGATGGCGCCCTGGCGGTCCACGAGGGTCTTCCCCGGCGTGGGCTGGACCGGACGCAGGTGTGCTGCCACCTTCGCCCGCGGCAGGTTGTCGACCGTCACGACGATGCGGCGGATGACGTTCTTCGGCACCAGAAAGCGCGCCACCGCCGGATGGCCGATGAGCCGATTCAATGCGCTGAGTATCAGCGCATCACTGTGATTGAGTGGTGGCAGCGGTGCGGCGTGCGCCGCTGTAGCCTGCGCCGGTATCGGGTGTCGGATCGCGGGCGTAC
Organism: Pseudomonadota bacterium; assembly: GCA_021822385.1. Classification (GTDB taxonomy): domain Bacteria; phylum Pseudomonadota; class Gammaproteobacteria; order Steroidobacterales; family Steroidobacteraceae; genus 13-2-20CM-66-19. Next base: position 12,744 of record JAKARC010000026.1, read on the forward strand.
TGCTCGGCAGCGGCGTTGGCGCCGGTGTTGGCTGCGCCGCCACCGGCGCTGCGGGAATGGCCGCAGCCGGCTGCGGCCGCCGCGGCGTGCGCATACGGTAATAGATGCCCACCCCGATCAATGCGGCAGCGATGACGGCCGCCGCGCCCCAGATGACCTTGTTGCGGAAGGATTCTTCCGGGTCGGTTTTGTTCCACATCGGGCGTCACTCCACAGGACCGTGAATTATTGTACTGTACACCCATGTCTATCCGACAGGTCCTGAAGATGGGCGAGCCACTGCTGCGGCAGGTGGCAGCGCCGGTGGAGCGCTTCGACGCGCAGCTCGACGCCCTGGTGCGCGACATGCATGACACCATGCGGGCGCTGAACGGTGCAGGACTCGCCGCACCGCAGATCGGCGTCGGACTGCGCGTCGTGATCTTCGAGGTGGCGGACAACCCGCGCTATCCACATCTGTCGCCGGTCCCATACACGGTGCTGATCAATCCCGAGCTGACGCCTCTCGGCAGCGAACAGTCCGAAGGCTGGGAAGGCTGCCTGTCGGTGCCCGGATTGCGCGGGCTCGTGCCGCGCTACACCCATCTGCGCTACCGCGGCGTCGATCTGCAGGGCGCGCCGATCGATCGGACCGTCCAGGGCTTCCACGCGCGGGTGGTGCAGCATGAGGTGGATCACCTCGATGGCATCCTCTATCCGCAACGCATCGTGGACCTGCGCAACTTTGGATTCGAGGCAGCGCTCGGCACACAGATGTCGCCGATGCCCGACTGACACGGTTGTCGGGAGGCGCACTCCCGAGGGATACGGTCAGGCGAGGGTATGAAAGACCCGCTGCACGTCCTCATCCTGTTCCAGCTTGTCGATGAGGGTGAGCACTTCCTGCGCCTGCGCCTCGGGCAGCTCGGTCGGGACGGCACAGATGTATTCATGTTCGGCCGACAGCGGCGTGATGCCGCGCGCTTCGAGCGCCTCCTGCAGCTTGCCGAAGTCCTCGAACGCGCCGCGGATCACGAGCTGCGGCTCGCCCTTCTCCCCGGTGCTCTCGCCCATCTCCTCCAGGCCGTGATCGATCAGGTACAGCTCGAGGTCGTCTGCGTCGATTCCGGCCGGATCGAGCCGGAAAACGCCCATGTGCTTGAACAGGAACGCGACACTGCCGGAAGTGGCAAGGTTGCCGCCGTTTTTCGTTACGATATTGCGCACCGCCGCTACCGTGCGGGTCGGATTGTCGGTTGCGGTCTCCACCAGCAGTGCCACGCCATGGGGTGCATAGGCCTCATAGAGCACTTGCTGGTAGTGCGCCGCGTCCCGGCCGCTCGCGCGCTTGATCGCCGCTTCGATCTTGTCCTTCGGCATGTTCACGGCGCGCGCGTTCTGGATCACGCGGCGCAGTGCCGGATTGCCCGCGGGGTCGGTCCCACCCGCCTTGACCGCCATGGTGATGTCCTTGGCGATGCGCGCGAACTGCTTGGCCATGCGGTTCCAGCGCGCAAACATGGTGTGTTTGCGGACCTCGAATATGCGTCCCATGCGAGCGGACCGGGGGTGGGACTAGGGCGTGCTCAGGCGAGCTGCGCCTGCAACATGCGCAGCCGCCGCCGCTGCAGACGCAGGCGTTGCTCGAGCTCCTGCAAGCGCAGCTGGAAGGTGGTCTGCTCCCAATGCTCGACGACCACACGCTTCTTTTCAGTGAGCCATTGTTCCTTGATCTTGGCCCATTCCGCCACCGCCGTCAGGAAGCTCTCGTATTCGCTCGCAATGTGCTGACGGAGCTCCTGGATACGCGTGGGCGCCGCAGTGCTGGCGGCTCGCGCCAGCAGGTTCTCGGCGCGCGCAAACTGCATGGCCAGCAAGGCGCGCTGAATCTGAAAGACCGGGGTGCGCTTGAGCTTGCGCGTCAGACCCACGAACTGCAATCCGGCGATCAGCCACTTGGTGGGATCCCATTGCCACCAGCGCACGCCGTTGCGGTAATCGTGCGCGAAGTTGTGATGGAAATTGTGGTAGCCCTCGCCAAAGGTCAGCACGGCCAGCACCGGGTTGTCGCGGGCGGTGTTCTCCTCCGAGTAGGGCCGCGAGCCCCACATGTGCGCCAGCGAGTTGATGAAGAACGTGAAGTGATGGCTCAGCACCAGCCGCAGCACTCCGGCGAGCAGGAAGGTGGCCCAGAGGTGACCGGTCAGCGCGCCAATGAGCAGCGGTAGCCCGAGATTGGTCGCGAGCGCAAGCAGCACGTAGTGACGATGCTGGAAAGCGAGCATGCGATCGCGGCGCAGATCCGGAATGTTCGTGAAGTTTTCCACGCCGCTGGGATACTCGCGCACCATCCAGCCGATGTGCGAAAACCAGAAGCCGCGCCGGGCCGAATAAGGGTCGAGCTGTTCGTCATCGACGTTCAGGTGATGGCGGCGGTGGCCGCTGCACCAGACCCAGGCGCTGTTCTGCAATGCCATGGTGCCGAAGACCAGGAACAGAAGCCGCACGCTCCAATGCGCCTCGTAGGTGCGATGGGCCCACAGCCGATGGTAACCGGCGGTGATCGACAGCTCATTCGCCGCGAGGAAAACTCCAAAGACGATCCAGGCCGAGAGCGGAAAACCGTGGGTGAGCCCGTACCATGGCACGACCGTGACGGCGACCAGAAAAGTCAATGAAAACAGGATGATATTGGTCCAGACCAGAGGCGCGGACGGATCAACGGGGGGCTGGGTCGAGGCGGAGGCGTGCGTCATGGGCAAGAGCGCTCGGAGGTAGTAGGGGAACCCTCGCTGACGATATCACGTTCCGCCGTCCCGCGGCACTGGCATCAGCCCCACGGTCTGTGCGCACCGTCCCGCTTAGAATGAGTACAGACCCTGCACGGCGACTTCGCTCTGGTGGTCCGCGAGCGCGGTCACGGACTTGCCGGTGCTTGCGAGGGTGTGGGTGTAGGTGAAGCTCGAGCGATTCGACCAGTCATACCGGCCCTCGAGGCGCAGCTGGAAGTTCGGTGTCATTTGGTCACTGAACGTGACGGTGCCCTCCTTCAGCGTCTGCGGTGTTCCGGAGATGAATCCATCGCGGTCGTCGAGCGCCTCGCCTCGCACCGAGACCAGCCATTGCCGGGCGAAGTGGTAATTGACATAGGCGGCCACGCCGCTCCATACCCCGCCCGCTGTGATGGCGCTGCGATCCTGCTCGCCCCAGTCCGAGGATAAGACAAACGAAAGCGCCGGCGTTGCAGTGTAGGTTGCGACCGCATCGATCAGCGTACGGCGGGCGAGATCGACCGGGTCGTTGCCGATATAGCTCTGCGCGGTGAGCGAGAATGCCGCCGACGGCGTGAGATCGATGCCGAGTTCGACGGTCTTCGAGCCCGAGCTGAAACTCGTATAATTCCAGCCGTTGTTGACCCCGGCGATCAGGCTGAGGATGGTGTTGACCGTGTACGTCACTCGTACGCCGGTATGGGTCATGGGCTCGGCGTAAAAGAGCAGCGAGCGCGTGATGTTGGTGTCTCCGGTCGGTGCGACCACCTCCGCGCCGGCGAGCGTGGTGAACGTGCCGGCCTGCACGGTCACATTGCCGCGTACGTACTGCAGGTAGGCTTGCAGCAAAGCGACCGGATCGTTGCTCGAGGCCGTGGCGCTCTGGGCCGCGTTCAGGATTTCGGCGTCGGTGCCGCCAATCACATCGACCAGTGCGCCGAATCCCTGTGCCGGCTGGTAGGCGAGCGTGAGTCCGGCCTGGTCCAATTGAAACGCATCGTGCTCCGTGTCGAACTGATGAAAGGTGTTGTCGCCGGAGGAATGGTAGTACGTGGCGGCGAGGTAGCCCGAAGCGGTGATGCCTGAATCGGCCAGCAGCTGCGCCAGAGTCGGCGCCGATATCGGCGCGCCCGATGCCCAGGCGCCGACCGGCACCAGGGCAAGGCCAATGCCAACCAGGATGTGTGTGCGGGCGAAATAGCGCATGTTCAGCCTCTTGTGATCCTCGCGGGAGATCGCGCAGAAAGAGACAAGCACGCGGCGTGCCAGGGCGGTAAAGGCCGTAAATGCGCTGAAATCCGCGGTCTGCGTGCGCGCCCATGTGCTGGTGCCCACCACCATGGCGCGCAGCCGTGACCATTGTGGTGCGCCGCTGGGCCGGGCGGCGCGCAAGAGTACCCCGCGACCGGTGAGCTCGCGGTTAGCAAATGTGTGGATGCGGGCGGCTAGCGGGGCCGGGCGGCGGCCGGCGGTACGCTCGCGTGGCGGCGGGCCGGTGTCGGCGGATTGGCCGAGCCGGTGTCGGCGCGCAGGGCCGCTTCGGCCTCACGCCGTGTCATCACGATGATGCTGATGCGGCGGTTGACCGGGGCGTACGGATTGGCCTTGTCGAACAGTACGGTGGCGGCCAGGCCGACCACGCGGGCGACCTTGCCGGGATCGAGTCCGCCTTGAACGAGCGCCCGGCGCGCCGCATTGGCGCGATCGGCCGACAGTTCCCAGTTGGTGTAGTGCGCGAGGCGCGGGTACTGGTGCGCATCGGTATGACCGATGATGGCGATCTGATTGGGCACGGTGTTCAGGTACGGCGCCAGCGTCTCGAGAATGCGCCGCGCGTAGCTGCGCAGCTTGGCACTGCCGAGATCGAACATGGCCCGGTTCTTCGAGTCGACGATCTGGATGCGCACGCCGCGCGGGGTGATGTCGATCAGCAGATGTTTCTTGAAGGGCTTCAGTGCCTGACTGTGCTGCACGGCCTGGCGCAGCTCGGCCATGAGCGACTCGAGCCGTTGATGATCGGCGCCCTCGACCTTGAGTCTGGCCGCAGTGAGACTCGGGGGAGCCGCCGGCCGTTGTTCCCCGGTGCTGCCCGAGGCCTTTCCGGACGCATTGAGGTGGATCATCGAGCGGGCGTGCATGTGCATGCCGTTCAGCCCGCCGCCGAGATTGATGGGGCTGGTGCTCGCCCCGCCCGGTCCGGTCGGACCCGGCGCGGCATGCGTGCTTTGTCCGGTTTGCATGCTCGGGTTCTTGAAATAATTGAAGATCGCGGCCCGCTCGGCCTTGTTGACCGCGGTTACGATCCACATGACCAGGAAAAAGGCCATCATGGCCGTGACGAAATCCGCGTAGGCGACCTTCCAGACCCCACCGTGGTGCTCGGCGTCGCGGCGCTTGCTGCGCTTGACGAAGATGGGCGCCTTGTCTTCCTTTTGTGTCGCGGATCCGGCCATCAGGCACTGGCTCTGGCTTTACCCTTCAACTGCGATTCGAGATCGGCGAAGGTCGGACGAACATCGCTGAACAGCAGCTTGCGTGCGAACTCGATGGCCACCGCGGGCACATAGCCGCGCACGCTCGCAACCAGCGCCATCTTGACCAGCTCGAAGGCCTTGGCCTCGTCGTTGGCCTCGTGGGCGAGGGCGGCGGCGAGCGGGCTGGCGAAGCCGTATGAAATCAGGATGCCGAGGAACGTGCCGACGAGTGCCGAGGCGACGCGCGCACCGATGGCGGCGGTATTGGCGCCGGCGATCGAGGCCATGGTGTTGACGATGCCCAAAACGGCCGCGACGATGCCGAATCCCGGCAACGAGTCGGCCATGCGCTGCACGGCGTGCGAGGGCTCGTGGATTTCCTGGTGGAAGGTCTCGAGTTCCTGATCGAGCAGGCTCTCGAACTCGTGCGGGTCGAGATTGCCCCCGACCATCAGTCGCAGGCAGTCGGTGATGAACTGGCGCAGATGCCGATCGTGCTGGATGCGCGGGTAATTCTTGAACAGTGCGCCGCCGTCCGGCGCGTCGATGTCCGCTTCGATCGCCATCAGGCCTTCCTTGCGGATCTTGACCAGGATTTCGTACAAGAGCTTCAGCAGCGAGACATAATCGTCGTGCTCGTAGCGCTCCTGGCGGATCAACGCCACCGTGTCGCTGAAGGTCGCCTTGAGGATCTTGATCGGGTTGCTGGTGAGAAATGCGCCGAAGGCCGCGCCGACGATGATCAGGAACTCGGCCGGATGCCACAGCGCGAGCAGCTTCCCGCCCTCGACCAGGAAGCCGACCACCACGCAGCCGAGGACGACGACACTGCCGATGATCTGAATCACAGCGAACCTCGACCGCAGGTCGCGATGGTGCGCAGCCGCGGCCCGGGCGTCGCGCATCCGGCGCAAAGACCAGGCGGCGTGGCAGAGGCTGTTCGCAACCGTCGCTCGCGAAGGTATGGGCGCTGGCGCATGGGTCTCCTTAAGCGAAAGATGTCTCGCGGTTGCACGCGGGCGCGGATCTCGAGAACGGCTGATGCCCGGCCCGGCACTCGCGCCAGCCATCCCTGGTGCCAAGGTGGGCGATCCGCTCCACTGTGCACCGTTTCCAAGACCGGTATCGGCCCGCGCGCGCCGCGCTTGAGTGATTGCGGCCCTGAATTGTGATGCCGAGCGGGTAAACTGGCGGGGTGAGCCGCGCCAAAAGCCGCGGCAAGGAGACTCTCGGTGCTCGAACATCTCGACCGGCTGGCGCCGGATCCCATCCTCGGCCTGATGGCGGCGTATCGCGCCGACTCTGATGCGCGCAAGATCGACCTCGGGGTCGGTGTCTACCGCGATGAGCAGGGCGAGACCCCGATCATGCAGGCCGTGCGCACCGCCGAGCGGGCGGTTCTCGAGCGGCAGACGACCAAGACTTATGTTGCGCCTGCGGGTAATCCGGCATTCAATGCGGCGATGCGTCGGCTGGCGCTCGGGGCCGACGGGGCACTGAGCGAATCGCCGCGCGTCTGCGCCGTGCAGGCCCCGGGCGGTTGCGGTGCGCTGCGTCTCGGTGCGGAGCTCCTTCGCGCGGCCGATCCCCACACCACCGTGTACGTGAGCAGTCCGACCTGGGCGAACCATGTGCCGTTGCTGTCCGGCTCCGGACTGAAGCTCGAGCGCTACCCGTACTACGATCCGGCGACCGGCGGTGTCGCCTTCGAGGCCATGATGCGCGCGCTCGAGGGGCTCGCACCGCGCTCGGTGGTCCTCCTGCACGCCTCCTGTCATAACCCGACCGGCGCGGATCTGACGCCGACCCAATGGCAGCAGGTGTGCGACCTGCTGCAGCGGCGCGCGTTGGTGCCATTCATCGACATGGCGTATCAGGGACTCGGCGAGGGCCTGGAGGCGGATGCCGCCGGGCTGCGGCTGCTGTGCACGGCGTTGCCCGAGGCACTGATTGCGGTCTCGTGCTCGAAGAATTTCGGCCTGTATCGCGAGCGGGTCGGCTGCCTGCTCGTGCTGGGTGAAAGCGCGGCCGCCGCAGAGGCGGCGTTGACGCAGCTGACGCGCATTGCCCGCGGATTGTATTCAATGCCGCCGGATCATGGCGCCGCGATCGTGGCGGAGATCCTCGGCAGTGAGACGCTCCGCGCCGCCTGGCGCGCCGAGCTCGACGGGATGCGCGCGCGCATCATGCAATTGCGCGCGGCAGTCGCGGCTGCGCTTGCCGCGGCGTGCCCGAGCAAGGATTTCAGTCACATCCTGCGCCAGCGCGGCATGTTTTCCTATCTCGGTATCAGTGCCGAGGTGGTGCGGGTGCTGCGCGAGCAGCACCATGTGTACATGACCGACGATAGTCGCGTGAACGTCGCCGGCTTGCGCATGCAGAGCATCCCCTATTTTGCCGCGGCGGTGGCGCAGGCGCTCGGCCGGTAGTGGGCCAGCCGGTCGCGCGCGCAACGCGCGGCGAGTCGTTGCGGTGCGCGTGCTGGTCAATCCATCTAATACGTGCCCGGGAGCTGCGGCACGCTTTTTCGCTCCAGAGTCATGAAGGTAAATGCGTGTGTATTGCGTTCGCTCGCGGGATGGTGGCGGCACTCGACGTCGGCCCATTGCGTCGGGTCGAGTGCGGGAAAGAACGTGTCCCCGTCGATGTCCGCGTGCACCAGGGTGAGATACACGCGGCGCGCAAGCGGCATCAACAGCCGATAGACCTCCGCACCGCCGATCCCGATCAGCTCCTCGGCGTCGCGCACGCAGCCGAGCGCCTGGCCGAGGGAGTGCACGGCCAGCACCCCGGCGTCACTCCATTGGCGGTTGCGGGTCAGTACCAGGTTGCGGCGCCCCGGCAGCGGCCGGCCGATCGACTCGAAGGTCCTGCGTCCCATCAGGATGGGCTTGCCCAGCGTGAGGGTCTTGAAACGGCGCAGGTCCTCCGGCAGCCGCCACGGCAGGGCGTTGTTGCGGCCGATGCACCCGTTCTCGGCCATGGCCACGATGAGCGAGACCGCGGGCTGTTGCAGCGCGATCATCGCCCCGCCCAGCGCCGGCGGGCGGGGCGGTGGAGCACGTCGTGGCGCAGCACCGCGGGCCTCAGATCTCGACCACGGTATTGAGCGAGATCACGCCGCGCGGCGGCATGCGGAAGAATTCCGCCGCCTGGTTGCTGTGCCGCTGCATGCGCGCGAACAGGGTGCGCTGCAGACCGCGCCAGCCGCGCAGATCGCGGGCGCGCACGACATGTTGACTGACGAAGAACGTGCTGTCTTCCACGAACACCGTCAGGCCGCGGGCGCGACAGGCCCGCAGCGCCTCGCTCACGTCGGGGGTTTCCATGAAGCCGAAGCGCGCCGTGACCAAGTATACTCCGGGCACGGTCTCATCGATTTCAACCCGGTTGGCCGGATCTTGGCGTGGCGAGCGCATGATCTGCAGGTTCAGGATGATGACCCGTTCATGCACCACGCGGTTGTACTGCAGGTTGCCGATGAGCGCCGAGGGGATCAGATCCGGGGTGCTGGCCAGAAAGACCGCGGTGCCCGGGACACGGTGCACTCCGGCCAGCAGGTGGGGCAGTTCGCTGCGCGGCACCGCCTGGCGTGCCAGCGCCGCGCGCAGCTCCAGGCGGCCGCTGCGCCAGATCATGAATATCGTGAACACCACCGCGGCGAGAGCCAGCGGAATCCAGCCGCCGGTCGGCACCTTGGTCATGTTGCCGGCAACAAAGGCGGAATCCACCACGAACATCAGTCCAAACAGCATCGCGACATGCCACTTGCGCCAGTTCCACTGCTGCAGCGCGACGAATGCCCCGAGTATGGTCGTGATCAGCATCGTGCCGACCACGGCCGCGCCATACGCCGCCGACAGCGCATGCGAGGAGCGGAATCCGATCACGAAGCCGACGACAGCGGCGAACACCAACCAATTGACCGCAGGCACATAGATTTGTCCGAGCTCGGTGGCCGAGGTCTGCAAGACACGGATCCGCGGCAGCATATCGAGTTGCACCGCCTGGCGCGCGATCGAGAATGCGCCCGAGATCACCGCCTGGGAAGCAATGACGCTGGCCGCCGTGGCGAGAATCACCATCCACGGCAGCGCCGTTGTCGAGACCATGTAAAAGAGCGTCTCGGGTATGTAATGACCGCGGGCGAGCTGCAGCGCACCCTGACCGAAATAGTTGAGCAGCAGCGCCGGCCAGATGAGCGAGAACCAGGCGACGCGGACCGGCCCCTTGCCGAAGTGGCCCATGTCGGCGTAGAGCGCCTCCCCGCCCGTGATGCACAGGAACACCGCGCCGATGATCGCGAGCGATACCCCGGGGCGCCGCGCGAGCAGATCCAGGCCATAGAACGGGTTGACCGCCACGAGCACGACCGGGTCGGCGCGGATGGCGGCGATCCCGGTTGCCGCCAGGACCAGGAACCACAGGATCATGATCGGCCCGAATATGGCGCCGACCTGAGCGGTGCCGCGGCGCTGGTAGGCGAACAGGCCGATGATGACGAGCACGGTGAGCGGCACAACGGCATGATTCAAGTTGGGACTGAGCACGCGCATGCCCTCCAGTGCGCTCAGCACGGAGATCGCCGGTGTGATCAGCGAGTCGCAGAAGAAGAAGGCGGTGCCGGCGAGCGCCAGGCCCACCACGGCCCGCGCCCAGAAGCTGCCCGCCACACTATGGCGTTGGGCAAGCGCGAACATCGCGAGAATGCCGCCCTCGCCCTCGTTATCGGCGCGCATGATGACGCTGACGTATTTGATGGTGACCGACAGCGTCAGTGCCCAGAAGATCAGCGACAGCGCGCCGAGCACCGCCACCCGATCGAAGCGGCCCGCCTCCGTCAGAGTCTCCTCCAGCGCATACAGTGGACTCGTGCCGATGTCGCCGTAGACGACGCCCGTGGCGCCCACGATGGCCGCGATCGACAGGCGGCGCAGATGTGTCGCGTTCGCGCTCATCGTCGCGTCATCGACTGGCCGCGGCCCCGGGGCGGCGCGCGCCGCTTGGTTTTTACGGCGGGCTTGGCCGGCTGCGGCACGTTCCGCGCCGATTTGCGCGGGGGCCAGAGCATGCTGCCGCGGCACTCTGGATGTCCGCACCGGCAGGCGTAGATCTCATCGGCATCGGGCGGATCGTCCGGCGCGCGCCCGAGCTGATAGTCGTACGAGAGTTCCTCGCCCGGCTGGATGGTGCGCACGGCCTCGATGTAGACCCGCTTGGCTTCGATCACCGTCTCGCAGTTGGGATTACACGAGTGGTTGATGAACCGCGCGGCATTACCGTGTACGCCGGCATCGATGACGGTGCGCGCATCGACGATGAACAGGAACGTATGGCTGTCGCGCGGGTCGCGATCCTCGTAGCGCCGGTCGGCTTCCTGGTGCGAGACCCGCTCGCCAAGGTATTCGATGATCCGGGTGCCCTTGCGGATACGGCGCAGCGCGAACGCGCCGCGTCCATGCACGCGCGAGCGGCGCACGGCGAAGTACGGCGCCGGGCGCGCCACCCTAGACCGCCACCGGCGCCGGGATGGCCGGATGATGCTGATAGTTCACGAACTCGAAATCCTCGAAGGCGTATTCGAACAGACTGGGGGGGCGTCTGTGGATGCGCAGCTGCGGCAGCGGGAACGGCTCACGCTCAAGTTGTATGCGCGCCTGTTCGAGGTGGTTGCGATAAAGGTGGCAATCTCCACCCGTCCAGATGAACTCTCCGGGCGCGAGGTCGCACTGCTGCGCAATCATATGCGTCAGGAGGGCATAACTCGCGATGTTGAACGGCACGCCGAGAAACACGTCGGCACTGCGCTGGTACAGCTGGCAGGACAGCTTGCCCGCGGCGACGTGGAACTGGAACAGCACATGGCAGGGCAGCAGGCGCATGCGCTCGAGGTCGGCGACGTTCCACGCGCTCACCACGATGCGCCGGGAATCCGGATCGCGCCGGATCAACTCCACGGCCGCGGCGACCTGATCGAGGGTGCGCCCGTCCGGGGCGGGCCATGCCCGCCACTGCTTGCCATACACCGGACCGAGCTCGCCGTGTTCGTCAGCCCACTCGTCCCAGATGGTCACGCCATGCTCGCGCAGCCAGCGGACATTGGTCTCGCCGCGCAGGAACCACAGCAGCTCGTAGACGACCGAACGCACGTGAATGCGCTTGGTCGTCACCAGTGGAAAACCGCGCGACAGGTCGAAGCGCAGCTGCTCCCCGAAGCACGCGAGCGTGCCGGTTCCGGTGCGGTCCTCCTTGGGCGTGCCGCTCTGCAGGATGCGGCGCATCAGCTCCAGATACGGGCGCACTGCGGTTCAGCCCGCCGCGGCGTAATTACCCGACGGTGTGCGCGCACGATACGCGTAGATCAGCAGCACGATCCCGATCACGATCATGGGGAAGGACAACAACTGTCCCATGGTGAGCCAGCCCCAGGCCAGGTATCCGAGCTGCGGGTCCGGCATGCGGACGAACTCGACCAGGAACCGGAAGGTGCCGTAGAGCAGCAGGAACAGCCCCGAGGCCGCGAGTCTCGGTTTGGGCTTGGACGTAAAGGTCCACATCACGATGAACAGGACGATGCCTTCAAGGAACCCCTCGTACAGTTGCGAGGGCTGGCGGACCACGCCGTGGTAGAGAAATCCCCACGGCAGCGTCGTCGGCTTGCCCCATAGCTCGCCGTTGATGAAATTGCCCATGCGGCCGAAGAACAGGCCCAGGGTGGGCAGCGGCGAGGTGAAATCGAACACATCGCCGACGCTGCGGGCGCGACGCAGGGCGAACAAGGTCATCGCCACGATGACCCCGAGCAGTCCGCCATGGAAGGACATGCCGCCGTCCCAGACCTCGATGGGGTACCAGGGATTGTGCCGGGTCCAGAACGTCATGCCGTAGAAGATGACGTAGCCGATGCGTCCCCCCAGGATCACACCGAGCATGCAGTAGAAGATCAGATCATCGACGTCAACGGCCGTCCACGTCGACCCGCGCCGTGAGGCCCGGTAGCGTGCGAGCAGCCAGGCGGCGGCGAAGCCGAGCAGGTACATGATGCCGTACCAGTGTACTTTGAGCCGACCAATTCGAAATGCGATGGGATTGATGTCCGGGTAAATGATCATAGGGGTGAAGTGTAGCCGACCTCGGGGAAGATTCGGCAAAAGAACGCCTTGAGGTATCGGGTTTCGGGTATGGCTGGGTGGATGGGGTGATCCGGCGACTGGCCGCCGATCTCTAGAACCTGCACGTCGCGCCCGGCGTGACGGGCGGCGGCCTGCAGTATAGCGAGCAGCGACTCGCCGGAGAGGTGATATGAGCAGGAACACGAGACCAGCAGGCCGTCGTCGGACAGCACGCCCATCGCCAGCTGATTGAGCTTGCGATAGGCCGCCTGACCCCGCGGGATATCCTTCTTGCGCTTGATAAAGGCCGGGGGATCGAGGATCACGACGTCGAAGCGCTCGCCGCTGTCGCGCAGTGCCGTGAGCGCCGCGAATGCATCGGCACGCTCCGTTCGCAGCGCCAGGCCATTGCGCTCGGCATTGCCGCGGGCGTAGGCGAGGGCAGATTCCGAGCTGTCGACACAACAGACCGACGCTGCGCCGGAGGCGAGCGCCGTCAGTCCCCAGGCGCCGACATAGCTGCAGACATCGAGAACCCGCGCCGCGGCGGGCAGAAAGCGTTGCAGGCGGGTGCGATTGGCGCGCTGGTCATAGAACCAGCCGGTCTTCTGGCCCGTCTGCAGCGGGGCGAGGAAGCTCAGATTCTGCTCGAGTATCGTCAGATCGGCCGGAGTCTCGCCAAAGGCCGCAAACGCCTCCGCAGGGAGCCCCTCGAGGGTGCGTGCGCCGGAATCATTCTTCCAAAAGAGCGTCGCGGGCGCGACGGTGCGGCGGACGGCCTCTTCCACCATGGTGCGCAGCGCTTCCATGCCCGCCGTAGCGATCTGTCCGACCACGATTTCACCGTAACGGTCGAGCACCAGACCCGGTAGCCCGTCGGACTCGCCAAAAACCCACCGATAATACGGCCTCGCGTGCAGCCGCTCACGCAAGGCGAGTGCCTGCCGCAGCCGCTGCTCGATCAACGCCGGATCGATGGGCTGGGATGCCGAGCGGCTGAGGATGCGCGCGCAGATCAGTGCATGGGGATTGACATAGGCGTGACCGAGGAACTGTCCGCGGTACGACTCGATCCGCGCCACTGCGCCCGTGCCCAATGCGCGCGGCGGCGTGCTGTCGGCCACTTCGTTGCTGAACACCCAGGGGTGTCCGGCGAGGATACGTCGCTCCTCGTTGCGCTTCAGGCGCAGCGTGGGCGCGGCAGGCTCGGCGATGTCGGCGGGAGCGATCACAGGCGGCGACGCGGGCACTCGAGGCGGTAAAAACGCACAGTATACAGGCCGCCCGCCCGGGTGCGCGCTATGCTGCGCGCGATCGACAGGGCCGCCTGCCACTGCCGGCGATGCGGGCCGTTGTGTCCGAGCCGTGTGTCCCCCGGGGACGTCACTCGCGGATGATCGTGGCGTGCCCCTGCGGGGTTTGAGGGGCGCGGACCGATGCGCGCCATTGAGGAGTGTCATGCATATCCAGCACCTGAACGCCGACGGCTCGCCGAAGTACACCAATCGGTTGGCCGACGCGAGCAGTCCCTATCTGCGCCAACATGGACACAATCCAGTGGACTGGTATCCCTGGGGTGAGGCGGCATTCGCCCGGGCGCGCGCGCTCGCCCGTCCGGTGCACCTGAGCGTCGGCTATGCGGCGTGCCACTGGTGCCATGTGCTCGCCGCCGAGAGCTTCGAGGATGAGATGACCGCGCGGGTGTTGAACGAGTCCTTCGTGAACATCAAGGTCGATCGTGAGGAGCGTCCGGATATCGACCGGATCTATCAGATTGCGCAACAGATGCTGACCCACGGTCCGGGCGGCTGGCCGCTCACGATGTTTCTTACACCCGAGGGCGTGCCATTCTTCGGCGGCACCTATTTCCCGCCCGAGCCCCGGCATGGCTTGCCGGCCTTCAGGGATCTGCTCGAGCGTGTGGCGCAGTACTATCGGGAGCACCACGAGTCGCTGCGCGCACAAGGCGAGGCGCTCGCCACGGCGTTCGCCAGCATCGACCCGCCGCCACCGGCGGCGGATCTGCAGCTCGATGGCGCACCGCTGCGGGACAATCGGGCGGCGCTCGAGCGCAGCTTCGATCGGCACCACGGCGGGTTCGGCGAGGCGCCGAAATTTCCGCATCCGGGTGCCATCGAGCGGTTGCTGCGCGATTGGCAGCGCAGCGCCCAGGACGAGTCCCCGGATCTGCATGCGCTCTATATGGCGACCCTGACGCTCACGCGCATGGCCGAAGGCGGCATCCATGACGCGCTCGGCGGCGGCTTTTACCGCTATGCGACCGATGCCGAGTGGAGCATTCCCCACTTCGAGAAGATGTTGTACGACAACGCGTGGTTGCTGAGCGTCTATGCGGATGCCTATGTGGCGAGCGCGGACGCGCTGTACGCAAACACTGCCCGCGATACCGCCGAGTGGATGCTGCGCGAGATGCAATCCCCCGAAGGCGGGTTTTATTCCAGTCTGGATGCGGATGCTGCCGGCCACGAAGGCAGTTTCTACGTCTGGGCGCGCGATGAGATCCGCGCTGTGCTCGAGCCACCGGAGTACGCCGCATGTGCCGCGCGCTTCGGGCTCGATCTGCCGCCGAACTTCGACGGTCGCTGGCATTTGCGTGCCGTGCTTGCACCCGAGGCGCTCGCCGAGTCCCTCGGGATGTCCGCAGCTGAACTCGATGCACTGCTCGCGCGCGCGCGGGCGAAGCTGCTCGCGCGGCGCGAGCGCCGCCCGCGACCGGCGCGCGACGAGAAGATTCTGACGGCGTGGAATGGCCTGGCCATTGCCGCCCTGGCGCGCGCGGCGCGCGCTCTGGAGCATCCGGAGTTCGAGCAGGCCGCAAGCCGCGCGCTGCAGTTCGCGCGCCGCGCGCTGTGGCGCGAGGGCCGCCTGGCCGCGACCTACAGCCTCGGGCGGGCGCAGCTGAATGCCTATCTCGACGATTACGTGTTTCTGGCCGAGGGCGTGCTCGAGCTGCAGCAGCTGCGTCTTCGGTCCGACGAACTGGCCTTCGCTGGCGAGCTGATGGACGTGGTGTTGCGTCATTTCGCAGCCGTACCGGGCGGGTTTTATTTCACCTCCGACGATCACGAGACGCTGCTGCACCGGCTGCAGACTTTCGCCGATGAGGCGCTGCCGGCCGGCAACGCGGTGGCGGCGCGCGTATTGCTGCGCTTGGGTTACCTGCTCGGCGAGAGTCGCTACATCGAGGCGGCCGAGCGCACGGTGCGCGCAGGCTGGGCGCCGCTCAGCCGCCACCCGCAGGCGCACCCGACATTGCTGGGCGCGCTCGAGGAGTTGCTGCAGCCGCCGGTGATCGTGGTGCTGCGCGGTGAGCCGGCAGCGCTTATGCAGTGGCGGCGCGAGCTCGATCGGGTGTACGCGCCGGGACGCATGGTGATCTGCGCAAGCGCGGATGCGCGTGATCTGCCGGCGGCAATTGCCGCAAAGCCGGCGCGCGGGGCGATCTCGGCCTATGTCTGCCGCGGCAGCGTCTGCAGCGAACCGCTCGATACATTTGCGGCACTTGCCGCGGCGCTGCGAACCTCACCGCGCGCGGCAGTCCCATAGGACAGTCCGCCGGGGGCTGGCGTGGGACTGTCAAGCCAACAGCTCCACGGCCCCGCCGATGGCGGCGGTGTTGACCGTCAGCGTGCGCTCGGTGGCGAAGCGCAGCAGATAGTGCGGGCCGCCGGCCTTCGGACCGGTGCCCGACAGGCCCTGTCCGCCGAAGGGCTGTACGCCGACCACCGCGCCGATCATGTTGCGGTTGATGTAGGTGTTGCCTGCGGGTAGCGCGCGGAACACGTGCTCGGCGAGAGTCTCGAGCCGGCTGTGCACTGCGAGCGTCAGGCCGTAACCGGTGGCGCGGACCGCCGCGAGCACCTGTTCGAGCTGACCGGCCGGGTAGCGCGCGACATGCAGAACGGGGCCGAACTCCTCGGTCCTCACCTGATCGAGGGCGGTGAGCTCGAACAGATGCGGCGGGAAGAAATGACCGTCCGCGGCGTGCGGTCCGGCCGGGCAGGCGTACAGGAGCTTCGCCTCGACGCGCATGCGCTCGGCGTAATGCTCGAGTCGCGTGCGCGCCGCGGCGCTGATGAGGGGGCCGACGTCGGTCGCCGGGTCGGCCGGGTCCCCGATCGTCAGGCAGCGCATCGCGCCGATCAGCATCGCGATGACCCGATCGGCGATTTCCGCCTGCAGATACAGCACCCGCAGCGCCGAGCAGCGCTGACCGGCGCTGCTGAACGCCGAAGTGATGACATCGTCGACCACCTGCTCGGGCAGCGCCGTGGCATCGACGATCATGGCGTTTATCCCGCCGGTCTCGGCGATGAACGGCACGATCGGCCCGTCGCGGCCGGCGAGGGTGCGGTTGATGGTTGCGGCGGTGGCGGTCGAGCCGGTGAAGGCCACGCCGGCAAGGGCCGGATGGGTGAGCGCGCTGCGGGCAAAGAGCGGCCCGTCGGCCGGCGTCAGTTGCAGTGCCGTGCGGGGAATGCCCGCTTCGTGCAACAGACTCACCAGGGCGTGCGCCACGAGTGGGGTGCTCGGTGCCGGCTTGGCGAGCACCGTGTTGCCGGCCATGAGCGCGGCGGTAATCTGGCCGGTGAAGATGGCAAGTGGGAAGTTCCATGGGCTGATGCAGGCGAAGACGCCGCGGCCCTGCAGCCACAATTCGTTGCGCTCGCCGACGGGGCCCGGCAGCATCTGGGCGGCGGCGAACAGCCGGCGGCCGTGCTCGGCGTAGTAGCGGCAGTAGTCGCTCGCTTCGCGCACCTCGGCGAGCGCGTCGACGAGCGAGCGACCGGCTTCGCGCACCAGCAGGCCGAGGAACAGCTCACGACGTTGTTCGAGCAGATCAGCCGCACGTTCGAGGCACCCGGCCCGCTCGGCCGCGGGGCGCTGATTCCAGCCCGGCTGGGCCTGGGTGGCCGCTGCCATCGCGGCCGTGATTTCGGCCTCGCTTGCTTCGCTGCTGAGCCCGACGATCTCGCCATCCGCGGGAGACCGGACCGGTACTTGGGGCGTGCTGCCCGCGCCGGCCGCGAGTATCGGCCCGCCGGTGTAGCACAGTGCGCGCGCGGCTTTCAGACCGGCGCGCAGCGCGCCGAGCTCCTGCGGATTGCCGAGATCGACGCCGCGGGAGTTGGCGCGTGTGCCGTACAGTTGCGGCGGCTCACGCACGCCGGCGGTCGGTCCGGGACTGTCCGCCAGGATTGGCCCCACGACCTGCTCGGCGGGAATGCGCGTGTCGAGAAACTGATGGACGAAGGAGGTGTTGGCGCCGTTCTCGAGCAGGCGGCGCACCAGATAGGGCAGCAGGTCCTGGTGGGTGCCGACCGGTGCATACACCCGCACCGGGACAAGTTGAGGCCATTCGGCGCGGACCACGCGATAGAGCGCCTGGCCCATGCCATGCAGCCGCTGGAATTCATAGCGAGCGCCGGCGGGCGCGAGTGCGGCCACAGCGGCAACGGTGAGCGCGTTGTGGGTGGCGAACTGTGGGTAAATGACGTCCTGTGCGGCGAACAGCCGCCGCACGCATCCCAGATAGCTCGCATCCGTGATGGACTTGGCGGTGTAGACCGGGAAACTCTCAAGCCCCCGTTCCTGCGCGCGTTTGATCTCAGTGTCCCAGTACGCGCCTTTGACCAGGCGTACGCTCAAGCGCCGCCCGGTGGCACGCGCGAGCGCCGCAGCCCACTCGATCACGAGTGGGGCGCGTCGCCCGTAGGCCTGCACCGCAAACCCAAGTCCCTCCCAGGAGAGCGTCTGCGGATCGCGCGCAAGGGCCTCGATGACATCGAGCGACAGGTCGAGCCGGTCGGCCTCCTCGGCATCGATGGTGAGGCCGATGCCGGCGCGGCAGGCAGCCTGCGCCAGCGCCATCGCCCGCGGCACGAGTCGCGCGAGCACTCGGGGCCGCTGCGTGAGCGCGTAGCGCGGCTCGAGCGCCGAGAGCTTCACCGAGATGCCGGATCGCTCGTATACGCCACCGGCGCTCTGGCGGCCAAGCGTCTCGATGGCACCGCGATAGGCCTGAAAATAACGGTCGGCATCCGCGTCGGTGCGTGCCCCCTCGCCCAGCATGTCGAAAGAACACAGTGCGAGCGCGGAGTCTTTCGTCCCGCGCGCCAGCGCCGCCTCGATGGACTCTCCCACGATGAACGCGTGCCCCATCAGACGCATGGCGTGGCGCATGATCCGGCGGGTGGGCGGTGCGAGCAGCGTGCGCCGTACCGGTGTTTCGGTGAGCAGAGCCTGCGCATCGGGCAATGCTCGGGCTGCGGTCCGCAGCAGCGCCAGACCGAGCCGCACCTTGAGCCCGGTCTGCGTCCGCGCGGTGCGTAGCGCGCCGAGACGTTCGGCGATGAGGCGGTCCGCGCTCAGCGCATCGGGTGTGCGCAACAGCGCCTCGGCGAGACTCATCAGCGCCTTGCCTTCGGCGCTGTCGAGTGCGAACTGCCCGAGCAAGGATTCGACCAGGGAACCACGATGCGGGTCCGCGCGCGCCGCATCAATCCAGCGCATCGCCCGGGCACGCGCGGTCTGTAGTGGCAGCTCGACCGCTGCAAGCTCTTCACGCAGTGCCACGACCGCTGGGCCTTCGGGGCGCAGCGTCGCCGCGCGCATGCGGTCACGCAACGTCTCAAGATCGTCGGGTTCGCCGCCCTGCCGCCGAGGGGCCGCCATTGCGCTCATGTGCTGGACCTAAGGAATAGAGATTTCTCGCAATCATAGTGATATATACAGAGAATATTTTCATGTTTTAGCCTTATTAGCAGTAAACTTCACTAGTAATGTCACCCAAAAAGCCCTTGCTGGGATTCCGTTCGCTCGATCGTATCGACCGCAGGCTGCTGGTTCGTCTGCAGCAGGACGGACGCGTGCCCGTCTCGCAGCTGGCGCGTGAAGTCAACCTGACCGTGACCCCGACGCTCGAACGGATCCGGCGTCTCGAAGCAGCCGGGTACATCAACGGGTATTTCGCGCACCTGAACGCGCGGCGGCTCGGGCTGGGCCTGCTGGTGTATGTGGAGGTCGCGCTCGACCGCACCACGCCGGAGGCCTTCGAACGCTTCAAGGCCATGGTGGCCGCGCACGATGAGATCATGGAATGTCACATGGTCGCCGGCGGGTTCGATTACCTGCTCAAGGTGCGTGTGAAGGATATGGAACGCTATCGCACGCTGCTGGGGGAAACCATCGCCAGCATCCGCGGCGTGCAGCAGACGCACAGTTATTTCGTCATGGAGGAAGTCAAGTCGACGCACCGCATCGGCATATCCGAGGCGGCGCCAGCGGGTGAGACGGACGCCGCGCCACGGCGCTGAGACGTTGGCGCCGGCTCGGGTGTCGTGCAGCGGCACGCGCGCCTCGGTCCCGTGCGTAAATCGTCCGGAATGTCTCGCCACTCACAACCGGCATACAGCCGTGGCGTCACGGGCGTTCCTGTTGCGAGCGCCCACGTCACCGGTGTGCGCCGCCGTCAGGCGGGGCTTACGATCCTGTAGCCAGCAGGTGTCATCCGGGTCCGCGCGGGCGGTCGCTGGCGCGAACGATGGACACGTTCGTTCAACTGACCGGCCAGGACCTTACAGCACGGCAT
>JAKARC010000027.1 GCA_021822385.1 Pseudomonadota bacterium
ATCGCCCTGCAGCTCGCCGCCGGTACCCTCTACCCGCCCGAGGTGAGCCGGATCAATGCGTGGCTCACCACGCCCGTGCGCGTCGCTCCGGGTCCCATCACCCCAGCCGCCATGACACCGCCACCGGTGCGAAGGTTGAAGATGGAATGACTGACCGGCAGGTCCGGATGTCATTCAGGGAATCGCCACGCCCCGCCCAGGTGCCACGCCGCAAATACCGCCCTACCGGCGCTGATACGGCCGGTAGGATTTCTCCTCGCGCAGACGCGAGCCGAGCGCCACGTTCACCTGCCGCTTCAGGGCCGCGCGCTCATCGTTGGTGAGATACACCGCGCGGGCGAGTTCGATGAACTGCGGGTCGAAGCAGCCGGCGGATTCCTTGTCGCGGATCCGGTCCTCGATGTCCCACAGGCGCGCGTTGACCGCCTGCAGCGCGGCCTCCTCGGCCGCAAGCTCAGTTCCGGCACAGGCATCGCGCCACGTGCGCTCGAGCAGTTCGAGCTCGAGGCGTACGTGCGCGAGCTTGTCCGGATCGGTGATCCGCGCCGCCTTGATCCTGAGGATGGTGATCTTGTCGAGCAGTTCGCCGGGGGAAACCGGCACCAGGATGTCTTTCATGTCTTGGATGCTAGCAGCTCATCGAGCTTGGCGGTCACCTGCTCCGGCGCGATCAGATCCATCACCCCGGGCTCCTCGATCTTGGTCGTCCAGGGCAGCTGCTCGGGCGCGCAGCCGCGGTAGCGGCGCGCCGCCTCGGCATACGCATCGACGCACCAGCGACGCGAGCGATACGGCCCGCTGCGCGCCGGGTTCGTGGCCGCATACAGACCGATCACCGGTGTTGCGACCATCGTGGCCATGTGCGCCGGACCCGAATCGGGACTGACCAGGACCGTGGCGCGCGCCAGCAGCGCGAGCAGCTGCGGCAACGTATCGCGGCCGATCTGATTGACGAGGGGGGCGCGCGCGGCTTGCTCGATCGCCGCGCCCAGGGCCGCTTCCGTGGGCGTACGTCCGCCGGCGAGGATGACCCGCATGCCATGGTGGCGCGCGGCATGATCCGCCACGGCCGCGTAACGCTCGGCCCGCCAATTGCGCCGCGAGTGGCTGGAGCACGGACTGATCACCAGCGTCGGGCACGCATCGGGGATCAGCCGCTCGGCGTACGCGCGCGCATCCTCGGGCAGCGGCAGGTCCCAGCGCAGCTCGCGCGCGCCGATCCCGAGCGCCGCAGTGAAACCGAAGAAGCTGTCGAGAACATGTTCGCGGGCGCGCGCGGGGATCCGGGCGTTCGTGAACAGCCACTGCAGCTCGCGCGCCCGCGCCCGATCGAAACCGAGACGCATGTGCGCCGGCACGAACGCCGAGACCAGGCTGGCACGCAGCGACAGTTGCATGTGCAGCAGCACATCGAAGCGCCGCCCGGCGAGCTGGCGACGCAATGCCCCCAGCGCCGCGAACCCGGCGCGCTTCTCGACAGTGATAAACTCCACGCCATCCATGAGTCCGATCAGCCGCGCCTCAGCCTTGCCGATGACCCAGGTCAACCGTGTCTGCGGCCAGACTCGTTGTAGGGTGCGCACGACCGGCACCGCATGGCAGGTATCCCCGAGGGATGAGAGCCGCAGGATGCACAAGGTACGCGGGGGTCGATCGGCAAACAACATCGCGGCCGTTGGAACGAGGAGCACGATCCGGTGAGCACGGAGTGGGCACTGGGCCCGTCGGTCAAGCAGCTGCCGCTCGCCGGCGGCGCCATGCTATACAACGCGGCGCTGGAGCGCAATTGTCAGCCTGGTTGGTTCGATCCGCAATTCTGGGCCGCCGCGGGGCGCCTGAGCGGAGCGGCACGCGGGCGCGGCACGGCACACTTCGTCCGCACCGCGGATCGGGAGCTGGTGCTGCGTCACTATCGGCGCGGCGGGGCGGCGGCCCGTGTGTGTGCCGATCGTTACCTGTGGCGCGGACAATGGCGCACGCGTCCGTTCGCCGAATGGGTACTGACGCACCGGTTGCACCGCGCCGGCCTGCCGGTGCCAGCGCCCGTCGCGGCCCGCTATGTGCGTGACGGCAACCTGTACCGCGGCGACATCCTCACCGAACGGCTGGCCGGCACCGCCTCCCTCAGCTATGCCCTTGCGCTCGCACCCTTGCCGCTGCTCACCTGGATCGAGATCGGGCGGTGCATCCGCCGCTTCCACGATCTGGGCGTCTGCCACGCCGATCTCAATGCCCGCAACATACTGCTCGGGGAGGAAGTGTACCTGGTCGATTTCGATCGCTGCCGCCTGCGCCCCGATGGTCTGTGGCGGGACGGCAACCTCGTGCGCCTGCGCCGGTCGTTGGAAAAAGTCACCTATGCGCTGCCGCCGGAACGTTTCACCGAAGCGGACTGGCATGCGCTGCTCGATGGCTACCGCGCGGCGCCGCAGCCGGCGCGGTCGGCGTAGTGGATTTTCTCTACCTGTTGGTCGTTTATCTTGCCGCGCCCGTACATGCGGCCTTCCTGACCGTGCGCAAGCGCAGCGCGCCCGGGGAGCTGGCCGAGCGCTTCGGGTTCGGCCGTCCGATCGACGGTGCGCCGCTGTGGATTCATGCCGCCTCCGTGGGCGAGGTGCAGCTCGCCGCCGGGCTGGTGCGTGCGCTGCGCGCGCGCGACCCGTCGCTGCCGATCCTGCTCACCGTGTTCACCCGGACCGGGGCGGCGCGCGCCATCGCCCTCGGCGGCGATCTCTCGGTACGCTACCTGCCGTACGATCTGCCCGGAGCCGTGCACCGCTTCCTCGAGCGTACGCGCCCGCGCCTGGCGGTCGTTCTCGAGACGGAGCTGTGGCCAACGCTCTACCGCGCCTGCCGGCGGCGGCAGATCAAGCTCATGATCGCCAATGCGCGCCTCTCGAGCCGCTCGGCACGCAGCTATCGGCGCTTCGGCGCGCTGTTTCGCCGAACGCTGGCCGGGGTCACCGTGGCGGCGCAGACTCACGAGGATGCGCACCGCTTCCGTGCCCTCGGCGCCGCCGCGGATCACATCCATGTCATCGGCAATCTCAAGTTCGACAGCACGCCGCCGGCCGGCCTCGCCGCCCGCGCAGCCCGTCTGCGCGAGCGTTACGCGCCCGGCCGGCCGATGTGGGTGGCCGGCAGCACGCACCCCGGCGAGGAGGAAATCGTCATCGCCGCGCACGCGCAGGTGCGCAAGCGGCTGCCGCAGGCGCTGTTGGTTTTGGCTCCGCGTCATCCGCAGCGCTGCGACGCGGTGGCCGCGCTGCTCGCCGCGGACCACCTGCCGTACCTGCGGCATTCGCGGGCGACGGCTGCGGACATCCCCGCCGCAGCCGCGGTCCTCCTCCTCGACACGCTCGGGGAGCTGCAGGATTTCTACGGCGCGGCCGATGCCGTGTTCGTGGGCGGCAGCCTCGTGCCCATCGGCGGCCACAATCTGCTCGAGCCGGCCGCGCTCGGTCGTGCGCTCGCCACCGGGCCGCATGTGTTCAACACCGCACAGATCGCCGATGTGTTGGTTGCTTGTGGCGGGGCACGCATCGTGCCCGATGCGCCGGCCCTGGCGAGTTGCATGAGTGCATGGCTGCTCGATGCGACCGAGCGCGCGCGCGTCGGCGCACGCGCCCAGACCGCGCTCGAGGCCAACCGCGGCGCACTCGCGCGCCTGCTCGAGCTGCTCGAGCCGCTGCTCGACGCCGCACGCCCCTAGCGGCGAGCGCCGCGCCTCAGCGGCGCAGCGTGTACTCCGCACCGCAATAGGGACACTTCGCCCAGCCGCTCGCCTCGATGGGCAGGTACACCCGCGGGTGGGAATTCCACAGCTTCATCTGCGGCATGGGGCAGCTGAGCGGCAGATCCTCGGGACCCACCTCGTAGTGCTGTTGCGCGTTGGGCTGAATCAGGGGCTGCGCCGCTGCGGCCATGTCGGTTCCTTAGCAGGGAGAAATTGGTGCGGCCCCATTATACCGGCGAACGGTCCGGGGGCGGACCTGCAGATGCGCCCGGGCCCAAGGGCTGATCGGGGCCTCCCGCAATGCTCTGCCCATGCAGGGAGTCCGATTCGCTCGCGGTGCCGAACGCCGCTTGCCACAGGGCACGTACCGCCGCCCGCTCAGTGCCGAAGCACTCTGCAGGGACGCGCTGCGCACGCGCAGCAAGCGCCAGGTGATGCCGGCAGGTCCGGTACGCCCGATAGGCACCCGTGAGCACGTCGACCGTCGCCTGCGGAACCAGATTTGCGGAGGCCACCGATTCCAATTGGCGAATGGTGTCGGAGAAGATCACCACCGGCGGGTAGTCCCGCGCCCATTTGAGCGCCCAGTATTGCGCGAGAAACTCGATGTCCGCCAGGCCGCCGGCGTCGTGTTTCAGATCGAGCAGGCCGTCCGCTCGCTGCGCATGCTCGCGGCGCATCCGCTCGCGCATCGAGCGCACGTTCTCCAGCAACTGCTCGGTGCGCACGTGGAAACGGAGCACCTCGAGCCGGATGCGCTCGAATTCTGCGCGCAGCACCGCGGAGCCTGCCACCGCGCGCGCATGCAGCAGCGCCTGATGTTCCCAGGTCCACGCCTCGTGACGCTGGTATTCGCCGAAGGCGTCGATCTGTGTCACCAGCAAGCCACCCTTGCCGCTCGGGCGCAGCCGCACATCGACCGGATACAGGCGCCCGGCGCTCGAGTGCAGGGTCAGCAGGTGCACCAGGCGCTGCACCAGGCGCACGAAGAACAGCTGATTGTCGATGGGGCGCTCGCCGTCGGTCTCCTGGCGCTCGCCGCGCGAATCGTGCAGAAACACCAGGTCGAGATCGGACTCGTACCCGAGCTCAAGACCGCCGAGCTTGCCATAGCCGATGATGCACACTCGCACCGGGCGGCGTTCGACACCGGCACAGGGCGTACCGAACTGGGCGGTGATCTGCCGCCAGCTGATGCTCAGAGCACGCTCGAGAATGATCTCGGCGATCTCGGTCAGGCGGTCGCTCACCTGCATCACGGGCAGCCGGCCGGCCAGATCCGCGACCGCGACGCGAAACAGCGCCGTGCGCTGAAAGTGGCACAGCGCCTCGACCTGCTGCTGCGGGTCGTCCGCGTCCGCGCGCGCCAGCCCGGTATCCAGCTCTCGCTCGAGCGCTGCCCGGTCCGGCAGACTGTGCGCATCGATGAGCTCATCGAGCAACAGCGGATAGGCGCCAATCTGGCGCGCCAGAAAATCGCCCCGCCGGCACAGCTCCACGAGGCGCATGCGCACCGCCGCGTTTTCGCTCAACAGCGCAAAGTAGGCCGACCGCCGGCCCATGGCCTCGAGGATGGTCACGATCCGGCGCAGCACCGGCATCTGCTCATCGCCCGGGGCTCCGGCGGCAATATCACTCAGCAGCGCCGGCAGCAGCCCCTGCAGGCGCCGCCGGCCGGTGTCATCGAGCTTGCGCACCAGGGCACTGGCGCGCAGCTGCAGGATCAGGCCGGCGACCGCCTCCGCCTGCGCGAATCCGGCCTGCGCCAGCGACTCCGCGAGCGCCGCCGCTTCGCTGGGATCTTCCCAGGCCCGCCCGAGATCGACGCGCACGCCTGTTGTCGCGCGCGGCGCACCCCCGAGCACCAGGCTTTGAAACTGGCTTGCGACATGCCACGTATGCGCATCGAGCGCCGCCTTGAGTGCGTCCCAGTCGGCCGCGCCGACCGCAAGCGCGATGCGCTCACGGGCGAGCGCGTCCGCCGGCAGCTGGTGCACCTGGCGGTCGGCCAGCATCTGCAGGGCGTTCTCCACGCGGCGCAGATAGCGATACGCGGCGCGCAGCTGCGCGCACTGCGCCGCGGGCAGCAGCCGCGCGCGCTCGAGGTACGCCAGGGCCGCAAGCAGCGCCGGAGTGCGCAGCTCGGGGTCGCGTCCGCCGCGGATCAGCTGGAACGTCTGCACGATGAACTCGATCTCGCGAATCCCGCCCGGACCGAGCTTCACGTGCTCGGCCAGATCGCGGCGCGCCACCTCGCGCTCGATCAAAGCCTTCATTTCGCGCAGGCTCTCGAACACCCCATAATCGAGGTAGCGTCGGAACACGAATGGACGCAGTGTCGTCGCCTCGAGCTCGGCGAAGTGTTGCGCACCGGTGAGCGGCCGCGCCTTCACGTAGGCGTAGCGCTCCCAGTCGCGCCCGTGCAGTGGCAGGTAGTCCTCCAGGAACGCAAAGCTCGTGACCAACGGCCCGCTGTCGCCAAAGGGACGCAGCCGCAGATCCACCCGCAGCACGATGCCCTCGTGCGTCGGAGTTTCCAACAGCCGCAGCATGCCCTGGGCAAGCCGGGTAAAGAACTCCTCGTTGCTGATCGAGCGAGCGCCATCAGTGACGCCATGCTCGGGAAACAGCAGCACCAGATCGACGTCCGAGGAGAAGTTGAGTTCCCGTCCACCAAGCTTGCCCATCGCGAGAACGAGCAGCGGCTGCACGCTGCCGTCGGGCCCGCGCGGCGCACCGTAGCGTCCCGCGAGCTCGGCGCGAGCCCACTCGATGCTGGCGGCGATGGCGGCATCCGCGAAATCCGAGGATTCGGCGAGGGTCTCCTCGATATCGGCCCACCCCGCCACGGCGCGCCATGCGATCCGGACCAGGGTCCGGCGCCGCCAGCGACGCAGCGCCGAGAGCATCTCGGCCTCGCTCGCGAGACCGGCAGGTGCTCGGCACTCGCGCGCGAGCATCGCGGGAGTGCGCAGCAGTGCCTCGCGCCAGGACTCCTCGGCCAGCATTTGCGGATCGGCAGTACACGCCTCGGCGATGAAATCGCTGGCCGCGAAGACTCGCGGTAGCGTTGTCTTGATCTCGGCGGGCAGCGCGGCGCGTAGCCCGGGCGCAGCCGCATCCAGGGCCTGCAGATACCGCTGCACACGTTCGCTCAGCTCCGGGCTCATGGCCGCATCCAGCCTGAAGCAGGTGCCAAACGCAAGACACTCTCGCTGTGGGGTGAAGACCACAGTGCGGGGAACGAGGGCACGACCGCCGTCCGGTGTGATGTTGCGCTAACGCAGCAAAAAAAAAGCCCCGCTTGCGCAGGGCTTAGAGGATTGCGCGGAATAGGGGGGTCTTGATCCGCGACTTTCAGGATTGTCCCCGCTTTGGGGTCGGGCACAATCCCTAACCGATGTTGTCATGGTAGCGATTCCATCCGCTGAAATCGATACCTCTTTAGAGGGGGAGTTACATATCCATTCCGCCCATGCCACCGCCCGGCGGCATCGCATGGCTGTGCTCCTCGTCCTTCGGCGCCTCGGCCACCATGACCTCCGTGGTGAGCAGAAGGCCCGCCACCGAGGCGGCGTTCTGCAGTGCCAGACGGGTCACCTTGGCCGGATCGAGAATGCCGAGCTCGATCATGTCGCCGTACTGATCCGCAGCGGCGTTGTAGCCGAACGCACCCTTGCCTTCCTTCACGCGATTCAACACTACGGCGGCGTCCTCACCGGCGTTGTCGACGATCTGGCGCAGCGGCTCCTCGACCGCGCGCGTCAGGATGCGCACGCCGATCTGCTGATCCTCGTTGCGCGTCTCGACCTTCTCGATCGCCTTCTGCACGCGGATCAGCGCCACACCGCCGCCCGGCACCACGCCTTCCTCGACGGCCGCACGGGTCGCATGCAGCGCATCCTCGACGCGAGCCTTCTTTTCCTTCATCTCGACTTCGGTGGCCGCACCGACCTTGACGAGAGCAACGCCGCCGGAGAGCTTGGCAACACGCTCCTGCAGCTTCTCCTTGTCGTAGTCGGAAGTAGCTTCCTCGACCTGCTGGCGAATCGACTCGATACGGGCCTTGATATCAGCCTGCTTGCCGGCGCCATCGATGATCGTGGTGTTTTCCTTCTCGACGACGACCTTCTTGGCCTCGCCGAGATCGTTCAGGGACGCCTTCTCGAGCGACAGACCGACCTCATCGGAGATCACCGTACCGCCGGTGAGAATGGCAATGTCCTGCAGCATGGCCTTGCGGCGGTCGCCGAAGCCCGGAGCCTTCACCGCGGCGACCTTGAGGATGCCACGGATGTTGTTGACGACGAGAGTGGCCAATGCCTCGCCCTCGACGTCCTCGGCCACCACGAGCAGCGGCCGGCCGGCCTTGGCAACGCCCTCGAGCAGGGGCAGCAGCTCGCGGATGTTGGAGATCTTCTTGTCGACCAGCAGGATGTACGGCTTTTCAAGCTCCGCGGTCTGGTTCTGCTGGTTGTTGATGAAATACGGCGAGAGATAGCCGCGGTCGAACTGCATGCCCTCGACCACTTCGAGCTCGTTCTCCAGGCCCGAGCCCTCCTCGACCGTGATCACGCCCTCCTTGCCGACCTTCTCCATCGCGTCCGCGATGGTCTTGCCGATCGACTCGTCGGAGTTGGCGGAAATCGTGCCCACCTGCGCGATGGCCTTGGAATCCTTGCACGGCTTGGCGAGCTTCTTCAGCTCTTCGACAGCTGCGGCGACTCCCTTGTCGATACCGCGCTTGACGTCCATCGGGTTACGGCCCGCGGAAATCGCCTTCATGCCCTCGCGAATGATCGCCTGGGCGAGCACCGTGGCCGTGGTGGTGCCGTCGCCCGCCTCATCGGAGGTGTTCGAGGCGACTTCCTTGACCATCTGCGCGCCCATGTTCTCGAACTTGTCCTTCAGCTCGATTTCCTTCGCGACGGACACGCCATCCTTGGTAATCGTCGGAGCGCCGAAGCTCTTCTCGAGCACGGCATTGCGGCCCTTGGGGCCGAGCGTCGCCTTGACGGCGTTGGCTAGAACGTTGACACCCTTGACCATGCGCTGGCGGGCGTCATCGCTGAACCGAACTTCTTTGGCAGCCATTGTGAATGCTCCTCGCTTACTTGCTCTCGATCACGGCCATGAGGTCTTCTTCGCGCATCACGAGCAGCTCCTCACCCTCGACCTTCACTTCCGTTCCGCTGTACTTGCCGAAAAGGACCTTGTCGCCGACCTTGACATCTAGGGCGCGAACTTGGCCGTTTTCAAGAATCTTGCCATTGCCGATCGCGACGACTTTTCCCTGAATGGGCTTTTCAGCCGCGGTATCGGGAATGACGATGCCGCCCGGTGAGGTACGCTCCTCTTCCAGGCGCTTGACGATGACGCGATCATGAAGAGGACGAATCTTCATGGTGGACGCTCCTTACGAACCTAATGGGTTGGGTACTCTGAAAGCCTCGGACGAGCTATTAGCACTCTGCCCGGGTGGCTGCTAATGATAGGTGCGAGTGTCTGGATTTCAACCCTGCGCGACAAAATTTTTGCGCCTCAGGGCGGGATTGGAGCTGTTCAATTATCCAGCTTCTGGTGCGAATCCGGATTGCTCCAGGAGCGCCGCGCCTCCGAGCGGCCCGTGCGGGGTCATCCTGCGGTGCTCGTCGCAGGAGCTTTGGATCGGGGGTTTGCGCAGACAGCCTGACCGCCTGGCGTGGGCACTGCGCGTCGCGCGAGCCGCTGGTCTGATTGCCGGATCGGGACAGCTCCCGCCCGGATGAACACGGGGGCGGCGGCCTCGTCAGGCTCACCGCGCGACTCGGCTGACGACGGCGCAGCCGCTCACCGGCCGCGGAACCGGAGTCGTCAAGCGTAGGGACCCCGCGCTCACTATACTGCCGGCTGTCCGCAGGAGCTTTCCAAGGCAGATTCGACTTGACACAACCGCCGCCCCCCCGAGAGTCATTGTGCGACACCGAGGCCACTTCGGGCACGGCGCTGGTACTGGCTCTCGCGGCTCGTAAGCCCACGGGCAAAGCGCAAGAGGAATTCCGGCGCCTCATCAGGAAGATCGAGCGCTGCCGCACGCAGATCGAGGCGTGGCGCAGCTACTCGATCCGTTACAACGAGCGGGTCCTGCAGGAGGTGGAGCCGTTGCGCGCCGAATTCGGTCGTGCGCAGCGGGAAATGGCCCTGCTGCTCGATGAGCTGCTCACGCGCGCGACACCAGACCGCCGCCTGCGCAAGAAGGATCGCGCCATCTTGCAGGAGTTGTTGCTGACGCTGCTCGACGATCTGATGACCGACGATGGCGACGAGGCGCTGCACGCGCTGCGTGCCCGGCACTGCGGCGAGTCACCCGGCCCGGAAACCGAGCGCGAGCGGGGTCCCCTGCGGAGCATCCTCGAGGAAGTCTTCGGCGTCGACCTGGACGCCGAGGCAAACGCGGACCCGGAAGCGTTCTTCCGGGAGGCGCGGCGCAGGATGCAGGAAGAGGATGCGGGCGGGCCGCGTGGGAACCGACGCGCGCGGTCGCAGACCCGTCACCCTGACGAGAAGGACGCGCAGGCGTGCGATACGGCTACCAGCCGAGCCGGGAGCCTGCGCGCGGACGCCGCCGAAGCAGCGAGGCAATCGCTGCGAGATGTCTTCCGCAAGCTCGTGAGCGCCCTGCATCCCGATCGCGAACCCGATGCCGAGGCGCGCGAGCGCAAGACCCTGCTGATGCAGCAGGTCAATCAAGCCTATGAGGTCAACGACCTGCTGACGCTGCTCACGCTGCAGCTGGAAATCGAGCAGATCGATGCAGCGCATTTGGCGGCGCTGCCCGCCGAACGGCTTGCGCATTACAACCGCCTCCTGCGCGAGCAGCTGAAGGCGCTGGAAGCGCAGCGTCAGCGCCATCTCGAGCCGTATCGGCTCACCATGGGCCCGGCCGGTCGGCGCACCTTCACACCGGATGACGTCGACCGGCACATGAGCGCTCACCTCGCCGAACAGCGCGCGGCCTTGCGGGAGCTGCGCGCGGATCTGGTGGCGTTTCGCGATCCCGATCAGCTGCGCAAGCGTCTGGCGCGTTTCGAGCCTGAACCCGTCCTCGAGATCCTCGAGGAGTTCGACGCTCTGGCGGACTTCCTGCAGTTCGCATCCAGCGACACGCCTCAGCCTCCCCGCCGCCGCAGGCCACGCTCGCCGGGTCGGGACAACCGAAACCGATGACTCAAAGCGGGCTCGGGCGCGTTCGCGGCACCGTCATCGCGGGCCGGGCGCAAGCCCTCTCGCCCCCGTCGGCCGGCGCTGCGGAAGAGCGCTACGACGGCCCACATCTTTATATTCTAGAATGTGCATATGGTGCAGAGACCTTAGCTCGTGAGCGAGTTCTTCGTGGTTCTGACCACCTGTCCGGACGAGCCGGCGGCGGCGCGCATCGCCCGCGAATTGATCGAGACCGGCCTTGCCGCCTGTGTGACTCGCCAGCCGGTACGATCCACGTACGCTTGGCAGGGTCACATCGAGGATCACGCGGAGGTGCTGTTGATCATCAAGACACTGGCGAGTCGTTTTGTGGACCTCGAGCGCCGTCTCAAGACGCTGCATCCGTATGAGGTACCGGAAATCATTGCCCTGCCCGTGGCGGGCGGCTCGCCCGCCTATCTCGCCTGGCTGAGCGCTGCGGTGGCGCCACGATGAGTGCGGTGCGATCCGGCCCGAGGGCATGGCCGGGCGTCGGCTTGGCGCTGATGGCGCTGTGGCTGGTCTGCCCGGCGGCATCAGCCGGTGCGGCCGCGCCGCCCTCGGCCACCGTTCTGGCGGCACTCACGGCAGCGCAATCCGTGGGCAATACGTTTCCGCCGGCCGATGAGGTATTTCATTTCAAGGCGGTACCGGGGGTGCGCCACGTCCGACTGCAGTGGACCATCCGCCCGGGGTATTACCTGTACCGGGCCCGCATTCGGGTCATGCCCCTGTCCGGCACGGTGCTCGGCCGACTCACCCTCCCGCCCGGACAGGTGAAGGTCGACCCGTACTTCGGCCGTGAGCAGATCTACCGATTGGCGGTCACGGGCACGCTTGCAGTCATCCGCGGAACGCGTGCTGCGGCGCACTATGCGTCCTTCGCGGTCACTTATCAGGGCTGCGCCGACCGGGGTCTGTGCTACCCGCCCATCACTCGCGATATGCTCGTTGCGCTGCCGCGGCGCATGACGAGCGCCGGTGGCGCGGCACGCACACCGAGCGGCGCTTCCGGCCGGCCCGGCGGCGTGCGTGCGACGCCCGTGAGCCAAACGCGCTTTGCCGATCTCGTCCGCTCCGGAAGCCTGCTCGCCATGCTCGGAGCGTTCTACCTGGCCGGTCTCGCGCTATCGTTCACGCCGTGCTGCCTGCCGATGATTCCGATCCTCTCCGGCCTCATCGCCGGCGGGCGTCGGCCCGGCACCGGACGGTCGCTCGCGCTTGCCATCGCTTATGTGCTCGGGATGGCCTGCACCTATACGCTGGCCGGCATCGCGGCGGCCGCGGCCGGAGGCGAGATTCAAGCGGCCTTCCAACAACCCTGGATCGTGGGCGCCTTTGCGGCGCTGCTGGCCGCCATGGGTCTGGCCATGCTGGGACTGTTCACGGTGCAGATGCCCGCGGGCTTGCAGGCCCGCCTGACCGAGCTCAGCAACCGCCGCAGCGCTGGCACTCTGGGGGGAGTCGCCGTCATGGGCGCGCTCTCGGCATTGATCGTCACCACGTGCGTGGCCCCGGCGCTGGTCGGTGCACTGGCCGTCATCGGTCAGTCGGGACAGGTCGTGCGCGGCGGCATGGCATTGTTCGCGCTCAGCATCGGCATGGGCACCCCCTTGATCGCGCTCGGCGCCTCCGCCGGCCGGCTCCTGCCCAAAGCCGGTCCCTGGATGGTCACGGTGAAGAAGATCTTCGGTGCCGTGATGCTGGCCGTCGCCGTATGGATGCTCTCCCGGCTGCTGCCGGCACGTGTGGCGGTTGCGCTCTGGGCCCTCCCCGTACTGGCGGGAGCCTGGGCCCTCTGGAGTAGCGCTCGGGGTACATCCGCAGGACAGTGGACGTTGCGTGCGGCGGGCATCGCGGCGTGCGTGTACGCGATGATCTTGGTTGCCGGGTCGCTGCTCGGCAGCACTCAGCCGCTCTCGCCGCTCAGCTTCTCGCGCACACCGCACCTGCATTTCACTCCCGTCGTGTCGGTCGCGCAGGTGCGGCGCGCGGTCCGCCGGGCCGCAGCGGCGCACCGCGCGGTCATGGTGGATTTCTATGCCGACTGGTGTGTGTCCTGCAAAGAAATGGATGCGACCACCTTTGCCAATCCCGCGGTCCGGCAGGCGCTTGCGGGCACCGTACTGCTGCGCGCCGATGTAACCGCGAACACCGCGGCCGACCAGGCGCTTTTGAAGTACTTCGGCATCTATGGCCCCCCGTCAGTCGCCTTCTACAGCCGCTCCGGGCGGCCGCGCAAGCGTTTTCAGGTGGTCGGCTACCTGGATGCCAAGGCGTTTCTGCGCCGCCTTCACGCCGTATTCGCACCCCATTTCGCCGCCGGCTGACGCCGGACAGGCCGTGGGAACACGATACCCATACGGGGTGTTTATCCGCTATTCTCCCGCTTGACGCGGGGGCGGCGCCAGGAAGCGACACTGTCGCGCGGCGGCCATTCATCGGCGCGTTTGGATCTGATCTGCGCCATTCGGCACAAAATCTAGCGGTCTTCAATGAAATTAGGGTAAATTGCCGGCGCTCACCCTTCGCGGAACGACCTTAATAGCGCTGATGACCCGCCTGCTGCTCCTCAACGGCCCGAATCTTAACCTGCTCGGTACCCGTGAACCGCACGTGTACGGGTCGGACACTTTGTCCGCGATCGAGCAGCGCGCCGGGGAATGTGCACGCGAGCTCGGCTGCAGCCTGCAATGTCTGCAGAGCAACGCCGAGCATGAACTCATCGAGCGCATTCAGCGGGCGGGGGCCGAGCAGGTGGCCTGTCTGATCTTCAATCCCGGCGGCTTCACGCACACCAGCGTCGCGCTGCGGGATGCCGTCCTCGCCGTGCGCATTCCCTTGATCGAAGTTCACCTGTCGAACCCGAGCGCGCGCGAGACGTTCCGACATCGATCCTATTTCTCCGACATCGCGCTCGGGGTGATTTCAGGCTTTGGCGCATTCGGCTATGAGTTGGCGATCCGGGCGGCCGCCCGGCACGTGAACGCGACGCCACGCGCGCCTTGACCCCGTACATTCCCATGCTGACCGTCCCATGACGCAAGGGGGATTTCCCACATGGACATTCGTAAAATCAAGAAATTGATCGAGCTGCTGGAAGAATCCGGCATCGCGGAAATTGAGATCAAGGAAGGCGAAGAGGCGGTACGGATCAGCCGCATGCCGACCGGAACTGCGACGGTGCATGCACTGCCACAATTGCCCGCAGCAGCCCCGCTCGCACCGCCGGCCGCGCCGGCCGCGGAAGCGCCCAAGGCGCGACCCAACGAACACGTCGTGACCGCGCCGATGGTCGGCACGTTCTATGCTTCCCCAACGCCCGGGGCGAAGCCCTTCGTCGAGATCGGCGACGAAATTAAAGTCGGACAGGTGCTGTGCATCATCGAGGCGATGAAGATGATGAATCAGATCGAGGCGGATCGAGCCGGACGCATCACCTCGATCATGGCCCGCAACGGCGACCCGGTGGAATACGGGCAGCCGCTCTTCGTCGTCGAATAAACGGCCCGCCGCCATGCTGGAGAAGATCCTGATCGCCAACCGCGGCGAAATCGCCCTGCGGATCTTGCGCGCCTGCCGGGAACTCGGCCTGAAGACCGTGGCGGTGCACTCGACCGCCGACTACAGCCTCAAGCACGTGCTGCTCGCCGACGAGTCGGTTTGCATCGGCCCGCCGCCCTCCTCGGCAAGCTACCTCAACATGCCGGCCATCATCAGCGCCGCCGAGGTCACCGATTCGGTCGCCATTCACCCCGGCTATGGCTTTCTCTCCGAGAACGCCGATTTCGCCGAACGCGTTGAAAACAGCGGGTTCATATTCGTCGGGCCGAAGGCCGAAACCATACGCACCATGGGCGACAAGGTCTCCGCCATCCGCGTGATGAAGGCACACGGCGTCCCGTGTGTGCCGGGATCCGACGCCCCGCTCGGCGACGATCCGGACGAGAATCTGCGCATTGCCCGCGACATCGGCTATCCGGTGATCATCAAGGCCTCCGGCGGCGGCGGCGGCCGCGGCATGCGCGTGGTGCACAGCGACGCGGCGCTGATGAGCTCGATCGGCGTCACGCGCAGTGAAGCCCAGGCGGCCTTCGGGAACGACCAGGTGTACATGGAAAAGTACCTCGAGCGCCCGCGGCACATCGAGTTCCAGGTGCTGGCCGATCATTACGGCAATGTGATCCATCTCGGCGAGCGCGATTGCTCGATGCAGCGCCGGCACCAGAAAGTTTTGGAGGAAGCGCCGGCGCCCGGCATCACCGCCCGGCAACGGCGTGTCATGGGGGAGCGGTGCGTGGAGGCGTGTGTCGCCGTCGGCTATCGCAGCGCCGGCACGCTCGAGTTTCTCTATCAGGATGGAGAGTTCTACTTCATCGAGATGAACACCCGCATCCAGGTCGAGCACCCGGTCACCGAGTTCGTCACCGGCATCGACCTGGTCAAGGCGCAATTGCTCATTGCCGCCGGCGAACGCCTGCCCTACGTGCAGAACGACGTGCAGATCCGCGGTCACGCGCTCGAGTGCCGCATCAATGCCGAGGATCCCAAGACATTCATGCCCTCGCCCGGCCCGGTGCGCCTGTGGCATGCGCCGGGCGGGCCGGGTGTGCGCGTGGACAGCCACATCTACTCCGGCTACAACGTGCCGCCGAATTACGATTCGCTCATCGGCAAGCTCATCACGCACGGCGATACGCGCGAGACGGCCATTGCCCGCATGCGCAATGCGCTGACGGAGATGGTGATCGAGGGCATCAAGACCAACGTGCCACTGCACCAGGAAATCTGTAATCATGCGGCTTTCCAGAAGGGCGGTACGGACATTCACTACCTCGAGCGGCGACTGGGGCTGAAGTAATCGGCCCACCCCGCGCTTGAGGCCCCGGGCGCGACCCCACGAGGCACATGAGCGAGTTCCTGCAGATCAGCTTCGAGCTTGGCCCGCTGCCGGCCGAGGCCGCCGAGCAGGCGTGCCTGCAATGGGGGGCCAGCGCGATCACCTTCGCAGATGCGCGCGATGCGCCTGTGCTCGAACCGGCCCCGGGAGAGATGCGGCTGTGGCCATCCACGCGCCTGCAGGCGCTGTTTGCGCCCGGGACTGAGCTGCAGCACACCGTGCGCGGCCTCGGCGCGACGCTCGGCGTGGATCCGGATCGATTCGAGGTGCGCTGGATCGCTGATCGCGCCTGGGAACGCGAATGGCTGCGTGAGTTCCACGCCCGGCGCTTCGGCGGGCGGCTGTGGATTTGTCCGCAGCACGAATCCGTGCGCGATCCGGCGGCCGCGGTCGTGCGCCTCGATCCCGGTCTCGCCTTCGGCACCGGCTCGCATCCGACCACCGCGCTGTGCCTGGAGTGGCTCGACGCACATCCGCCCACGGCAGAAACGGTCATCGACTACGGGTGCGGCTCCGGAGTGCTGGCGCTCGCGGCGGCGCGGCTGGGTGCTCAGCGGGTGCAGTGTTTCGATATCGATCCGCAGGCATTGCTTGCCACCCGGGACAACGCCGCGGCGAACCATCTGACCGAGCGGGTGCACCCGTGCGACGCGGTCGAGGCCCTGGTCGCTCCGGTGGCGCTGCTCATGGCGAACATCCTCCTGCAGCCCCTCGTCGAGCTCGCACCGCGATTCGCCGTACTGGTACAGCCGGGGGGCCGGATCCTGCTCGCGGGGCTGCTGGAAGACCAGGCCGAAGAGGTCCGCGCGGCCTATCGGCCGTGGTTTATGCTCACGACAGTCGGCACCCGCGAGGGCTGGATCGTGCTGAGCGGGATACGCAACGGCCCGGCGCTCCCGATGGCGTGCGGATAAGTAAGATGCTCACCACCTGCCCAAACTGCAACCTGACGCTGGTCGTCACCACGGCCGATTTGCGCGTCGCAGAGGGATACGTACGCTGCGGACGATGCCGCAGTGTATTCAATGCCATGGCATCGCTGGCCGATGCCGCGCCCGAATCCCCACCAGACTCCACACCCGAGTCCTCGCCCGAATCCCCGGAGCAATTCTCGCCCCCACCGGAGCGAGCCGCCGACGCTCTGACTGAATCAACCGCCGAATTCACCCTCGAGTCTCTCTCGGACCTGCAGATCGAGACGCCCGCGGCGATCGGTCCCGAGGCCATCCCGGCGGACGATGCGATGCCGGATGCCGAGCCGCCGTCCGCCACGAGCATGGAAACGCAGGAGCAGTCCGTCCCGCAGGCGGGAGCGTCGGCTCAGGATGCGACGATCGAGGCGGCAGTGGTGATGGAAACGCTCGAGCCGGTCCCGGCGTCGGATTCTCCCATGCTGCCCGATGAGCCCGTCATCGCCGCGCCGACGGCGACGACGACGCCCCGTGAACCGCCCGCTGAATTCACGCTCGAGCCGGCCCGCCCGCGCCACACCGGAACATGGCTCGCCGGCGCGCTCATCCTCCTGCTCGTGCTCGGCGCGCAGGTCGTCAACCACTATCGCGGCTTTCTTGCCACGGTGCCCTCGATCGGACCGCGGCTGCGCACGGTTTACGGTGTCCTCGGTGTGCCGGTCGAACCGCGGTGGAATGTCCACGCCTATGATGCCCGCCAGCTCGGCGCGACGGTCAGCCGCACGCATCCGCACCGCATCACGGTGCGGGCGAGCATCGCCAACCGCGGGCGCTGGCCGCTGCCCCTGCCGCTGCTGCGGCTCACCCTGCAGAACCGCTATGGCAAGACCGTGGCCGCACGCGACATCGCGCCAAGGGACTACTGGCCCACCGACACACCGATCTCGTCCCACCTGGGCCCCGGACAGCGCATCGACGCAACCATCACCTTCGTCACGCCCGGCCCGCGCGCGGTGAGTTTCGAGATCGATACCTGTCTGCGCGAGGCCGGCACCGTCCTCTGCACGCACGGGCCGCGATGAGCGTTCAGATCGGCCCCTACCGGCTCGCCTCGCGGGCTGTGCTCGCGCCCATGGCCGGTGTCACGGACCGGCCGTTTCGCGTCCTGTGCCGGCGACTGGGGGCGGGACTCGCCGCCGCGGAAATGCTCACGAGCGATACCCAGCTGTGGCACACGCCGAAGTCGCGCCGCCGCCTCGATCACGCCGGCGAGCCCGAGCCGCGCGTGGTGCAGCTCGCGGGCGCCGAGCCCCGCCAGCTCGCCGAGGCGGCGCGCATG
Organism: Pseudomonadota bacterium; assembly: GCA_021822385.1. Classification (GTDB taxonomy): domain Bacteria; phylum Pseudomonadota; class Gammaproteobacteria; order Steroidobacterales; family Steroidobacteraceae; genus 13-2-20CM-66-19. The sequence goes on from JAKARC010000027.1 coordinate 18,108, forward strand.
AGCGTCGAGCGCGGTGCGCAGATCATCGACTTGAACATGGGCTGCCCGGCAAAGAAGGTCTGCGGCAAGGCCTGCGGCTCGGCGCTGCTGCGCGACGAGGGGTTGGTCGCGCGAATCCTCGCGGCGGTGGTCGCGGCCGTCCCCGTGCCGGTCACTCTCAAGATCCGCACCGGCTGGGACCCCGATCGGCGCAACGGCGTACAGATCGCCCGCATTGCCGCGGACAGCGGCATCCAGGCACTCGCGGTCCACGGCCGCACGCGCGCGGATTTCTACCAGGGCGAGGCCGAATATCACACGATCCGCGCAATCAAAAGCGCTGTACACATTCCCGTGTTTGCAAACGGCGACATTCGTAGTCCCGCCGATGCGCGCAAAGTGATTGATTTCACTGGCGCCGACGCTGTCATGATCGGACGGGCGAGCTTCGGTCAGCCGTGGCTGTTCGACGCGGTAGACTCAGTCCTGAGTCGGCGCGCACATCAACCTCTAGTGCGCGCGCAGGTGCGTGATATCATCCTCGCTCATCTCGATTCCCTGTACGATTTCTACGGCGAGGAAACCGGCGTGCGCATCGCTCGCAAGCATATCGGCTGGTATTGCGAACGCTGTCTGCCCGCGCCGCAACCCATCCGCGCCGAGCTGATGTGCGCAACGAGCGCCGCCGGCCAACTGCTGCTCATGCGTCGATACTTCAATGCATGGGCCGCTCGCCCTGGCGACAAGTTGACGGACGCGGCGCCAGCGATGTTCGAGCGCGGAACGGAAAACATGCGCGTGCGTGCCACATCCGGGGGCGGCGGCACGCACGTGGGTTGAGCTCGGCGTCTTTGCGAGAAACCAACATGACAGCAAAAAACAACAACGGGGTGCGGGCGCAGGCCACCGTGCGCGGCAACGGTCACGACTTGCCGCTGCGCAGCCACGCCGAGCGGGCGCTCAGCGACTACTTCACGCATCTGAACGGTTCGCGTCCCTCGGGACTGTACGACCTGGTGATGCGCGAGGTGGAGGAGCCCCTGTTCCGCGTGGTGTTGCATTATGCCGCCGGCAATCAGAGTCGCGCCGCCGACATCCTCGGCATCAATCGCGGCACGCTGCGCAAGAAACTGCGCCAGTTCGGTCTCGCCGACTGATTGCCCGCGATGCCACAGACGCCACGGCCCGTTCGCCGGGCCCTCCTCTCGGTTTCCGACAAGACCGGCGTGCTCGAGCTGGCCCGCGCGCTCAGCGCGCGCGGCGTGCAGCTGCTCTCGACCGGCGGCACGGCGCGCCTGCTCGCCGCGCATGCGCTGCCGGTCCGCGAGGTGTCCGACCACACCGGTTTTCCGGAAATCATGGACGGACGCGTAAAGACCCTGCACCCGAAGATTCATGGCGGACTGCTCGGCCGGCGCGGCGTCGACGACACGGTCATGCAACTGCACGGCATCGATCCGATCGATCTGCTGGTCGTGAATCTCTATCCTTTCGCCGAGACGATCCGCCGACCCCAGTGCAGCGACGCGGAAGCCATCGAGAACATCGACATCGGCGGCCCGGCCATGTTGCGCGCGGCCGCGAAGAACCACGAGTCGGTGGCCGCGGTGACCGATCCGGCCGACTACCCCGGGCTGATCCACGAGCTCGACACGCACGCCGGCAGCCTCACCGCTGCGACGCGGGCGCGGCTTGCCGCCAAGGTCTTCGTCCACACGGCCCGCTACGACGCCATGGTGGCCGGGTACCTGCTGCGCCGTCAGGCGGATGCGCTCGATCTGCCGGCGAGCCTGCCGCTGGTCTTCGACAAGGCTCTCGATCTGCGCTACGGGGAAAATCCCCAACAACGCGCGGCGCTCTACCGCGATCCGCTCGATAGCGGCGGCCTGGCGGACGCGCAGCTCGTGCAGGGCAAGCCGCTCTCGTTCAACAATATCGCCGATGTCGACACCGCGGTCGCCTGCGTCAACGAGATCGACGCGCCGGCGTGCGTGATCGTCAAGCACGCCAACCCCTGCGGAGTCGCTCTGGCGCCATCGCTGCTTGCGGCCTACGAGCGGGCCTATCGTACCGATCCAACCTCGGCCTTCGGCGGCATCATCGCGTTCAACCGGCCGCTCGATGCCGCTACCGCGCAGGCCGTGATCGCCCGGCAGTTCGTCGAGGTCATTGCCGCGCCCGCCGTGGAGGCCGCCGCCGCCGCGGCTCTGGCGGCCAAGCCCAACGTGCGGGTGTTGGCGCTCGGGGCCGCTGCTCCGCCCGGAGCGGACACCCTCGAGTACCGCAGCGTCCATGGGGGACTGTTGGTCCAGACGCGCGATACCGCGCAGGTGAGCGAAGCGGGTCTGACAGTCACGACCCGACGCCGGCCGACGCCAGCGGAGTTCGCCGATCTGCTGTTCGCGTGGCGGGTGGCGAAATTCGTCAAATCCAATGCGATCGTGCTCGCACACGCGTGCGCGACGGTCGGCATCGGCGCCGGCCAGATGAGCCGTGTGTACTCGAGCCGGATCGCGGCCATGAAGGCCGCCGAGGCGAATCTGCCGCTCACCGGCGCGGTCATGGCGTCCGATGCCTTCTTTCCATTCCGTGACGGGGTGGACGTGGCGGCGCAACACGGCATCCAGGCAGTCATCCAGCCCGGCGGCTCGCGCAACGACGCCGAGGTGATTGCCGCGGCCGACGAGCAGGGCATCGCCATGGTGTTCACCGGCATCCGCCACTTCCGCCACTGATCCTGATGGACGTTCTGATCATCGGCTCCGGGGGCCGCGAGCACGCCCTGGCATGGAAATGCGCCGCCTCACCCGAGGTGCGCACGGTATGGGTCGCGCCCGGTAATGCAGGCACGGCCCTCGAGCCGAAGTGCCGCAATGTGGCGATCGCCGCGCATGACATCCCCGCGCTGGTCGAGTTCGCCCGGCGCGAGTCGATCGCTCTGACCCTCGTCGGGCCGGAAGGCCCGCTGGTCGCGGGCGTGGTCGATGCGTTTGCCGCCTCGGGACTGCCCTGCTTCGGCCCGCGGCAGGCTGCGGCCCGTCTGGAGGGTTCCAAGGCCTACTGCAAGGACTTCCTCGCGCGGCACGGGATTCCCACCGCGCGCGCGCGCACGTTCACACGCGCCAATTACGATCCGTCCTGGCTCGAGAGGCACCCGCTCCCCGTGGTCATCAAGGCGAGCGGACTTGCGGCCGGCAAGGGCGTCATCATCGCGACGACCGCCGCCGAAGCGCACGCAACCATCGCAGCCATGTTCGCCGGCCGCTTCGGCGCCGCCGGGGACGAGGTCGTGGTGGAGCAGTTCCTGCGCGGGGAGGAAGTCAGCTTCATCGTGATGGCCGACGGACAGCACGTGCTGCCGCTTGCGACTTCCCAAGATCACAAGCGCCTGGAGGACGGCGATCGCGGTCCCAACACCGGCGGCATGGGCGCGTATTCACCGGCGCCGCAGGTGACGCCGCAACTGCATGCCCGCATCATGCGCGAGGTGATCCAGCCGACCCTCGCGGGACTGGCCGCCGACGGCACGCCGTATACCGGCTTTCTCTATGCGGGACTGATGATCGGCGCCGACGGCACGCCCTATGTGCTCGAATTCAACTGCCGCTGCGGGGATCCGGAAACCCAGCCGGTGCTGAGCCGCCTGCGCTCGGACCTGCCGGTCTTGTGCCGCGCGGCCCTCGCCGGTCGCCTCGACACCGTGACGGCCGAATGGGATCCGCGGGCGGCGCTCGGCGTGGTACTCGCGGCGGAGGGCTATCCCGACACGGTACGCACCGGCGAGCGGATCGAGGGACTGGCGCGCGCGGCGGCGCTGGCGGGGGATCGCGGCAAGATATTCCATGGCGGCACCCGTCTGGCGGGCGATGCAGTGCTCACCGACGGGGGACGCGTCCTGTGCGCTGTGGGACTCGGGGATACGGTCGCGCAAGCCCAGCGCGCGGCATATGCGCTGGTCGATGCGGTGCACTGGCCCGGCATGCACTACCGAGGCGATATCGGCCATCGCGCCCTCGCCGGACCCGACATTCCGCCGCAGCGCTGAGCGGCCCTGCGCCTGCGCGCAGATGACGCCGCGGCCGCCGGCGAAGAGGTCTTGCGCCGGTCATACGACTGCCACAAAAAGTTCATGCGCGTGCGCAAGACAAACGCCGCGCGGGACGCTACGCTGACCCGGTCCTGTGTATTTCGCAAACCAAAGCCTGGGCGGTGTGCACGCGCTGCCATCACCGTCGGACAACGGACAAAAACATCGCGTCTTCATCCGGCAGGAGAGCATGCATGACAACGATCGATCGACGAACCTTCCTGCGCGGGGTGGGCTTGGCTGCGGGCACGGCCTTGGCGGCACCGACTCTGGTACGCCTGGCCCGCGCCGGTGGCCTCTCGGCGCGCACGCAGCTGCGGGAACACATCGATCACATCGTGGTGATATTCCAGGAGAACCGCAGCTTCGATCATTACTTCGGCACGTTCACGCCGCAGAACGGCAGCCAGATCGCCAATCTCCTCGATCGCTCCGGACGCATCGATCGACGCTTCCTCGGTCTGCAGAAAAATCCCGCCGGTATCGCCTACCCGACGCTGCCGCTGCCTGAGGCCGAGATCCCGGGGTTCGCCGCCGTCGAGCTGCCGAACCTGCCGTTTCATCTCGCCCCGTACCTGCCGGCCGACAGCAACGTGCATTGGGATCCGAAGCACCGCTTCTTCCGCATGATGGCCGAGGTCAACAACGGCAAGATGGACCGCTTCGTGGCGCTCGCGCTCGGCCATCACGCCACCCTCAGCACCGCGGCATTGGACCGCCTCGACCCCGAAGTGCTCGCCTTCGACCTCGCCCGCCCGAGCGGCCCGGTGCTCGGTCACTACACCGGCGACGACATTCCGTTCTATCATCGTGTCGCGCACCGCTATGTGCTCTTCGATCGCTTCTATCAGGCCATGAGCGGCGGCAGCACCGGCAATGCGCTCTATCTCGTCGCCGCCCGCTCGTGCGTGCACCCGACGATTTCCGCCGCGCACATGGCCCCCTACGACCCGCGGGAAAACGGCTTCAGGCACGGCTTCTTCGATCGTCCCTACGATCACCGTCGCATCATGATCAATGACCTCTCGCCCATCCAGGGACCGACTGGGTCGGACAACTTCCACCAACTGCGCATTTCCCCGCCCCCCGCGGCGCAGCAGTATCCCAACATCGGCGACCGACTGAGCGCTGCCCACCTCGACTGGGCCTGGTACAACGAGAACTGGAATCAGGTCAAGCCCTGGGCCTTGAAGACCGCCTTCGGGCCCGATGACGGCTCGGCCGTGGTCGACAGCGGCCGCATCTACGAGGCGCATCACAACCCCTTCCAGTACTACCCGGGCTGGTTCGACTACGTCAAACAGGGCCATATTCGGGATGCGGAGGATTTCCGCGAGGACGCGCGCCGGGGCGCCCTGCCGGCGGTATCCTTCCTCAAGGCGAGCGCGGCACACACCGAGCATCCGGCCGACTGCGCGCCGGTGTTCGGCATGCGCTGGGTCGAGGAATTGGTGCGCGCGGTGGCCGCAGGGCCCGCCTGGGAACGCACCGCGATCTTCATTACCTACGACGAGGGTGGCGGCTTCTGGGACTCCGTCCCGCCGGTGGTTGTGGACGACTATGGTTACGGCACCCGTACGCCGGCGCTGCTCATCAGCCCCTGGGCGCGGGCCGGGCTCGTCGATCACCATGTCGCGAGCACCGCGAGCATCCTGAAGTTCATCGAAACCCGCTTCGGCCTCGCCCCGCTCAACCATCGCGACCGACAGGCCTACGACATGTCGAGCGCCTTCGACTGGGACCAGCGGCCGCAGGACTTCGCGGTCTGAATTGGATACGGCGCGGTAAGCGCGCGCAGGGGACCCTGTAGGCCCCGCGGCGTTGCCGCGGTTCGCCACAGCAACGGGGACATTCACAGGTCGCCGAGCAGATCCTGACTTCGCCCCTGTGCCGCGATCGGCGCGCAGTCCGCCATTGCGCACGGGCCACTTGCCGACCGCACCGGCTTCTCCCTCCCTGCGCCCACGCCCGGCGACCTGTTGATTCCGCAGGACCGCGCACGTGCGCCGCCGCTCGCTCACCCACTCGCAACAACCTCCCCCCGCCCCCAAGACACCTCATGCCGGCACGCATCGCGCACTGTGCCCGCGCTTGTCACCATTCCGCAAACACACCGCCACGGCGATGTCACGGAACACCTCTACGCTCTCACGCCTGTCACTCAACAGGATCTTCGGGGAGCTACCAAGATGAACATACCGGTGCGACGTGCGGTTCACATGATTCTCGGCGCGGTGATCTTGAGCCGCGCGCTGCCGGCACACGCCGCGCCGTCAGCACCGCCACTCAAGCCGCCGGCGCATACCCTCATCGATCCCCCAGACCCTCCAGGCGCGCTGCAGACGATCAAGATCGAGGGCTACCGCGATTTCACCAGTCAGGTGCTCACGCCGAAACAGCTGCGCGATTCCTCGCAGCCGGCCGAATCCGTGACCCGCTCCATGCTCAGCCTGTTCGGCCCCGACGCCGGCGGGCCGCAGGCGCTCACCGTGCTGCCGAACGTGTATGTCTCGGGCACCGACAATTTCAGCGCCACCGGGCGCCAGCAGATCTCCATCCGCGGCATCAAGGTGGGCTACAACAGCATTCCCGGTGACATCGAGACCAACGCCATCACCGCCGAGTTCGACGGCGTCCCGCTGAACAGCCTGAGTCAGGGCACCGGCTGGCACTCGGTCGAGATCCCGCTCGGGGTACTGATGTCCGGCGAAAACGTCATCATCGGTCCCGGCAACCCGCGCGAGCGCTGGTACAACAGTCTCGGTGGCACGATTGATTTCATTCCGGTGCAACCGAGCGCGGTGGCGGGCGGCAAGGTGATGCTCGCCGGCGGCAGCGCAAGCAGTCTCGACACCTCGGCGGTGTACAACACCGGGGCGATCCATGGCTGGTCCACGGTGGTCGGGCTTGCCTCGGGCCGCAGTCAGGCCATCCGCAACACCCCGGACAGTCTGCCGGCCGACACCGAGGAATTCTACCTCAAGACCCGCAAGCAGCTTGCCGAGGGCGACATGAGTTTTGGCGCCTACTACCAGCGCAACCACGAGTGGCGCCCGAACATGATTCCGGTCGCGCCGGTGCCGGCTGTCGATACTACCGGTCTTGGCGAGGGGGCTCCGTACAGTCAGCAGACCTCCGGCTTCTACGCCACGCTGCCGCGCTCGATCTGGCACAAGACGATCGAGATTCAGAACTGGCTGCTGTGGTCGCACCTGCACCTGCGGCTCGCGCGCACGCTGAAGGTCTCGAACATGGTGTGGCTGCGGCTCGGCAAGGTCGTTCACTACCGGACGAACGACTATCTACTGCCGGACAACCCGCTGTTTGCGGCCGCCGGCGGGGGCACGCAGAACGTCGAGCACTACATCGCGCACTCGAAGACGTTTGGCGACCGGCTCGCGTTCGCGGAGCGCTTCAGTCGCATCGACACGCTGAGCTTCGGCGGTTACATCGTGGCGGCACGCGCGCTCAATGCCGGGCCGGGCTACTCGAGCTTCGATGGCAGCTCGCTCGCGCTGCCCGAATCGGTCGGCAACAACACGACCAACAGTTTCTACTGGGCCGCCTTCCTGCAGGATGATTTCCAGCCGCTGCCGCGCCTGAAGATCGTGCCGGGCGTGCGCGTGGTCGAGTTCATCACGGACTTCTCCAATACCAGCCCCGAACACGTGTGCGCGAGCTATCCCGCGGCCCCCGGCTGCAGCACCGGCATGCCCGCGCAGAGCTTCCCGGTGACGACCCCGGGCGGACAGACCTTCCAGTTCCAGGGCTATGATCCGAGTCCCGACGAATCGACCGATTTCGTGCGCTATGAGCCCTCCCTCGGGGTGAACTACGCGCTGGTCCGGGATCTGAATGCCTTCGCCAATTTTTCCATCACCCGCCACAATCCCAATTCGGGCAATCTCGACCAGTATCCGGTTGATCTGCAGACCTTGAAGCCCGCGCGTGCGGAGGAATATGACATCGGCTTGCGCTACGCGGCGTTGCGGCTCGGCGCGCTGCGCGAGGTGTACGCGTCGGTCGATTTTTTCCATACTCTCCTCGATGATCAGACCATCACCTATTCGACGGCACTGAATCCGAACGTGACCTATTTCGGTTATGGCTCAGCGCTCCTGAAGGGTGTGGATGTGTCGCTGCGTGCGAACCTCGGCCGGCATTGGGGCGGCTTCATCAATTACGGCGACCTCAGCAGCCGCTGGAATGAATTCACTGCCCCCGTGACACCGTCCGGGCCGCAGCCCACCGGCTACGGCCTGCCGGTATCGAACTCACCGAAGACCACCGTGAACGCGGGCGTGACCTACCGCATGATGCTGCGGGGCGCCGAGATCAGCGCCACCCTGTGGGATCAATACGTCGGTTCCCGTTACCTTTTCAACAATCTCACGGGGCTGCCGACCGAGCAGGAGAATCCGAGTTATGACCTCGTGAACCTGTCGATTTCGGCCAAGACGCACTGGCTCACGGGGTTCGCGCCCGGAATCCGCAGCACGACCTTTGCGCTGCAGGTCATCAATCTCGCCAACAAGGAATACAACTCGACGGAATACATCAGCTCGGGCGGTTACTTCGAGAACGGTGGCCTGCCGAGCATGCCCGCCAATGGCTACGTCATTGCCAATCCCGGCGCACCGCGCCTGATCTACGGCTCGGTGACCGTGGACTTTTAGGCGGCGACAAGGCGCTCGAGCGCGCCAATGGAGGGCGCGCCGTACCACCGGATCAGTTGACGAGCGCCTGCTCGCAGCGTGCGGCGTAGAGGGCGTGTGTCTTGCCAATCATCCAGTGCGTCATGCGCCTCATGGCGTGCAGCCGGACCGGCCGCAGCGGATGGTCGTGAATTTGCCGGTGCGTGGCCTGCAGCTCAGGATCAGCGATGTCCTGCGCAGCGAGAAAGCCGGTGATGGGGCACGAGCGCAGATCGCCCGGGTGACGGAGCTGTCGCGTGTCATGCATCGCCATCCACTGGTAGGCCAGCGCCCCGATCCAGCTCGACACATGGACGGAGTCGACACCGTGGAAGGGCTGCGTCTTGAGCCAGTCCGTCAGCGCCGGCGCCGGCATAGGCCGAGCGATACCGAACCCCTGTCCCAGACGGCACCCGAGCATCCCCGCGGCTTCGACCGTACCGGCATCCTCCAGCCCTTCAGCCACGACATCGCGCTCAAGATCCTGGCCGATCTGCACCACCGCCCGGAACAGGCTCAACACTTTCAGAGGATCACGGCCGACATCCCGCATGATGTTCTGGTCGACTTTGATCACATCGAACGGCAGGTCGGCGAGGCGCTTGAGGTTGCTGAACCCCGCGCCGAGATCATCGATGGCGATCTTGACACCGGTCGCCGCCAGACGGGCGATGGCTGCGTCGACCTCGCTAATTTCCAGGGCCTCGTTCTCGAGCAACTCGAGGGTCAGGTGTTGCGGATCGACCTGCGCGCTGCGCAGCGCTTCCCGGACCCAGCCGGCGCAGTCCGGATGCACGAGTGAGCTCGGCGCCAGATTGATCGACACGCCGATGTCGAGGTTCTCATCGCGCCACTGCCGCAGCTGCGCAAGCGATTGCGTCAGCCCCTGCCGAAACAGGGAATCGAGATCGGTTTCCCCCAATGCCGGCAGGAACTGCCCGGGCGGCACGATCGCGCCCCCGGGCGTGCGCAGGCGTGCCAGCGCCTCCACTCTGATGACCGTACCGGTGCGCAGATCCACGACGGGCTGCACGAACATCTGCACCCCGCCAGCGTAGAGAAGCGCGCGCAATCCGGCCGCCTCGCCGGTGTCGATCGCCGACCAGCGGCTCTGCGAGGCGCGCGTCATCTGATCCCAGCGGTTCTGCAACGAGAGTCGCCAAGTGCGCATCGCGGCGGAACTGAACTGGCACGGATAGGCGCCAAAGAGCATCAGCACGGCGTGCAGCGCGCCGTGCCGGTGCACCGGCACGGTGACCGCGCTGCGCATGCCGAACTCCTGCATCAGGGCCTGCCACGGCGCAAGGCGCTCCTCGGCATCGAAAGTGGTGACCTCCTGGGCGCAATCGGTGAGCCACGTCGTGGCCACCATGCCGCGGCCGCGCGCCTCACGCGGATCGAGCACCGGATAAAGATCCCGCGTTCGGTGCGCCTCGAGGAAGGCGGTGACCTGCTCACCGGCCGCGTGCTCGATGACCAGGCGGTTCTGCACATCCGGCCGGTAGACCACCGCAGCCCGGATGCCGGGCAGCGCCGCGAGCGCGTTCAACTCGGCCTGCATCCATTGCGCGGCCAGCGTCCGGCCGTCGAGCGGGCGGGCGAGCAGCATCTGGTACTGATCGAGTGTGGCTTGCATGGCTTGCAGCTGACTCTCGATATCGAGCTGCAGCCGCGCTTCGGCGGCGCGCATGGTGCGGTAGCGCGTGCGTGCGGTAAGCAATGCCGAATCAAGATGACTGCGCAACACGTTGCGATACAGACCCATCGCATGCGCCATCGCTGCCGCGGGAACGCCGATCAGCGCGTGCACGGCACCCAGCCGCAACGCGGCCTCCGCCACGCTTTGTGCGGTCGTGTGCTCGCCGAGCAGAAACCGCAGATGTTCCGCCTGCTTGCAGGTCAGCGCCCGCAGCTCGCTGTCGAGGAGGCAACCGAGAATCGTCGCCGTATCCGGATGACTTGCAAGCTGACGATAGAACGACGCGGAAAACTCGGCCGCCAACACATCCAGGTGCGGCTCGAGTCCGCGCATAAGTTCCTGCACGTCCGCCCCGAACGGATCGAGCGCCGCTTCGGCGCTCTGTTCCGGAAGTGCGCCGACGCCAAGCTGCCACCACCGCACGCGAGTACGCTTGTTCTGCTTGGCCTGGAACATCGCCGCATCCGCCTGGCGCAGCAGCAGTTCGCCTTCGTCGCCATCGCCAGGATAGACCGCCACGCCCATCGTCATGTCGACCACGGCGACGTTGCCGCCATCCAATGCGAACGGCGCCTCGACCGCCCGATGCAGCCGATCAAGGGCCGCTTCGAGCTGCGCCATCGTCTGCGCCGGCTCGAGATCCTCGAAGACGATGACGAACTCATCCCCACCCAGGCGGGCGATGAAATCCGAATCGCGCAACTGCGCCAGCAGACCGCAGGACAATGCCCGCAGCAGCTCATCGCCCGCCTCGTGTCCCAGGTGGTCGTTGACCGGCTTGAAATCATCCAGGTCGAGAATCCCGACCGCGAGACACGCGCGCCGGCGGCGTGCGCGCGCCACGGCCTGCGGCAGGTATTCCTCCAGTGCCAGGCGATTGGGCAAACCCGTCAGCGCATCGGTGCGCGCAATGCGCGCGTCGCGCTCCTGGCGGCTGCGAATGCGCCGCTTCAGATCGAGTTCATCGAGGCCATGGCCCAGCAGGGCCGCAATCCTCGTGCTCACCTCGATCGTCGGTGGATCGAAACAGCCGCGCCGCGGTGAGGCGAGCGTAAGCACCGCCCAGACCCGCTTCGCCCGCATCACCGGCAGCGCGAGCACGCTCGACCAGTGATGTTGCGCGAAGCCCGCATGCCAGGGGCGCAGTGTCGGGTCGGCGAATGTATCGTTGCAGACGACCATCTGCCGGCTCCGCCACGCCTTGACCGCGATGGAGGCCGTCTCGGCCTCCGTCAGGACCGGGGGTGTGCTGCGCACCTGTTCGGCGCCAGCGCCGGCGACCGCGAGCACCTCGAACACACCTTCAGCCGTCGGCCGGCCGATCCACGCGGTATGAAACGGTGTGTCATGCGCGAGCTTGCCGCACAGGCTCGAGAGCATCTCCCCGTCATCGCGGCTGTGGATCAGCACATCGCCGCAATGCAACAGCGCCCGGTACAGCCCCTGCAAATCGAGCAATTGCTGACGCTTGATCAGATGGTCGAACGCGCGCGCGCCGAGGCGATCCATGAGGAGGTTGACGGTTTCGAGCAGATCATCCGGAGTCGCCGCATCCACCGCATGCGCGGGCGCGGCTACCGCCTCGCCACGCTCCAGGCGGCCGATTTCGAGAGCGAGCGCGCGATCCACTTCCATGATGTGGTGCACGAGCCATTGGGCGAGAAAGGCGAGCAGATCGACAGTGACATCGCCGGCGACATCGCTCACATGATCCGTGACGAGGCTCTGTGCTCGCCGCAGAACACCACAGAAGGTCGCGTGCGCCCGCAGATGCATGCCGGTGTGCCCGGGATGCACCGCCCATCGGCGCATCAGCTGTTCCTCCTCGCCGAAGTGATACCGGGTGTACTCCACCAGTTCGCCGATCAGCGCCGGGATCTGTGCGTGCGCCGTCGAGCGGGCTTGGGCCGCCGCGATGCGATTGAAGATATCGAGCAAGTACTGATGCTGCGCGTCCACCGTGGCGATGCCGGTCGCCATCGCGCCAGTCCATTGCAGTGACGGTTCAGACTGCGGCATGGAGCATCTTTTTTGTTGCACAAAGGCTCTGACAAGCTGACGCCAAAGGGCGTCTCGCATCCGCCATTCTATGCCCGCCGCAGGCATGGCAGGACCGTAAAAACCCGATCCAGTTAACAGTTACGAACGGCCAATGGCGCCGGCACGGACCGTCCGGCAGGCGAACGGAGGCTCGAGATCGGGTGCACCCGCGATAGCAGGCGCACCGTAGCGCACGCAGGACCACAACCCACCGAGATCGCAACGTCCTATACTTGCCGTATCCATGAGGATCACGCCATCGGCAAGGGCCGCTTTGATTCCAGCGACGCCGTATTTGACCGGCGCGAACCCCCTTGAGTGCGGCCGGGGCGAGCGCTTCGCACCGGCCGCGCCGCCGGGAAAATCTTTCGGGCAGTGTTCACGCCCGCCTCACGCAGTGCTCAGCCGGTTCGGCGAACCGCAATTTCCGAGGAGATGATCTGTGCGTATTGCTTCAATTCCTCGCGCCGTCGTCGCGCTGGTCATCGGTGCGACACTGGTGCAGCCATGGGCTCAGGCTCAAACCGACCCCACGCGGCCGCAACTGGCGCCGAAAGTCATCGTCTTGACCGCGTTCCCGCCGGAGTGGCACGCCTGGAGCACGCAGCAGGCCTACCATTACCGCACGCTGCGCATTCGCGGCCTGATCAAGCCGTTGCTGTGCGATCGCCGCGACGTGTGCGTGACCGAATCCGGCGAGGGCGAGATGAATGCGGCCATCACGGTCACCCGCCTCGTCACCGCGCCGCTGCTCGATGTCAACAGGACGATCTTCATCCGCAGCGGCATTGCCGGCGGCGTGGATGCAAAGCGATCGGCTCTGGGCAGCGTATACATCAACAGTTGGATCGTCTCCTGGGCGTTCGGACATCATTATCTCGGTGCGCGCAGAACTTTGGCCTGGGCGCCGCCCGGCTGCGCCAATTACGCCCCGGCCGGACTGTGCTCCGAGTACACCCGCGACACCGAGGAGAACCTTGCCTATCGGGTCAATCCACAACTGCTGCGCGTGGCGCTCACGGCATCGGCCGGAGTGCACCTGCACAACAGCGCGGCAGCCCGGAAACTCGACGCGAAGTTCGCCATCGACGAGCAGCCCAGAGTGGGGGTGGGGGCCACCATCACGGGCGATGATTTCTGGATCGGACGGCAGAATCAGGCGATTGCGCAGCGCATCGTCCGTTTGTACACGCATGGAGCGGCGCGATACCGCGACACGGCCATGGAAGATCTCGGCGATATCGCAGCGCTTGCGCGCTTCGGACTGGCGCGTCACTATTTGTCGATCCGCGGGATCTCGGACATCGATATTCCCCCGCCGGGGGTGACGCAGGCCGCCGTATGGAAATCAGGCGATATTTATACCAGTCGGCTGGCCGAGCAAAACGCCATGATCGTCACCCGGGCGGTAATTGACGCCGTGTTGAAGCAGACGCACCGCGGCTGACCGTCACTCGGGACAGCCACCGCAACGGCTGCGCGAACCGCCCGCCGCAGACTGTCGGCGCAGCGGGGCGATACCCAGGCGGCATCTCCTGGGGGCCTGCGACCCGCGCCGGTGCAATCGTGCGCAGCCTGGAGAAGTGCAAGGCACGCAACTCGCGGCCTGCGCCATCCGCGGGTGCGAGCCGGGTCGTGGAGTCGCGGTATCCGGCTCGATCGGGTGGACTGCGTACGTTCCGCGCCAGCGACTCCAGGTGCCACGTGCACTGGCGCGACTCCGACAATCGTGTCCGCAATGTATCCATCGTTAACATGATCGACGACGCACGTTACGCGCTTACGTCATTGTCAGCGACATGACAGGCAGCCGTCGGCATCAGGTCACGAGGCGCCGACGCTCACCGATGAGGGTCACACGGGGAACCTTGTGCGGCCGCGGCGGGGGATCGGCTCCAGGACGTGAACGCCGCAGACCCATCCACCTTCGGCCGCACTGTCATCACACGGTCATGCAGGCATGGTGTACTCGGCGCTGTCATACGCAGCG
>JAKARC010000028.1 GCA_021822385.1 Pseudomonadota bacterium
CCGATCTTTCAACGAGGATGCCGATCTCGATGCGGATTACATCGTTGTCGAGATTGCGCGCCATGTACTCGGGGCAAATTGGATGGCCGACTACGTCGCGCGCGCGAACAACGGCGGCATCGAGCGCGTCCTGGTGTGAGCCCGCACGGGCCCGGCGGGCCCGACCGACAGGCCCGGCCGCGGCAACCCGCCCCGCTCAACGCGCCGCGGGCATGCGCTGTGCAGAACACAGCCGACCCGAGAGCCACAGCAGCATGAAGGTCCAGTAGCCGAGGCCGATGGCGAGGCGCACGGGAATCGAGATCGCCGGACGCGGCGAAATGAACCCCTCGATCAGCCCCGAACCGAGCAGCAGCAGCGCGCAGGCGAGCAACAGCGGGGCCAGCTCGGCGCTGCGGCGGCGCAGCGATTCGGCGCGACTTGCAAGCTGCGGTCGGATGACCGACTCCCCGAGCGCCGTGCCCGCCGCCGCCGCCAGACAGATCACCGACAGCTCGACGAAGCCGTGCGCCAGGGTGAACTTCAGCAGCTCTAGCCCCAGGCCATGCCGGTGCGTGAACGCGAGCAGACCGCCGATATTCAAGCCGTTGAACGCGATGATATAGAACGCGCCCAGTCCGAACAGGATCCCGAAACAAAAGGCGCCAAGGACGACCACCACGTTGTTCTCGACGATTCCCGCCGACAGCATTGCCGGCGGTGCCAGACTGAGCATCTGGTAGGTCCACAGGTGTCCATGCTCGACCCCGGCGATCATCTGGGGAGTCGCGATGAGGCTGATCAGCCGCGGAAAGGCGCTGATCAACCACCAGCCTGCGAGCGCACTCGCAACCAGCAACGCCGCCAGCGACAGGGTCAACACCCGCACGGAAGCGGCGGCGGCCGGGATGTCGGTGCAGAACAGACGCCTCCAGCTGGCTCGCGTCAGACGTGGCGGACGATTGACCGCCGTGTGCAGTTGCCCGCAGGTGCGCTCAAGAACGTTCACGAGGACTCCGCCCGGCATGAGTTCGCGCACCGTGGCCAGATGTCGCAACAGCGATCGGTACGTCCGCAGCGTCTGCAATGCCTCGTCCACCGAGGCCTGATTGCGGTGCGCGGCGGCGGCCGCATCGGCAGCGAGTGCCTGCCATTCGTCGGCATGCGCGCGCACCCAGATCTCAGCGTCCGATTCGCGGCTCGTCGACAAGCAATGCCTCCAGACGCGCCCTGAGCGCCGCGGTATCCGCTTCGCTGCCGGGGTCTGCCGGAGCGGCCTCGAGTTTCGTCAACAGCGCGCGCGCCAGCGGCGCGCGCGCCGCCTCCTCAAGCGCGTCCCACCGCTCGAGCAGCTCGTGCACCAGGGCAAGAGCCTCGACGGAGAGCCGGGTCGTGCGGCTGCGCGCGACCAGGCGATCGAGGGAACCGCTCGCATGCGCGTCGGTGCGCACGATCACGGTACCGGCGGCGATATCACCGAGCCGCACGCGTCGTGGTGTCAGCATGCAGGTGATCATGCCGACGACATAGAACGCGGGCAGACAGTCGATCAGGCGAAAGACGTTGCGGATGATGAGGGCACGCAGGCCCGGCGTCATGCCGTCGAGCGTCACGATACGCGCTTCCGCCGTGCGCAACCCCGGGGTGCAGCCCTTGGTGAGGATCTCGAGCACGGGCTCGTAAAGAAAATATGTGACCAACGCCAGTATGATGCCGGCAACCAGCACCGTATGCGCGACGGGCCGGCCGGCGATGCCCGGTGCCAGACGCAGCAACACCGCGAGCAACAGCCACACCAGAGCCCCGAGCAGGCGGATCATCCAATCCGTGAGAAACGCGTAGCTGCGTGTCCCCGGTCCCGCGATCGGCAGCGTCATCTCGACGCCCGTCAGGCTTTTGACGCGCAGTGTTTCCTCGGTCATCGTGATCCGATACGATGAAATGAGTTGCCTGTCAAGGTCCGGCTTGGCTATTCTGCCCGCCTACCCGAGAGGGTACGAAGCCGGTCCGCCCGCTGTCACTCGCGATCACTCAGGAGCAATCATGGCATATGTGGCGCCTTCCGCACCCCAGTCGATCGGCGGCGTTCTCGATGATTGGCTGCGACTGTTTCGCGAGTCCTTCAGCCGATGCTGGATTCTTGCGCTCGTGGCCACGGTTGCCAGCGCCTACGACCAGATCGTGCTGATCCCGCATCTGCCAAGCGCAAATCTGCCGCCGCTGGAGTACTTCACGCAACTCGCGACCGCCTATCGCGGACCGCAAGTGTTCCTGACGGATCTGGTCTTCTGGTTGATCCTGCTCGTCGTCTATGGGGCCGTGGTCATCCAGCAGCTGTCGGTGGCGCGCGGTCGCGTGCCGCGCTCCCCGGGCGCAGCGCTCGGCGCAAGTCTCAGCCGTTTTCTACAGATGCTGCTCGGGGTGCTCGTGCTGCTGGTGTGCGTTGCGGTCCTGGGCGCAATCATTGGCATCAGCGGCGCGATGCTGATCCACCTGCGCGCAGCACCGGGCATGGCGGCGTTGGCCGGCTTGGTGGCGCTCGCCGTGATCGCTGCGGTGATCTATGCCTCGGTGCGGGTGCAATTCTGGCTGGTCGCGCTCTTCGATCAGGATCTCGGCGGCCCACGGGCCATTGCCCGCAGCTGGCAGTTGACCCGGGGACATTGGTGGCGCATCACCGGCATTCTGTTCGTCGCCGGCGTCGTGATCTGGGTGCTCAGCATCGTGTTCGGCCTGGTGGCCGGATTGCTGGCGGGTGGGCTGGCCGTCGGTGGCGGCTCGACCATGCTCCTGCATCACCTGCGCCTGCTTGCGCTCATCAGTTCACTGTCGCGCCTGATCACGCTGCCGCTGTTGACTGCGGTGTGGATCGCGGTCTATCGCGATCTGACGCTGCGCAGCGAAGGCGCCGATCTTGCGGCGCGCACGGAGGCGCTGGGCGGTCATTGAGTATGCCGGCCCGCTGGGTCAGTGCGCTGGCATTCGCTGTGCTCGCTGCAAGCGCGCCGCTGCATGCCGCGGCACGCGCCCACGGCAGCGTGCTCGCACGCTGCGCAGCGCACGAACCGGTGGCGCGGGGATGGCGGGCGGTGCGCGCCGCGTGTCCTGGAATCGAACGATCGCTGGCGCGGCTGCCGCTCGCGGCGCTCATGCCCCGGCACTGGCACGGGCGCATCAGTTCCGCCGATCTCGGTGCGCTTGCCGTGCTTGCCCGGCGCTACGCGCACGGTCCGAGTTCGAGGCTCCCGAACCCCGTGGCGCTGCGAGCGACGGCCCTCGGGCTTGCGCGCCGCGGCGAGCACGGGCCGCGGCCATCGCTGTGGGCATGGCTCGGCCGCGAGATACACGTTTGGATCGCCCCGATCGCGACACTGCTCGAGCATTGGTTACGTTCCGTGGTACGCAACCCCAGGCACCG
The DNA here is from genome assembly GCA_021822385.1 of Pseudomonadota bacterium. Classification (GTDB taxonomy): domain Bacteria; phylum Pseudomonadota; class Gammaproteobacteria; order Steroidobacterales; family Steroidobacteraceae; genus 13-2-20CM-66-19. Next base: position 3,398 of record JAKARC010000028.1, read on the forward strand.
CGAACTCCTGGACCACCTGCTGTGGATCGTCGGCGGGATACTGCTCGCGACCACGGTCCTCGCCATCGTGCTCCAGCTGCGCGCCGGCGGACTGTTTGGCGCACGCATCGAGCGCCGCTCCCGCCGGGCACACCGGCCGCGACCACCGCCGGCCGCGGCGCCCACGCCCGCCGCAGCGGACTGGACGGCGCTCGCGCGCCAGCCCGCGGATCTGCTCGGCTTGCTGATCGGCGCACTCGTGCGCACTCGCCGCCTTGATCGCGAACGCGACCTGACCTGCCGGGAGCTGGTTGCGCGCGTGCGCTTCGATAACGCCATGCAGCGGCGCGCCTTCGCCCGCATTGCGCTGCTGGCCGAACGGGAGCGCTACGGCCCGCCGCGCCCCCTGGCGGTACCGCAAGCGGCGCTGCGCGTCGCGCAGACATTGTACGCCGAACTCGAGCGACCGACTGCGCATGCTCACCGGGAGGCGCGGTGAGGGAGCGTCTGACCACCATTGCGCTCGCCGCCGGGGCGCTGGTTCTGTTCTATGTGCTGATACTCCCCAAGCCGCAGGCCCGGCGCGGCTCCGCCGGCCTGCCCCTGTCCACCGATGCGCGGCCGGACGGATATCTGGCGATGTGGCGCTGGCTCGGGCAGGAGCACATCCCCAGAGTGAGTCTGCGCGACCGGTACGAACGGTTGCCGCGGCTGTTGCAGCGGGCAAGCGGCAATGTCCTCCTGATCACCCTGCCGCAACAGGTGCCGATGCGCCCTGCCGGGCTCGCCGCTCTGAAGCGCTGGATTGCTCGAGGCAACACAGTGCTGATTGCCGCGGCGCTCGATGATACGCCGCTGTGGGCGGCGGGCCTGTCGGACTCGACGGTGCTGTGGGACATCCGCCATCTCGCCGGACTGAAGTTCACGCCGCGGTCCGCGCTGAGTGCGCTGCGCGCGCTCAGCGCCGGCCCGGCGCTGATCAAACCGCTCGGCCGAAATCCGCTGCTGCGGGGCGTGGCAGCCTTGCGTCCGACCGTCGGGCTGCCCTCGCGCCGCTGGCGGGCGCGTCCGATCGGTACGACCACGCCGCTCGAGCTGGCCGCTTTCGATCCGCGCGGAGCACCCGCCGTCTGGCTGGTCCCACTGGGAGCCGGACAGATTATCCTCTCGGCGGTCGCCAGTCCGTTCTCCAACGCCGGCCTCGCTCTCGGGGACAACGCCCGCTTTCTTGCCAATGTACTGGCATGGTCGCGCGGACCGGGCGGGGCCGTGATATTCGATGATGCGCACGCGGGGCTCGCCGCTTTCTATGACGCTGCGGCGTTCTTCGGCGACCCGCGCCTGCACGCCACGCTCGTCTGGCTCCTGGTGCTGTGGCTGGTGTTTGTGTTTGGATACCAGCCGCTGCGCGCCGCAGCCTGCCACTGGCAACCGCTCGATGAGACGGACTACCTCGACGGGAGCGCCCGCTATCTCGCCGCGGTCGTGCCGCCAACAGAGATTGCCCGCCGCCTGATCGACCAGTTCATCGCCGAGGTGCGCACACGGCTGGCGCCGACCGGGCAGACCGATCCATGGCAGTGGCTTGCGCACGACAGCGGCGCCGCGGCGCGCGACCGACTTGAGCTTGTACGATTGCGTGCGCTTGTGGATGCTGATGCACGCGTCGACCTGATGCAACTTCAGAGACTTCTGGCACGGCTGCGAAAGCAACTCAAATGAACGCACTGGAAGCATTGGAAAACGACATTCAACAGGATCTCGGCGCAACGGTATTCGGCCAGCACGAGCTCGTGCGCGCACTGCTCGTCGCCGTGATTGCCCGTGGTCACGTGCTGCTGGAAGGTCCGCCCGGACTCGGCAAGACGCTGCTCGCCAAGAGCCTGGCACGGGCGCTGTGCGGACGATTCACCCGCGTGCAGGGCACCGCGGATCTGATGCCCGCCGATATCATCGGCACGCATGTGTTCGACGAGGCCAGCGCCAAGTTCACGTTACATCCCGGCCCGGTGTTCACCGAGCTGCTGCTCGTCGATGAGATCAACCGTGCCAGCCCCAAGACGCAATCGGCCCTGCTGCAGGCCATGGAGGAACGCCAGGTGACGATCGATCGGCAGACCTATCGGCTGCCGGCCGAGTTCACCGTCGTCGCCACCGAGAATCCGCACGAGTTCGAAGGCACTTTTCCGCTGCCGGAGTCGCAGCTCGACCGGTTCATGATGCGCATCGAGGTCGGCTATCCGAGCGGCGCGGATGAGCGGCGGGTACTCGAGCGGTACGGCGCGCTTGCCGGCACCGACGGTGCGGCGACACCGGCCCCGGCACAGGGCAGGGTCACCGCGGAGACGATGGCGGCGGCCCGCGAGTGCGCGGACCAAGTGCATGTGTCGAGCGCAATACTCGACTATATCCTCGCACTCGCGCAGGCATCGCGGACGCATGCGCAGGTCGCTCTCGGCCTGTCCACCCGGGGCGCACTCGCCATGTTGCGCGCGGCGCGTGTGCAGGCCGGTTTGCGTGGGGGGAAATTTGTGACGCCGGACGACGTCAAGCGCGTGGCCCGCTGGGTGGTTCCGCATCGGCTGGCGCTCAAGCCCGAAGCCCTGCTCGAAACGCTCGACAGTCGCGACCTCACCACCGCGCTGCTTGAGCGCGTCGCGGTGCCGCGCTGAGCCGCTCGCCCTGTGGATGCGCATGAGCCTGCGCCGCAACGCGTTGCTGCTCGTCCTGCTGGCGGGGTTGCTCGGCATTCTCGGCGAATGGGACGGCGCCTGGGCACGCCTGTGGTGCATTCCCGCGGCGGCGCTGCTCCTGGGTCTCGCCTACGAGAGCGCGACCCGCCGGCATCGATCCGTGCGCCTCAGGGTGGTTGGCCCCGACCGCTGGCGCCTCGGCAGCACTGAGTCGCTCGAATTCGTGTTCAGACAGAGCGCTGAGCGGAGCCTGGAGATCGAGGTTGCTCTCGGCGGACCGGATTCATTTGCGCTCGAATCGCGGGTGAGCGCGCTGCGCCTGGTGCGTGCGGTTGACGGCACCGTGTCTCTTTCCGCCAGACCACGCCGACTCGGTACATTTGCGTGGCCGGCTGCACGCATGCGCATTTGCGGACCTCTGCGACTGGCGTGGTGGCCCCACACGCTGCCCGTTCCTTACAGCCCGACGGTTGTTCCCGACATCATCGATCGCTCTAGCCGCGTGCCCGGCGATGCCCACGGTGGCGGAGGACGGGCGCAGCGGGCCGGTGGTAGCGCCGAAATCGCGCAGCTGCGCGACTATCGACAGGGGGATCCGTTGCGCGTCGTGGATTGGAAGGCGAGCGCCCGGCGCGGTCGACTGATCAGCCGTGAACTCGCCGAGGAACGCCATCTGGAGTTGCTGATCGCGGTGGATGCCGGGCGCGCCAGCGGGATCAGCGCCGGGCAGATCGATCGTCTCGGCCTGTTCGTCAATGTCGCGGCGCGGCTGGCGCAGCGGGCCGCGCAGCTCGATGACGCGGTGGGCGTTCTGGTCTTTGCCGAGCGTCCCCTCGCCCTGGTCGCGCCCGCCCGCGGGACAGCTGCGGTTCAGCATATCCGCCGCACACTCGAAGCATGCCGCGTGCATCCGGCGCAATCCAATCCCGTCCTTGCGGCTGCGCGTATTCGGGCCGCGAGCCCGCGGCGGCGACTGGTGGTTCTGCTGACCGATCTGCTCGATGCCGCGACGGCCGAGCTGCTGGAAGCCGTACGGCTGCTGCAGCCGAAGCACTTCGTCTTCGTATGCGCCGTGGAGAACGCCGCGATCCTGGCGCTGCCCGGAACCCCCCCCGTGGACCCGCTCGACCCGTATCGCTCGCTGGCAGCCACCGAGTACCATGACGCCCTGGCCGCGAACGTGCGGGCCTTGCGCGCACGCGGGGCCGCCGCGCTCACCGCCCGGCCCGATCAGCTCGATCGGGCGGTGCTCGGGGCCTATCAACGATTCCGCCGCGAACGGCGGATCTGAGCACAGGGCAGCACTGGGAGATTCCATGTTTCGTATGACTCGATCACACACGCTCGTCGCCACTGCGGCACTCATGTTCGCGATGGCACTGCCGGCAGCGCACGCGGCCGGACCGATGAGCACTCGCGCCGTGGCGCATGCCTTCGTTCAGGACCTCGCCACCGGCCACTATGCGCGGGCGGAAGCCTGTTTTACCCCGCGCATGCGCCGCCTCGCCAAACCGGCGAAGCTGCGCAGCCTGTGGCAGTTCCTGGGGCGCAAGTTCGGCGCCTACGAGAAGATCGATGGCAGTGATGCGGTCACGGTCGCCGGACACCCGACCATCATCGTGCACACGGCATTCACGCGACTGACCGTCGGACTCGAGATCACGTTCGATGCGGCGCACCGGATCGCCGGACTGCATGTCGTGCCGGTCCAGCCCGCGCCCTAGGTCGACGCGCCCGGCGGCACGGTGAGAGTGGCATCGCCGTGCGCTCAGCCCCCGCCGGGTTCGGTGCGATAGCTGCCGCGGCTCGCCGCGAGCTGGCGAGCCGCGGCACGCAACAGCCAGGGCGCGAAGCGCTCGAGCCACACGCACAGCTTGCCATGGCCGGTGATGATGATCTCGCGCTCGGCGCGCGCGATGGCGCGCACCATCTTCGCTACCGCTCGCGAGCGCTCCATCACGAGCCAGCGCGGGATAGGCTCGGCCGCCTCCGGGTGCAGTTTCCCCTGGTTGTCGACGCGGCGGATATTGCTTTCCACGAATCCGGGGCTGATGAGCGTCACCCGCACGCCGAGCAGCGCCAGTTCCGGGGTAATCGAGTTCGCCAGCGCGCGGATCGCAAATTTGCTCATGGCGTATGGTGAGGCGCCCGGTGAGGCCGTCCAGCCCGCGACGCTGCCGAGAAGAACCAGCTGCCCACGCGAGCGGATGACTTCGGGCAAGGCCGCCTGCAGCGTCCGCAGCACTCCGAAGACGTTGGTGTCGAACTGCCGGCGATAGTCCTGCAGCGACAGCTTGGTAAAGGGCCCCACCACGCCGAAACCGGCATTGGCGATGACGATATCGATGCGCCCCCAATGCGCCACTGCCTTCGCCACCACCGCGGCTAGATCGTCATCACGGGTTACATCGCAGGCCACGATCAGCGGCTCGATGCCGCCGGCCTCCCGAATCGCGCGTCCCAGTGTCTCGAGCCGCTCGATCCGACGTGCCGCAAGGACAAGGCGCGCACCGGCGCGACCGAGCTGCACGGCCAGTTCCTCACCAATGCCGGAGGAAGATCCCGTGATGAGCACAACTTTGTCGTGGAAACGTTCTGCTGCGCTCATGGCCACCGTACCCCGCACCCGTACTGATCGTCCGGGAACGACCCCGGCCATCGCCCCGGGTCGCCCGCTGCCGCGCACAGAATATTCGATCGCGGGCGCGGCGGTGGAGCAGGGTCACTTTTTCAATATATTTCAGCTACTTGCGAATTGCGCAATCAACGGGATGGGCGGGCGGAACCCCGCCGCGGACGCGATGCGCTAAAGTTATGGTTGGCATGGCCGATCGCATCCCGAATGCCGCCTGAACGACGTAATCTCTATCGGATCCTATATGTGCAGCCGGAAGCGCCGCCGGAGATCATCACTGCGGCGTACCGCTGCCTCATGAGTCAGCTGCGCACACATCCGGATGGCGGTGGTGAAGAGAAAGCCGAGCGCATCCGGCAGGCCTACGCCATCCTGCGTGATCCGGTGAAGCGTCGCGCCTACGACAGCGGCCGCCGGCGGCCGCTGTCGGCGAAAGTGTCGCCCCCAGGGCCCGGTCACAGCAGCGTGCCGGCCACTGTGCCGCCCGTCTGTCCGTTCTGCGGGTTGACCGTACCGCGACAGCTGCCGGCCAATCGACGTTGCGCCCGCTGCGCAAGTCCACTCGCGCCGGTGGCCTACACCCTGGGAACGACGCAGGAAACCTTCGGGCGCCGCTCCGCGCCGCGCTTCGAAAAGAGCTGCCGCGTCACCGTGCATACCTCACCCGAGTCACCCCCGCTCTCGGCCGTGCTGCGCGACCTGTCCGCCACCGGCATCAGCCTGTATACGGCCGTGCCGATCACCGCCGGCGGCAACATCCGGGTGGAGACCCTCGGCTTGGATCTGATCGCCCATGTGCTCAAAGTGCAGCCGCGGGAACAGACCTACCTGGCGCGGGGCTTCATCCTCACTGCGCTCTTCAGCCGCCAATCCCCGCTCGCCGGCGATGAGCGCTGAACGGCTCGCACTTAAGTTCCAATCACCGGGGACTCGGGGCGCTCTCGCTGCGGGGCGCCGCCAGCACAGCCGCCGCCTCGCTCGTCAGTACGCGGAAGGTGAAGCTTTCCTGCAGATACAGCGCAACGGCCGACTCGGAATGTCCGCCATACCCGATGGAGAAATCCTGACCGACCACCAGCTCGAAATCTCCGCCACGTGTGCTGACCAGCAGCCCGCCCTCGAGGGCCGGCGCCCAGATGATCGGTCCGGCCACGATGCGTCCGACGTGCTCGGCGACCGGATAGCCCTCCTCGGCTCCCCCGGTGATGGCGGTGTACGCATCGGCACCGAGCACGAGCGCGTAGGGACCCTCCACACCAGCCAGACGCAGGTGGTTCATGGCCTGGGCCACGGCGGCCGGATAGCCGGTCACCGCGGCCGGGAGTGTGGTGATCGGGTTGCTTGCGGCTGACCGGATACCCTGGATCCCGGCGGCCCCATAGCCGTCGAATACGGCCCGGTCCTCGGCGGCCGCAATCCGCCGCGCCGCGTCCTTCAGCGCTGACCAGTCGCAATCCAAGGCGCCACGCTCGACGTCATCGAGCGCCTGCCGCGCGAGCGCAAATGGCACGCGCACCTCGACCAGCGCCCGCACATCACGCTGCACGGCTTGCGCGCCCTCGACCGGCGGCTCGATTTTGTGCACATGGCCCGTGGCAACGGCCGCGGCGTCCACGCCCCGCGGCGGTGGCATGTCGACGATCCGCCGCGCCGCTAGGTATTGCTTGAGCGTGCGCGCGGCTTCCGCTTCGATTTGCGCCCACGCCGCCGCGCTGATCGGTGCCAGCTCACGATGCAGATTATTCACGTCCCGTCTCCTGATTTGAGAGAACCAATGGCGAGTGAGCCCGCCGGCGACGCCGCGTGAGCCGGGCGCAGCGGCGTGTCCACTGCCCGCACCTCGTCAGTGCCGAGCATGCGCGCAAGGCTGTCCAGCCGGTTCACCGATGGCACGAAGAACAAAGTGCCGGTCACCGCTCGACTGAAGTCGAGCAGTCGGTCGTAATTGCCGGGTGGTCTGCCAACAAACATGTTCTCCAGCATCAGTTCGATGGGCCGCGGCGAACGCGCATAGCCGATGAAGTACGTACCGAACTCTCCTTGACCCGGGGCGCCAAACGGCATGTTGTGGCGAAGAATCTCGAGCTCCCGCCCATCCTCGACCACGGTGGTCAACGCGTTGTGCGCCGAGCTCGGCTTGACGGCATCATCCAGCTCGATGTCCGCGAGCTTCGTGCGCCCGATGATCCGCTCCTGTTCTGCCACCGCGAGTGCGTTCCACTTGCGCAGGTCGTGCAGATATTTCTGCACGATCACATAGCTGCCGCCGGCGAATGCCGCATCCTCCGCCCCGATGATGGTCGCATCGAGTGCCGCATCGCCTTGCGGATTTTCCGTGCCGTCGACGAAACCGAGCACATTGCGCGCATCGAAGTAACCAAATCCATGCACCTCGTCCGCCACCGCAACCGCGCCCTCAAGTCGCAACATGATCTGGGTGGCAAGCTCGAAGCACAGATCCATCCGCGCCGCGCGAATATGCAACAGCACGTCCCCCGGGGTCGCCACGGCACGATGCACGCCGTTGATCTCGCGAAATGGATGCAGTTCCTTCGGCCGCGGTCCACCGTACAGGCGGTCCCAGGCAGCGGCGCCAATCCCGACGACGCACGAGAGTTGACCGTCGGGCGCGCGGGCGCCGACGGCGCGCACCAGAGCGCCAAGAGTGGCACACAGCTCGCGCACCGCCGTCGCGCATCGGTCCGAGCCGCTGGCGAGCGTCAGGACGAGGAACACGGCGGCGCTGGTCAGGCGCGCGGTAACCGGTTGCGGCTGTTCGGATGGCATGCGTGACTCCTTGGCATTCTGGGCGGTCCGCCAATGCGCAGTCATGGCGCACCTTCAGTATAGCCGCAGCGCTGGTGCCGTGATACTCGATCGCGGCTGCGCACGCCGCGGCGGTAAAATCTTGCACGTGTCAGGATTAAGGATCGGGCGGTTGCGTCTTGGAACACACTCATCCGTGGCGGTTGCGGCGTGCGTCGCGGCTGCGGGGCGCTGGCGCGACTCTGCGCGGGCGGCCGCCGGTCCCGGCGCGCTGCAGCGCATGGTCGCCTTTCTGAGCGCACACCAGCAGTGGGCCTATGGCGTGCTGTTCCTCGGGGCCTATTTTGAAACGGTCGTGCCGTTCTCGCTGTTCGTGCCTGGGGAAATCTTCTCTCTCGGCGGTGCGCTGCTCGCCGGAATCGGCGCGCTGGACCTGTGGGACGTGATGGCCGTCCTGTACGGGGGCGGCGTCCTCGGCGACAACACGAGTTACTGACTGGGTCGTCATTTCGGCGCTGATCTGTTCGAGCGCATCGCGCGCTGGCCGCTGATCGGTCACCTGGTGCGCGGCGAGAGCTATCAGAGGGGAGTGGATTTCTTTGCCAGACATGGCGCCATGGCGGTATTCATCGGCCGGCTGAGCGGACCGTTGTCATGGGTTACACCGGCCATGGCGGGCGTCTTCCGGCTGAATTACCTCACTTTTCTTCGCTTCAACACGCCCGGGGTCATACTCGGGATCAGCGGGGTCGTGTTCGCCGGCTACTTCTTCGGCAACCATCTCGAGGCGCTGCGCGCCCGCTTCGCCGTCTTTGCGCCGGTCGTCATCCTGGCGCTCATCGCGGTGCTGGCGCTGGTTGTGGCTGTGCGCCGCCATGCACGCGCGGGCCGCAAATTGAAACGCAACCGCGCTTAGAGACGGCGGTGCATCGGATCACGCGCCGGCACGCCTCGCCTCAGCGTTGGCGCAGTCATCGATGGCCGCAAGCCAGCGTTGTTTCGCCGCCGCGTCGAGGAACGAGCCGGCAATGGAGTTACGCGCCAACGTTGCCAGCTGTGCGCTCGAGAGGCCGAGTGCGCGCTCGACCGCGAGGTAGTTCTCGAGCAGGTAGCCACCGAAATACGCCGGGTCGTCCGAGTTCACGGTCACGCGCAGGCCCGCCTCGAGCAAGCGCTTGAGGTTGTGCTGCTCGATGCGCGCAAACACGCCGAGCTTCACGTTCGAGAGCGGACAGACCGTGAGCGCAATCTGCTCGCGCGCCAGTCGCCGCACGAGTTCGGGATCCTCCTCGCAGCGCACGCCGTGATCGATTCGCTGCACGGCCAGCAGGTCGAGGGCCTCACGGATGTACTCGGGCGGACCTTCCTCGCCGGCATGGGCCACCGTGAGCAGGCCGTGCCGGCGCGCGTGTGCGAACACCTCGGCGAACTTCGACGGCGGATGGCCGACCTCGGCGGAGTCGAGGCCGACCGCCGCGATGACGTCGCGATATTCGAGCACCTCGGCAAGCGTACGCATCGCCTCGGCAGCGCTCTGATCCCGCAGGAAGCAGGCGATCAGCCGATGTGTCATGGCGAAGCGACGCTGCGCCTCGCCCAGAGCCCGATGCAAGCCCTCGACCACGGTGCCGAAGGGAATGCCGCGCGCGGTATGCGTCTGTGGATCGAAGAAGATCTCCACATGCACGATGCCCTCGTCGCGGGCGCGCTGCAGATAACTCAGGGCCAGTTCGTAGAAGTCGTCCGCATCCCGCAGCACATCCGCCAGGGCATAATACACGTCGAGGAACGACTGCAGATCGGTGAACGCATAGGCGGCACGCAGCTGCTCCACATCGGCGTACGGCAATGCGACGCCGTGCTTGCGCGCGAGACGGACGGCCAGTTCCGGCTCGAGGGTGCCTTCGATGTGCAGATGCAGCTCTGCCTTCGGGAGAGCCCTGATATACGCTTCCCTTGATCTCATCCCGGGTACGGTACTCGAAGAAACGGGTTTGCCGCAAATTTACCCACCCCGTAGAATCGGGGCGGACGGCGCACCGGTCGTTGCAGGCTCCCGGTGTTGCGACAGGTCCACCGTGCTGCCTGGGCTCGAGGGATCGGGGTGGGGGTGAGCATGCGGCGGAAATCCTCCCAGAAAGGCCATTGACCTCACCATGACCGCTCTACGGCAGCGCTGCGCACCCGCACTGGCTCGATTCTTCGATCTCGATGCCCACGGGACGACCGTGCGCACCGAGCTGTTCGCCGGGTTGACGACGTTTCTGACCATGGCCTACATCGTCGTGGTCAATCCGATCATCCTCGGCGCCGCGGGCATGCCGATCGCGGGCGTGGCGGCCGCAACGTGCGTCTCGGCCGGTTTTGCCAGCATCCTGATGGGCCTGCTGTCGAATTACCCGCTCGCACTCGCGCCCGGGATGGGGCTCAACGCGTATTTCACCTACACCGTCGTAAAGACCATGGGGCTGCCGTGGCAGGTCGCGCTGGGGTGTGTGTTCATCTCGGCGGTCGCATTCTTCGTGCTTACCATCGCCGGAGTGCGCCAGCTCATCATGAACGCGATACCGCGCTCGCTGTTCGCCGCGGTCAGCGGTGGCATCGGTCTGTTCATCGCCTTCATCGGCCTGAAAAACGCCGGCATCATCGTCGCCAATGCCGGCACTACGGTGGGACTCGGGAACCTCACCGCGGCGACGCCCGCGCTCGCCGTGCTCGGCCTCCTCGCCATCGCTGCGCTTCAGGCGAGAGCGGTCAAGGGCGCGATACTGGTCGGCATCGTGGGCGTCGCGGTGGCCGCCTGGGTCTTGGGCCTGACCCACATGAACACGCTGTCGTATCACTGGTCGGCGCTATCCTCGACCGCGTTCCGACTCGACATTCCGGCGGCGCTAAATCTGCACGGCGACATCGGCGTGTCGCTCGTCGAGATCGTATTCGTATTTCTGTTCGTCGATCTGTTCGACAACGTCGGCACGCTGATGGCAGTCACGAAGCGTGCCGGTCTGGTCGCCGAGGACGGCACCGTTCCGCGCATGAACCGGATTCTCCTGGCCGACTCGATCGCCATGATGGTGGGTGCGCTCGCGGGCACGAGCCCGGTCACCAGCTACATCGAGAGCACCTCGGGTGTTTCGGTCGGCGGCCGCACCGGCCTCACGAGCGTCACGGTGGGGGTGCTGTTCCTCGTCACGCTGTTCATCGCGCCGCTGGTACAGGCGATTCCGGCGGTCGCGACCGCGCCGGCCCTGATCCTGGTCGGCTCCATGATGATGGGCGCGCTGGCCGAGGTCAGCTGGCACGAGCCGGCCGAAGCCATCCCGGCATTCCTCACGGCCATCATGATTCCGTTGAGCTACTCGATTGCCAATGGTCTTGCCTTCGGCATCGTCGCGTATGCGGTCTTGAAACTCGTGCGCGGCCAGGCACGCGCCAGCGACTGGTTGGTGTACCTGCTCGCCGGGCTGTGCGTCGTCCGCTTCATCTATCTCGCTTGAACGGCGGCGCGGGCGCAGCCCGTCCGCCCGCGCCCAGCGGATCGAGAAATTCCGGGCCCACGGGTTTGTGCGCGAGGATCTCCTCGGGCGTCAATCCCTGGATCTCGTGCGGAAAGACCAGCCAGTGCGCCGTTTCATGGATATAAAAGTCGGGCACGAGGACGCTGCGGCGGCGCTCGGGCTTGTAGTACACGGTGGCGATGCGGATCCGCTCGGGCAGATTGCGCCGGCAACGGCGCTTGAGCACTTCGATAACGGCCTCTAGACTGCGGCCGGAATCGAACACATCGTCGACGATCAGAAGTTCATCCTCGGCCGTGAGGCGCGAGACCAGGTAGTCCGTGGCGTGGACCCTGACGGTCTTGTCCTGCTCGTCGATGCCACTGTAGGAGGAGGTGCGGATGGCGATGTGGTCGGCGTGAATGGAGTGGTACTCGAGCACCTCCTGGACCGCGATGCCGATCGGGGTGCCCCCGCGCCACATCGCGACGAGGAACGTCGGACGCATGCCGCTTGCCACGACCCGGCGGGCGAGCTCGAGGGAATCGCGCAGCAACTCGTTGGCGGAGATGAACAGCTTTTCCATATGCTTCATTCTTTCACATTCCATGCGCGGCCAGCGCACGAGCTGCGCGTGCCGAGACCTGTACGCGAGCCCGCAGATCCGCCCCGGCAAGCCTGGGCGGGACTGCCCGTGCGGATGCGCGGTGCCGTCGCCTGCGGTCGCGCGCCGGCCGGTAAGACGCGCCGGGCAGCCGCGCACCACGGCCGGCGAGTCGGCGGCAGGGTGATGACTGCGATACGCCGCTCCATCGCAGCACACGAGGCTGGTACGATAGACCGTGTCCGGAATTTCCCGCGAACGATCAGCGCCCGGCTCGACGTCCTGGCGCCGGTCGCAGTGAACGGGCTCGAACCATGAAAAGCGCTACCCAACCCTCCGCCGCCCCTGCTCACGACGTCGTCGAAGGCGAGATGACGCTGGCCGTGCGCATCATCGGGATCGGCATCGCCGCCATGATCGTGTTGGCGATCGTGATGGGCGTGTGGCGCGGTCTGATCAGTCCGGTGCCAACCCGGGCCGCCGTCGTCGTCGGCCTGAGCACCGCCGAGGTGATTTTTGCGGCAGCGCTCGTTTTGCTCGGCAGCATCGTCGAAGGCTTCGGATACGGCTTGTCGCTCGGCACACGCTGGCCGTACACACGCAACATTCTGGTACTGATGCTGCGCGGCGATCCGGAGGCCGCGCATCGCGTGCTCGCCACCGCGGTCGGGCTGACGGCGCTATTGCTTGCCATTTTGCATCCGGACTACAGCACGTTGCTCGGACTGTCCCTGATCGTGCTCACGGCTCTGTTCGGGATGGGCACACTCTACGTTCTCGCCGGTCGCGCACCGGCCTTCGTCCATGGCACGCATGGCCTGCTCGCCTATCTGGTATTCATCAACTACCTCGTGGCCCTGATCCTGCCCGGCGCGCATCTCGGCGCGTATCTGCTCGCCATGATCCCTCTGCACGCGGTCCTGTTCGCGATTTTCATGGGCGGCATGGTGACCGGCCAGCGTGGCTTCGGTAAACCCATCGAGCCGTTTCTGGCGCCACGGCGCACCGCGCAGTGGATCTTCGTCGTACACGGTTTCGCGGCCCTGCTCGTACTGGGCACCCTCGGCTGGATGAGCGCGGTCTTCCCGGTCGCATTCGCCCTCGCACTCGTGCAGGCCACCGTCGGCTTCTTTGTGTTTCATGCCGTGAACGCGCGGCCAAAGTCCCCGGGCACTCTGGTCGCCTTTCACCAAATGATGGCGCTGCTCATCACCACCGCCATCGTTCTGCAGTGGCGCGGGTAAACCGCGCTCCGATGTCCGGTCGACCGCGCTCACTGGGTCTGGCGTGAATACACCGGCCGCGGCGTGCAGCGAAGCGATTTTATGTCATTGATATATATTGCATTTATTCCTACGAGACGACCCTGAACAGGCGCGCCGGCACACCGGACGACAGCGACCCGCACGCACAGCCCCCGGGGCGTTCGAATCGCCATCCGCAAAAAGGTTCTGCAGCCTGTACGGAAATCCTGTAGCCTATTGCCCGGCTCGTTAATCTTTCCGGCTTGTCTGCCTTGGGCTTGTGCGCCGCTCCGGCGCGTCTTCCAGCCAAAGTCTGCCACCCTCGCAAAGCTCCGCGAACCCGGAGGCAGGACGGTACCTGCCACAGCATCTGTTTTTCTCGTGAGTATTCTAAAGTGACGAAATTATACGTTGGTAACCTGCCGTTCACCGCGACCGAGGAGTCCGTTCACGCGTTGTTCTCGAAGCACGGCACGGTCGAGAAAGTCTCGTTGATCAGCGACCGTGATACGGGTCGGCCACGCGGCTTCGGCTTCGTGGAAATGTCGAATGCCGATGCCTCTCGCGCCATGCAGGAGTTGAATGGAGCGGACTTCGACGGTCGGGCCCTCAAGGTCAACGAAGCGCAGGACCGGGAGCGTTCTGGCGGCGGTGGCCACCGCAATGGCGGCGCGCGTCGGTACTGACCGGCTGCCGTAACATCCGCATCGGTCCCCGGCCGTTCGGGCCGGGGACCGATCTGTGACTCGAGTGACGTGGGCCCGTGTGAGGCCCAATAGCCCCAATAGTCCCATTGCCGCAGCGGCCCACCGATCTCCGGTCACGGCCATTGGCCGATCGGACCGGTAGCGGCGCACAGCCGCCCTGTCTTGAACTTGCGTGCCGATCGACCCGCAGCGATTACTGCGCCTCCCGCGAACCGACTGTCCCGCACTTGCGGCGACGGCGCCTCGTCGTTTCTGCGCGCGGGGTCATTCACCCCTGACAGCACGGTCCCCAGCGTTCCCTCTCCGACAACGCTTGCGGTCCAATCACCCGCGATTGAGTGTCCGTCGGGCGCTGCACGGTCAGGAAAGCACGCGCCGCACTCATCAGCCACGACGATGTAACGCTCGCGACTCCGCACGAGCATCGTAATGGCGCCCTCGGCAGATCGTTGCCCGAGGACGTCGTCATCAACGCGGTGCAGCCAGAGATCACACGCCACTCGTCCCGCAGCAGCTGCCACCCGCCCTGCCCGCACATACACTCATCAATCCGTGCTGCGACGCAACGCCTTGATCTTGCTGCGCCTGCCTTTATCTTCGAGCCGCCGCCGCCGAGATCCGGCCGTCGGCTGGGTAGCGAGGCGTTTTTTAGGCTCACTCGCGACGCTGCGGACGAGTTCCCGCAATCGCGCCAATGCCGCGGCGCGATTGCGCTCCTGGACACGGAACTGTTGCGCCTTGATGATCAGCAACCCGGCCTTCGTGATCCGTTGATCGGACACGTGCAGCAGTCGTGCTTTGCACGCATCGGGCAGGGACGATGCCGCGATGTCGAAGCGCAGATGAATGGCGCTCGAGGTCTTGTTGACCGACTGCCCGCCGACGCTCTGAGCGCGCATGGCCGTCAGCTCTATCTCCGCCAATGGGATGGTGATGCCGGCCGAGATTCGCAGATGAGTGCCGTTGCCGCCCATGCGCACCAGTATAGGGTGCTTGTCCACCGACCGCGAGGCACTGGCCGCGCCGTGGACGGGTCAGCTGCGCGCAGATAGACCCGCCACCCGGACACCGGCCATGCGCGCTTTGTGCGGATCTGGCACGACTCCGTCCGCAACACGGACGCAGCATGGCCGCATCGTCACGAGCGGCTTGCGCCTGCGACCGCAGTTGAAGGAGAGTCGCACCCGCCTGCCCGGCGGCGTGAATCCGGCGCGTCAGCCGTTCGCGGCCGCCTTCGTCGCGTTGACCGTTGCGATGACTTCGTCCGCCACATTCTTCGGCACCGGCTCGTAATGGGAGAATTCCATGGTGTACGACGCGCGCCCGCTCGTCATCGAGCGCAACTGCCCGATGTATCCAAACATCTCCGACAACGGAACGGTCGCAACCACGGCAATGTTCGCGCCGCGCTCGAGCTGATCCTGAATCATGCCGCGGCGGCGGTTCAGGTCACCAATGACATCGCCCAGATAATCGCCCGGGGTCACGGTCTCCACCTTCATCACCGGCTCGAGCAGGATGGGTCCGGCTTTGCGGATGGCTTCACGGAAACACGCCTTGGCGGCGATCTCAAACGTCAGCGCGTTCGAGTCGACATCGTGATAGCTTCCGTCCGTCAACGTCGCGCGGAAGTCGACGGTCGGGAAGTGAGCAAGCACGCCGTCTTCCTTCTGAATCCTCAGGCCCTTCTCCACCGACGGCACGTACTCACGCGGTACGGAGCCACCCGAGGTCGCATCGACGAATTCAAAGCCCTTGCTGCGCTCCAGCGGCTCGAAGGTGATCCAGACCTCGGCAAATTGCCCGGCGCCGCCGGTCTGTTTTTTGTGCACGTACTTTTCGTCGACCTTGCGCGTGATGGTCTCGCGATAGGCGACTTGAGGCTCGCCCATAATGCCCTCGACGTTGAATTCCGTGCGCATGCGATCGAGTGTCACCTCCAGATGCAGCTCGCCCATGCCGCGCAGGATGGTCTGGCCCGTTTCCCGATCCGTCTCGAGATGCAGCGACGGATCCGCGCGCACCATCTTGGCAAGAGCGTTGCTGAATTTCTCCTGATCGCCCTTGACCTTCGGCTGCACGGAAACACTGATCACGGGGTCCGGGAAGCGCATGCGCTCCAGGATCACGGGATTGGCGGCATCGCACAGCGTATCGCCGGTCTCGGTTTCCTGCATCGAGACCAGCGCGATGATGTCCCCGGCACGTGCCTCCTCGATCGGGTTGGCCTCCTTGGCGAACATCTCGACCATGCGACCGATTTTCTCGCGCTTGCCGCGTGTGGTGTTCTGCACGGAGGCACCCCGGGTGAGGACGCCGGAGTACACACGCACGAATGTCAGAGCGCCGTATGCGTCATTGATTACTTTGAACGCCAGACCGCTGAACGGCTCGTCGTCGGAGCATTTGCGCTCGCCGACGACATTGCCATCCTGATCGAGCGTCTTGATTGCCGGGACATCGGTGGGTGAAGGCATGTAGTCGACAACGGCGTCGAGCACCTGCTGCACCCCCTTGTTCTTATACGACGAGCCGCAGAGCACCGGGGTAAATGCGCCGGTGACGGTACCCTTGCGCAGGCATTTGCGCAGCACCTCGGCCGACGGTGCGTGACCGTCCTCGAGGTACTTGTGCATGGCCTCATCGTCCATTTCGAGACAGGTATCGACGAGCTCCGTACGGTATTGCTCCACGGCAGCGAGAATCTTGCGATCGGACGGCACATGGATGCCGAGCGTGTCCGCAAGATCCGCAGTCACCTCGAGCGTCTTCCATTCGGCGTCCTTGTCGTCCGATTCCCACACCAGGGCCTTCATCTCGACCAGGTCGATCATGCCCTTGAAATTATCTTCGGAACCGATCGGGATCTGCACCGGCAGCGGACGCGCGCCGAGGCGTTTGCGAATCATGTCCACGCAGCGGGTGAAGCTGGCGCCGCTGCGATCCATCTTGTTGACGTAGCAGACACGCGGCACGCCATAATTGTCGGCGAGACGCCAGTTGGTTTCAGACTGCGGCTCGACGCCGGCCACGCCATCGAACACCACCACGGCGCCATCCAGCACACGCAGCGAGCGATTCACCTCGATGGTGAAGTCGACGTGCCCCGGTGTGTCGATCAGGTTGATCTTCTTCCCGCGCCAGAAGCAGGAGACCGCCGCACTCTGGATCGTGATGCCGCGCTTCTGTTCCTGCTCGAGGTAATCGGTCGTCGTCGATGTCTTCAGATCCTTGGTGTCATGAATGTCGATGATGGTGTGCTTGCGCCCGGTGTAGTACAGAATGCGCTCGGTTGTCGTCGTCTTGCCGGCATCGACGTGAGCGATGATGCCGATGTTGCGGATATCAGAAAGAGCGATTGTGCGGGCCATGGCAAGTTTCCGTTAAGAATTCTCGGTACACATCATCGGGTGACCGGACTGGCAGGGCGGCCCGGCTCATGTATGCAAAAAATCTGCGCCGTGCGTAAGGGCAGTGCCCTACTCGATCCGATGTCGCGTACTGACAGAAGTCCGGGCTCGAGGGCAGAAAGGGCCGGCATCGTATAGAGATTGCGTCGGAAGTTCAATCGCGGTGTGCCGGCACCGTGCGGCGCTGGCGCCTGGAATCCGAATGTGTCTCTTGCGCGCGCCGGATCCGCCCTGCCCGCGCACCCGCCCTGTTCCGGAGATCTCATTTTATTGCTTTTAAAACAAATAGTTAAGCACCATCGGCCGGGGTTCCCGATGTGGCCCCGGAACTTGAGCGCGACACTGCGGACCGGACGGCGCCGGCGGTCCGCCCGGGCCTGGACCTGTTCCGGCGCCCTCCGGCGACGGGCTGGCGCGGGCGACGCACCGCCTGATTTGGTATGCCGCCTGTCCTGTGCGCCTTCGGACCGGCGGCGCTGATGCATCGCGGCGGCCGACCTTGAGCACGGGCTTTCGGTGTGTCTATTTGACCAGGCTGCTGACGAGCCGGGACAGCGCATCGCCGAGCGCCTGCAGGGTCTCAGCATCAGGCATCGGGAGCCGCACATATGAGCGTCCTGTCTCGGCGTCCGTCTCGATCAGCCGCGCGCCGGCTGCCGCAGCGCCACCACCATTGCCGTGTGCGGCGGTGGTCAGCGATTCGACCAGTTTCAAACCCGCCGTCAGAAGCGGTGCCCAGGCGTCGGCGGGTGGCTGTTGATGCTCAAGTGTGCCCGCAGCAGCGGCCGAAGACGCGGACTCCGGCGATGAGTTGCCGGCGTGATCCGGCGGCGAGTTTGAGATCTGCACCCCTGCGCCGCGTACGACATCGAGGCTCGGGAGGACCGCTGCCGCCACGGGCGGTGGACGCATCGACACAGGGTGCGCATCACCCGGTCCCCCCGCCGCGGTGGTCACCGCTTCCACGCTTTCCATGAATCGCTTCAGTCGCGACCCGCCGAGCAGGACCTCGCTCGGACCACCGTCGAGGACGCCGGCGAACAGCGACTTCTTGAATGCCAGGACGGAGAGCATCCCCTCCTCGATGGCGCCCTGGGCGACGAGATTGACGACCTGAACGCCCCGCGTCTGTCCCAGGCGATGCACCCGCCCGATCCTCTGCTCCAGGACCGCCGGGTTCCAGGGCAGGTCCATGTTGACCACAACGGAGGCGGCATGCTGCAGGTTCAGACCCACACCGCCGGCGTCGGTGGAGAGAAAGATCCGACAGGCCGGATCGCTGTGAAAGCGCTCGACGAGCGCGCCGCGCTGCGCACTGGGTATGCCGCCATGGAACAACACATGCCCCCATCGTCTCGGCTGCAGGCGGCGAATGATGAGCTCATGGGTGCGCAACCACTGGCTGAAGATGACAACCTTGACCGCGGGCTGTTCGAGCAGCTCCTGCAGCAACGTCGCGAGCTCGTCGCACTTTTTTCCATGGTCGGTCTTGCCATCGAGAAGAAAAGTGCTGTTGCAGGACATGCGCATGTTCTGCAGCGCTGCCATGAGCCGGCGCTGGTTGACATCGGACAGATACCCGGTGCGCCGCCAGCGCTGCACGATCTGCTGCACGAGCACGGCATTCGCCTGATGCTCCGCCAGCTGCGGGCGCGTCATCTCCACGAAGACCGTCTTGGCGACACGCGCCGGCAGCTGCGCGAGCACATCGGCCTTGCGCCGGCGCAGCATTACGGGCCGCAGTGTTTCTCCGATCCGATCCAGATCCTTGTAGCCCACGACGCGTCCGGAGTCATCGAGTATCTGGTGCGCGTGGCGCAATCGCCACAGCGGGCCGAGCCGCTGGCCGTCGACGTACTGCATGATCGAGACCAGTTCCTCCAGGCGGTTTTCGAGCGGCGTTCCGGTCAGCACCAGCGCATAGGGGCTCTGGATGCGCTTCAGCGCTCGCGCCGCGACCGTGCTCCAGTTCTTGATCCGCTGCGCCTCGTCCGCGATCACCACATCGGGCGACCAGGCCTGGATGAATTCGAAGTCCCGGGCCAAGGTCTCGTAATTGGCAATCTTGCAGAATCCGCGCTCCGCATAGGCCTGTATCCGCGACGCCCGGTTGCCATTGACGACGCGCGCGTCGCGGCGCGAGAAGCGCGCAATCTCTCGCTGCCACTGCTGCTTGAGCGAGGTGGGACACACGACCAGTACCTTCTCGGCGCCAAAGTGCCGCGCAAGCAGCTCCACGGCCGCGAGCGCCTGGATGGTTTTGCCGAGCCCCATCTCATCGGCGATGAGACAGCGCCCCGCGCGCGCGGCAAACAGAGCGCCTTCGGCCTGGTACGGATACAGCGTCGCGTGCAGGAGCCTGTGCAGCGCGGGACTGTTCGGACCGTCAGGATAGGCCGCCGCCAGAGTACGCTCCCGATGCGCCGCGTCGCGGGTCTCAGCGATGAAATCGAGCACATCGTCATAGCAACGCACCTCATGACCGCCCTTGCGGGCGTAGTCAAGGAATTCATCGAGCTGCAGGTGCTTGCTGGCGGGCAGCCCATCGCCGGATCCTGCGCTGAAGAGTAGCCGGGCGCGTTTTGCCACCGCCTGCGGGCACGAGGACCCAGCGCGAAACCGGACCTGCCGCTCACCTCCATAGCGCAGATAGACTTCGCTGTAGCGCGGACGATGGCCTTGACGCAGTGCGCGTGCACCTCCGGGACGGCGCTCGAGGCGCGCGAGGACGAACTCGATATGTTTGCAGGTACCCAGATCATTGGTGGCGAAGTCCGGACAGGCGCAGTAGTTGTCGCCCGGCTGTGCGCCACGAATGGCGACGCGATAGCTGCCGCCGCTGTGGGGATTGGTGACGCGGTATTCGGAAAACACCGGCTCGCCGCCAAGATTCTCGACCTTGAATTTCTGCGCGCGGCCGAACTGCCGGCGCAGCTGCCGTTGCCAGACATCGGGCGTAAGCTCGGCAGGCCGGCGCAGATGAGATAGCTTCGTCTTTGCGTTCATCAATGGCTCACGAGGTCTGCGGCCAGAATCTCGAAGATCACCTCTTCGTGCACCGCGCGCCGTTCCCGTGCCATGGCCGTCTCGAGCGCGGGCGACCACGGGGTTGGACCCGGTGATCCGTTGAACGGGACGCCCTTCGGGGCGGACAGATAGTCGACCGCACCGAACCGCCACGGCAGCGCACCACATTTCGCGAACACCCGGCGCGCGATGACGAGTCCGCCCGGATCGAAGTCACCATGATACAGGAGTGTCGCTCCGGCGCCGCGCAGCTGGCGGAGCAGCACCAGCGACGGCGTCGCAAACTGACCGTTGACGCACACGAGCGGCGCACAGCGGGCGCCGAAGCGAGCCGCCGCCAATGCGACGGTCGTCGGGTTCTCGCAGATGAACACGGTCCGGCTCCGGAGCGCCCGCTCGGCGATGAGAGGGTCGCGCAACAGCAGGCGCAGCGACACATGCACAGGCTCGCCGTGCTGGGCGGCGAGGCGCAGCAGCTCCGAGAGGGGGCCCGACCCGGCTGCGGGGATGTTCAACACCAGGGCGGGAGTGCTCAGCTCATCGCACATCACGCCCACGCTCGCCCACGCGCCGCGGCGGCTCTCGGCGTCATCCTCCAGCTGGACTTCGCCGAGACGCGCCGCCGCCCGGACGGCCAGAGTCGCAAGTGGACTGCCGGGATCCAGGGCATGGGCATCGCCGAAGAGCCGGGCCGCGAAGGCTGCGAGCGGCTCCCCGGGGGCGGGCAGCGCAGCGGCGAGCCGCGCGAGCTGAGTGAGCACGGTTAGGGCCGATTGTGGAGTCACGCAGAGCCGCTTGACGGTGCCTGCCCGTATCAGCTCCTCCAGCCACTCGCGCAGCCGTGGCTCGTGCAGCAGCGTGCGCGCGTGCGTCCAGGCGCCCGTCCACGCGGCGGCGTCGCGCGCGGCTACGGTCTGGCGATTGACGATCGGGCCGGTCAGCGCCTGCACGGCGCTCTCGAGATCAGGGCTGATCCCGGCATCGGCAAGCAGGCGGGTCAGGGCGTCGAGGTTGACGACGAGAGTTGTGCCACGTGTGGTGCGGCGACCCATCAGCTCATCGACTGCGGCACGTTCGCCGGCCGTCACCGCGGACAGAGCCAGTGTGCCGGTCAGCGGTCGACCCAATTCCAGTCGGCGTTGTAATGCAGCGACGAGACGCGAGAGCTCGGCACGGCCCAGCGTCGCCCGCAGACGGATCGGATCCCGGACATTCGCCTCTGCCCTGTCCAACCTGTCGTCGCTCACTGGTCCCAACACCTGCTCGTGCACGCCGCGCCGCCCTCAGACCCCCGCCGCCTTGACCTGCGCGTCCCGACTCACGGCGACCGGCTGAACCTGACGCAGGTCTGCTCCGTTCCAGACCCAGGGCGTCACGAGCACCGCGTCGATACCGGGACGGCTCGAGAGCTGACAGATCGCGAGTCCCGGGAGCGTTGGGTAACATCCCCACTCACGCTCGCTGGTCATCACGAAATCAAGATCGAAGGTCGCGAGCAATCCCATGCACTTGGCGCGCATGTCGCTGTCAATGCCGACAAAGACTTCGTCGAGCAGTATCAGGCGCGGCGCATGCGGATCGGCGCTCGCATAGTGAGCGGCGGCCGCGGCAAACTGCGGTATCGTGAGCGCGAGCGCCTTCTCGCCGCCGGAACCGGTGCCATAGGTCGCGCGGTTGAGGCGTCGCCACTGCCCATCCTGGTGGCGGAGGACGGAAAAGCGATGCCATCGCCGGTAGTCGAGCGCTGCCGCCAACTGGTCGCGCCAGGTGCCGGACTCGTCCGCATTACGTTCCGCGCGGATGCGCTCCTGCAGGAAACGGGCAAGTCCCGCCCGCTCATCCTCGGTCCAGAGCGCATTTGCGCGCAGAAGCTGACGTCGCGCGGCATCGAGTCCCGGCGGACCGTCGGGATCGGCTTCCCAGAGAAACTTCAATTGCATCCCGGTGCTCGTCGGGCGCGCCGTGAGCTCCCTGTTGGTATTCTCGACCCAACGTTCCGCATCCCGGATCAGGCGTTGCAGTTCCGCAGCCGCTTCACCCAGGAGATGGTTCTCGATCACTTCCCGCTCCCGCTCATCGAGCAGACGCTGGCGCAAGGCCAGATCATCGGCGAGCACCGCGTCGAGCTCGGACATCGAGCAGAGTTTTCCCTGGAATGGACAGCGCACCAGGACCAGCCCCTCGTCTATCGGGGACGTATCTGGGTGGTAGCCCTGCGGGATCAACTCATCGCGCAGCGTGTCAACGTGCCGGAATACATCCTGTTGCAGCCGCTGCCAAGCCTCATCGGACTCGGGGGTATCCTGCAACCGCTCGTTCAGCGCGCGCGCGAGTTCGACGGCAAAACTCGCCGACCATCCCGTCTCGGGAGGTGCCGCGGACCCCGCGTCCGGATCGGCTTCGCGCAGCACACCGTGCAGAGCGAGCGTCTGCAGATGGGCGACGGCGGCCTGCCTCTGCCCCTCCCGCTCTTGCCGCTCGGCGAGGAACCTTTCGACATTGCTTTGGGCCGCCGCCACGGCCGCAAGTGCAGCGCGCTCCGAGACGTCTTCGCGCTCTCTAGCTTCGATCACGGCGTCCCTGTGCTGTCGCTCGCGCGCCAGACGCTCGAGGATCTCCGCTTCGCTCACCCCGAGCGAGCTTGACAGTGCCGCGACGCGGCCCCGCGCTTCCTCATGCAATCGCTCGGCCTCCGCGTGGCGGTCCGCCCGGTGGCGATGAGTGATCCGCGCCTGCTCGAGACGCTGTCGTGCCTCACCCAGGGCGCGCCAGGCGAGCTGCCATCCCCGCACCGTCGGGCCGAGGGCGGCGAGCGCCTCGCGATAGGCGGCGGTCGCCGCGGCAAGCTCTTCGAGCCGATCGACCCAGGCGGACAGGCCCAGATCCGCCGCATCACGATCGCGGGCGGCTTGCAGAGCCTCACGCCGGCTGTTGGCCTGAGCCTCCTGTACGCTTGCCGCCTCGCGCATCTGGCCGGCGCGCGCGACCGCCGTGATGGCCGCATCGATCGCCGCGCCGGCCGTGCGCAACGACTCGTGGTCCGGCAGACGTCGGCGTTCCTCCTGCGCGGCACGCTGCGCGGCCTCTGCCGCCTCCAGTTGCTTCGCGACCGATCGGCGCTGCTCGAGAAGCTGGTCGGAACGTTGCGCGAGCTCGGCGAGGCGCCGCAGCCGTGCCGCCTCACGCGCCCGCTCACCGATGAACTCGGCCTCGCTCTTGTGAGCCTCGCCCTGCAATGGGCCCAGTCGCCAAACGCCTGCGGGGGTCACCCAGTCAGTGCCGGCATCGGGTTCGCCGCCGATTGCCGCGAGGATCCGCTCGACCTGCGCGGGCTCGAGACCCGTCGCGGCGCTCCGCTGCGGATCCATCGCCGGCACAAGCCACCGCGCCAGCGTCCGCTCGACCGGCAGAGGCGTCGAGTTCGGACCGTTCACGAGGAAAGCATCCTCCGTCGCGGAATCGATCAGCCGACCATCGGGCAGGACCCATGCATCCAGGAGACCGCTCGCCTCAAGAGCCGCTTCGAGCCCCGCACGCAGGGTGGTAGGCAGTTCCGGGCGGAAATCGCACGTGCGCCAAAACGGCAACCCGCTCCGGCCCGCGCGCGCTGCCTTGCGCCACGCCGGCGGCGGCGGCAAGCGCTGAGCGCCGCGGCGCAGCTCGCCCTGCTCGGCTTCGATCTCCTGCAATGCGCGCGCGAGTTCACGGTCACTCTGCTCCGCGGCCGCCCGTTCAGCAGCGATTCGGGCCTGCGCGGTGCGCAGCGCCTCGTCCGCGTGTTGCTGCAGGGGGCTTGCGCCACCCCGCTGCTCGGTCCACGCCGAAAAGCTTTCCGCCAGCGCTTCCGCCGCAGCGCACTGTAGGATGCGAATCCCGCGTTGCCACTGCGAGTAGGCCGTCAGCAGCGCCTCGGCCGCGGCCGCGAACGTCTGCCGCGCGAGCGCCTCGTCCTCGAGCGTGCGGCCTTCCGCAGCTTCGGCCTGCCGCAGGGCGCTGAGCGCCGACTGATGCTCGCGCACCGCCTTCTCGAGCGCCTGATTGCGGTTATGCAATGCCTCGAGCTCGCGCCGGCGGCGCTCGAGCACAACCTGCCACTGCGCGGCGGCCGCCTGCAACCCGGGATCCGCAGGCGGAGCCGAGGACGCATCCACCCGGAAAATCGCCTCGTGCGCGGCTTTCAGATCCGCACTCGCGGCGCAGCGCGCGGCCAGGGCGGCCTGCTCTCGTGCCTGCTCCGCCTGTTCGGTCGTCGTTGTTTCGCGTTCCCCAAGGGAAGACTCGGCTTCCTGGGCGGCTGCGTGTGCGGCGTCGAGGTCGGTGCGTGTCTCTCGGGCAAGCCGCGCCCGCTCGACCTCCTCCTCCCGAGCGCGTTGCAACTCTCTGACGCTGCGCATCTCCGGGCTGTCTTCAAACGTGCGGATGGCCGCATCGCTTGCGGCAAGCTCGCCCGCAAGCCGTTCAATCTCGCGACGCGCGCGGTGCTGCTCCTCGATCTGCTCAATCTTTTGTCTCTCCGCCGCACGGAGTTGACGCTGAGCCTCCTCGTACGCGGAATGCGTCGAGCGGACAACGGCCGCACGCCGGCGCACCGCAGTGCGCAGATAACGTCGGTAGTCCTCCAGGAACTCACCGACGGCACGGCGCACCGCACCGAAGCGCTGCACCTCTTCCCGATCGCTCTGCAAGCTGCGGAACGCTTCCGCCACGTCGTCGATAACCGCCAGCGGGAGCGGCGTGAGTGCCTCGCTGAGCGCCGCGGAAAGTACCTTTTCGTCAAGCTTGCGAGACAATTGCGGATGCCGCAGTCGGATGAGAAGCTCGATCAGAGCTTCGTAGCGCGGTCCGAGCCGGAACAGGAGCTGACCGACCGTGCGCCGCCATTCCTCGACGCCATCGACGATCTCCCCGCACGAGCCGAGCAGTGAACCGAGCTGATCCCGCGTCACCGGACGGCCGTCTGACGTCTTGAGATGCAGGTCCTCGCCGACGCGCCGGGTGGTATGAAAGAACCAACGCTGGACCCCGCTCTTGCCCTCGATCGCCCGCAGGCCGCAGCCGAGCGTCAGAAATGCAGCGCCACCCTCGGGCAGGCAGCGCCCGAACTCGATCCAGGTGTATCCCAGCCGCTCCTCATGGCGCCCCATGAGGAGATTCCATTCCATGCGCTTGGCGGGATCGCCGTCGGGTTCCACCCGGTGCGGGGCGATCTCCCCGTCGAGCAGGAACGGGAGCTGCAGCGCCAGCACCCGGGATTTGCCCGTTCCGTTGTTGCCGCGAAGCAGAAGCCGACCCTGCTCGAACGCGAAAACCTCGTCGTCATATCGGTAGAGATTGAGGAGCCCACCGCGAAGCGGATGCCAACGCACCTTCACGGGCGCGGGCAGCGCGCCGACAGGCGGGCGGCATGCCGCGGCGCCCTCGGTCGCTTCGAGGCTCAGGGTCGGCCCGAGATCAGGCTCAGCTTCCATGCAGCTCTCCGGAGACCGGGGTCCCGAGCGCGAACCGTCCGATGGCCGGTAGAGGACCCACTGCGCCATCATGACGCCGCTCAATGAGCCCCAGACTCTCAAGTCGCTCGAGCGCGAGAGCGGCATAGCGTCGCTCCGCGCCGGGCAGCGTCACGTCTTTTCTCCAATGATGCTTGTGCTGCGTGATGCACAGCGTCGCAAACCTGACGATCTCCTCATGAGAGAGCGTTGTGTTGGGATCCGAGCGCAGGCGATCCGCCAAATGCGTCGTGAGCAGGAGCGTGAAATGTCCTTCGGTCCCCTCCTCCGGCAGACCCAGATCCGTCGCGTCGCCATCGAGATCGGCGAGCGCAATGCCTTCGGCTCGCAGTTCCGGCTGCAAGCGTGTCGCCTGCGCGAGTTCCGGCACGAGATGACCGCGCTGGCGATCGCAGTAAGCCCGCTCCTCCGCATCCAGCTCATCGTAATACAGCACCGGGTCATCCAACAGACACCGCGTCAGTCTCAGACGGATCTGCCGGTTCCGCGCATCCGCCGTCTCGGGACGAGGTTCCGAGACCAAGGCGGCGAGCTGCTCCTCGAAGCTCCCCGCGGAAACCAGCGACGGATTACGGCGCGCGGCCAGAAGCTGCGCCAGGACGGGGCGCACGACATTGTAGAGCACATCCGCGCGCTCCCGGACGTAAGATTCTTCGTCACCCTGCACGCGCCGGATCACCCCAAGATCGAGCAGCAGGCGAACGGCGTGCACGAACTCCCGACGACCATCCTGGGTATCGAACCCGAATCGCAACCCCGCCGCAGCGATCGCCGGGTCCGTCGCTGCTGCGATCACCTGCTCGGACAGGCGCCCCAGCGTGGTCTGCCGGTCGCTGCGCTCAAGGACGGCCACCGAGAGGCACAGCAGCACATAGCACCGTCGGTCGAACGGGAGACCACTCACGGGATCGCGCGCGGCACGTGTGGCATCCCTCGTGACGCTCGGAATTTTCCGCAAGCGAATCACCTCGGGCGTGACGATCAACGTCCAACCCGCGTAGTGGGCACACCACTCGCGCAGATAGGGCGCATGCCGGCGCACGAGAGCGAAGGCGGACTTGGATCTTCCGTCCGGCGTGAGCAGCGATCGCGCGAGGAGCGCACGCAGCGCGCGGGAGCGCTCGGCATGGGTCGCATCCTCGACTTCCTCGCGCAGAATGGCACCCGGCCGCCGCGCGACCTCCCGGGGAGAAAGTGGTGTCAGAGACATCAGGGCGCGCTCACCGCATCGTGACGGACCGGAGTGATCGTGACCGTATGATCCGGTCCGCTGAAGCGGCCGTGGGCCGTCTCGAGCGTCGTCCACGGAGCCCCAGGCACCGGCTCCAGGCTGATGCGCAACGCGCCGTCGCTGGAGAACGCCTCCACCCGTACATCGTCCCCCGTCTTGCGCGCCAATGCTTCGCCCAGCAGATCGAGGAACAGATCGAACTCGGCCGGGTCCAACGGGCCGAGTTCCGCCAACCGCAACGTCCGGGTGCGCCCCAATCGGTCGCGCGCACGCAGCAGTTGCTCCGTCTCGCGCCGCATGAGTTCGGCAAGGTGCGCCTTCTCGGCGCTGCGGTCGATGACGACGCGCGGTCCACCGCGCGGACTCCAGCGCCCTGTCTTGCGCAACCTCGGGCTGATCGCAAGCGGCACTCCCTTGAGCCAGCTGGTTCGCGCCGACTCTCCGGCACTTTCGCGCGCAGCGACTGTGACCTCATCGATCCGCAAGTGCCGTGCCGGGGCGAGTCCGAACGCAGTTCGCCACAGCC
Source organism: Pseudomonadota bacterium (assembly GCA_021822385.1). Taxonomy (GTDB): domain Bacteria; phylum Pseudomonadota; class Gammaproteobacteria; order Steroidobacterales; family Steroidobacteraceae; genus 13-2-20CM-66-19. The sequence continues at coordinate 31,224 of JAKARC010000028.1, forward strand.
GGTGGCACGCTGCTTCGTCGGGCGCTACCGCGAACCAGCGCGCCAGCGTCAGAAAATCCGCGGCTCGATCAGTACGCTGGGTGCGGCGCTCGTTCAGCGAAGAAATCGCCGTCAGCAGCGCAGGAATTGCCGCACGCGTTCGGGCCCGCAACAGCTCGGCCTGCGAGGCTCCGGTCGGGCTCGTGAACCAGCGACGGAGGCCCTCCCAGCGTTGACGCCAGCGGTCGCAGGTGCTCTCGATGTGCTCCGCCGTGACCTGCAACGCATCCACGCTCTCGCGGCGCGCGAGGAGCAGGAAGACCTGTTCGAGATCCCGCGCGGCCGCAAGATTCTCCACGCGTGTTCCCACCCGGTGCATCGCCAGGACCAGCTCGCTCAGGAAGCGCTCGAGATAATCGATGAGGTCGTCCTTGTAACGGATGTGTCTTTCCGGCGAGCATGCGTGACGGGTCTGACGTAGAGGCGGTAGGCTGAGGTAGGGGACTGATGTTGCCGTCTGGTGTGACAGGGTGCGCGCCCTGAGACGCGCCCCTGGCCCCTGCGGAGC
>JAKARC010000029.1 GCA_021822385.1 Pseudomonadota bacterium
CTTCCGAAGGCCTCAAGGGTGGCGGCGCAGCTGCTTCCGAAGGCCTCAAGGGTGGCGGCGCAGCTGCTTCCGAAGGCCTCAAGGGTGGCGGCGCAGCTGCCTCCGAAGGCCTCAAGGGTGGCGGCGCAGCTGCCTCCGAAGGCCTCAAGGGTGGCGGCGCAGCTGCCTCCGAAGGCCTCAAGGGTGGCGGAAATTGATGCTCGGGTAACACCTCTGACGCGCTGATAACGCAAATCGAACGCCGGCATCTCTTCAGATGCCGGCGTTTTTTATTATGGATGCGCCAGCTCTTCCCGCAGAGCCTTACGCAATATCTTCCCGACGTTGCTCTTCGGAAGTTCCTTGCGGAAATAGACGTGCCTTGGCACCTTGTAGCCGGCCAGGGATTTGCGGCAATGCTGGATGATGTCCTGCGCCGTGACGGCCGGATCCTTCAGCACCACGTAAAGCGCAACCACTTCGCCGGAGTGTTCATCGGGTTGAGCGACGGCGGCGGCTTCGAGCACGCCGGGGTGCATCACCGCAACCTCCTCCACTTCGTTCGGATAGACATTGAATCCTGACACCAGGATCAGGTCCTTCTTGCGATCCTGCAAATACACGTAACCCTTTTCATCCATGTAACCGACATCGCCGGTTCTAAGCCACCCCTCGGGCAACATCACCTTGGCGGTCTCGTCGGGACGATTCCAATAGCCGCGCATGACCTGGGGTCCACGCACACAGACTTCGCCGGTCTGTCCGATCGGCAGGTCATTGCCCGCATCGTCCTTGATCGAGACCTCTGTCGAAGGGATCGGCAAGCCCACCGAGCCGTTGAAGTCCTCGTCGATCGGGTTGATGGCCACGGCCGGTGAAGTTTCGGTCAGCCCCCATGCCTGCGTCAGTCTCTTGCCGGTGACTTCCTTCCAGCGCTGCGCCACCGCCGCCTGCACGGCCATGCCTCCGCCGAGGGTGATCCTGAGGTGGCTGAAGTCGACCGCAGCAAAGTCCGGTGCATGCAGCAACGCATTGAACAACGTGTTGACGCCACTGAAGAACTCGAAGGGGTGACGCTTCATCTGCGCCACGAGCGCCGGAAAGTCGCGCGCATTGATGATGAGAACGTTCTTCCAGCCGAGGTAGGCGAATAACAGGCAATTCGCCGTGAGCGCAAAGACGTGGTACAGAGGAATGGCGGTGATCAGCGTACCCGGTTCGTCCGCGAAGAAATCCCCGATCCAGGCTCGCGCCTGCAGGACATTGGCGCACAGATTGCCATGCGTCAGCATGGCACCCTTGGCAACTCCGGTCGTACCCCCGGTGTACTGCAGGAAGGCAAGGTCGTCTGCGGCCAGACGTTCGGGCTCCCAGCGCAGCGATCGGCCGGCACGCAATGTGCTTCGTAGCGACACTGCCCGTGGGATGTTCCAGGGCGGGACTTGCCTGCGGCGGTGACGCACCACGTAATTGACGACCCAGGACTTTGGCGCCGGCAGCAGATCGCCGACCGCACTCACCAGGATGTGCTTCAGTCCGCTGTGCGGCGCAATCTCCTCCACGATGTGCGCGAAGTTCTCGAGCACGACGATCGCCGCGGCGCCTGCGTCTTCGATCTGATGCGCGAGTTCCCGGCCGGTGTACAGCGGATTGGTGTTGACGACCACCAGGCCGGCGCGCAACGCTCCAAAGAGCACCACCGGATACTGCAGACAATTCGGCAACATGATCGCGATGCGCTCGCCCTTGCCCAAGCCCACCGAGCGCAGCCAGGCGGCAAACGCTCGTGTCAGCTCATCGAGACGCCCGTACGTCAGCACGGTGCCGAACTGCTCATATGCGGGCCGGTCGCGATACGTCGCGCAAGCGTGCTCCAGCAGCTCACTGAGGCTGCTCAGCTGCGCCGGATCGATGTCGGCGGGCACGCCCGGAGGATAGGACTTGAGCCAGATGCGATTCATCGGACGCCCCCATTTCGGATCGCAAGATGGAGCCGCGGCCGCCCGAACAGCGGCGCACCGCTCCCAAGGCAGTGTAGCGTTCACGCGCGTGCAGCGGAATCCGTGTGCGCCATCTCACGGTACGTCCAGTCGGCGACTCGTATGCTTGGTCGGGCTGTTCACGCGGCAGGCAGCGGAGCGTCCTTTGGCAAAATCGCCTCGATCCACACGGCCCGGCCGCGGCACGGGGGAGCGCCACGATGTGGATATGCTCGAACAGACCGTCGCGCTCGACGGGCCGGTGCTCCGCAGGCGTGGCGGGCACATGCTCGAGCCGGCGCCGATTCGGGCCGATTGGATCCTCGACGGCACGCCGCGCAGGCGCGCAAAACTGCTCGCGCATGGCAACACCGGCGGCGTGGCGCTGCACATGTGGGATTGCAGCAGCGGCTGCTTCCGGTGGACCCATGCGTGCGAGGAGATCATCTACGTCCTGGAAGGCGAGGCGCTCATTACGCGGGCCGGGGTCCGGCATGCGCTGCGGATGGGCGACACGCACGTGTTCCCGGCTGGCTCGCACAGCCTCTGGACGGTGGCTGATTATTTTCTTGCGCTCGCCTGCCGGTCCGCGATACCGGTACCGACCTCTCGCGCACGGTCCAAGCGCGGCCAGCCACCGCGGAGCTGACCGGTGTTATTGAACGGTACGCCGCTGCGCTGCGCGGCTGCCGAGAAACAGCTCGATCTTGTCGCGATACGTACGCGACAGTTTCAGTTCCTGGCCGCCCTCGAGCGTGAGGAAGTACTCGCCATTCATGTGCGCGCGCAAACTCTTCACGAAGCGCAGATTGACAATGGTCGAACGGTGCACACGCTGGAACATTCTCGGATCGAGCACCCCTTCGAGTTCCTTCATCGTGCCACGCAGAATGTGCGTGTCGCCTTCGGCGTGCACACACATGTAATCACCCGCGGCATCGATCCACTGAATCGACGCGACCGGCACCCGCACGGTGTGCCGGCCCTGGCGGATCGGCAGAATCTGCGCACTCGCCTCGAGCGCCGTGCTGCCCTGCGCCAGAATCGTCTCGAGCTCGATCTCCCCGGCGCCGGTGATCTGGGCGACCACCTCCATCAGCTTGTCGCGTTCGGCGGCGGCGTGGCGCGTCGCCAGGCTGTGCCGCACGCGCTCGAGCGTGACAGCAAAGCGCTGCTCGTCGATGGGCTTGAGCAGGTAATCGACCGCACAGGCCTCGAAAGCCTGCACCGCGTACTGATCGAACGCGGTCACGAAAACGACGAGCGGCAGGCTCGCCTGCGGCAGCTGGGCGAGCACCTCGAAGCCCGACAGCAGCGGCATCTGCACATCGAGGAACACCACATCGGGCCGCTCGCGCTGAATGAGGCTGATGGCGTCGCGACCATTGCCGCTTTCCGCGATCACTTCGAAATCCGTGCTCGGGCGCAGCAGCCGCTGGATGCCGCGCCGGGCAAGCACTTCGTCGTCGACGATGACGGTCTTGATGTTCAATCGGTTACCCCGCCGCGCCTCTCGTGAAAGGCCACAGCCAGAAGGTAAGCTTACCCGATCCGAGCCCCGCGGCGAGTCAAGCGGAGACAGGCGCGTGCAGCCGCTCGATGGGCAGGGGACGGGCCAGGATCGCACCCTGCCCGAAGTCGCATCCCGCCGCGGTCAGCCACCGCAGCACGTGCGGCGCGTCGATCTGTTGCGCCGAACAGTGAATCCCGAGGACTTTGACGGCCTGTACGATCGCCACTACCAGCGCCTGCGAGAGCTTGTCTTTCAGAGCCCCCGTGGTCAGACGCGGATCCATCTTCACCAGCCGCACCGCCTTGGAGCGCAGCAGCGGGACCACCGCAGAGTCGAACGAGAAGCCATCGATGACCACCGAGCAGCCGAGGCGCTCGCAGCCGGCGATGAAGCGCTCGACGGACGCCCGGCGCTGCGTACACAGCGGCTCGGCGATCTCAAAGCCCACGGTTTCCGGTGAGATGCCGCTGGCGCCGAGACCGGCGCCGAGCTGACGCAGGAAACCCTCGTCTTCGAGCGTCGCGATCGACAGATTCAGGGTGAAGGTCGTCGGCTCACTCGCCCAGCTTGCGCGCTGCTCGCCGAGCCATGCCAGCAGCCGCTGCAGCGCCAGCAGGTCGAGCATCGCCGGATCGCGATTCAGGCGCGCCGTACCGCGCGGCAGAACCTCGAAGCAGCGCATGCGCCCACCCGAGCGCAGCTTGACGAAGGGCAGTATTTCGAGCGTGACGGCCGAGGGGATCACGGGCGCGGCCGGCGGAGGCGCCGGTGACTGCGCCGCCGGCTCGGGCGGCTTGGACGGTCCGTCTGCGGCCACAGCGATGATGGGCGGCTCGAGTTCAAGTGAGAGTTCCCCCGCCTCGAGGATCTTTTCGACCGCCGCTGGGGCAAGCTCGGAAGGACTACTGCGCGCCGGCGTAGCCCGCGCATCAGCGTGGACGTCATCCTCGGCTATCGTCAGCACCAGGCTGGTCGGATCGTGCTCGACGCGGCGCGCCAAGGCCGGCTGCACCACGGTCGCGAGCGCCTGTACCGCGGCCTGCACGGCCGGGGTCAAGATGCGCTCGAGCAAGCCCTCGCCGGCGACCTTGACATCGGCCAGCACCATCACCAGCCCCGACAGAGATCCCCGCGCTGCGCTGAGTGGCAGAAAAACCGCCACTCGACCGTCTTCGACTCGCTGCTCGCGCTCCCGGGCAACAGGCTCCTGAGCAAACAGCGCCAGTGCATCGACCACCAGCGCATGCTCGTCCGGACCCAGGGCACCTTCGCTCAGCCAGAGCACATTGCACTGATCGTCGTAGACGGAGACCGAATGCAGCCGCAGCGGTGGCAGCGCCTCAAGCAGCTGGCGACCGATGCTCTCCAGGTCCTGCGGCCCGCCCGCGCGGCTGGCGCCATCGGAACTCGGGCGTGTCTGGCGCGCGGCCGAATGCATGAGATTCCCCATCGTGAAGCGAGAGCGCGACTGGCTGTAGCGAAAGAGTGACACCATGGCGCGCGCGGTACCGTGAACTCGCTCGCGTTCCGCCCACCGGGCGCGATGGGGCGGGACGGCTCCTTTCGCCATCCCGCCACCGACTTGTCATATTCAGGCACACGGGCGCCGCCGGCAGCACCGTCGGCGCGGGCTCGCTGAATCCTACCGGCGAGAATAAATGCTACCGCACAGTAGGATATGGTGCGAATCGGGTTAAAATGCCGCTGTGCACGCCGATCCCGGAGAACGATCATGTATCGCGCGCCACTGAGAGAACTGCGTTTCGTGCTCGAGGAACTGCTCGGCACCGATGCCCTTGCCGCCGGTCCGGTGTACGCCGATTATTCGGCGGACGTCGGCGCAGCGATACTTGAGCAAGCCGGCCGCTTTGCCGAGGATGTCCTTGCGCCGCTCAATCGCACCGGGGACGCGCACGGGGCGCAGTGGAGCAGCGCCGGCGTGCGCAGCCCGGCGGGGTTCAAGGACGCGTACCGCCAGTTCGTCGAGGGCGGTTGGCCGCAGCTCGGGGCCGATCCGCGCTACGGCGGACAGCGGGTACCGCAGGCGCTCAACAGTGCGGTGCAGGAAATCTTCGCCGCGGCCAATCTTGCCTTCAAACTCTGCCCCATGTTGACTCATGGTGCTGCGCACGCGCTCGAGCTGTGCGGTTCCGAGACCCAGCGGCGGCTGTTCCTGCCCAAGATGATCAGCGGGGAGTGGACCGGCACCATGGTGTTGACCGAACCGGCGGCGGGCTCCGATCTGGGGCAGATTCGCACCCGCGCCGTACCCGAAGGGGACCATTATCGACTGTTCGGGCAGAAGATATTCATTACCTGGGGCGAGCACGATTTTACCGACAACATCCTGCACATGGTGCTGGCGCGAATCGAGGGCGCGCCGGCGGGCACCCGGGGCATATCGATGTTCATCGTGCCGAAGGTACAGGTCGCGCCCGACGGATCGCTGGCGCAACGCAACGAGGTGCGCTGTGCTTCCATCGAGCACAAGCTCGGCATCCATGCCAGCCCGACCTGCGTCATGGAATTCGGCCACGAGCATGGCGCGGTGGGCCATCTGGTCGGCGAGCCCAATCATGGGCTCGAGCACATGTTTGTCATGATGAACACCGCCCGGCTTGCAGTGGGCGTCGAGGGCTATGCCGTCGCCGAACGGTCGTTCCAGCAGGCGCTCGAATACGCGCGCACGCGCGTGCAAGGCAAGCCACCTGGCAGCCGCGGCACGGACCCGATGCCGATCATCGAGCATCCGGACGTCCGGCGCATGCTGCTCAGCATGAAATCGAACACCGAGGCATCCCGTGCCCTCGCATTCTATGCCGGTACGGCGCTCGACCAGGGCGCATACCATCCCGACGCACGCGTGCGCGCGGCAACGCTCGAGCGCGGTGAGCTGCTCATACCGATTGTCAAGGGCTGGTGCACCGAAACAGGCAATGAAACCGTGGCCACGGGTATCCAGGTTCACGGTGGCATGGGATTCATCGAGGAGACTGGCGCCGCGCAATACCTGCGCGATGCGCGCATCACGACGATCTACGAAGGCACCACAGGGATCCAGTCGAACGATCTGATCGGCCGCAAGATCGCGCGCGATCAGGGCGCCGCAATGCAACGACTGATTGCGGACATGCGCCGGGAGCTGCAGGCGCTCGCGACTCCTGCGGCAGCGGTTGCATCCGTCCGCGACGCGGCGCTGCAGGGCGTCGGCCACCTCGAGACCGCTACCCGTGCGCTGCTCGCGCAGATGGAGCACGGCCCCGCTCAGGCGTTCGCAGTGTCGGTCCCGTATCTGAAACTGTGTGGACTGGTGCTGGGCGGCTGGCTCCTGGCCAAGTCCGCAGCCATTGCTGCCCAGAAACTCGACGGCGAAGAGCATGCGTTCTACCACGCCAAGATCCGTACCGCGGTTTTCTACGCCACGCACCAGCTGCCCGCGGCGGCGGCGCTCGCACAAGTGATCGCGCACGGCGCGGCCAGCGTGCTGGAGACGGCAGCGCAGAGCCTCTGAGTGCGATTTGCGATCGGACAGTCAATCGACGCGTAAACGCAGTGGCTCGGGTGCGTTGAGCTGGTCGAGGAAGGCCTGCCGCTGCGCCGGCTCGAGACGCGCCCAGTCGAGCTTATCGGCACGTTGCGCCAACAACTGCGCATCCGTGACGGTGGCATGTGCCCGTGCCCGGCTACGCCACTGCCGCGGCAGACGTGCCGTCGCACCCGTCGTCAGCACATCGATGACGGCAGCTGCCACCTGCCCGTCGCGAGTCAGATCACTGTGCGCCGCGCCCGTGAAGTACGCACGCATACCCGGCGGTGCCGCGCTCGCAGTGGGCACGGTACCGTCGCCGCCGCGAGTCACGGTATATACGAATCCCGCCTCGCTGGGCTGTGCTGCAGTCACCGTCGCACGACCCACTCCGGCAATGGCCGTGAAGCGCGCGTCGGGTTGCGGTAGCGCGGCGTGCAGCTGCCGCGCGCGCGCGAGGAGCGCCGGTCGCGGCGATGGCGCCGATGCGGGCCAGCGGCGCAGGTCGGTGAGATCCGGCCCGTGGCCGTTCACGCCGGGCAGCATCTGGTACAGGCTCGGAAAGCCGGTCCAGACACGCTCGGCCAGTTCGACGGACGAATGATGCAGATCGAGTCGCGCGATGTTCTGCACCACCGCGTACGTACCCCGCAGCGCCTGCAGTGGCGAAAATGCTCCGCCGTTGGGCGTACCGAGCAGCACCACGCGCTCGACATGCGCGGTGTTTGGCCGCGCCAGCGCCACCCGGGTCACCAGACCGCCCATGCTGTGGGCAACGATGGCGACGGGCCCGTCGGCATGCGCGCCCAGCCGGGCCGCCAATTCCTCGCCCAGCGTGCCGATGTCGAGCCGCCAGTCATAGTCATACAGCGTGACCGAGAAGCCGGCCAGCCGCAGCCACAATTTGAGCTTCAGGTGCGAGTAGAGCACGGCGCCGAGCGGGATGATCGGCGCGTTTTGCGCCGGATCGAGCCATAACAGCCGGCCGCCTTGGATGTCGAGCGGATCGAGCCACAGCACATCGTCGGGCAGCGGCGCGCGCCGCCGCAGACCGAGTTGCGTGCCGAGGATTCCCGGCACGACGAACACGTGCGGGCGCGATGCCACGGGCGTTTGCTGCGCCGCCGCGCGCGCCAGTTGCTGCAGGTCACGATATTCGCGCGCGCCGAAGTAGGCCGCGAGCACCTGTGCCTGTTCGCCCGCCACCAGCAAGCGCTCGACCTCGATATCGCTGCGACAGAAGCGATCGTACGGGGTGACGTGATCGGTCGATAAGTTGAATCGGGACACAACGACCAGGATTATGCCACGTCGGCGCCATGCGCGGGCAGTTGCGCAGCCGCGCAGCCTTGGATTTGCAGAGCCTCGCCCAGGAACTCAATACACGAGCGGAATCAACATCCGGGTGCGCTTCCGATAGTCCGGATAGGATTCGGGAAAGCGCCGCGACAGCATTTTCTCCTCGGTCCGCGCACTCACGACGAAGAACACACCGATCAACACGAGCACCGGCAGCCACCTCACCCCGAGCGCAAGCACGGTGCCGAGCCCGGCCAGCAGCAACCCCGTGTAGATCGGATGGCGGACGTGAGCATAAGGCCCTGACATCACCAACTCGTGATCCTGGCGCATCGACATGGGAATGCCCCAGTTGCCGCCGAGGTGCAAGCGCGCCCAGATCCCAAAGGCAAATCCGACCACGCACAGCACCACTCCGATCCCTTGCCAGAGCGGCGTTGGGTGCAGCAGGGTCGGATCGTGGCGGCTGAGCCAACCGTATAGCCCGGAACGGTGCACCCAGTTCGTGATGAGAATGATCACGCCGATCAGGCCCAAACGCACCGCCCAACTGCCGCGCCCCCAGGCGCCACTGCGGTCGGTTTTCTTGTTGAACAACCCCCAGGTCCACCACACCACCAGAAAAGCCGCCCAGGCAATGGCCAACACTCGTGCGATCATCATGCCCCCTCAGTCGCGAAAGTTGTTGAATTGCAGCGGCACACCGAGGTCTGCGCCGCGCAGCAGCTGGATCGCCGCCTGCAGCTCGTCGCGCTGCTTGCCGGTGATGCGCACCTTGTCGCCCTGGATGCTGCCCTGAACCTTCAGCTTCGAGTCCTTCAACAGCCGGGTGATCTTCTTTGCGGCATCGGCGTCGATACCCTCACGCAGGATCACCGTCTGGCGTGCCGTCGCCAAGGTGATCTGCGCGTCCTGAACATCGAGACACGCGAGATCGATGCCGCGCTTGCCAAGACGCAGCTTGAGGATCTCCAGCATCTGCTTGAGCTGGAATTCGACCTGGGCGTGCAGTGTGACGCTGCCGTCTTCCAGTTCGAAGCGTGCTCCGGTGTCCTTGAAGTCGAACCGCTGCGCGATTTCGCGGTTGGCCTGATCGACAGCATTGGCGACCTCGTGCGCATTGACCTCGGAGACCACGTCGAACGACGGCATGACGGCAAACCCAGGCGGTGGACCGGCGGGTATTGTATCCCGCGCGCCGGTGATGATAGGCTCGCGTCCATGCTTCAGCCGCATCTCACCAAATTGCAGGGGTGGTGGCGCACTCCCTACCCGGAGTGGGCCGCGGGCTGCTCGTTGTAACTTAACGACAGCGGTAGAACCGCCAGAACCCATTCCGGATGGACCGCCGGAATGGGTTTTTTATTGCCTGATCGATTCGGAGAACGCGTTGAAGCCACCATTCGACATACCTGGAGACCTCGACACCCCAGTGTCGGCATTCATGAAGCTGCGCGCGTTCGCGCCGCACTTTCTGCTCGAAAGCGTCGAGGGCGCCGAGCGCATTGGACGATATTCGTTCATTGGCTTCGGTGAGGCGCTCTCGGTACGCCTGGATGCCTCGGGTTTTGTGATCGGCGCGGAGCGTCATCCCGTGCCCCGCACGAGCGTCGAGCTGCTGACGGGACTGCGTATGGCGCTCGCGCAGACTCCGCGGCCGGAACCGGACATCCCGGGCGTTCCCCTCGCCGGTGGGTTGGTCGGTTATGCCGCCTACGATATGGTGCGCTTCTTCGAGAAACTGCCGACGCCGGCCGGCAAGACCCCCGATGTACCCGCGCTGCACTACGTCGCGCCCCGTTCGGTGCTTGTCTTCGATCATCTGACGCGCGGCATTGCCCTGCTGCATGCGGGCTCGCCGCCCGAGCGCACACGACTGCGCGCCGAGATCATCCAGGCACTGCGCGGGCCGTTGCCTGCCACCCCGCGTCGCGGCACCTGTTCCGCCGCTACGCCGTCGACGACCCGCGCGGAATATCTCCGTGGCGTCGAGCGCGTCAAAGAGTACATAGCCGCGGGTGATGTATACCAGCTGGTTTTGTCGAGCCGTTTTGCGGGCCGGCACACTCTGACGCCGTTCCAGGCATATCGGGCCTTGCGCCTGATCAATCCTTCGCCATATATGTACTACTGTGCGCTCGGGGAGTTGACTGTGGTCGGCTCTTCGCCCGAGGCACTGGTGCGGCTGCAGGGCGGCACGGCGCAGCTGCGCCCGATCGCCGGTACACGTCCGCGCGCCGACCAGCCCGAGCTCGATTGCGCCCGCGAAGCCGAGCTGCGCGCCGACCCGAAGGAGAACGCCGAGCACGTCATGCTGGTCGATCTGGCTCGCAATGATCTCGGCCGTGTCGCCCGCGCGGGCAGCGTGACCGTCGATCCCTACCGCTCGATCGAGCGCTACAGTCACGTGATGCACATGGTCAGCGGCGTCAAGGGCGCCCTGGCCGAGGGACGCGATGCGTTCGATCTGTTTGCCGCGGTATTTCCAGCCGGAACGCTGGTAGGCGCACCGAAGGTACGCGCAATGCAGATCATCGATGAGCTCGAGCCGGTCAGTCGCGCGCTCTATGGCGGCACCGTCGGCTACTTCGGTGCCGGCGGCGAAATGGATCACGCCATCACCATCCGCACGCTGGTTTTCCGCGGCGACGAATACAGCTACCAGGCCGGCGCCGGCATCGTTGCCGACAGCGATCCGGCCACCGAGCATGCCGAGGTGCTCGCCAAGAGCGGGGCGATGGCGCGTGCGCTCGAAATGGCTCAGGAGGACTTCTGATGAAGCGCCTGCTGCTGATCGACAACTACGATTCCTTCACCTACAACCTGGTGCAGGCGTTTCTCGTCCTGGGTGCGGACGTGCAGGTCTACCGCAACGACGCGATCGATGTGCCGCGCGCGGTGGCACTCGCACCGACGCATCTGTGCATCTCGCCGGGACCCGGCACCCCGCGCGACGCCGGCGTTTCCATGGACATGATTCGCGCGTTCGCCGGTCGCGTGCCTGTGCTCGGCGTGTGCCTGGGCCATCAATCGATCGTCGAGGTGTTCGGCGGCCGGGTCGTGCGCGCCGGGCGACTGATGCACGGCAAGACCTCGAGCATCCGCCACGACGGTATTGGGGTCTTCGCCGGCGTGCCGCAACCGTGTGAGGTCGGCCGCTATCATTCGCTGATCGCGGCACCCGGGTCACTGCCGAAAACCCTCATCGTCAGCGCGTGGACCGATGACGACGAGATCATGGGAGTGCGCCATACGGACCTCGCGGTCGAAGGCGTACAGTTTCATCCCGAGAGCATCCTCACCCCCACCGGGGCGCGGCTGCTTGAAAATTTCCTCGACCAGACATCGGGAGCAGCCAGTGTCCGAGGCGGTTGAGCTGCTCGAACGGCTGCTCGAAGGCACCGACCTGACGCAGTCTCAGGCCGAACGGCTCCTCGTCCTGCTCATGCAGGCCGACACCTCGGCGGCGATGATTGGCGCCGTACTGGCGGCTCTGCGCGCCAAGGGCGCCGTCGCCGATGAAGTCCGCGGGTTCGCCGAGGCCATGCGCCGCCTGGCGCTGCAGCCGGCGCTGCCGGCGCTGCGTGCCATCGACATCGTCGGCACCGGCGGGGACCGCTCCGGCAGTCTCAACATCTCAACCGGGACGGCACTGCTCAGCGCCGCATGCGGTCTGCCGGTGATCAAACACGGCAATCGCTCGGTCTCGAGCCGCGCCGGCAGCGCCGATGTGCTCGAGGCGCTCGGGCTGCGCATACCGCTCGAGGCGGCGGCCGTGAGTGCCTGCCTGACCCGATGCGGGTTCACGTTCCTGTTCGCGCCGCATTACCATCCGGCAACGCAGGCCGTGGCTGCGGCGCGGCGCGCCCTCGGTGTGCGTACCGTATTCAACATTCTCGGGCCGCTCACGAACCCGGCCGATCCGCCGCTGCGCTTGATCGGGGCATTCAGCCTCGAGGTCGCGGCGCTCATGGCCGAAACGCTGGCCGGCATGGGCATCGAGCGCGCCTTCGTGGTGCATGGCGCCGAGGGCTGGGATGAGCCGACACCGGTAGGACCCTTCACGCTGTTCGACGTACGCCCCGGGCGCGTCGATCGGGGCACCCGGGCGCCGGAGGATTACGGCCTGCGTCGCTGCCGGCCGGCCGATCTGATCGGCGGGGATGCGCGACACAACGCGGCGGCGTTGCGCGCGGTGCTGTTGGGGCACGAACGCGGCGCGCAGCGGGACTGCCTGCTGCTCGGCGCGGCACTGGCGCTCGAGATCGCCGATGCGTCGATCGACCCCCGCGCAGCGATGGATAGGGCCCGGCAAGCGATCGATGGCGGCGCGGCGGCGCGCGTACTCGCGACCCTCGCTGCAGCGGGCGGCGACACATGAGCAGCGACTTTCTGGCGCAGATGGCCGCCTCGAGCCGCGCGCGCGCTCTCGCCGCGCGCGCCGTCTGCCCACCGGAACAGATGCTGCGCGAGGCCCGTGCGCAAGCGCCCGCCCCCCCGCTGCGGCTTGCCCCCGGGGACTTCGGCCTCATTGCCGAAGTAAAGCTGCGTTCGCCCGCGGCGGGTCGGCTCGCCGCCGCCAGCGGCGCTGTCGCTGAGCGCGTTCGCGCTTACGCCGCCGCTGGCGCAGCGGCAGTTTCCATCCTCACCGAGCCGCAACGCTTCGATGGGTCTCTGGCGGATCTGCGCACCGCCGCCGCGGCGCTTGCCGCACAGGGCATTCCGACCATGCGCAAGGACTTTCTCGTCGACCCCTATCAAATTGCCGAGGCGCGCGCCGCCGGGGCGGGTGGAGTGCTGCTGATCGTGCGCATGCTCGAGGACAGCGTACTCGACGCCATGATCGAGCGCGCCCGCGAACTCGCGCTGTTCGTCCTGGTGGAGACCTTCGATGCATCCGACATCGAACGCCTGCACACGTTGATCGCGCGGATGGGCGGTGAGGGACTTTTGGCCGGCGTCAATTGCCGTGACCTGACCACGTTGGCGGTGGTTCCGGAGCGCCTCGAGAGCCTTGCCCTCCTGTTGCCACGGACAGTGCCACGCGTGGCCGAGAGTGGGGTCGCAACCGCCGACGATGCGCGGCGCATGGGGCGAGCGGGGTACGATCTCGCCCTGGTCGGCAGCGCGCTGATGCGCTCGCCTGATCCGGTGAGGCTGGCGACGGCGTTGGTGCACGCGGGCCGGGAAGGCCGGACCGAACAGGCCGTATCCGCGCCTGCCGCGCGCGCGACCACGCCCGGCAACTCGTCATGAATTCCCAGCAGCACGGTCCATGGGTGAAAATCTGCGGGCTGACCACGCCGGAGGCAGTTGCAGCCGCGATCGATGCCGGCGCGGATGCGATCGGCTTCGTGTTCGCCGAATCGGTCCGACGCGTCGAGCCCTCGCTCGCGCGTCGGCTGGCCGCGCCGGCCCGGGGCAAGGTCGCCTGCGTTGCGGTCACCCGTCATCCGGGGCAACCGGAGGTGGATGAGATACTCGCCACGTTCCGACCCGATGTCCTGCAGAGCGACGCACAGGACCTGCAGCGGCTCACGCTGCCGCGCGAGCTCGAACGGCTGCCGGTACTGCGTACCTGGCGCCGCGACAGCGCGCTGCCGCCACGCCTGCTGTTTGAAGGTGCGGTGAGCGGTGCGGGTCGCCCCTGCGACTGGCAGCTGGCGGGCGCGGTTGCGCGGCGCGTGCAACTGGTGCTGGCCGGGGGACTCGATCCGGACAACGTGGCCGAGGCCATTGCGACGGTGCGGCCGTTCGGCGTGGATGTCTCGAGTGGTGTGGAATTGCGGCCGGGAGTCAAGGACCCGGACGCGGTGGTACGGTTCGTGGCGGCGGCGCGCAGTGCGCGCACTGCCGTCCTGGAGCAATCATGAGTACGAATTCCGAGGCACTGCAGGCGCTGATCGCGGGACGCTTGCCGGACTCGCACGGGCGGTTCGGGCCCTACGGAGGCCGCTACGTGCCCGAGACGCTGATCCCGGCACTGGAACGTCTGGCCGACGGTGTACGCACCCACCTGCCGGCGAGCGAGTTCCGTCAGGCCTTCGCGCGCGAGCTGGCGAGCTGGGTGGGGCGGCCGACCGCCCTCACCTACGCGGGACGACTTTCGGCCGAATGGGGCGCGCACATCTGGCTGAAGCGCGAGGATCTGGCGCACACCGGCGCACACAAGATCAACAACGCGCTGGGGCAGGCGCTGCTCGCGCAACGACTGGGCGCCCGGCGCATCGTCGCCGAGACCGGCGCCGGCCAGCACGGCGTGGCGAGCGCGGCGGCCTGCGCGCGGCTCGGCCTGCCCTGCACCGTCTACATGGGCGAGATCGACATGGAGCGTCAGGCGCCGAACGTGGGCCGCATGCGGCTGCTCGGGGCCACGGTCGTGCCCGTGACCGCGGGCGATCGTACGCTGCGCGCGGCCATCGACGAGGCGCTGCGGGACTGGGTGTCCGACCCCCTGGGCACGTACTATCTGTTGGGCTCGGCGGTCGGGCCCCATCCCTATCCGTATCTGGTGCGGGAGCTGCAGGCGGTGATCGGCCGGGAAGCACGCGCGCAGTTTCAAGAGGCTGCGGGCCGGCTGCCGGACGCGGTGATCGCCTGCGTCGGCGGGGGCTCGAACGCCATCGGGATGTTCCACGAGTTCGTGGCGGACCACGACGTCGAGCTCATCGGCATCGAGGCCGGCGGGCGCGGCGCGACGCTCGGGGGCAACGCGGCCACGCTCTCGTTCGGACGTCCCGGCGTGCTGCACGGCAGTTACTCACTGCTGCTGCAGAATGCAGACGGACAGATCGAGGAGACGCACTCGGTATCGGCCGGCCTCGATTATCCGGGCGTCGGACCGGAACACGCGCTGTTGGCGCAAAGCGGTCGCGTCCGCTATCGCACCGCCGAGGATACGCAGGCGCTCGAGGCGGTGCGGGCGCTCTGTCAGCTCGAAGGCATTCTGCCCGCGCTCGAGAGTGCCCACGCGATTGCAGGGGCCAAAGTCTGGGCCGCCGAACACGCCGGCGGCACTGTCGTCGTGTGCCTGTCCGGGCGCGGAGACAAGGACATGCCGACGCTGCAGCAGACGCTGCTCGCGGAGCGCCCATGAGCGCTCACGAGCGGATCAGTGCCGCGATCCGCACCGCCAATGCGCGCGGCGAGCTCGCCTTGGTGGCGTACCTGACCGCCGGATTTCCCAGCCGGGAGCGCTTCCGCGCGGACCTAAGCCGTATCGCGGCGGCCGCCGATGTTGTCGAGATCGGCGTGCCGTTCACTGATCCCATGGCCGATGGGGTGACCATTCAACGCTCGAGCCGCGCGGCGCTCGCGCAGGGCGTGAGCCTGCACTGGATTTTGGCCGAACTCGAATCGATGCAGCCGCGGCTCGCAACCCCGCTGTTGTTGATGAGCTATCTCAACCCGCTGCTCGCCTTCGGCATCGAGTCGCTGGTCACGGCCGCCGAGCGCGCCGGCGTGGCCGGGTTCATCGTCCCGGACCTGCCCTTCGACGAGGGTGATACGCTGCATGCGGCGCTCAGCGCGCGCGGGCTCGCTCTGGTGCAGATGGTCACGCCCGTCACGACGGAAGCGCGGCTGACCCAGATCTGCACGCGCAGTCGAGGATTCCTCTATGCCGTCACGGTCACCGGCATCACGGGACGCAGCACCGGTGTACCGGCCGAGGTCGTCGGCTACCTCGACATCGTGCGCCGCTACGCCAACGTGCCCGTCTGCGCCGGATTCGGGATCCGCGGCCGCGAACAATTGGAGCAGCTGCGGGGCCACGTCGATGGTGTGGTGATCGGTTCGGCGCTGGTGGAGCTGCTGGAACGCGGTGGCGACCCGGCCGAGTGGTTACAATCGCTGCGGGGCACGCACAGCGACTGAGCGGCGGGGTGGCCTCGCCGCAGGTACGCAGCGGCTGCGCACCGATCCTGTGGAGGATCGCCGGAGAAATTCCAGCATGGCAACGATCACGATCGCCCGGCGCTTTCGCGGTCCGCCGGAATCGGCCAATGGCGGCTACTTCGCCGGCTGTGTCGCGGCCGAGGTCGCCCATCCGGTCACGGTACGGCTGCTGCGTCCGCCGCCCCTCGAAACACCGCTCGAGGTGCAGTCTCTGCCCGACGGCACACTCGCCATTCAGCTCGGCACTCAGCCGATCGGCCGCGCGCAACCGGCGACTCTGAGCCTGATACCCCGGGCGGCCCCGGCCTACTTCGAGGCCGTGGCGGCGTCCCGGCACTATGCGGGCTTCACACACCATCGGTTTCCCGACTGTTTCGTCTGCGGCACGCAACGAGGGCGGGGCGATGGTATGCGCATTTTCGCCGGTCCCCTGCCCGGGGGCGAGGCGGTGGCCGCACCCTGGGTGCCGGACGCCTCGCTCGATGCCGGCGACGGCAAGGTCCGGCCCGAGTTCATGTCGGCGGCGCTCGACTGCCCGGGGTTCTATGCCGTCAGTGGCGACGACCGCATGATGCTGCTCGGGGAAATCACGGTGCGGCTCGCGCGGCGGGTGCGCATTGGCGAGCGCTGCGTCGTGATCGGCTGGCCCATCGAGTCGGACGGCCGCAAGCACACCACGGACACGGCGGTGTTTGGCGAAGCGGGTGAGCTGTGCGGCTGTGCCCGCGCCGTGTGGATCGAACCGAAGGGCGCCTGAGTCACCTGCCGTAGCGCGGCTTGCTCTCGCGTCTGCGATTGCGCGTCCACCGCAGTGTGCGCTAGCCTGTCGGCAGAACATCTCTCCAGGACCGAGACGAGACCGGCACGCTCATGCGGCATCGGGGTAAATGGAGTAAATGGATGATGCTGGCGGTGCTCGCGATGCCGTGGCTGGCACCGGTGCGCGCCAACCAATGTGAGATCGAGCAGTTCCCGGCGGTTGCCGTCACCCTGAAGGACATGCAGCCGTTGGTGTGGGCGCGGATCAACGGCAAGCCGGCGCGCTTCATCATCGATACGGGGGCCTTCTGGAGCATGATCTCCCCGGCCGCACGCGCTCAATATCACCTGTTTGCGACCGACGCGATGCCGTTTGTGCGCCTAGGTGGCGTGAACGGCTCCACCGCGGTCGAGATTGCCTCCGTGTCTACCTTCGAGTTTCTGGGGGTGCCGTTCCGGGACGCAAAATTCTTCGTCGGCGGCAATGCTTTCGCTTCAGGCGCCGTCGGATTGCTCGGCGGCAAGCTTCTCCATTTGTGGGATCTTGACCTCGACTTTGCCCGCGGTCGGATGCGCTTCGTCAAGACTCGGCATTGCGGCGGCGTGCCGCTCGCCTACTGGGCGCAGGGGCGGCAACAGAACATCGGTGTGGTCAAGCTGCGCTACTCGAGCGCGCGGGACCCCTATCTCATCGGTCATGCCTGGGTCAACGGCAAACGCATCCGCGTGCTGTTCGATACTGGCGCGGCACGCTCGGTGCTCACCGTTGCAGCGGCTAGGCGCGCCGGGATCACACTCGCGAGCCCCGGGGTCAAGTGGCTGGGCAAGGTCAGCAGCGGTATCGGCCGGAAGTGGCTCAACACCTGGGTCGCGCCGGTTGCGACGTTCCGGATCGGCGACGAGGTCATCGAGCACACGCATATCACGGTGAGCGCGATTCACATGCCCGGACTGCACGTCGGCATGCTCCTCGGTGAGGATTTCTTTCTGTCGAACCACGTCCTGATCGCAGCTCACCGGCGCCGGCTCTATTTCACCTACAACGGTGGTCCAATCTTCGCCATCGGCCAACGTTACCTCATTCAGCGGGGCGCGGCCGCGCCCGTGGCGGTCGATCCCGGTGTGCAGCCTCCGGCACACGCTCCCGCCACGAGCCCACCGGGCACCCGGCGGATGCGGGTCGCAGCAGGGACCGCGAGCGAGCGCGCCGCCCGGCGCATGCGCCGGGCCATGGCGCTCGAGGCGGATGGTCAGTACACGCGCGCGCTCGCGAACATGAACCGCTCCTGCCGGCTCGCACCGAAGGACGCCAGAGACCGCATGCGCCGCGGGTATCTTTACGAGCGTCTGCACCGGCGGGCCGCAGCTCTCGCCAACTTCAGCGCCGCCATCCGGCTACAACCGGACTTTTATGCCGCGCACCTCGCGCGCGCGCAGCTGCTGCTCACCTGGAAGCACGCCCCGGCCGGCAGCGTCGCCGAGGCGCGGACCGACCTCAACATCGTGGCGCTTCTGGCGCCCAATGAGTCCGAAGACGGTCTCGCGGTCGGCAACCTGTACGCACGCATCGGCGAGTATGCGACAGCGGTGCGGATCCTGAAGCTGTGGTTGTATTACCACCGCCGCGATATTCTGCGCCCGTTCGCGTGGGACGGGCTGTGCGCGGCGCGTGCGGCGGGTGACATGCAGCTGCACAGGGCACTGCGCGACTGCGACCGCGCGCTCGCGCGCCGGCCGCATTCGGCGCCCATCCTCGAACACCGCGGACTGGTTTATCTGCGCCTCGGCAAGTTCGCCCGCGCCATCGCGAGCTACGATGCCGCGCTTGCGCTCGCTCCCAAGCTCGCCCCGTCTCTGTACGGGCGCGGGCTCGCGGAGCTCGATGCGCACGAGACCGCCGCAGGCAGGGCGGACCTTACGGCAGCCGTCAAACTCGATCCCGGCGTCGCGTCCCGCTTCGCGCGCATGCACCTCGCGCCGTAATTCACGGCGCCGGCATGGACTCGGGCGCTCCGTACACCTCGCGATAGTCGGCGATCGCCGCGCGGATCACGCGCACCGCGTCCTCATGCCCGTATCGACCGGTGAGCCTGATGCCCGAGGGCTCGCCGACAATCATCTTGTACGTGACGAAATAGTGTTCCAGACGCTCGATGAGCGTGGCCGGCAGGTCGGCGAGCTCACGCGCACCGCCCCACACGTAATCTCCCTCCAGAACCGCGACGATCTTGTCGTCGGCCTCGCCCCGATCGACGATCTTCAGTCCCCCGAGTATGCGTGCGCGCAGCAGGATTTCCGAATGGGTGATCGGCCGCTCGCTGATGACACAGATATCGAGCGGATCGCCATCGCCCCGCTCGCAGCCCGGCGCCAGGCGTCTGACACGCTCACCGCAATAGGTCTGTGGAATGAATCCGTAGAGCGCCGGCGGATGCGACGATGTGCGCTGCGGCCGGTCCACACGCAGGTATCCAGTCACCTTGTCGACTTCGTACTTCATCAGGTCGAATGGGGTGATTTCGATATAGGCGTCCACCACTTCCGGACAGTCCGGCCCGGGTGACAGACCATGCCAGGGATGGGGTCGCCAATTGAAATGGGCGAATGGAGTCGTCATACATAGTCTCGGCTCGGCACCCTCGCCGGCTGCGGCCAGTGCCGCGGGCGAGACGCCGGAAAATCGCGCCGCCGCTACTTGCGGGTCGCGCGCTTGGCTTTCTTGGCGGCGGGATTCTTGGTGCGGGTCTTACCGAATGAGCCACGGTAAATCTTGCCGCGCCGGGTCCTGATATCACCCTTGCCCATTGATTCGTCTCCTTGGACGTTAATATCGCGGGCGCGAGTCTAGCAGAGCGCTTCTTGCACAGCGCCCAAAATGATTTAAAAGCCGCCGGCCCCCCGCTGTGAGCGGACGGGGCCGGCGGCTCAGGCTGTTTTGATTACCAGCGTCGCGGCGCGCCACCGCCGCCACGACCGCCGCCGGCGCCACGCTCCTGGGCCTCGTTGACCCGCAGCGGCCGGCCACCGAGATCCTTGCCATTGAGGTTCTGAATGGCTCGCGCCGCATCGGCACGCGCCATTTCGACGAAACCGAAGCCGCGCGGCCGGCCGGTTTCCCGGTCGGTGATCAGGCTCACGGACTCGACCGTCCCGTGCTGGGCAAACAGCTCGCGGACTTCACTTTCGGTTGCCGAAAACGGAAGGTTTCCGACGTAAATCTTCGTCATGCAATCAGACTCCAGAAGCGGAATAGGCCACCCCGATGCGCTCTATTGGTGTTTTGCGGGCAGGATGACTTCCAGACAACTACCGGCAGGGTTACTGCCACCTGGTCGGGCAACGATTCGGCTTTTCTCCCTAAGCCCGCTCGGCACCCGAGCAGGCCGCAGGCGACAGGAAAGGGAATGGTCACAGACCCGTTCTCAGGATAACCCGGATCCGGCATCGCGCACAAGGGGCTCGGGCGCCTTCAGCGGAACCGGGCGAGAATCCGTTCGAGCTGCGCCGCACCAGGGGAGAGTTGCTCGAAGGGCAGGCCATTCAGCGGCTCTTGCGCAGTGGCGTTCAGCCGATGGAAGTCCGGGTGTGTTGCCTCATCCTGGATGAATATGAGGCCGGTCAGATATTCACCCGAGGCGCTGCCGGCCCGCACCGCCGCTTGCGCCGCCACCCGATCAGTCGGGTCGTAATCGGCACCGACCTTGCGCAGCACGATCCGGCTGCCGTCGTGCAGAGCAAGCTCGCGTGCCTCGCCCGGAGGGTAATCGACGGTGATGGGCTGTTCCCGCGGTACGAAGTCGGTGAGCGCCACCGGGTCATAGTGCTCGCGCGCATAGGCGTAACTCTTGGTCGAGCCCTCGTGGTCATTGAACGTCACGCACGGGGAGAGGACATCGATCAATGCGAAGCCGCGGTAGTTCAAACCCGCCTCGATCAGTGGCACCAGCTGGTGTTTGTCACCGGAGAAGCTGCGCGCCACGAACGGCGCGCCGAGATCGAGCGCGAGCAGCACCGGATCGATGGGCGGCTGGCGGTTGGTTTCGCCTTTCTTGGCCCGGCTGCCGATATCGGCGGAGGCGGAGAACTGACCTTTGGTCAGCCCGTACACCCCGTTGTTCTCGATGATGTAGAGCATATCGACATTACGGCGGATGGCATGGCAGAACTGTCCAAGCCCGATCGAGAGCGTGTCGCCGTCGCCGGAAATGCCGATGTAGTTCAGATGCCGGTTGGCGGCGTTCGCGCCCGTTGCGATCGACGGCATGCGCCCGTGCACCGCATTGAAGCCGTGCGCGCCACTGACGAAGTAGGCCGTGGTCTTCGACGAACAGCCGATGCCGGAGAGCTTGACCAGATTCTGCGGCTCGAGGGCAAGATGCCAGCACGCCTCCACGATGGCCGCGGTGACCGAGTCGTGGCCGCAGCCGGCACAGAGCGTCGAGAGCGCTCCCTCGTAAGCGCGGCGCGTGAGGCCGCGCGCATTGTGCGGCAGCGCAGGGTGGGTGACTTTGGGCTTGGCAATGAACGTCATGATGGCTCTCGTCTCAGACCGTCGTATCCGCCATCGACACCACAGGAGCAGCCGCTGCGCCGTGCACCTCGGCGAGGACCCCCGCGACGATGAACTGCGAGCTGACGGGCAGGCCGCTGTAATGCAGGAGCGATCTCAGCTTGCCCTTCTCGACCGCCGTCTCGAGCGTCAACAGCGAGCGCAACTGTGCGTCACGGTTCTGCTCGGCGACGAACACCAGCCGATGCGCAGCCAGAAATTGCTCGACTTCGGCGCCGAACGGGAATGCGCGCACCCGCAGATAGTCGAGGGCGATGCCCTGCGCGCGCAGCAGCGCCAGTGCCTCGCGGACCGCGCCGTCGCTGCTGCCGATCGACACGATGCCGATCTCGCTCCCCTCGCCATCGAGGCATGCGCGGGGCACGAGTTGCCGGGCGGTGTGCCATTTCTTCAGCAGCCGGTCGAGGACCTGCTGATATTCCGCGGCATCCTCCGTATAGGCACCGAACGAATTGTGGCCCGATCCCCGCGTGAAATAGGCGCCCTTGGGATGCACGCCCGGGAGCGTGCGCCAGGGGATGCCATCGCCGTCGACATCGACGTAGCGATGGAACTTCTCGAGCGATTCGATCTGCGCGGCGTTCAGCACCTTGCCGCGATCCGGGCGATAGGCGTCGTCCCACTGGAACTCCCGGACCATCCAGTCATTCATGCCGATATCGAGATCGGACAGCACCAACACCGGTGTCTGCAGCCGTTCGGCCAGATCGAATGCCGTGACCGCGAACTGGAAACATTCCCCGGGGTCGGCCGGATAGAGACAGACTTGGCGGGTATCGCCGTGCGAAGCGTAGGCGCAGGCGAGCAGGTCGCCCTGCTGCGTGCGCGTCGGCATCCCGGTCGAAGGCCCGACGCGCTGGATATCGAATACCACCGCCGGCACCTCGGCATAATACGCCAGGCCCAGGAACTCGCTCATCAGCGAGATGCCCGGACCGGAGGTCGCGGTGAAGGCGCGGGCACCGTTCCACGCGGCCCCGAGCACCATGCCGATCGCGGCAAGTTCATCCTCGGCCTGAATGAAGGCGAAGCGCTTCGCGCCGGTCTGCGGATCGACGCGCAGCCGCTCGCAGAAGCCCTTGAATGCATCCATCAGCGACGTCGACGGCGTGATCGGATACCACGCGGCAACCGTGGCGCCGGCGTAGACACAGCCGAGCGCGGCCGCGGTATTGCCGTCGATCATGATGTGCCCGCCGGTGCGCTCCAGAGGCTCGATCGACAACGGCAGCGGGCACGGGAAATGCGCACGCACATACTCGTACCCGAGCGCGATGGCTTGCATATTGCTCTCGAGCAGCTGCGGCTTACGCCCGTAAGTCTCGCCGAGGAGCGCGCGAACATGCCCGAGATCCAGGTTGAGCAATGCCGCCAACGCGCCGGCATAACAGATGTTCTTCATCAGAATGCGGGTGCGCACCCCGGTGAAATTCTCGTTGCACAGCCTGGCCAGGGGCACGCCGATGACGGTGATGTCGGTACGCGACAGCAGTACCGGACGCGGCCATGTGGAGTCGTACAACAGAAAGCCGCCCGGGGCAACTTCCCGCACATCGCGCCCGTAGGTCTCGGGATTGAGCGCCACCATCAGCTCCACCGTGCCGGAGCGGGCCAGGTGGCCGTGCGGGCAGATGCGGATCTCGTACCAGGTGGGCAAGCCCTGGATGTTCGATGGGAAGAAATTCTTGCCCATCACCGGTACGCCACTCCTGAAAATCGACTTCATCAGCAGCGTGTTGGCGCTCGCCGAACCGGTGCCGTTGACGGTGGCGATCTTGATGGTGAAATCGTTGACTCGTTTCACTGATGACATGACAACGCCTTGCAGAATCGATCGGGATTGCAGCCGCATCGGGCCGTGCCCATCGGCTGGGGAGAGCGCCCGCGCACGCTGCGGTGCATGGGTGCACGACGTCGCGGCCGTAGTGCCTGCAACTGGGTCATGGGGTGCCGATCAGGCAATCTTGGGCTGGCGCGCCTCGAGCGCGCGGGCTTCGTCCTCGGCGTGCGGCCAGTGGATGGTCGATTTCTGCATGTCCCAGGCGGCGGTGGGACATCGTTCGGCACACAGTCCGCAGTGCACGCACAGGTCTTCATCCTTCACCATGACGCGTCCGGTCTGCGGCAGCGCGGCCGACACGAACAGCGGCTGTGCGAGATTCTGCGCGGGCGCCTTGAGGCGCGCGCGCAACTCGTCCTGCGGACCGTTCGGCGCGAGCGTCAGGCAATCTACCGGGCAGATGTCGATGCACGCGTCGCATTCGATGCACAGCTTCGCGCTGAAGACTGTCTGCACGTCGCAATTGAGGCAGCGCTGCGCCTCCGCGGCGGCCTGCTCGGCGCTGAAGCCGAGTTCCACTTCGATGTTCAGCTTCTTGAAGCGCTCCCGCAACGACACATGTGGCACCAGCCGCCGTTCGATCGGTGCGTAGTCGTTCGCATACGCCCACTCGTGCATGCCCATCTTGCGGCTCTGCAGACTGACCCCGGGCGCGAGACGCTCGGTGAGGGACTCGCCCTGGCAGTGGCGATGGATGGAGATCGCCGCCTGATGCCCATGCTCGACGGCCCAGATGATGTTTTTCGGCCCGAATGCCGCGTCGCCGCCGAAAAACACCCCCGGCCGGGTCGACTGGAACGTGCGCGCATCGACCACCGGCACATTCCACTTGTCGAACTCGATCCCGATGTCACGCTCGATCCACGGGAAGGCGTTCTCCTGGCCGATCGCCAGGATGACATCGTCGGCCGGCAGAAACTGCTCGCCGGTGCGGCGCTCGGCCACGATGCGGCCACGGGCATCGAGTTCGTATTCCATACAATCGAAACGCATGCCGGCGAGGCGTCCATGCTCGAGGACGAAGTCCCTGGGGGACCGGTTGACCAGGATCTCGACGTCTTCTTCCTCGGCGTCCTCGAGCTCCCACGGCGAGGCTTTGAAGAAGCCGCGCGGCTTGCGCGCAATGACGCGCACCGAGCGGGCGCCGAGTCGCAGGCTGGTCCGGCAACAATCCATTGCCGTATTGCCGACTCCGATGATCAGCACGCGCTCGCCGATACGATCGACATGACCGAAGGCGACCGATTCGAGCCAGCTGATACCGATGTGCACGTTGGCCGCGGCTTCATCCCGACCCGGCAGAGACAACTCCTTGCCCTTCGGCGCGCCCGAACCGACAAACACCGCATCGAAGCCACCGGTTTCGAGCAAGCGGCGCAGGCTCTCGATGCGCTCCCCGAGACGCAGCTCGACGCCCATCCCGAGAATCATGCCGATCTCCTCGTCCAGCACCGCCGCCGGCAGGCGAAACGCCGGGATGTTGCTGCGCATCAGCCCGCCGGGCTGGTCGTACTGCTCGAAAATCGTCACCGCGTAGCCGAGCGGCAGCAGATCGTTGGCCACGGTGAGCGAGGCGCAGCCGGCGCCGATGCAGGCAATGCGCTTGCCGTTCTTCAGACGCGGCACGGGCGGCAACCGCGCGGCAATGTCCTCGCGATGATCGGCCGCCACGCGCTTGAGCCGGCAGATGGCGACCGGTTTGCTCTCGACACGCCCGCGCCGACAGGCCGGCTCGCACGGTCGGTCGCAGACCCGGCCGAGAATGCCCGGAAAGACGTTCGACTGACGATTGAGAAGATAGGCGTCGGTAAAGCGGCCCTGTGCAATGAGCCGGATGTACTCCGGAACATCGGTATGTGCCGGGCAGGCCCACTGGCAATCGACGACTCTATGGTAATAATCGGGATGCGAGGTATCGGTGGCGTCCACGAGATTCCACGGCTGGCGGCGGATGCGCAATGATAGTGCAAGCCGGGACCGCAACCCTAGCCGAGAGCCGCCCGAGTACCGGCGGATGGCCATAAAAAAGGCCGGAGGGATTTGACACCGTCCGGCCTTTAAGGTTTCAAGACCCCCGTACGCGGGGCGATTGTGTGCTCCGCATGCTTCAAATTGCAAATTCTTCCCTCCGTCCGATGGTACTTGACGCGCCCCCCGTTCCGAGGTAGGGGGCGCGGTCGAGGGTCGCGGATCGCGCCCATGGCACGGCTCGGAGATACAATATCGGGGTCTTCCCGGGCGGCGAGCGAGATGAGCGAAGATCAGACCACCGATTTCGGTTACCAGCGTGTGGCGTGGGGCGAAAAGGCCCGCCGGGTGCGTGATGTGTTCGATTCGGTCGCGGACCGCTACGACCTGATGAACGACTTGATGTCCGGCGGCATGCACCGGCTGTGGAAGCGATTCACGCTCGCCCTCACCGGGTTGCGGCCGGGCGAGCGCGCGCTCGATGTCGCCGGGGGGACGGGGGATCTGGCCGCGGGCCTTGCGCGCCAAGTCGGGGCGCGCGGACGGGTGATCCTGAGCGACATCAATGCCGCGATGCTCGAGCGTGGGCGCGACCGGCTCACCGACAACGGCGTCTTCGGCAATGTCGATTACGTGCAGGCCGATGCGCAGCGCCTGCCGTTCCGGTCCGAGAGCTTCCACTGCGTGACCATTGGCTTTGGGCTGCGCAACGTCACCGACAAGCCGGCGGCGCTCGCCTCGATGTTCCGGGTGCTCAAACCCGGTGGGCAGCTGCTGGTGCTGGAATTCTCCCGTCCGACCGTACCCGGATTGAAGCCGCTGTACGACGCGTACTCTTTCGGGGTCCTGCCGCGGATTGGCAAGTGGGTGGCGCATGACGAGGCAAGTTATCGCTACCTTGCCGAGTCGATCCGCATGCATCCGCCACAAGAGCAGCTGCTCGAAATGATGCGCGCCGCGGGCCTCGAGGGCTGCCGCTATCACAACCTCTCGGGCGGCATCGTCGCGCTGCACCGCGGCTACAAATTCTGACCGCACGCACATGATCGGTTCGACACTGGAACAACTGCTCAATCGGGGCCTGTCGCGCTCGGTGCGCGCGCGCGAGCTGTGCGCGGAGCTCGCCGGGCGCCGGCTCGCGGTACAAGCCCCGGCGTTGGCGGCGATTGCGCTCGAGTCGACCGGTACGGCGCTGCGTCTGCGGCGCGACGGCGAGACAGCAGACGCAGTGCTCGTCGGCGGCCCCATCAGCCTGCTGCTCATCGGCGCGGACGTCTCGCGCGAGCCGCTGCGGCGGGGATCGGTGGAAATTCGCGGTGATGCGGCCATCGCGGAAAAATTTCAGGAGCTGCTGCGCCTGCTCACGCCGGATCTGGAAGAGGAGCTTGCAGCGCTCATCGGCGACGCTGCCGCCCATCGGACCGCGCAATGGGCCCGTGACACGCTGCGCTGGACGCACTCGAGCCTTGAGACGCTCTGGCGCGACATCGGCGAGTATGCAAGCCACGAACGCCGGGACTTGGTCCCCCGGCCCGAGGGTGAGGCGTTTCTGCGCGATGTCGATGCCCTGCGTGAGGACGTGGACCGTCTGGCCGCCCGCCTGGAGCTGCTTGAGCGCCGAGTGAACACGCCGTGACCGCGGCGCGGCGGATGCTCAATCTGCGCGTCCTGGCGCGACTTGTACAGATCCAGCGCGTGCTGATCAGGCATGGCCTGGATGACTTCGTGCGTGCGACCCACCTGTACCGGCCGCTGCGCTTCCTGTTCTTTCTCTCGCCATGGATGTGGTTGCGGCGCAATCAGGATGCGCCGCGCGGGCTGCGGCTGCGCCTGGCACTGCAGGAGCTCGGCCCAATCTTCGTGAAATTCGGGCAGGCCATCTCCACGCGCCGTGACCTGCTGCCGCCCGACATTGCCGATGAGCTCGCCTCACTGCAGGACCGTGTACCGCCATTCGAGGCCGCGCTCGCGCGCGCCATGATCGAGCGCAGTGTCGGTCGGCCGATCGGAGCGATCTTCGCCGCCTTCGAGGACGAGCCGCTCGCGGCGGCGTCGATCGCGCAGGTGCACGCGGCGCGCCTGGAGAATGGCCGCGAAGTCGTGGTCAAGGTGTTGCGACCGAACATGCGCGCGCGCATCGAGGGTGACCTGCAGGTCCTCTATACCCTGGCGGGGCTTGCGCACACGTACTGGCGCGAAGCGCGCCGGCTGCGTCCGCTCGAGCTGGTGCGCGAGTACGAGAAGACCATCCTCGAGGAGCTCGATCTGCTGCGCGAAGCGGCCAATGCGGCGCAGCTGCGGCGCAATTTCGCCGGCTCCGATCTGCTGTATGTGCCGGAGGTGTTCTGGGACTACTGCCGCACCGACGTGATGGTGATGGAACGTATTCGCGGCATTCCGATCAGCGACCTGGCACGACTGAAAGCGCTCGGCACCAATTTCAAGCGCCTGGCCGAGAATGGTGTGCGGATTTTCTTCACGCAGGTGTTCCGCCACAACTTTTTCCATGCCGACATGCACCCGGGCAACATCTTCGTGCTCGCCGACGATCCGGCCCGGCCGCGCTATGCAGCCATCGACTTCGGCATCATGGGCACGCTCGATCCGCGCGATCAGCACTACCTCGCCGAGAATTTCCTCGCGGTGTTTCAACGCGACTACCGCCGCGTGGCCGTGCTGCACATCGAGTCCGGCTGGGTGCCACCGCAGACACGCATCGACGAAATGGAATCGGCGGTGCGCACGGTGTGCGAGCCGATCTTCGACCGGCCGCTCGCCGACATCTCCTTCGCGCATCTGCTGCTGCGGTTGTTCGAGATCTCGCGCCGGTTCGATATGCAGATCCAGCCGCAGCTGATGCTGCTGCAGAAGACGCTGTTCAACATCGAGGGACTGGGCCGGGAGCTGTACCCGCAGCTCGATATCTGGAGTACGGCCACGCCGATCCTGCGCGAGTGGATGCGCGAGCGCACCAGCGTTCGGCGCGTGCTGACCAACCTGTGGCGTCAGTTGCCCGAGGTATTCGACTCGCTCCAGACCTTGCCGGTGCTGCTGCGTTCAACCCTGCGGCGCGCGCAGGAACCGGAAACGCAGACCGCGGCGGCGGAGCTGACTCCTCTGCGGCTCGAGCTGCAGACTGCAGCGCGCCGGCGCGATGCGGTGATCGTGGCCGCCGCGGTGCTGCTCGGCGGGCTGGTGTGGACCGCGGTGGGCCATCCGGTCTGGCCGGGATGGGTATTGACGGGCGGCGGAATCGCCGGGGTTGTGGCGGCGCAGCGCTGGCTCTGAGGCGCATCGCCGCTAAGTTCAGACCTCCTGACATAGCCTCTTTTGAAAATGTCCGGTTTTCGGGCGATCAGGATGCCGGGGGAGCCTCTCCGGTATGGCTGCGGTGGGCCGGGGTGCCTGGGAAGGCGAGTCCGAGGACTGGCGGCGATCGGACGGCGAAGCGCATCCGTAGGCGAGTTCCGGGGAACACGGTGGCGGTCTGATCGAGGAGCTCGCAAAGCGCCTGCACGGCGGGGGTGCGATGCGGAGAGCTCAAGGGTGCCAGGGTGATCTGCAACTGCTCGGCGGTGATGCGGATGTCGCCGGAGGCGGCGAAAAGTTCGTACAGTAGCGTGCGGCCTTCCTGGTCGGCGCGCAGATAGTGCGGGCTGAGGAGATTGAACAGGTCGCTCTCGGCCTGGTAGGCGAGCATCTTGATGAGGTCCGTCAGGTGCTTG
This sequence comes from Pseudomonadota bacterium, assembly GCA_021822385.1. GTDB lineage: Bacteria > Pseudomonadota > Gammaproteobacteria > Steroidobacterales > Steroidobacteraceae > 13-2-20CM-66-19. Next base: position 29,055 of record JAKARC010000029.1, read on the forward strand.
CGCTCGGTGGCGAGCTTGACCACGGTGTGTTCGGTCAGGTCGCGGACTTCGACACGCGCAGGAACATCGCGGCGTTTGTCGATGAGGATCTGCAGACGCTCCCGCGCGGCACGCAGTCGCTTGCCGAGCTTGCCGTAGGCGATCTTGAAGCCGCGCATCGTGAGGCGGTGGTGTTCGGGATTGTCGGCGGCGGCGGCCCCGTACTCGCGCTCGATCTGCTCGAGCTCGGTGCGGGCGGCGCGGATCTGTTTATCGAGCGCGCGCCGCTCGGGGTTTACGATCGTGCGGGTCGGGTCCTCGGGCTCGATGCGATAGTCGACGAGGGCATCCAGGAGGAACTCCTCGCGCATGTATTTGAAGTAGTTCTCCTGTCGCCAGCGCTCGAACATGCGGTAGGCGAGCTCGACCTCGCGCAGATCCCAGCGGCTGGTGATGATCTGGGTCTGATGGGCGGTGCCCTCGCATAAGCGGGTGATCTGCCGCAGGCGCAGTTTCCCTTTCAGGAAGCGCACCGGCTGATCGTGCAGGTCATAGCTGACCCAGTGTCCGTCGAGCTTGGCGCGGCGGCGCACGAAGCGCCGCTCGTCAATACGGCGGCTCTTGCCCTTGCGATAGGTGAGGATGTCGAAGCCCTGCGCGATCATGCTGCGGAAGAGCTTCGGACTCCACCCGCCGCGATCGAAGACGATGGTCACCTGTCGCTCGCCGACTGTGGCGCGCACCTGGCGCAGCAGCTCCGGGAAGGCTTTCGTCAAAGAGGCACTGAGCTCGGCGGTGATCAGCAGCAACGGGTCGCCGGCGCGATCGTTGATCCAGTAATCGGTGGTCGCGGGCATGGCCAGATGGCGCCGGGCCACATAAGCCCGGGAGATCGTGCGCTGCCCGTGATAGGCGCGGACATGGCCGTCGATGTACAAAAATCCCATCATCTCCCCGCGCTGCGCTGCGCTACGCGCTCGCGGGCGAGCTCCGCTCCCAATGTGTCAGCGCAATGATGGGCGGCGAGGCGACTGAGCGCTCGCCGCAAGGTCTTCACCTCGGGGGCGCGGTCCAGCCCGAGGAGCCGGCCGAAGGTGGCCGGATCGCGCTCCTTGAGTTGCTCGGGACGCTGCACCCGCAGCAGCGCCATCAGGTAAAGCGTCACGAGCGTGGTGCGCAATCCATAGAAGGCTGGCCCGATCCCGCCGTAGAGCTTGCGCGCGATACGCAGCAACCGACTCTGAACCAGATACGGCAGCGCCAGCAGTACCCCGGCACCGGCTACCCGCTCGGCCTCGCGGAAGATCGGCGCCGCATCATCGAGCAGACCTAAATACGCCATTTGCCGATCGAAGGTTCGATCGCTCGCATCCCTGTCCAGGCTCAGTGCTATCGGCTCCTCTTCCGCGCTCTCTCGGACTGTTGGCGTCAAGTCCTCGCTCGCTGCAGGGTCGATGGCCGAATCGATAGGCGCGATCGATGAGGGTGGCGCCGGCGGCTCAGGGGACGGTGCACTCGAGTCCGGCACCCATGTCAGTTGTTCCTTGCCTTCTTCCTTCGATGGTCCCAGCAGCTTCCTGATCGCCATCTCGCTCACGCCAAGTCGTTGCGCGATCGCTCGATTGCTCATCCCCTCGCGCTTCAGGCGCTCGATCAGCCGCAGCCGCTTGCCGGCGATACGCCGACGGCCGCGGCGCCATCCTTCCGGCCGACTGAGCCCCGCCATTCCCGCCTGTCCGTAGCGCTCCTGGTACCGCCGTACAGTGCGTTCGGACACACCGAACGCACGCGCCACCTCGGTCTGCTGCGCGAATCCAGACTCGACCAACATCACCATCGCGTAAGCTTCCGCCATCGCATCAGCGAC
>JAKARC010000030.1 GCA_021822385.1 Pseudomonadota bacterium
ACAACTGCGCGCTTCGCGCTCTTCAGCGGCTATGTCGAGAACGCATTGCGGCAGTACTGGGTCGTCCATTCCCGGCGCGCAGAGCTCAGGCGTGGGAATTGCACTCCTGCGTCACCTGCACTCCGCGGGTGTCAGCCGGAACTCGAACTCACAGCAGCATCATGACGCCCGCGCACTGCTCGAGTTCGGCGATGAGCGCCTCGACCTGTGCGCGGCTCTCGGCGCGCAGCGTGTAGGAAATCGACAGGAAGTTGCCGTTGCCGCTCAACCGTTCGCGCACCCGCCCGGCCTCGAGTTCGGGCGCGTGCCGCAGCACCACCGCATGCACGCGCGCACGGAATTCGTCGGACGGCCGGCCGATAATCTTGATCGGGTAGTCCGTCGGGAACTCGAGCAGGGATTTTGTCACCACGGTTGTCCGTGCAGTTCCCGTTTCCAGTCCTGAAAGGCCGCATGCACCCGCTGCCACAGTGGTCCGGGCCGCCCCGTGCCGACCGCGCGATCATCAAGACGTGTCACCGGCTGGACTTCACGCGTTGCGGCCGAGAGCCAGATTTCCTCAGCCGAACGCAGCTGCGCCTCGCTGACCGGCGCGGCTCGACAGGGGATGCCCGATCGAGCGGCGAGTTCCTCGATCACGGTGCGCGTGGTGCTCGGCAGAATCGCGTTTGAGTTTGGCGGTGTGAGAATCTCCCCGCTGCTCACCACGTGCACGGCCGCTGCCGATGCGTCGGTGAGCCGACCGTCGCGCAGCAGGATGGTCTCGGCAGCCGCGGCATCCACCGCCTGCTGGCGCAGCAGCACGTTGGCGAGCAGCGCGATGGATTTTATGTCGCAGCGGGCCCAGCGGGTGTCGGTCGCGGTGATGCACGTCAGGCCCTGCGCGAGCGTCTCGCGCGTTACCGCCGACCACGGCGTGCTGAAGGCGAACACGGTGCGGGCGATCTCCGGCAGGGGCGCGTGGCGGCGCTCGGGTTCGCTGCCACGGGTTACCTGCCAGTAGAGCACCTGATCACCGCCGCCACCGCGCTCGATCAGCGTGGCGAACACACTGCGCCATTGTCCGGCGGACAACGGGTCACGCATGCGCAGTTCGGTCAGACTGCGTGTGAGCCGCGCGCAGTGGGCCTGCATCCGGAACGGCCGGCCGCCGTATACGGGCATCACCTCGTAGGCGCCGTCGCCGAAGAGAAAGCCCCGATCGAGCGGTGAGATTCGCGCCTCGCCGAGGGGCACGTACTGGCCGTTCAGGTAGCAGATCCGCGGCGGTGTGCTCATGCGTCTCAGGCTCGCGCCGATCCGATCCGGCCGGTCAAGTGTGACGCAGCCACAGGCGCACCGCGCCGCTGATCCGCGTGAACAGGCCGCCTGCAGGTACGGCGGTCAGCGTGACGAGCGGTACACTGGCGATGCGCTGACCGGCGCCGTTGGTGACATTCAGCGTGCCGACATCGGCGCCTGCCGCGAGCGGTGCCACCAGCGGCCAGTGCGTCCAGACGATCTGCTTGTTGAGCGTATGGTGCCCACGGGTCTCGGTGAGGATGATCGAATGCGCCGGTCCGATCGGGGCATTGCCGGCAGCGGACTCGTAGACGCGCGGCTTCACCAGTGCCTGTCCCGCCGTCGCGACGTTCACATTCTTGAAGAAATTGTAGCCGTAGTTGATCAGCGCCTGGCTGTCGTTGACCCGCGCGTTCCAGCTCGGCGTCTTGAGTACGACCGAGATCAGTTTCATCCCCTTGCGATCGGCGTAAATGAGCATGCAGTAGCCGGCCGCCTTGGTGTAGCCGGTCTTCATGCCCTTGACATACGGATCGGTCCACAACAGCGTGACGCGATTGCGCTGCGTGATGTGGTCCCAGGTGAACTTCTTGATCGCGAAGATGAAGCGGTATTTGGGAAAATCGCGGATGATATCGCTCGCGAGCTTGGCCAGATCGCGCGCCGTGGTGTAGTGATCCGGTACCGGCAGCCCATCGACGTCCTCGTAGTGCGTCGAGTGCAGGCCCAGACGCTGCGCGTAGTCGTTCATGAGCGTGACGAAGCCGGCGCGGGTGCCGCCGATCTTCTGCGCCAGCGCCACGGTCGCATCGTTGCCCGAATCCACGACGATGCCTTTCAGCAGGTTGAGCACCGACACCTCCGTGCCCGGATTGAGGAACATGCGCGATCCGCCGGTGCGCCAGGCGGCGTTGCTGATCAGTACCGGAGTGTTGAGCGAGATCTGTCCGCTCTTCAGCGCGGTGAAGGCGATGTACACGGCCATCAGCTTGGTCAGGCTCGCCATCGGCATCTTCTCGTTCGGGTTCTTCTCGGCGAGCACCTTGCCGGTATTGTAGTCGACCAGAATGTAGGATTTGGCATTGAGCGGCGGCGGTGGCGGCGGCGGTACGGCTGCCCGGGCCGGAACAATCGCGGTGAGGGCAGGCAGCAGGGCCGCGAGCGCGGCGAGAACAGATGAACGGGACATGTCAGAGATTCCTCCAGTACAAATGACGCGGCGCATGCGGAGCGTTAAGACTGCGCTGGCGCCGGATAGTTCGTTGCGTGGCACGACTCACGGTGTGACGAGCCATGTGCCGTGATACCCGAGCGCGGTCAACCGAGCGGCAATCCGCTCGAACTGACCGGCGTTATGAACCGGACCGATCCGAACCCGATAGAGATGCCCGCCGCTCACGGCCGGCGAAAGAATGATGACATGGCGCAGGCCCGCGGCGCGCAGGCGATTGAAGACTCGCTCGGCCGCGCCCGGCACCGTGAACGCGCCCACCTGGGCATACAGCAGTGTGCTGCGCGCCTGCAGAGCGGTGGCGAGACTCTCGGCGCTGCCGGGCCCGATTGCGCTCACCTCGACGATGGCGGTGCCGGTGGCGAGCATGCCCAGCTTGGCTGCGGCCAGGTAGGACAGATCGATCACGCGGTGGGCGACGAACGGCCCGCGGTCATCGACTTTGACGATGACACTGCGGCCATTGGCGAGGTCGGTGACGCGTACGAAGGTCGGCAGCGGCAGGACCGTGCTCGCCGCGGTCATGGCATACATGCTGTAGCGCTCGCCATCGGCTGTACGGTGACCTTGGCTGTTCGGTCCATACCAGGAGGCGATCCCGATCTGATGATAGCCGGCGGCGCTGCCGAGGACGTAGTAGCGCCTGCCATCGACATCGTAGAAGGGAGGATTGCCGAGAGGGGCTGGCGGCAGCGCGCGCGGTATGGGGTTGGGTATCGACTGCCAGTTCGGCGGCAGCGGTGGCAGCGCCGCCGCCGCCCTCCAGTGCGGGCGACTCGCGGCACAGCCGGACAGAAGCATCGCGAACGAGAGCGCGGCGAAGAGGCTCGCTCGAGCTCCGGTCGCGCCGTTCACCGCGACGAGGATCCCGATCCGTTGGCGGCAGCACTGCTCACGGCCGTCCGGCTGCTCGTGCGCTGCGCTGCGAAACCGCGCGCGATGGCTTGCGCCAGGTCATTGACGGCCATGACGTAAAGCTTGCTGTAATTATAGCTGAGCAGCACCCGGAAGTTGTTGAAGCCCACCCGGTAGATCGGACCGGTGCGTCGCTCGGCAAGCAACAGGACCACGGGTGTGTCTGCCGGCATCGCGTCCTCGATGCGCACGCCTTCGGCTGCGAGCTCGCCAACGGTGCGGTCGAGCGCGAGGCTGGCCGGATTGACGTGGAAAGTCGCGCCTGGATCGAGATGGGCCCGGGCAAGCACCGGTCCGCCGCGCTGCCAGCCATTGGCGTGCAGGTAGTGGGCGACGCTGGCGAAGATATCGTCCCAGTTGGTGAACAGGTTCGGTGCGCGGCCGTCGGTACTGATGCCGTAGCGCATATAGGACGATGGCATGAACTGCATCGGGCCCATGGCGCCGGCGTAGGAGCCCTGCACCGTCAGGGGATCGAACCCGTCGCGGTGGGCGAGCAGCAGGAACTGCGCGAGTTCGTGGCCGAAGAAGCGGCTGCGGGACGGGTAGTCGAAGGTCAGCGTCGAGAGTGCATCGAGCACGCGGAATGAGCCCGACAGCCGTCCGTAGTAGGTCTCGACGCCGAGGATGGCCACGATGTAGCGCGGTGCGACGCCTTGTTCGGCGCCGATGCGCGCCAGCGCCGCCGCATGGGCGTGCCAGAACGCCACTCCCGCTGCGATGCGTTGCGGCGTCATGAAGATCTGCCGGTACTGCCACCAGTGCAGCACCTGCTCCGGTGGCCGGTTCATCAACGTCACGATATTGGGCTCGCGGCAGGCCTGCTCGAGCAGGCCGAGCACCGTACGCTGATCGAGGTTCTCGCGGGCGGCGACCCGTGCCGCGAAGCGCGCGAGTTCGGGACGCGGGAAAGTGCCGCTCGCGCACGCGGCAATCGCCGGACGCACCAGCACGGCGCAAGCCAGTAAAGCGAGCAGACGGATGCGTGGCACTTGCGCGCTCCTGAAGTCCGTTGCGCCGCCGACCGTCACAGCTATGGTCCACGACAGGCCGGCCCGTAGGGTCGACTGCACGGCGCGGCACGCGGCTCGCAGCGACATTGAGTGCGGCCAGGAGCCGGTGTCACAGGAGCACAACGCGGGTGTCATATGTTTTGCAGGCCCTTAGCCCATCAGCTTCCGATGCGAGAACAGCGACATGAGAATACCGAAACCTGACAGCTCAGTCACTATCGAGCTGCCACCATAACTGACCAACGGCAACGGCACGCCCACCACGGGCACCAGCCCGGTGACCATGCCGGCGTTGATGAAGACGTAGATGAAGAAAGTCACGGCCAGCGCGCCGCCGAGCAGACGCGAGAACGTGTCCGGACACTGCAGGGCGAGGTACAAGGATCGGCCAATCACGAAGGCGAACAGCAACAGCAGCACGGCCAGCCCGAGCAGCCCGAATTCCTCGCCGATCACGGCGAAGATGAAATCCGTGGTCCGCTCGGGCAGGAAGTCGAGGCGCGCCTGGCTGCCGGCCATCCAGCCCTTGCCGAAAATTCCCCCCGAGCCGACCGCGATCTGCGACTGGATGATGTGATAGCCGGTGCTGAGTGGATGGGCCTGCGGATTGAGAAACGTGAGCAGGCGTGCGCGCTGATAGCCGTGCATGTAGCGCAGACCGAAGGCGAAGGCGGCAATGGCGAGCAGGAGCACCCCGATCACCACCCGCATGCGCAGTCCCGCCAGGAAGATCACGACCGCGCCCGCAGCGCCGATCAGGGCGGCAGTGCCGAGATCGGGTTCCTTGATGACCAGCGCCACCGGCAGGAGGATGATGGCCGCAAGCACGGCCAGATCGCCCCAGCGTGGGGGCAGGGCGCGATCGTGCAGATACCAGGCGCACATCATCGGCACGGCAATCTTGATCAGTTCGGAGGGTTGGAACTCCACCGGGCCGAGATCGAGCCAGCGTTTGGCGCCGAGATAGACGTGTCCGAACGCCGCCACCGCCAGCAGCAGCAGAATGCCCACACCGTACAGCCACGGGGCCGCGCGGCGCAGCGTATTCGGGCTGAGCCGCGCCAGGGCCAACATGACGCCTGTGCCCAGCGCCAGGCGCACCAGCGTGCCAATGAGCAGGCGCACGTTGCCGCCGGATGCGCTGAAGAGCACCAACAGGCCATACGCGGCAGTGAGCGCGAGCCCAACGGTAAGCGGTCCGTCCAGTTTCAGCGTGAACAGCACCCGTGCGGCGCCAGTGAGTCGGCGCCGGGCGGAGGACTCAGTCGCGATGGTCTGGCGGATCACGGCTCGGCGGCCCGCTCGAGCGCGGTCAGCCGCGGGTCGACCCCAGCGGTGGCGCGCGGCTTGATGTCGCGGGGCAAGGAGTATCGCGCACGCGGCGTGGCGGGCAGCAGCTTGCCGTTCGGGCCCAGGAGATACGCATTCAGGATCTTCATCGTGTCGGGCCCTGCCGCTGCTGCTCCCCAACCGGCATGTTCGACCAGTACGGCCACCGCGATCCTCGGCTTGGGCACGGGTGCGAAGGCGATGAACCAGGAGTCATCACGCAGTTTCTCCGGCGTCGCTGCCTTGTCGTAGTCGCCGTTCGCTTCCTCGCGCGTCAATTGCGCCGTGCCCGTCTTGGCGGCAATGGGATAAGTCGCGTTGATCATGTCCCAGTAGGCCGTGCCGCGCGGATTGGTGGCAACGCCGTGCATGGCCTTGATGACCAGTTTCCACGCGGACGGCTTGATCATCGTCAGATTGCCATCGAGAACGGGCCGCTTCCAGTGGATCTTGCCCGTGAGCGGATTGCGCACTCCCGTGACCAGGCGCGGCCGGAAGCTCAGCCCGCGCGTGGCGAGTATGGCGGTATAGTGCGCAAGTTGGATGGGCGTCGCCATGAATGCGCCCTGGCCGATCCCAAGAATCACGGTGTCCCCCGGGTACCAGCCGTAATCGTGCGGATAATGCTTCGCCATCCAGGCGGGCGTAGGCACGAGCCCCGATTCCTCGCCGGGCAGGTCGATCCCGGTGGGTCTGCCAAAGCCGAAGTTCGGCAGCCAGGCCCCGATCCGATCGACGCCCATCTTGTACGCCACGCGGTAGAAATAGACATCGCACGACATGATGATGGACATGCTCATGCCGACCCAGCCGCAGACCTCGTGCGCGGCGTTGTGGAACAGGTGATCGCTCCCCGGCAGGTGCCAGTCCGGGCCCGCATAGATGCGCTTCTTGGGATTGATTACACCATCGGTTATCGCCCCCAGCGCAATGGCCGGCTTGATCGTCGAGCCGATCGGCAGCTGTGAACGCAGGGCGCGGTCGAACAGCGGCATGTCCGGATTGTTCACCAGCGCCAGGTATTGCTTCTCGCTGATCCCGCGGACGAACAGATTGGGGTCGAAAGTCGGGCTGCTCGCCAGGGCAATGACGTTACCGTTCCAGGGATTGAGGGCGACGATCGCGCCGTCGCGGCCCTTGAGGAGCTTTTCAGCAAGACGCTGGATCTTCAGGTTGAGCGACAGGATGAGGTCATCACCCGGTATCGGCGGCTTCTCGTGCAGGTGGCGGGCAAGCACGCCCGGTCGGCGTACCTCGCGGCCCAAGGCATTGACGAGCACCTGCCGATAGCCGTTGGTGCCGTGCAGGACGTTCTGATACACCGCCTCAACACCGGTCTTGCCGAACAGCGCGGTGCCGGCGTAAGCGGCCGGATTGACGTGCCTCAGCTCACTGGCGCTGATCGGTCCCACATAGCCGATGGCAAACACCCCGAGGTTCCTCAGCGGATACCAGCGGGATTGCTGCGGGCTGATGTTGATGCCGGGAAACTCATAGCGGCGCACGGCGAATCGAGCGACCTCGGCTTGCGTCAGCTGCAGCCTGATCGGCACCGGATCGAAGCGCAGGTGCGATTTGATGGCGCGGATCAGCCGCGGAATGCTGTGTGCGTGCACCAGATGCAGTCGGGCCAGCCGCAGCAACGAACCGCGCAGGTCCGGGACCTCATCCGGCGTCAGCTCCAGATCGAACGTCGGCCGGTTCATGGCCAGCACCTGGCCGTTTCGATCCACGATCAGGCCGCGTGCGGCCGGGATGGGAACCGTGCGCACGCCATTGGCGACCGAGAGGGTTTCATAGTAATGCTGGCGAATCACCTGCAGGTAGTAGAGCCGGGAGAAGACCGCTATGGCCGCAATCACCATCAGCGCGATGAAGAATCCGATGCGGCGCGCGAAGATGCGATGCTCTCGCCAGTTATCCTTGATGCGAACGGGAGACATTCCGGCGAGGCGTCAGCGGCGACGGCGGTAGGATCGGCCGAGCAGCGGCGCGACGAGCGGCCACAGCAGCGCTCCGGTGAGGGCCGGCACCCAGCGCAACGCGGTGGTCAACGGATGTCCGCTCCAGCCGTCGATGGCCCAGAGTACGAATTCATAGAGCGTGAGCACCGCGAAGACCACCAGCGACTGCTGCAGAAGAGGCTTGGTACGGATGCGCTGATGCTCACGGACACCGAGATAGGCGACGAGGGCCACCGCCAGCGCATGCTCGCCGAGGAGCGGACCCTGGAAGGCATCCAGGATCAGGCCGCAGATCCAGCCGAGGCCGATGCCGCCGCTGCGCGGCTCCTCGATCGACCAGTACAGCACCGTGAGGACCACAAAATCGGGGCGGACGATGGCCAGCCAGGACGGCAGCGGTACGAGCGTCAAGACCAGCGCGATGAGCACCGTCTTGACGATCGCGATACGGGGCGAGGCAGTCATGGCCGTTGTGTCGGCGATATCGCGGGCGCGGCTTTTGCGCTCGCCGCAGGCGCGGGTCGCGCCGGGGCGGGCAGCGGCTGCGCGCCGCGGACACCAGTGCGCACTGGCCCGTGCGGCTTGCCTGGTGCGCCGGGCCGGAACCAGATCAGCATCACTTCACGGTCCGTCTGCAGATGCGCGAACGGCTTTGCCAGCACCCGGCTCATCGGCTGCACGTCCGTGGGCCGGATCCGCGTGACCCGCGCCACCGGATAGCCGGCCGGGAAGACCCCACCCAAGCCCGAGGTCACGAGCACATCGCCGACGCGCACGTTGGCGTTCGCCGGCAAGTACGGCAAGGCGATCGTATCGGGCGCACCGGTTCCGACCGCGATGGTGCGTAGCCCGGTCCGCTCGATCTGCACCGGCACGTCGCTCTGCGGATCGGTGATCAGCAGCACATCGGCGCTCCAGGGGCCGACCTGCATGGTTTGTCCAACGATGCCGTAATCGTCGAAAACCGGTTGGTTGCGGAAGACCCCGTTCTCGGTGCCACGGTCGATCAGGATCCGCTGTCGCAGTCGGTTGAGCTGGATATCGACGATGCCGGCTGGTAACCAACGTGTGGCGATCGGCGGCACGGCCTTCTTCAGGCCGATGAGCTCTGCGTACTGCCGCTTCAGGGCAGCGAGGCGCAGGGTGCGTATCCTCAGATCCCGCACCTGGGTGCGCAGGCGCCGGTTTTCCCGCTCGAGCTGGCGGCGTGCCGTGAAGTCGTCCTTGAGCGAATGCCACGCCCGGACCGGGGAGTTCAGCGCGACTTCGACCGGATAGGTCAGACCCTGCAAGCCAAACCGCACGTGCTCGATCCAGTGCATGCGGTGATCGAGCACCATGAGGGCGATGGCCGCCAGGGCATACAGGGTGAAGCGAAAGCCCGGCGCGCTCCCGCGGCCGTGCGCTGTGTCGCTCCGGGGTCCAAAACCCGCCACGGCTGCCGCCGGCTACTCGAGCCCGAAGTGGCCCGATCCCATCTGGTCCATCAGCTCGAGGATGCGGCCCCCGCCGCGCGCGACGCAGGTGAGAGGGTCGTCGGCCACGAGCACGGGCAGTCCGGTTTCCTCGGTGAGCAGCTTGTCGATATTGCGCAGCAGCGCCCCGCCACCGGTGAGCACGATGCCGCGCTCGGCAACATCCGCACCGAGCTCAGGGGGCGTCTGCTCGAGCGCCTGCTTGACCGCACTCACGATGTTCTGCAGCGGCTCCTGCAACGCCTCGAGGATCTCGTTGCTGTTCAGGGTGAAGGCGCGCGGCACACCTTCCGAGAGATTGCGCCCCTTGACGGACAGTTCGCGCACCTGCTGGCCGGGGTATGCCGAGCCGATCTCGATCTTGATCCGTTCGGCGGTGGCCTCGCCGATCAGAATGCCGTAGTTGCGCCGCACATAGCTCATGATCGCCTCGTCGAAGCGGTCACCGCCGATGCGCGCCGAATTGGCGTAGACGACGCCGTTCAGCGACAGCACGGCCACCTCGGAGGTGCCACCGCCGATATCGAGTACCATCGAGCCGCGGGCTTCATGCACCGGCAGCCCGGCCCCGACGGCCGCCGCCATCGGTTCGCTGACGATGGCGACGTTGCGTGCGCCGGCGCCTTCGGCCGACTCGCGGATAGCGCGCCGCTCGACCTGGGTCGAGCCGAAGGGCACGCACACCAGCACACGCGGGGATGGCTTGAGCGTGCGGTTGCCGTGCACCTTGTTGATGAAGTACTGGAGCATCTTCTCCGTATAGGTGAAGTCGGCGATGACCCCGTCCTTCATCGGGCGCACCGCGGTGATGTGCCCCGGGGTGCGGCCGAGCATGCCTTTGGCGTCGGAGCCGACCGCGACGATGACCTTGCCACCGCGGGAAGGCTCGTCCTGCACCGCGACCACCGAGGGCTCGTTGAGGACAATGCCCTTGTCGCGGACATAAATGAGGGTGTTGGCCGTCCCCAGGTCGATCGACAGATCGCTGGAGAAGTAGCCGCGCAGGCGTTTGAGCATGAAGCGTCCGAATGAAGCGGTTAAACGAAGCGCCCGGCGAAGGGCCCTTCTGGGAAAGTGGCGCGTAATCTAGCAACCGACAGGACATTGAGCAAGGCAACATGTATGATTTCGAGCAGTAATTTTTCCCGCCGGCACCACGCATGCCCCTGACCCGCGCACAAGTCGAACGTATCGCACACCTCTGCCGCCTCGAGCTCGACCCGGCGGAAATCCCGCAGTTCGAGCACAGTCTCTCGCGGATCATCGAGTTCATCGGTGAGCTTGACCGGGCGGACACCGCCGGCGTGCTGCCCATGGCCCACCCCCTGCCCGGGCTCCTCCAGCGCCTGCGTCCCGACGCAGTGACCGAGCAGGACGAGCATGCGCTCTTGCAGCAGAATGCACCCGCGGTGGCCGCCGGACTTTATCTCGTGCCCAAGGTCATCGAGTGATGGCCGAGCGCCCGACCCTGACGCAGTGGGTCACCGATCTGCGTGCCGGCAAGGTTTCGAGCTGCGAGCTGGTGCGCGCCAGCCTGGCGCGCATCGAGGCGAGCCAGGCGCGGCTGAATGCCTTCGTGACCGTCACCGCGGACGAGGCGATGGCCCAGGCCGAGGCGGCCGATCGGGATCTTGCGGCGGGCCGAGGCGGGCCGCTCGCCGGCGTGCCCATCGCACACAAGGATTTGTTCTGCACCGCCGGTGTACGCACCACGTGCGGATCGCGGATGCTCGAGAACTTCGTCGCACCCTACGATGCGACCGTGGTCGCACGGCTGCGGGCGGCCGGCGCGGTGATGCTCGGCAAGCTCAATATGGACGAGTTCGCCATGGGCTCTTCGAACGAGACGAGCCACTTCGGACCGGTGCGCAATCCCTGGAATACCGACAGGGTGCCGGGCGGCTCCTCCGGGGGCTCGGCCGCCGCGGTTGCCGCCGGGCTGGTCTCGGCCGCCACGGCCACGGATACCGGCGGATCGATCCGCCAGCCGGCCTCGTTCTGTGGCGTGACGGGAATCAAACCAACCTATGGACGCGTGTCGCGCTACGGCATGATCGCGTTCGCCTCGAGTCTCGATCAGGGCGGAGTGATCGCCGCGAGCGCAGAGGATTGCGCGCGGGTGTTGGGTGTGATGGCGGGCTTCGATCCGCGCGACTCGACCAGCGTCGATGTTGCCGTGCCCGATTACCTCGATGCGCTCGACGCGCCGCTCGCGGGCATCAGAATCGGGGTGCTGCGGGAGTTTTTCGACCCGGGACTCGATGCCCGGTACGAGCGCTGCGTGCGCGATGCGCTGGCGCTGTTCGAGCGACTCGGCGCCCGCTTGCGTGAGGTCAGCCTGCCGAACATTCCGCGCTCGGTGCCGGCCTACTACGTCGTCGCGCCGGCAGAGTGTTCGTCCAACCTGGCCCGTTACGATGGGGTGCGTTTCGGGCATCGTTGCCGGGAACCGCGTGATCTTGAGGATCTGTACAAGCGCTCCCGTTCCGAGGGGTTCGGTGCCGAGGTCAAGCGGCGCATCATGACGGGCACATACGTGCTGTCGGCGGGCTACTACGATGCGTACTATCTCAAGGCGCAGCGTGTGCGCCGGTTGATTACGGCCGACTTCGAGCGCGCGTTCGGTGCGGTCGATCTGCTCATGGGGCCGACCACGCCAACCACTGCCTTTGCCCTCGGCGCGAAGAGTGCCGATCCGGTCACCATGTATCTGAACGATATCTACACGATCAGCGCGAACCTGGCGGGTCTGCCGGCAATGTCGGTGCCCTGTGGCTTCGTGGAGGGCCTGCCGGCCGGACTGCAGATCATCGGGCCGCATTTCGCCGAACAGCGATTGCTGCATGCGGCGCACCGCTACCAGCTCGAGACGGATTGGCATCGGCGCGTGCCGGAGCGTTGTCCATGAATGCAACGACGGGCGCGGCAGTGACCGGTGGACACACGGGTGTCGTCTGGGAAACGGTCATCGGGCTTGAAATTCATGCGCAGCTCGCGACGCGCTCGAAGATCTTCTCCGGCGCCCCGACTGCCTATGGTGCGCCGCCCAACACTCAGGCCTGCCTGGTCGATCTCGGTTATCCCGGCGTTCTGCCCGTGCTCAATGCCGAGGCGGTGCGCATGGCCGTTCGTTTCGGACTCGCCATCGGCGCGCAGATCGCACCGCTGTCGGTGTTTGCGCGCAAGAATTACTTCTACCCCGACCTGCCCAAGGGTTACCAGATCAGCCAGTACGAGCTGCCGATCGTGGCGCGCGGGACGCTCGAAATCGTGCTCGAGGACGGCACGCGCAAGCGCATCGGCGTGACGCGGGCGCATCTTGAGGAGGATGCGGGCAAGTCGTTGCACGAGGGGCTCGGGGGGCTGACCGGCATCGATTTGAACCGCGCCGGCACGCCGTTGCTCGAGATCGTATCCGAACCCGAGATGCGCTCGGCCAGGGAGGCCGTGGCCTACATGAAGAAGGTCCACACCCTGGTGCGCTATCTCGAGATCTGCGACGGCAACATGCAGGAGGGGTCATTCCGTTGTGACGCCAATGTGTCGGTGCGGCCGCTCGGCACGGAGAAGTTTGGCACCCGCACCGAGATCAAGAACATCAACTCCTTCCGCTACGTGGAGAAGGCGATCCAGTACGAGGTGGCCCGCCAGATCGAGCTCATCGAATCCGGCGGCACGGTCATTCAGGAGACGCGCTTGTTCGATCCCGACAGGGGCGAGACGCGTTCGATGCGCTCGAAGGAGGAGGCCAACGACTACCGGTACTTCCCCGATCCGGATCTGCTGCCGCTTGCACTCGATGCACCGTATATCGAGTCGGTGCGTGCCGAACTGCCCGAGCTCCCGGATGCCAAGGCGGCGCGCCTGTGCCGCGAGTACGGACTGTCGGAATACGATGCGGGCGTGTTGACCGCCAGTCGCGAACTGGCCGATTACTACGAGGCGGTGGTGCACGCGGTGCCGCAGCAGCCAAAGCTTGCCGCCAATTGGGTGATGGGGGAGCTCGCGGCCGCGTTGAACAAGGCGGGACTCGAGATCGCCTCCGGTCCTCTGCCGGCAGAGCGTCTTGCCGGACTGCTGGTGCGGATCGCGGATCAGACCATCTCGGGGAAGATCGCCAAGGAAGTGTTCGAGGCCATGTGGGCGAGCGGCCAGAGTGCCGATGCCATCATCGCGGCAAAGGGTCTGCAACAGATCACCGACGTGGGGGCGATCGAGCGCGCGATCGAGGAGGTCATGGCGCGCAATCCCGACCAACTTGCCGAGTATCGTGCCGGCAAGGACAAATTGTTCGGCTTCTTTGTCGGCCAGGTCATGAAGGCGACACAGGGCAAGGCCAATCCGGCGCAGCTCAATGCCGTGCTGAAAAAACGCCTCGCGGGTTGAAGGCCCCGGCAGCTATGCCGCATTCTGCACGCATGGATACCGGATACGACGTGGTGCACCGCTTCATCATCGAGAATCAGGCGGTGCGCGGGCAATGGGTGCGCTTGCGCGAGTCCTGGCAGACGTTGTGTGCGCATGGGCACTATCCGCCTGCGGTACGCGCGCTGCTCGGGCAGGCGGTTGCCGCCTCGGTGCTGCTTGCGGCAACGCTGAAGTTTCGGGGTCGATTGACGTTGCAGCTCAATGGTGATGCCGCGATGCGCCTGCTGGTTGCGCAATGCACGCATGAATTCGGCGTGCGCGCCATTGCGCGCTGGGACGCCGATCGGAGCGATGCACTCGCGAGCGACCTCGCCGAGCAGGCGAGCTTCCGGGCATTGACCGGCGGCGGCCGATTCACCGTCACCATCGAGGCCGACGAGCGCAATCTGCGCTATCAGGGGATCGTGCCGCTCTCCGGAGTTTCACTCGCCGATTCGTTGCAGGACTACTTTAGCGCCTCGGAACAACTGCCGACGCAGGTGCGTCTGGCCAGCGATGCCGAACGCTGCGGTGGAATTCTGGTGCAGAGGCTGCCGGGCACCGATTCCATGCACGCCCCCGGTGTATGGTCCGCGGCGCGCCAGGCCGTGGCGCGCCTCGGTGCGGCTGCGCTGCTCGATCAGGCGCCCGAGCAGCTGCTCCCGGGATTGCTGCCGACGCAGGATGTCCGTCTCTTTCGAGCCGCTGCAGTCACCTTCGAGTGTCGCTGCGGCGAAGGTCGAGTGACTTCACTGCTGCGCGCCCTCGGCGCCGAGGAAGTCCGGAGCATTCTCGCCGAAGAGGGGGCGGTGACGGTCACCTGCGAGTTCTGCGGGCGTCCGTATCGTTTCAATGCCGAGGCCGTCGATGCCCTGTTCACTCATCCGGGTACCGATGAGGCCCCCGTCTCCATCCATTGACGGGCGCGGGGATCGACTCAGATTGCGGACCGCGTCCCGCGTAACGCATTGAGTTTCAAATTCTGTTTACATCACTTTCAGAGCCGATTAGACTTGAATTAAAGATTTCTGCAATTCTTGAAATATCAGTGACGGAATCTCGAGAGTTACTGCGCTGGCTACGGGCCGCCGCCGAGCCGACGCGCCTGCGTCTGCTGGCGCTCTGCGCGGCACGGGAGTTGAGTGTCTCGGATCTGGCCAAGGTGCTTGCCCAGAGCGAGCCGCGAGTGTCGCGGCATTTGCGGATCCTGACCGAGGCCAGCCTCGTCGAGCGCGTGCGACAGGGCCAGTGGGTGCATTACCGTATCGCCCGCGGGACGCCTGCGGCCGGATTTGTCCAGGGATTGCTCGGTCAGCTCGATCATTCGGATCCGCCACTGCTCGGTGACCGTCAGCGCGCCCAGGCGCAGCCGATGGCGTGGCCCGGTGCTTGGAGTGTCTCGCGTCTGGGTCGGGAGCTGCAGGCGGTTCTTGAGACGGAAATGAATCCTCGACCGGCGCGAGTGCTGTTCATCGGGCTCGAGCATCCGCAGATTCTGGCCGCTGCCCGCCACAGCGCTACCTGCGCGGCGCTGGTGTATTCACGGCGGGCCGCGCAGGCGGCGCGCGCCGCCGCAGAGCGTGAGCGGCAGCTATGCCGCATCGTGCAGACGGACGGTGCAGAGACGCTGTCGGGGCGCGATCTGGCCCGTGCAGGGACGGAGTTTGATGCCGTGGTCATCGATCTGAGCACGCGTCGCGGCGGTGCGCCGGAAGCGCTGCTCGCCGGCGCCTGCGCGGCACTCGTGGCCAGTGGCAGGTTGTGGCTGTTTGAGCGCTACGAGGCGGCGCCGGCCGGAGTCACAAGCGCTGAGCATCCCATTGCGAGGCTGCGACGGCGGCTCGCTGCGGTGGGCCTGCAGTGCCGGCGTATACGCCCCATCGAGGCCGATGGCGAGCATGTGCTGGTCGCCTCCGCCGCGCGACCACAGGTGAATTGGCTGCTCGAGCGGACCGGCTGAGTCTCGGCGCCGGTGGCCGGCGCGAGCGAGGATTCCCACTGGAGACTGCATGATCAACGTTTCATTCGAGTTCTTTCCGCCGGGCGATGCCGGCATGGAAGAGACGCTGTGGCGCTCGATCGAGCGCCTGCGGCCGCTCGCGCCGAAATTCGTCTCCGTCACCTATGGCGCGGATGGCTCGACGCGCGCACGCACCCACCAGGTCGTCAGCCGCATTCAAAGCGAGACTGCCCTGACCGGAGCGCCCCATCTGACGTGCGTGGGCGCAAGTCGCGCCGAGGTGCTGCAGATCGCACGCCAGTATTGGCAGCAAGGCATTCGGCACATTGTCGCGCTGCGGGGTGATCCACCCCGCGGGGCGGCGCGCTACGAACCGAACCCGGACGGATTCGCGTACGCCGTGGATCTGGTCGCGGGCCTGCGCAACGTGGGGGACTTCGAGATTTCCGTTGCGGCCTACCCCGAGACCCATCCCGAGGCGCCGTCGGCGCAATTCGATCTGGACAATCTCAAGCGCAAGCTCGATGCGGGTGCGTCGCGCGCCATCACCCAGTTCTTCTTCGACACCGATGCCTTTCTGCGCTTCCGCGACCGCTGCGCGGCCGCCGGCATACGCGCGCCCATCGTGCCCGGCATTTTGCCGATCACCCGCTTCGACCGCGTGCGCCGTATGGCCGAGCGCTGCGGGACGAGCATACCGCCGTGGCTCGAGAAGCGCTTCACCGGCCTCGACGATGACCCCGAAACCCGCCGCCTCATCGCCGCGAGCGTGGCGATCGAGCAGGTCCAGACCCTCGAGCGCAACGGTGTGAGTGATTTTCATTTCTACACGCTGAATCGGGCCGAATTGACCTACGCCATCTGCCACACGATGGGACTGCGTCCCGCGGTACAGATCGCCGCGCTTGCGCCAAGCGCTGCAGGTGCGCCATGACCAGCAGCGCATGCAGCGATTGTTCGACGGGGCAGCGCGCTCAGGCGCCGGAACCGATTGTGGCCGCGCCATTTGCCATGGAACCTGCCGATGAGGCCGCGCGTGCCGCGCGCATTCGACGCTTGCACCGCCTGCTCGATGAGCGCGTGGTGCTGCTGGATGGGGCCATGGGCACCATGGTGCAGCGCCATCGGCTCGATGAAGCCGCGTTCCGCGGCGAGCGCTTCGCCGAGCACGGCTGTGACTTGAGGGGAAACAACGACATTCTTACCCTCACCCAGGCGCAGATCATCGCCGACATTCATCGTGCGTACCTGGAGGCCGGCGCCGACATCATCGAGACCAACACGTTCAACTCCAATGCGGTCTCGCAGGCCGACTATGGCGCCCAGGCGCTGGTGCCGGAGCTGAACTACCGGGCGGCACGCCTGGCGCGCACGGTCGCCGATGCCCACACCGCGCAGACCGGGCGGCCGGCATTCGTGGCCGGTTCGCTCGGTCCGACCAGCCGCATGACTTCGCTGTCTCCGGATGTGAATGATCCGGGATTCCGTAGCGTCACATTCGACGATCTCACCGCAACCTATCGGCAGTCTGCGCAGGCCCTGCTCGCCGGTGGCGCCGACGTGCTGCTCATTGAAACGGTCATCGACACGCTCAATGCCAAGGCCGCCATCTACGCCATCCTGAAGTTGTTCGAGGAGGGCGGCATCGAAGTGCCGATCATCGTCTCCGGTACCATCACCGACGCCTCCGGCCGCATCCTTTCCGGGCAGACCCCCGCGGCGTTCTGGAACTCGATCCGCCACGCCCGTCCGCTCGCGGTCGGCCTCAACTGCGCGCTCGGCGGCCGGCAGCTGCGTCCCTACATCGAGGAGCTCGGACGTTTAGCCGATACGCGCATTTGCGCGTATCCGAATGCCGGGTTGCCCAACGCCTTCGGCGAATACGACGAAGAGCCTGGACAGACGGCCGAAATCATCGGCGAGTATGCTGCCGCTGGACTCGTCAATATCGTCGGCGGCTGCTGCGGCACGACCCCGGAGCACATCCGATTGATGCGCGCGGCGGTCAGCGCCGAGCGACCGCGCACTGTCGCAGCGGTCGAGCGCAAATGCCGTCTGGCCGGCCTCGAGCCGCTCGATATCGATGCGCAGACGCTTTTCGTCAATGTCGGCGAACGTACCAACGTCACCGGTTCGGCCAAATTCCGCAAGCTCATCGAGGCTGGCGATTATGGTGCGGCGCTCGAGGTGGCGCGCCAGCAGGTGGCGAGCGGCGCGCAGATCATTGATATCAACATGGACGAGGGCATGCTGGATTCCGAGGCGGCCATGGTCCGCTTTCTGAATCTCGTCGCGGCCGAGCCGGACATTGCGCGCGTGCCGATCATGCTGGATTCGTCGAAGTGGACGGTGATCGAGTCGGGCCTGAAATGCCTGCAGGGCAAGGGGGTGGTCAATTCGATCAGCATGAAGGAGGGCGAGGAGGTCTTTCTCGAGCGGGCCCGGGAAGTGCGGCGCTACGGGGCAGCCGTCGTGGTCATGGCATTCGACGAACAGGGCCAGGCCGATACAGTCGAGCGGCGCGTGGCGATCTGCGAGCGCGCCTACCGGCTGCTCACCGAGCGGGTCGGCTTTCCACCAGAGGACATCATCTTCGATCCGAATATCTTCGCGGTGGCGACCGGCATCGAGGAGCACAACGGTTATGCGCTTGCGTTCATCGAAGCGACGCGTCTGATCAAGGAGCGCCTGCCGGGTGCGTTGGTGAGCGGAGGCGTGAGCAACGTCAGCTTCTCCTTCCGCGGCAACGACGCGGTGCGCGAGGCGATGCATTCGGTTTTCCTGCTGCACGCCATACGGGCCGGCATGGACATGGGTATCGTCAATGCCGGCCAGCTCGCCATTTATGAGCAGATCGACCCCGAACTGCGCGCAGCCGTCGAGGATGTGATCCTGAATCGGCGTGCGGATGCGACCGAACGGCTGCTCGCAATTGCCGAGCGCTTCAAATCGGACGGTGGCCTCAAGCGCAAAGACGATCTCGAATGGCGCCAACTGCCGGTCGCGAAACGTCTCGAGCACTCCCTCATCAAGGGTATCGATGACTTCATTATCGAGGACACGGAGGCGGCGCGACTCGCCTTCGCGCACCCGTTGCAGGTCATCGAGGGACCGCTGATGGACGGGATGAACGTCGTGGGCGATCTGTTCGGTGCCGGCAAGATGTTCCTGCCGCAGGTGGTCAAAAGTGCCCGCGTGATGAAGCGAGCGGTGGCCCACCTGATTCCGTTCATCGAGCAGGGCAAGGGAGCGGGCGCGCCCCGGTCCAATGGCCGGGTCGTGATGGCGACGGTCAAAGGTGATGTGCACGACATCGGCAAAAACATCGTCGGCGTCGTGCTGCAGTGCAACAACTTCGAGGTGATCGATCTCGGCGTCATGGTGCCGTGCGAACGGATCCTGGAAACCGCCCGGCGTGAGCATGCCGATTTCATCGGTCTGTCGGGGCTGATCACCCCATCGCTCGATGAGATGGTGCACGTGGCGCGCGAGATGCAGCGGCAGAACTTCACCGTGCCGCTGCTGATCGGAGGCGCGACCACCTCGCCGGCGCACACCTCGGTAAAGATTGCGCCCCAATATGGTTCGGTGGTGGTGTACGTGAAGGACGCCTCACGCTCGGTGAGTGTCTGCCAGACGCTGACCAGTCGTGAGGCGCGAGTGCCCTTCATAGAGAAGATCAATGCCGAGCATGAGCAACGGCGTGCGCAACACGCTGGGCGCACGGTGAAAGCACCGGCGGTGAAATTCACCGCGGCGCGTGCCAACCGCCGCCGCATCGACTGGGCGGGGTACACGCCGCCGGTGCCGCGTTCACCCGGCATACAGCGCTTTGCGAACTATCCGTTGCGCGAGCTGCTCAGCTACATCGACTGGATGCCCTTCTTCAATGCCTGGGAGTTCCGCGGCAAGTTTCCCGATATTCTCACCGATCCGGTGGTCGGCGAGGCGGCGAGCAACCTCTATGCCGATGCGCGCAGCATGCTTGACCGGCTGATCGAGGAACAATGGTTGACCGCACAGGCGGTGATCGGTCTGTTCCCGGCGAACGCCCTGGGCGATGATGTCGAGGTGTATGCGGACGAGCGGCGTGCCGAGCCGATTGCGCTGCTGTCGTTTCTGCGGCAGCAGAAAGCCAAACCGGCCGGACAACCGCACGAGTCGCTGGCCGATTACATCGCGCCGAAATCAAGTGGTGTGCGCGATTATGTCGGTGCGTTCGCCGTCACCGCAGGCCTCGGCATCGAGGCTCATCTCGAGCGGTTCGAGCGCATGCACGACGATTACTCCGCGATCATCCTCAAGGCACTGGCCGACCGATTGGCCGAGGCTGCCGCCGAACATTTCCACGAGCGGGTGCGACGGGAGCTGTGGGGCTACGCGGGCGATGAGCAGATGACCAGCGCGCAGCTGATCGAGGAGGCCTATCGCGGTATCCGCCCGGCACCGGGCTATCCGGCGTGTCCCGATCACACCGAGAAAGCCAAGCTCTGGCAACTGCTCGACGTCGAGCGCAGTGCCGGCATCCGTCTCACCGAGAGCTTCGCGATGTACCCGACGGCCGCCGTCAGCGGGTGGTATTTCGCCCACCCCGAAGCACACTATTTCGCGGTCGGTAAAATCGATCGCGATCAGGTGGAGGACTATGCGCGCCGCAAGGCGATGAGTGTCGCCGAGATCGAACGGTGGCTGGCGCCAAACCTGGGCTATACGAGCTGATGCGGAGCGTTCAGCTGCTGCCGCGCGCGTAGCGACGCAGTTCCAGGTCGCTGAAGACGCTCAGCAGCATCGCCGTGTAGAAGTTCAGTCCCATCGCGGCGACGGCGAGCACCACCGCCACGGTGACCGCGCGGGCTTCAGGGCTCGTGTGACCGGCGGTGTGAGGAAAGAGCAGCCCGGTCGCCAGCATCGCGAACACAAAAGCCGAGGCGATGATCGCGCCGGCGACGATGTACAGTAGCGCGGTCCGCCACCAGTTGCCGTGAATCAGGTGCAGGCTGTAGTACAAGCTCTGCGTCACGCTTTTGCCGGTCAGCATGCGGGCGGGCAGGGCGAGTGAGAGCGCAACGGACAGATAGATCGCCGGTACGAGCATCACGCCGAACCCGATCGAACGATAGGGCTCCGGAAGCGTCAGTGATGGCATGATCAGCAGCGCGACCAGTAGGCTGGTGAGCAGAGAGATCGCGATGATGGCCGGAGCCTGCCGCAGGGAGTCGAGCCACTCGCGTGAGTCGGGCGGCCGGCCGGCGGCCACCGTGGATTGGCGTAGGAGCAGCGCCATCCACGCGACAAAAAAGAGCAGGGAGCCGCCGACATAGAGCGCGAGCCACACGGGGTCGTTGACGCTGTGTGCGTTCGGCATCCGGTTGCGCGAGAGGTCGTAGAGCGTGGAGAGCTCTCCGAGCACGATGGCTACCGTGGCATAGGGCATGCACTTCGGGAGCGATAGGCGAAAGATTTTCAGACTGGCCTCGAGCAGCTCCTTGAAGGTGCGCGGCCGGGCGGGCGGATAGAGCGTAATGGTCATCGATAAATGATAGCTGTCTCATGACGCGGATCGCCATTCAGTTTGAGCCGAACACAGTCGGGTCATTGCTGCGAGAGGGTATGCTGCACCTGCAACGGGCGCTGCGGTCCGATCCCGGCGCGACACCCGAGCTCGATGCTGAGCTGTTGCTCGCACATGCATTGCGGGTCGAGCGCACCGTGGTGCATTCGCACCCGGAGGCGCCGGTACCGCGCCGCACCGGGCAGCGATTCAAGGCGTTGATAGAGCGGCGCTGCGCCGGCGAGCCGGTGGCCTACCTGCTTGGGCGCAAGGCGTTCTGGACGATCGAGCTTACGGTCAATCACGCTGTGCTCGTGCCGCGGCCGGAAACCGAATTGCTCGTCGAACGTGCACTGGCGCGCGGTCCGCCCGCCGCGGGGCAGGTAGTGGATCTCGGCACCGGTTCAGGCGCCATTGCGCTCGCACTCGCGCACGAACGTGCGGGCTGGCGCATCTGTGCGACGGACATCTCGGGCGCAGCACTGACTGTGGCGCGTGCCAATGCGGCGGCACTTGGTCTCGAGCGGGTACGGTTCGTCAAGAGCAACTGGGCTGCCGCTCTGGCCGGGCACTGTTTCGATCTCGTTGTCAGCAATCCGCCGTACATTGCCGCGGACGATGCGGCGATTGCCGGCCTGATGCACGAGCCGCGGCGGGCGCTCACCCCGGGCCCGGACGCTCTTGCCTGCCTGCGGCAGATCATCGACGATGCGCCACGGTTGCTGGTCGAGGGAGGCTGGATTGTGCTCGAACACGGCGCCGCTCAGGGCCGGGACGTGGCCGCTGCGCTCAGGGTCCGGGGCTTTGCTACAGTGTGCACTCACCGCGACCTGGCGGGACATGAACGGGTAACGGAGGGCCAATGGCCGACTCATCGCTGATTCGATTCGAAACGACTCACGGGGCGTTCATCGTCGAGCTGTATCCGCACGAAGCGCCGGTGACGGTGGAGAATTTCATTGCCTACGTGGATGAGGAATTCTTCGACGGCACAATCTTCCATCGCATCGTGCCGGGCTTCGTAATCCAGGGCGGCGGGCTCGATCGGCAGTTCCGCAGCAAGCAAACGCGCGCCGCGATCCGCAATGAAGCGAAGAATGGACTGAAGAACCTGCGTGGAACCCTGTCGATGGCGCGCACCAATGTGATCGACAGCGCCACCTCGCAGTTCTTCGTCAACCTCGCCGACAACGCCTTTCTCGATCACAGCGCGCGCGAGTTCGGCTACGCGGTGTTCGGACGGGTCACCGACGGCATGCAGGCCATTGACCGGATCGCCGCGGTCGCTACCGGACGGCGCGAAGGTTACCAGGACGCCCCGCTCGAGGATGTCGTGATCGCATCGGCGCGACGGCTGGCCGCCTCCCCTTGAAGCATGCCGCGCGGCGCCCTGTGCAAGCGTGTGCTGCTGCAGGCGGCGCTCGCCGGGTTCGTTCTCACCGTAGTACCCGTGCTGCTGCTGCGCTGGGTGCATCCGCCTACCAGCGCCTTCATGCTGGAGGCGCAGTGGCGGGCGGAGCACGCGGGCGAGCGCGATTATCGAACCGACTATCACTGGGTCGGGTATCGACGCATCTCACCCGAGGCCGGTATTGCAGCGGTCGCTTCCGAGGACCAGACATTTCCATACAACCATGGCTTCGACTTTCGCGCCATCGACCAAGCGATCCGAGCCGCGGAGCGGGGCGGGCGGCTGCGCGGTGCGAGCACGATCACCCAGCAGGTGGCGAAAAACCTATTTCTCTGGGGTGGCCGCAGTTTCGTGCGCAAGGGCATCGAGGCCTATCTGACGGTGTTGATCGATGTGCTGTGGCCGAAACGGCGCATCCTCACGGTCTATCTGAATATCGCGCAATTCGGTCACGGCATATTTGGTGTGCAGGCGGCCGCCGAACGGTTCTTTCATGAACCGGCCTCCCGGCTGACGCGTACCCAGGCGGCTTTGCTGGCCGCCGTGCTGCCCGATCCGGTGCACTGGCATGTGCTGCAGCCCTCGCCGTTCGTGCGCTGGCGCGAGCATTGGCTACTTGAACAGATGGCCAATCTCGGCGGGCCTGCCTATCTTGATGCCCGTGCGCCGCAGCACGCGGCACACTGAGCGCGGTGGTTCAGGAGTCGATTTCGGCCAGCAGCTCCGCCTGGTGTTCATGGGCAAGCGCATCGAGTAGTTCCTCGAGTTCGCCGTTCATGATCTGGGGCAGCTTGTACAGCGTGAGATTGATCCGATGGTCGGTGACCCGGCCCTGCGGGAAGTTATAGGTCCGGATACGTTCGGAGCGATCCCCGGTACCGACCTGCAGACGTCGCGAGTGTGCCTGGACACTTTGCTGTCGGGCCTGCTCGGCTGCGAGCAGCCGCGCCTGCAGCAGCGACAGGGCCCGGGCACGATTCTTGTGCTGGGAGCGCTCGTCCTGACATTCCACGACGATCCCGCTCGGCAGGTGCGTGATGCGCACCGCGGAGTCGGTTTTGTTCACGTGCTGGCCGCCGGCGCCCGAGGAGCGGTAGGTGTCGATGCGCAGATCCGCCGGGTTCAGGGCGATCTCGGCGATCTGGTCGAGTTCAGGCAGTATGGCCACAGTGCATGTCGAGGTGTGAATGCGGCCTTGCGCCTCGGTGGCCGGCACGCGCTGAACCCGATGCACACCGGATTCGAATTTCAAACGCGAGAATGCGCCGCGGCCGACGACGCGACAGATGATCTCCTTGTATCCGCCATGCTCCGCCGTGCTTTCGCTCAAGACCTCGACGGAGAAGCCTTTCGCCTCGGCATACCGGACATACATGCGCAACAGATCGCCGGCGAATAGCGCGGCTTCGTCGCCGCCGGTACCGGAGCGGATTTCAAGGAAGATGTTGCGCTCATCGTTAGGGTCCTCCGGCAGCAGGAGCGCGTGCAGCCGGTCTTCGGCTTCGCTCAGGGCGGCGTCGATCCTCGCCTGCTCCTCAGCGGCGAGTGCGCGCATGGAGGGATCCTCGTCCGTGCGCATCTCGCGCACGGTTGCGAGGTCTCGCTCGAGCGCGCGGTATTCACGTAAGCGCTCGGCGAGCGGCTGCAGACGTGCATACTCGACCGACAGGTCCCGGAACTGCGTCGAGCGGCCGTCGAGATCGGGCGAACCCAGCAGCCGCCCGACCTCTTCATAGCGGTCGGCGAGCTTCTCGAGGCGGCGGCGGATGGACTCTTTCATGACGGGGACTTGATACGGGCCCGGCATTCTCCGGGATCGTCGCCGGACCGACAAGGCGCCACCACCGACCTGCGATATAGTGCGATCTATGCCATCCTTCGCTGTGTTGCGGCGGCGCGTGGGGTTCGCCTGCGCCGTGCTTGCCATTCTGGCGCTCAGTGCCTGCCAGACCGTCCGTGTGCCTCCGGCGCCAGTGACCGCCTGGCGCGTGAGCCGACCGTTGCTGCAGTCCCTCAATCGCTTCCGGCTCACCGGGCGGGTGGCCGTCGCGGTCGGTGGCCACGGCTTCAATGCCGACGTTCTCTGGGTTCAGGATGGCAAGAGCACACGCATGACGTTAAGCGGTCCGCTGGGCGCCGACGCGGCACAGATCAGCGATGACGGCGGCCGACTCGGTGTCATCACCTCGCATGGCCGTCACCTTGGTAATCAAGCCGCCAGGGCCGTCCTCCAGCGCCAGCTCGGCTTCGAGCCGCCGCTGGCGAGTCTGCGCTATTGGATCCTTGGGGTGCCGGACCCAGCGCTACCGGCACATGTCGCCATCAACCGGCAGCAGAGGCTTGCCCGTCTGCGGCAGGCGGGCTGGTCGATCCGCTATCACGCCTACCAGCCCGTTGGCGCGGATTGGCTGCCGAGGCTTTTGACCGTGCGTCGTGCGCAGGTGCGGTTGCGCATGGTGGTGGATGCATGGCACCTGCAATGAGTTCCGGAACGAGTCTCTGGCCGGCACCTGCCAAGCTCAACCTCTTCCTGCACGTGACGGGCCGGCGAGCGGACGGATACC
The DNA here is from genome assembly GCA_021822385.1 of Pseudomonadota bacterium. GTDB lineage: Bacteria > Pseudomonadota > Gammaproteobacteria > Steroidobacterales > Steroidobacteraceae > 13-2-20CM-66-19. Next base: position 25,102 of record JAKARC010000030.1, read on the forward strand.
ATGAGCTGCAGACCCTGTTTCAGCTCGTCGACCTCTGCGATACGGTGGCGATCGAGGTGCGCGAGGACGGACGTATCGAACGGCTTGAAGGTCCGGCGGATATTGATCCGGATACGGATCTGACGGTGCGGGCGGCCCGGGCATTGCAGGCCGCAACCGGTGCTGCGCGAGGTGCCTCGATCAGAGTGCGCAAGCACATTCCGATCGGTGGCGGTCTCGGCGGCGGGAGCACCGATGCCGCCACGGTGCTGCTGGCGCTGAATTACCTGTGGGGGTGTGGTCTCGAGATCGAGGATCTGGCCCACATCGGACTGCCACTCGGGGCGGATGTACCTGTATTTGTGAGAGGTTTTTCCGCTTGGGCCGAGGGCGTCGGGGAGCGGCTGGAGCCGGTGACACTGCCAGAGCGCTGGTACGTGATCATCCGGCCGGCGGTGAGCGTGTCGACCCGCGAGGTGTTCCAGAGCCCTGAATTGACACGAAATACCCCCCTCATCACAATACGCGCCTTTCTCGATACCGGCGGTCGCAATGATTGCGAGCCGGTGGTACGTGCACGATGGCCTGAGGTGGCCGAGGCGCTGGACTGGCTGGCGCGGCATGCGCCGTCCCGCCTGACGGGGACCGGATCGTGCGTTTTTGCAGCCGTGGCGAGTTGCGCGGACGCTGAGCGCATAGCAGCCTGCGTGCCGGACAAGTGGCGCAGCTTCGTGACCCGGGGATTAAATGTTTCTCCGCTGCGTACGCTTCTGTCGAAGTAGCTTGCGGGGCCCATCATGGCAGGTTCAACACCAGACCCGGGGGCGGTGAGCCGCGCGAGCGCCGCGGGAGAGTTCCGGCCCGGGGATCGGCGCGGCCGTTGCAATTTTAATTGGAGTGATGATTTTGGGGTGTAGCCAAGAGGTAAGGCAGCGGGTTTTGATCCCGCCATTCGAAGGTTCGAATCCTTCCACCCCAGCCAGTTCGATGCTTGCGGTGGCCAAAGGCGCCCGCGCAACCCACAGCTGATCCAGCGCACTCATGAGCACGCAAGACTTGATGGCCTTGTTCACCGGGAATGCCAATCCAGTGCTGGCGGCCGACATAGCGCGCCATCTGCAGATGCGGCTCGGGCGGGCGTACGTCGGCCGCTTCAGCGACGGCGAAATCAACGTGGAGCTGATGGAGAACATCCGCGGGCGTGATGTGTTCATCGTCCAGCCGACATGTCCGCCTGGAAACGATACGCTGATGGAGCTGCTGGTCATGGTCGATGCCTGCCGACGCGCCTCGGCCGCCCGCATCACCGCAGTTGTGCCGTACCTGGGGTACTCCCGCCAGGACCGCCGGCCGCGCGCCACCCGCTCGGCGATCACCGCCCGGCTGGTGGCGAATATGCTGTCGAGCGCGGGCGTCAATCGCATGCTGACCGTCGATTTGCATGCCGATCAGATCCAGGGTTTCTTCGATATTCCAGTCGATAACGTATACGCCTCGCCAGTGCTGCTCGGCGATGCCTGGAAACAGGCGTACACCAACGTGGTGATCGTTTCACCGGATGTGGGCGGGGTGGTGCGCGCCCGCGCGTTTGCCAAGCGCCTCGATGATGCGGAGTTGGCCATCATCGATAAACGTCGGCCGCGCCCGAACGAGTCGAAGGTCATGAATATCATTGGCGACATTGCCGGCAAGGTGTGCGTGCTCGTCGATGACATGATTGATACTGCCGGCACGTTGTGCCATGCGGCGGCGGCCCTCAAGGAGGAAGGCGCGCAGAAGGTCGTTGCGTACATCACCCATCCAGTGCTTTCGGGCGAGGCCGTGAGCCGAATTTCGGACTCGGTGCTCGATGAGCTGGTGGTGACCGACACCATTCCGTTGTCACAGGCCGCAAGCGGATGCAGACGCATCCGTCAGCTGTCGGTGGCAGGACTGCTCGCGGAGACAATTCGGCGCATTCGTGACGAGGAGTCAGTCAGCTCGTTGTATGTCGATTGATCCGAAATTTTGAGTTTCAGGTGCGCCGAGGTCTGGTCGCGGGCCACGGCGCGTTGTCAGCGTAGACTTGGAGAACATCATGCGAATTGCATTCAGCTTCAGCGCCGAACCGCGCGAGGCGCAAGGCAAAGGTGCGAGCCGCCGCCTGCGTCACACGAACAAGGTTCCGGCCATTTTGTACGGCGGGCACAGTGCCGCGGAGTCCCTGGCTCTCGAGCACCACAAGTTGCTCACAGTTGTGGCCGATGAACGCTTCTATTCATCGATCGTGCAGCTGCAGATCGGTGAGCGGACACAGGAGGCGATCGTCAAGGACGTGCAGATGCACCCGGCGAAGAATCAGGTGATGCATGTCGATCTGCAGCGGGTTACCGCCACGGAAGCAATTCGCCTGCACGTGCCGATCCATTTCGTCGGTGAGGCAGCAAGCCCTGGGGTCAAGACGCAGGGCGGCGTTGTGTCGCACATGCTTACTGACGTTGAGATTTCCTGTCTGCCGAAGGATCTGCCGGAGTATCTTGAGCTTGATCTGTCGCAGATGAACATCAACGAGACGAAGTTTCTCTCCGACCTGCCGTTGCCCCCAGGGGTCAGCATTCCGCATCTGGGATATCGCAATGCGCCGGTGGTCTCGATCCACAGCCCGCGTGTTGCCGAGCCGGAGCCCACCGCAGAAGCGGCGGCGGCCGGCGCGGCTGCGGCCGAGGGTGCACCACCGGCCGGCGCGGCTGCGGCCGCCGGCGGAGCCGCGCCCGCTGCGGCAGCCGCGGAAGCGACCGATGCGGGCAAAGCGGCGCAGAAGAAGGGAGGCGGCAAGAAGTAACGGCGCGGCATGGCAGGAACGCCAATCAGGCTCGTGGTGGGGCTCGGTAACCCGGGCCCCGCCTACGCCCAGACTCGGCACAACGCCGGCTTTTCATTCGTCGAGGAACTTGCGCGGCGCGCGGGCGCCGAGTTCAGGCGTGAGCCGCGGCATCAGGGTCAACTGGGCCGCGTGGTGGTTTCGGGTCAGGACCTGTGGCTGCTGAAACCGCTGACGTACATGAATCTGAGTGGCGCCTCGGTGCAGAGTGTCGCCGGCTTTTACAGAATCGCACCCGAGACGGTACTGGTCGCGCACGACGAGCTCGATTTTCCTCCCGGCGTCGTGCGTCTCAAGGAGGGCGGAGGCGCCGGCGGGCATAATGGTCTGCGCGATATCATCGCGCGGCTCGGGGAGTCTTTCTGGCGCTTTCGCATCGGCATCGGGCATCCGCCTGATCGGGCCATGGTGATGAATTATGTTCTCGGCCGGCCGAGTGCTGCGGAGGCAGAATTGATTGGCGCTGCGGTCGCCGCGGCAGCTGACGCGCTGCCGGTGTTGCTCGATGCAGGAGCACAGAAGGCGATGCATCGCTTGCACTCGCGCGCCGCGCCCCAATAGGCGGCTTGCCCGGCCACACCGGCCGGTTCGGAGGTTCTGCTCATGTCTATCCGTTGCGGCATCGTTGGACTGCCGAACGTCGGCAAGTCGACGCTGTTCAACGCGCTTACCCAGGCGCAGAACGCGGCGGCGGCCAACTATCCGTTCTGCACAATCGATCCGAACGTCGGCATGGTCCCGGTGCCCGACGGCCGGCTGCAGACGCTGGCTTCGATCGTGCATCCCGAACGTATTGTGCCGGCAACGGTCGAGTTCGTGGATATTGCAGGCCTCGTGGCGGGGGCTTCCAAAGGTGAAGGTCTAGGCAATCAGTTTCTGTCGCATATCCGCGAGGTCGACGCTATCGCGCACGTGGTGCGGTGCTTCGACAGCGCGGACATTGTGCATGTGGCGGGGCGGATAGATCCGCTAAGCGACATGGAAGTGATCGATACCGAGCTGGCCCTGGCCGACTTGGCTACGGTAGATAAGGGCCTGGATCGAGCTGCGAAGGCCGCCAAAGGTGGGGACAAGGAGGCGCTGCGCAGGAAGGGGGTGCTGGAACGGGTCAAGGCGCACCTCGATCAGGTGCTCCCGGTGCGCGCAATGCAGCTATCAGCCGAGGAGCGCCGTGATTTGCGCGAGCTGCAACTGCTGACGGCAAAGCCGGTCATGTACGTCGCGAACGTCACCGAAGGTGGGTTCAAGGACAATCCGCTGCTCGCCGCGGTCGAGCAGAGGGCCGCGAGCGAGGGCGCAGTGACGGTACCGGTCTGTGCGGCCATCGAAGCTGAAATCGCGCAACTCGAAGCCGCAGATCGGAGTGCATTCCTCGCCGAACTCGGTTTACGGGAGCCCGGTCTCGACCGCGTCATCCGGGCCGGGTACCGTTTGCTCGGGCTGCAGACATTCTTTACCGCCGGCGAACAGGAGGTCCGGGCGTGGACCGTACCGGTCGGCGCCACAGCCCCGCAAGCCGCCGGCGTGATTCATACCGATTTCGAGCATGGTTTCATCCGCGCCGAGGTGATTGGTTATGACGATTTCATCGCCGGTCGCGGGGAATCGGGTGCCCGCGAAGCCGGCAAGGTGCGCCTGGAAGGCAAGGAATACGTCATGCAGGAGGGGGACGTGGTGCATTTCCGTTTCAATGTATAGCGGTTGACACCCCTGGGGAGCGCGCCGACAATGCGGCCCCTTTCAGTCGAGCCCGGTGGGTCGCCTTCGGCTACGGCACTAGGGAGTCTGTGGAAAGGTAGCTCAGCTGGTTAGAGCACGGCACTCATAATGCCGGGGTCGAGGGTTCGAGTCCCTCCCTTTCCACCAATAATTCACAGAGATACGGAACTGGCCTTCGCGGCGCGGCTCGCGGTAAGTGCATGGTAAGTGCAAGTGCTGACGCGGGTGACGTCGCTTGAATGCCAGACGCAGCCGTTACTCTGCGATCGACAGTGTCGGCACCTGATCCGCTCGTCGGCCGAGATCTTCGAACTGCACCGCGGCATGTTCGTCTCCGGGCTTGGCGCACTCGATATCAAACAGCGCAGATTGCGCGTTCGGCAGCGATCGGCCAGAAGCAGCCATTCGAAAGCGTAACCTGAACCAAGGTTTGCGAAGGACGTGATCGGCAAGTCATTCCTGATAGTGCAAGGCGTCACGAAGCAGGGAGAAGGCTGGAGAGGTCTGGCGTCTGCTCGGATAATAGAGGTGATATCCGGGGAAGGGTGGACACCAGTTCACCTTTGGCCAGGATGGCAAGCAGCAGATCCTCAACAGCCGCCCGGACCATATCCGGTGGGCGGTCGAGGGCTCGCTCAAACGCCTGCGCACCGAGGTGATCGACTTGCTGTACCAGCACCGGG
>JAKARC010000031.1 GCA_021822385.1 Pseudomonadota bacterium
CCGATCTTTCGGCTTCGTTTACCCGACCGCGGCCGAACAGCAGCTCCCCGAGTGTGGTGTAGGTTGGGCTCCAGGCGGGATCGACTTCGAGCGCACGGCGGAGCAACCGCTCGGCTCCGGCCGGATCGCCGAGTGCAAGCGTGGTTCCGGCCAGCAGCCGCTGTGCCTCGGCGAATTGGGGATGGTCCCGCACGATCGCCGCGAGCTGCTGCTGCGCGGCACGAAACTCATGCGCTTGCAGCTGCGTATTGATGGCACGCATCGCATCGAGAACGGAAGCCGGAATGGACACTGAGGACACTGGCGCGCACCCTCGAACGGTGGACCCATTGGCACCGATTGTCGCATGGCGGGCGGGTGCCCGGGAGTTCGGGTTTCCCCGATGACGCCAAGCGACCGCGTCGCTGCGGCCGGGTGCGCGCTCGGCGATAGCTGCGGCGCGTCGTCGTCGGCCGACTCCGCCGCGCTGCCGACTCCACCCGCACGTGCGGGTGGAGTCGGCCGAGATTCACCAGCGGTACTGGGCGGTGATGTTGACCTCGCGGCCGAAGATAGAGCGACCCATGCCGACGTTCTGCTGGACCGTATTGCCGCCGAAGCGGGCATTGCCCTCGGTCAGCCCGATCTGGTTGGTGAGATTGGAGCCGAGCAGCCGGAACTGCCAGTGCGATCCGACCATGGCGTCGATGCCCGCCGCCAGGTCGTAATACGACGGCAATGGGGTCAAGCCCGTGTCATCCTGATAGCGTATGCCGATCTTCTCGTACGTCACTTGTTCCTCAAGTATGCCCCAGCTGAAGGACTGCATGTCGCTCGGTGTGATGCGCACCTGGTACTTCGGCAGGCGGGCAAGCTGCTTGCCGTCGATCGTGCCGCATTCCTCCTGATTGTTTATGTTTTCATACAAGAAGCAGCCGCGGAAGTTCTGATAGTAGGCATTCTCCCAGTTGCCGTTGACCGCAATCCTGAAGCTTCTGAGCACCTGGATGTGGCTGTCCGCAAACGGATTGACACTGCCGACGAGGTTCACACCGACGGAGGTCGAGCCGAACGTGGAGGCCGGGCCGATGGGCACGCCATCGGCGTTTTCGGGCGTGTAGGCCAGCCCTTTGAAGGTCTTGTGGTAAATGGAGGCATTGATGTATGTCCAGCGGTTCGCGACCTTGAAGCCGACTTCCTGATTCTGGACGGTTTGCAGCGGCACCTTGCTCGGGCAGCCACCATTGTTGCAGCGGACATCGTCGAAATTCTCGAAGAGCACCCCATTGTTGACCCGCACATAGGCACTCATGTGATTGTTGAACTGATAATTCACGCCCACCGAGTAGGTCGGCATGGTGTTGTTTTCATAACCATGTGACCAGGTGCCGTTCGGCAGATCGACCGAGTTGTCCCACAGGTCGTATGGCGTGCCCATCTGCACGGGGGAGGTATTGGTCGTTTCCTGGCTGAGATTGATGTGCTCGAGGCGCACGCCGGCCTGCAGCAGCCAGTGATGGATTTTCCAGGTGTCGGCGAGATAACCGGCAACGTTCGTGGCGCTGCCCTTCTCGAGGATGTAGTAGCCGCCATTGGCGTTGACAACCCCCTGGGGGCTGCTCACCTGATAAAGATTGCCGCCGGCGGTCGCCGACAGGATGATGGGTGCGGCGTTCGGTTGATTGGTCATCAATGCGTTGGCACTGAGCGACCAGTTGTCGTTGTCGGTGTAATGGGCTGCGTACACGCCCATGGTCAGCGTATTGCCGTCACCGAACTGCTTGTTGACGCGGAACTCGTCGATCACGTTCGTGATCTTCTTCTGTACGTACCAGACCTGTTGCTCGATCACGCTCTGGTTCGGATTTACGACGTTGCCGTTCGGGAACGTCGCCATGATGTCGGCGGGGGTCAGGACGCTCGGCAGGGTCAGGCCGGAAAGGAACGACGACAACGTCGTGGGATTGCCGCTGTTGACCAGGGCATGGGTCGGAACGCGGCCGCCGTCGAAGATGAAGTGGTTGCTGATCGACCAGCCGTTGCCGAGGCGATCATTGAAGTCCGAACCGAAGTAGCTGAGATCGGCGCCGCGGCCGTCGCTGATGTTGTCGTTTTCGAAGCATTTACATGCTGGATCGGGAACTTGAAAGTTCTCGAGCTGATCGCTGTCGTAGGTTGAATTGAGCTGATTGAAGCCGGGATACGTGGAAACCGTGCCATTTTTGACCGTGTAGGGCATGTCGGCCACCCACAGATTGTGGTCGTGCAGCGTTCGCGCCCAGAACAGCAGGGAGCCGTGCGCGAAGGTATGCTTCAAGGTGGCAGTGAGCTGTCCGCCTTGATTGGCGGGATATTGTGGATTGCGCACGCCGTCGGAGGTGCGGTAGAAGCCGCCGATGCTGTAGTACCAGCCGTGGGTGATCATGCCGCTGTCGAACGCATCGATGCGTTCCTTGCCCTGGAAGCCGTACGTGAGCGCGACCGACCCTTTCTGTCGTCGGTGACCGGTGCGCAGAATGAAATTCGCAGTGGCGCCCGGCTGGCCGGGGCCGAAGATTGCGCTCGGACCGCCTTGCACGATCTGGATGCTTTTCACCGTATCGTCCATGCGGATCAGCGAGCTGTTGTCCATGAAGGACAGATACGGCGCGCCGTAGAGCGGCGTACCTTCGATCATGGTGGTGAAGAACGGGGAATCGCCACCGCCGTCGGGAAATCCCGCCACGTCAATGTTGGCGCCGGTCTCGCCGCCGGAGGATTCCGGCCAGACTCCAGGGGACATCTTGTAGATCTCGGCCACACTCGAGGGGTCGGTCATTGCGATCTGATGCCGGGTCACCGACACGATGTTGTAGCTCGCATCGAGCTGCGTCACGTGGATTGGGGTCGCGGTCACCAGGACTTCCTGCAGTCGGCTCGTGTTCGAGGGTGCCAGCAGTGTGCTCGACTGCTGTTGTGCCGGTGGCGTCGGTGCTTGTGCGTGAGCCGGTCCAGGGACCGCGAGGATGCTGATGCCCCCGAGGATCCCGGCGACCACCGCCGCGACGCTATGGGTAGCGGCCGTGCCGCGCGCGCTGCGCGCTAGGGACGATTGCCGTGCTGGACGAGTGCCCGATCGGGACGCGTCTTTTGTGTTCACGCTCATGCAATATCCTCCTCTGGAAATTTGATAAAGCTCAAAAATGCGATGACTGGGCCGGCCTCGGCGCATTGGGGCATGCGCAGGCGGTTACGGCATTGGGGCCGGCGGCCGGGGTGTTTGGCCCCGAGCGGCCGAAGGCGTCTGCAGCCGCAGGGTCGGATCGACAGGTTGGGAATGCTTTTTTAATTCCGCTGGACCCGTCGTGCGGCGCTGGATCATGAGTTTGATTGTTGCGAGCACGGCAGCCCCCCCTTAAACAGTAACTTGACGCCATCAGCTGCCGCGCTGATGACATCGATGTCAAATGATATCGATGTCATGCACAAGACGCAAGCGTTTGTCGCGAGTAGCCGAGTGCATTGGGACTGGAAGAGCCGTCAGAATGCTTAAAATGTAGCGATTAAGCAACGATTGCGCGCCCGGGTGCTCTCGGACCTGAGAGTGCACAGGTCGTAGAGGACGACAGCGCTCCCGCACGGCCGGCGCGCAGGGGGGCGGCGGATCAGAGGCTCTCGCGTTGCGGGCAGGACCGATGGCGCCGGCGCGGATCTCAGGCGATGAGAGCCTGAGAATCCATTCCGGGCTCGCGCTGGGCGCGTCGGCGCTCCTGCTCGGTCAGATGGCGCTTGCGGATCCGGATGGCCTGCGGTGTGACCTCGACCAGCTCATCATCCGCAATGAACTCGACGGCGTATTCGAGCGTCAGCTCGATCGGGGGGGTGAGTAGAATAGCCTCATCCTTGCCGGCCGCACGAATGTTCGTAAGCTTCTTGGTCTTGACCGGGTTGACGACCAGGTCGTTGTCGCGGCTGTGGATGCCGATGATCATCCCTGCGTACAGCTTTTCCCCGGGCGCGACGAACAGCCGCCCGCGCTCCTGCAGATTGAACAGGGCGTAGGCGACGGCCTCGCCCTGCTCGTTGCTCACCAGCACGCCGTTGCGGCGCTCGGGTATTTCGCCCTTGACGGGCGCGAAGCCGTCGAAGATGTGGCTCATGAGACCGGTGCCTCGGGTCAGTGTCATGAACTCACCTTGGAAGCCGATCAGGCCGCGGGCGGGCACCCGGTATTCGAGCCGGGCACGTCCATTGCCGTCGACGGCCATGTCGGTGAGTTCGGCACGGCGGCGGCCGAGGGCCTCCATGACCGCACCTTGGTGGGCTTCCTCGACATCCACCGTCAGCGCCTCGAAGGGCTCGTGCACCTCGCCGTCAATCAGCCGTGTCAGCACCTGCGGGCGGGCCACCGCCAGTTCGTAGCCCTCGCGCCGCATGTTCTCGATGAGAATGGTCAGGTGCAGCTCGCCGCGGCCGCAGACCCGGAATACATCCGGGGATCCCGTGTCCTCGACGCGAAGCGCGACATTGCTCTGCAGCTCGCGCTGCAACCGCTCGCGCAGCTGGCGGCTCGTGACGAACTTGCCTTCCCGACCGGCGAACGGCGAGGTGTTGACCTGGAAGTTCATGGCCAGCGTCGGCTCATCGATCCGGATGGGCGGCAAGCCGTCGGCGGCGTCGACGTCACAGAGGGTCAGGCCGATGTTCGCAGCCTCGATGCCGGTTATCGCGACAATGTCGCCCGCGCTGGCCGCATCCACCGGATGGCGCTGCAGACCGGTAAAGGTGAGGACCTGGCCGATCTTTGCGATCCCGCGGTCCTGCGCGCCGTAGCGCAGTGCGACAGTCTGTCCCGGACGGACCGAGCCGCAACGGATGCGCCCGATGCCGATGCGGCCCACGTAGCTGTTGTAGTCGAGGGTCGAGATCTGCAATTGCAGTGGCCGGTCGCTCGCTGCGGCCGGCGGCGGCACGTGCGCGAGGATGGCGTCGAACAGTGCCGTCATGTCCGTGCCAGGCGTCTGCAGGTGTTGTCCGGCCCACCCCTGCAGTGCCGAGGCGTAGATCACCGGGAAATCGAGCTGCTCGTCGCTCGCTCCGAGCTTGTCGAACAGCTCGAACGTGCGATCGATGACCCAGTCGGGCCGGGCGCCGGGCCGGTCGACTTTATTGACCACCACGATGGCCTTCAGGCCGAGGGCGAGCGCCTTGCGGGTCACGAAACGGGTCTGCGGCATCGGCCCCTCGACCGCGTCGACCACCAGCAGCACACCGTCGACCATCGACAGTACGCGCTCGACCTCGCCCCCGAAGTCGGCGTGCCCCGGGGTGTCGACCACGTTGATGCGAGTGCCGTGGTATTCGATGGCACAGTTCTTGGCGAGGATGGTGATGCCACGCTCGCGCTCCAAGTCGTTCGAGTCCATGATGCGCTCGGCGAGCTTCTCATGGGCGGCAAACGTCCCCGATTGCTTGAGCAGGCAGTCCACGAGGGTGGTCTTGCCGTGATCAACGTGCGCTATGATTGCAATGTTGCGAATGGATTGGTTCATCGGGACCGGGCCGCCAGAAGGGCCGACTGACAAAGACTTAGAAGTATAGCACGAGACGGGCGCCGCACCGCGCCCTGGCTGCTGCGGGGCCGGATGAACGAGCGCGTTCGCGTGTTCCTGGCGGGCAAGAGGATCCGATGCGCGGTGCATCTTCGACAGGTCGGACGCGCGATGCGGTGATCATCGGCGCCGGCCATAACGGCCTGGTTTGCGCGGCCTATCTGGCCGCCGCGGGTCTGCGGGTCACGGTGCTTGAGCGGCGCGCGCTGGCCGGCGGTGCGGCCGTCACCGAGGAGTTCCATCCGGGATTCCGCAACTCGGTGGCGGCCTACACCGTTTCATTGCTGAACCCCCGCGTGATTGCCGATCTGAAGCTCGCGCAGTACGGCCTGCGTATCATCGAACGGCGCATGGCGAACTTCCTGCCGACCGCGGATGGCCGCTATCTGCAAGTCGGTCCGGGCCGCACGCAGACGGAGGTGGCGCGTTTTTCCGCTCGGGATGCGGTGCGGCTCGAGGCCTACTCGCGTCGTCTTGAGGCGATCGCGGACGTTCTGCGGGCGCTGGTCTTACAGGCGCCGCCAAACGTGAGCCAGGGCACCTGGCGCGAAGCGCTGCCGGAGTTGCTGAGCACCGTGCGCCTGGGCGCACGGTTGCGCCGGCTCGATCTGCCGCTGCGTCGCGAGCTGCTCGCATTGGTGGCCGGATCGGCCGGCGATTATCTTGACGGCTGGTTCGAGAGCGATCCAATCAAGGCGGTCTATGGCTTCGATGGCGTCGTGGGCCATTACGCCAGCCCTTACGCTGCAGGCACGGCCTATGTCCTGCTCCACCATGCCTTCGGCGAAGTGAACGGACGCAAGGGCACCTGGGGCCATGCGCTCGGGGGCATGGGTGCGATCACCGCGGCCATGGCGCGCTGCTGCTGCGCGCGGGGCGTGGAGCTGCGCCTCTCGAGCCCCGTGCGCGAAGTGCTGCTCGAGGGCGGGCGGGCGGTCGGTGTGCGCACCGAGGCGGGCGCGACGATACGGGCGCGACGATACGGGCGCGGGTAGTGGTGGCCAATGTCAATCCAAAGCTGCTCTACCTCAAACTGCTCGATCCCGGCGCTCTGCCAACGGATTTTCGTGAGCGCATCGAACGCTGGCGATGCGGCTCGGGCACGTTCCGCATGAACGTGGCCCTGGCGGAATTGCCCGAGTTCAGCTGCCTGCCGGGGCGGCAGCCGGGGGATCATCACACGGCCGGGATCATCCTCGCCCCGACGCTCGGATACATGGAGAGGGCCTATTTCGATGCGCGTGTCCACGGTTGGTCGCGACGCCCGATCATCGAGCTGGTGATTCCCTCGACGCTCGATGACTCGCTCGCGCCGCCGGGGGCGCATGTGGCAAGTCTGTTCTGCCAGCATGTCGCGCCGCAGCTGCCCGATGGACAGTCCTGGGACACGCACCGCGAGGCGCTCGCCGATCTGATGATCGATACGGTCACGGGGTATGCGCCGAATTTCAAGCGCGCCGTGCTCGGCCGTCAGATCTTCACGCCGCTCGATCTGGAGCGCACCTTTGGGCTCGTCGGTGGCGACATTTTCCATGGTGCGCTCAGTCTCGATCAGATCTTCTCGGCGCGGCCGATGCTCGGTCATGCCCGCTATCGCGGCCCGCTGCCCGGCTTGTATCTGTGCGGCTCGGGCGCACATCCCGGCGGCGGCGTCACGGGCGCGCCCGGACATAACGCCGCACGCGAAATTCTCGCCGATCTGAGGCCGCGGCCGAGGCGGAAGGTCGCCGCACACTGAGGCGAGCCCCGGCACGGCAGCGCCCGCATCGGGCGCGCCGCGGTCGGCTGACGCCGCGGCGTTTTAGCGGCTGCCGTGCGGCGCGCGGCGGGCGCGGTGAAAATCAAGCGGCTGGATCCGCTCGATCATGCAGTGAAAGCCGCGCGCATCGACGAAATCGAAATGCGTCTGCACGACATTCGCATGACTCGTCAGCGCGATGCCATTGGCGAACAACAGGTTGGTGCACGGCTCAGCCACCGTGATCAAATACGCCCGATTGACGTTCGTCCAGTATGCCAGCGTGTCTGGCGACAGCGCCGTCCAGCGCTGATAGTCGCTGTAGCGCGTGAATTGCCCGATAGGCGCCCCTGCATGGGCCTCGTAGCGTTTGAGCCGGGTCGTCTGACGCTGCGTGAGCGGGAGTGTCGACGCGCAGGCCGCAAGCAGCAGCACAGCGGCGATTGCGCCCGTCACGGCTCTGCCGATGCTCGAAGGTCGCATGGATCGTGCTCCTGCCGAGCACTGTACCCGTGCCGGTTGCGCGCGCAAGCGTGTGCGACGTCGCGACCGTGGCTTGGGCGTCAAGTGGTCGATGACGCTGCCGAGGACTCCGGCAGGAAGACCACCATGCCGAGCGGCGGCAACCGCAACGTCATGGAGTAAGGCCGGCCGTGCGAGGCTGATTCAACCGCGATGCCTGCGCCCATGTTGCCGACGCCGCTGCCGCCATATACCGGTGCGTCGCTGTTCAGCCGCTCGATCCAGCGGCCGCCCACCGGCACGCCGACCCGGTGATGCTCGCGCGGAACCGGCGTGAAATTGCAGGCGATCAGCGCCACATCGTGCGGCTGCGGGCCGCGGCGCAGAAAGATGATGATGCTCTCATCGGCGTTGTCGCACTCGATCCACTCGAAGCCGTCGGGACTGAAGTCGCGCGCATGGAGCGCCGGCGTCGCCCGATACAGTCGATTCAGATCCTGGACCCAACGCTGCAGACCGGCATGCGGGGCGTACTGCAGCAGATGCCAGTCGAGACTTTCCTCGTGGCGCCATTCGGACCACTGGCCGAATTCTCCACCCATGAACAGCAGCTTCTTGCCCGGATGAGTCCATTGATATCCGTACAGCAGGCGCAGGTTGGCAAAGCGCTGCCAGGTATCACCCGACATCTTTCCGAGCAGCGAGCCCTTGCCGTGTACCACCTCGTCATGCGAGAGCGGCAGCACGAAGTTTTCATTGAAGGCGTACCACAGGCTGAAGGTGATCTGATGGTGGTGGTACTTGCGATACACCGGATCGTCGGCGAAGTACTGCAGTGTGTCGTGCATCCAGCCCATGTTCCATTTCATGCCGAACCCGAGTCCGCCAAGATAGGTCGGGCGCGAGACCATGGGCCAGGCCGTGGATTCCTCGGCGATCGTGTGTGTCTGCGGCTGGTCGCGGTAAACGGCGAGGTTCAGCTGCTTGAGGAACTCGACCGCCTCCAGATTCTCATGGCCGCCAAAGCGGTTCGGAATCCATTCGCCGGGCTGCCGGGCGTAATCGAGGTAGAGCATGGAGGCGACCGCATCAACCCGCAGCGCGTCGACGTGATAGGTCTCGAGCCAGAACAGGGCGCTGCTCTGCAGGAAATTGCGCACCTCGGAGCGGCCGTAGTTGAAGATCGAGCTCTTCCAGTCCGGGTGATAACCCTGGCGCGGGTCGGCGTGCTCATAGAGATAGGTGCCGTCGAAGAACGCGAGTCCATGCTGATCGGAGGGGAAGTGGGAAGGCACCCAGTCGAGGATGACACCGATGCCGCGCTGGTGCAGGTAGTCGACGAAATACATGAAGTCCTGCGGCGTGCCATAGCGCGAGGTCGGAGCGAAAAAGCCGGTCACCTGGTAGCCCCAGGAGCCGTAGAAGGGATGCTCCATCACCGGCAGCAGCTCCACATGCGTGAAGCCCAATTCCAGCACGTGCTCAGCCAGCGCGTGGGCGAGCTCACGGTAGTTCAGCGGGCGGTTGCCTTGTTCGGGGATGCGCCGGAAGGAGCCCAGGTGCACCTCGTAGATCGACCACGGGGCAGAAAGATCGTTGGCTGCGGCGCGCTGCTTAAGCCATGCGCCATCGCCCCATGCGTAAGCCAGGTCCCAGACGACGGAGGCGGTGCGGGGCGGGGTTTCGCAGTGGAAGGCGAACGGATCGCTCTTGTCGACCGCGTAATCATTATGGCGCGAGATCACGTGGTACTTGTACAATGCGCCCCGGCCTATGCCCGCAATCACCCCTTCCCAGATTCCCGAGGAGTCGGGGCGGGGTGTCAGCGGATGCGCATGCGGATTCCAGTCATTGAAATCACCCACCACCGCGACTGCGGCGGCATTCGGCGCCCAGACCGCAAAATGGGTCCCGGCCACGCCCGTGTCGCCGGCGGGCAGAATGTGCGCACCGAGCTTCTCGTAGGCGCGCCCGTGGGTGCCTTCCCGAAACAGATAAATGTCGTGTTCGGTCAGCAGCATTTGAACAGTGTAGCAAGTGTGCGATGCCCGTGCCCGTCGTCATAGGTCACCGGGGTGCGAGTGGCGAGCTGCCCGAGCACACGCTCGCGGCGTATGCCCTTGCCCTGCGCCAGGGCGCCGATGGGCTCGAGACCGATCTGGTGATGACCCGCGACGCGCAACTCGTGTTGCGCCACGAGAACGAACTCGGTGCCACCACGGATGTGGCGCGCCACGCGTGCTTCGCCGGGCGGCGGACCACCAAGGTCATCGACGGACAACCGGTGACCGGCTGGTTCAGCGAAGATTTCACATTGGACGAGATCAAGACCTTGCGTGCGCGCGAGCGTATCGGCGAGTGGCGCCCCCAGAACCGACGCTTCGACGGCCAGTTCGCTCTCGCCACGCTGGAGGAGTTGTTGCAGCTGCACCGCTGTGCCGAGAACGAGCGGTGCCGCCGTGCCGCCGCGCTCGGGCTTGCCGCGCCGGAACCGATCGGTCTGTATCTGGAGCTGAAGCATCCGACCTATTTCGAGACCTGCGGACTGTCCATGATCGATACGCTGCTGGGGATGCTCCCGGCCGAGGACAGCGCCGCGGCCCGCTCGGGCCTGCACATCGAGTGCTTCGAGACCGCTGTGCTGCGAGCTCTGGCGGCGCGCACGCGCATTCCGCTGGTGCAGTTGATCGAGGCGCAGGGTGCGCCCTATGATTGGGTCGCAGCCGGTAAGGCGGGCACAGTTGCCGATCTTGTCACGCCCGCGGGCTTGGCGGGTATCGCCACCTATGCCGCTGCCATCGGTCCGGAAAAGTCGCTGGTGATCGGGCGCGACGCCCGCGATGCGCTCGGGGAGCCCACCATGCTCGTGGCAGACAGTCATGCGCATGGCCTGCGGGTGATTCCCTGGACGTTCCGCGCCGAGAACGTGTTCCTTCCGGCCGAAGCCCGCAGCAGCGCTGCCGCTGCCGATCGCGGTGACTTGATGCAGGAGATCCTGCGGTTTCTGTCCACGGGAATCGACGGGTTCTTCACCGATCACGCTGATATCGGCGTGCGCGCCCGCGATGCATTCGCAGCCGCGTTACATACCGCGCTGCCGCCCAGACGTTCCCGCTGAATGCTGTACGCATGACCGGTGCCCGTGGCCCGCTCCGGTGAGCACGAGATGCTTGCCTTATACTACCCGGATGTGGGAGAAACAGGCCCATGAGCGAAATTGCTGATATTTTCGATTCTGCATTCACCAAGGCCGTCGATCTCGGCAACAAGATCGCGGACAAGGACCGGGACGCCGATCTGTGGGATATCGCCGATGGGCTGCTCGCCGGGGCGCTGCAGTACTGGCTGTACTCGCGCCAGCCGTGCGGGGATCCGCGCTGCCAGGACTGCCTGCCGATCAGTACGGCCGAGGGGCGCATGGCGGAGCTGAAACGCCTGATCGAGCAGCTGGCCGCCGAGAGCGAGTACTTCCACACGCCGACGGATTCGAACGCCGGCCGCGCGTGATCCCGGAGGTCCGGTGCCGACGATTATTTGATCTCTGATGAACCAAGGGAGCCTGATGAGCACGCCTACTGACGCGCCGATCGCGACCGACGTGCTGATCATCGGGGCGGGGCCGAGCGGTCTGTTCCAGGTGTTCGAACTCGGTCTGCTCGGCATCGCCGCGCATGTCGTCGATTCGCTGGCGCACCCTGGCGGCCAGTGCACCGAGCTCTACCCGGACAAGCCGATCTACGACATCCCGGCGCTGCCGGTGTGCTCGGCGCAAGAGCTCATCGACCGGCTCCTGCAACAGATCCAGCCGTTTCATCCGCAGTTTCACCTGGGCCAGGAAGTGACGACTTTCAATCGTCGCGAAGATGGCCGTTTCGACGTCGGCACCTCGGTGGGCACCCGCTTCAACGCCGGTGCCGTGGTCATCGCTGCGGGAGTCGGCTCCTTCCAGCCGCGTCGCATCGGTCTCGAGGGTGCAGAAGCGTTCGAGGGCGAGGCCATCCAGTATCGCGTCAAATCGGCGGCGGCGCTCGAAGGCAAGCGCATCGTAATCTTCGGTGGTGGAGATTCCGCGCTGGACTGGACGCTTGCTCTGGCTGAGAAATGTCCGGGACTCGTGCTGGTGCACCGGCGCGAGCAGTTCCGTGCCGCGCCGGCCTCGGTGGCGAGGATGCGTGCGTTGGTTGCAGCCGGGCGGATGCGCCAGTTCGAAGCGCAACCCCACCGCTTGCTGGTCACGGAGGGCCGCCTGACCGGAGTGTGCGTGCAGCGGCCCGACGGGGCGATCGAGACGCTTGCGGCCGAGCAGCTGCTGGTGTTCTTCGGGCTGCACCCGAAGCTCGGGCCGATCGCCGACTGGGGTATCGCACTGGAGAAGCGGGCGCTGCCGGTCGATACCGAAAAGTTCGAGACCAACGTTCCGGGCGTCTTCGCGGTCGGTGATATCAACACCTATCCGGGCAAGAAGAAGCTCATTTTGTCGGGTTTTCACGAGGCGGCGCTGGCCGCCTTTGGTATTCAGCATCACCTCAGTCCGCACAAGCGCCAGTTCCTCCAGTACACGACCACCAGCCCCATCATGCATCAGCGGTTGGGTGTTGCCGATTGAGACTCCCGGTTACAGGCACAGGGCAGGTACGTTCATGGATCCTCGTCTGGCCGATCTGATCAGATTGCTCGATCTGGAGCGTCTGGAAGTCGATCTGTTCCGGGGAGAAAGCCGCGATATCGGCAGCCCGCAGGTCTTCGGCGGCCAGGTGCTCGGGCAGGCGCTCACGGCCGCTGCGGCCACGGTCGAGGGACGCATCGTGCATTCGCTGCATGCTTATTTCCTGCGCCGCGGGGACTTCAACGCGCCGATCGTCTACCAGGTCGATCGTAGCCTCGATGGGCATTCCTTCAGCAATCGCCGCGTGGTGGCCATTCAGCATGGCGCATCGATCTTCAACATGGCCGCATCGTTTCAAATTGCCGAAGAGGGGTTCGAGCACCAGATCGAGATGCCGGCCGTGCCACCACCGCAGGATCTTCCGGACGCAAGCCAACCGCCGCCGCAACTGCTCGAGCGGCTGCCGCAGGGGGTGCGCCGCTTCCTCGAGCGACCACGCCCGTTCGAGTTCAGGCTGGTCCAGCCGCTTGATTTCCTCACGGCGCGGCGCGCGCCACCGGCACGTCAGGTCTGGTTTCGGGCGGTTGACAAACTGCCCGATGACGAAGGGCTGCATCGGCGGTTACTCGCCTATCTGTCGGATTATTTCCTGCTCGACACGGCGACCTTGCCGCATGGACTACCCTCGTTCAGTGGGGCATTGGTTATGGCGAGCATCGATCACGCCATGTGGTTTCACCGTCCATTGCGCGTCGATGATTGGTTGCTCTACGCGGTGGACAGCCCGAGCGCCTCCGGTGCGCGAGGTTTCGCGCGCGCCGGTGTGTATGCCCGCGATGGACGACTGGTGGCGAGCACCGCCCAGGAAGGGTTGGTGCGTGTGCGCAAGCCCGCGCATTAGGTTCCTGCGCGGTCCTGCGCCATCATGCGCGGCCACGCTCTGACCGGGGGACGGACGCGGGGAACGCTCGGCGATAGAGCGTTTGCAACCTGCGCGCGATCGGAGCTGCCGCCGCGGGTGTAAGCCGCTCCAGCAGGCTCGGTATCATCAGTCCGGCGCAGGTCGGCGCGTTGAGCGCCGGAATCCAGGCGACGATCCGGGGATGAGTAGGAGATGGTCGTCGCGCCGCTCAGCCGCGTGAGTGTCCAAAGCAATCCCTCGTAAAGCGCGAACGCCGCGCAGAAGACACTCATAGCACCGCGCAAGCCGGCCGTGCGGCGTGATACGCGCTCGCCACCCCGGTCGCCGGCGGAGCTACGGCGCCGAGGGCGATGCCCCAGCCGAGGGTGGGCAGATTGAGCGGGTAGTGCAGTCCGGAGAACCCGACGCACTGGTTTACCAGCCATACGGTAGGCACGCACAGCAGAGCGCCCCAGCGATGCTGCTGCAAGGCCGCAAACGGGACCGCGCAAGAGAGCGCAAAGCTCAAGATGAGAATGTCGCCAATGTAGGCACGCCCGTCAAGCCACGCGGGTAGTCCTGAGATTCGCTGTACGGGCCGAGCACGCGGACCGTGCCGCGAGGGTCTGCGGTGTTGGCAACTGCGTGAGCGGGGCGCGCTCAAGTGGCGCCGACGCCGGGGGTGGCCGTGTTCGAACAGCGCCCGATCCTCGGCCTCGGTGGCTACGGCGGAGCGCGGACTTATTGTCGAGAGTCGCTGCGGGTGCGGCGCCAGCCCGCCCGGTGATGGTGCGCGTTAGACCTTCGCGACCACGGCGCTGCGGCGAGCCACAGCGCCCGCCGTGAACGCACGCGCCACCACAAGTCCGGCATATGCCAGCGCGTTCAACGCGCTCACCTGCAGCAGGACAACCGGCGTAAACGCCTGCAGACTGCCGCCTACCGCCCAGGTCGTCGTAGCCAGGAGCGCTTCATAGAGACACAGCACGGCGGCAAACGTTGTCACGATGCGCGTCGCTCCGTGCGTGTGCCGCGCGAGCATTGCGGCCGCAGCGGTCGCCGTCAGCAGCGCGATGCCGACAGCAGCAGCCCAGCCGAGGGCGGACGGCTCAAGCGGGAAATGCAGGGCGGTGAATCCGAGGCTCTCGAGCGCAAGCCAGATGACGGCCACCGACAGCAAGGCGTGACGGCTGTGCTGGCGCAAGGCACAGATTGCCGCAAAGGCGATAAGGGGCACGGCGCAACCGAGGAGCGCGATGAAGACGAACCCGGTTGCGATCAAAGCCGCGAGCCAGGCCAGAGGGGCCGACCCGCGGAGGAGGGATATTGCGCGATTCTGCATGATGTCTCGATCGTGAAATTCACTCGCGGCACGGTCCGGGTGCTCGCACCCGCCGCCGTGTGTGCTCCGTTGCACCGCGCGATTGTACGCCTCCGGGTCGGGACCGTCAGCGCCACAGCCGCGCGCACGCTTACGGACCGCGCGCAAGTCGCCGTCGCCGCGCGATCCAGCTCTCATCGGCAAGATTTGCCGCTGAGACGGTGGCCAGAATCAAGACCAGCATGGTGGTGGTGTGCGACAGTCCCGCACGCAGCTCGAACCAGGATGCGCCGAGATCGAAAGCTGTCAGCAGTAGGGCATTCAGTCGCAGCGAGAAGTGCGTGCCACGCTGGCCGCTGCTCAGCGGCAGGAGCAGGCCAAATGGCGCGCCCGGATGGCGTGTCAGCCGCAGGATCAGTGACAGCACCGCGACGCCGACCAGTATCGACAGCGCGGCATATCCGGCTGCCGTGGCGCCAGCGCGCAGCGCGTAGCAATAAAACGGGACCGGCCAGCTGGCGAGGGCCACAAGGGGCAGAGGTCCCGCCGGCGCGCGCGCACGCACGGCGTGATTCATCGTAGCACCTTGCCGGGATTGAGAATCCCGTGCGGATCAAACACCCGCTTGATGGCACGCATCAGCTCGAGCTCCACGGGCTGTGCATAGCGCTCGAGTTCCCCGACTTTCAGTCGGCCGATACCGTGCTCGGCGCTGAAACTGCCGTCGAACTCGCGCACCACCAGATCGTGGATGGCGCGCTTGACTGCCTCGCCACGCGCGAGGAAAGTCGCGCGGTCCGCGCCCGGCGCTTGATTCAGGTTGAAATGCAGGTTGCCGTCGCCCACGTGGCCGTAAGCCACCAGCCGCCCGTCTGGCACGTTGGCGCGCACCCATGCGCCCGCGCGCTCGATGAATTGCGCAATTGCCGCAACGGGTATCGAGACATCGTGTTTGAGACTGGCGCCGTCGCGCCGCTGTGCTTCGGGGATGCTTTCGCGCAGCTTCCACATGCTGGCGCGCTCGCTGGCATTGCGCGCAATGGCCGCGTCCACGACGAGTCCCGTTCCACGCGCCTGCTCCAGGCACTCGATCAGCGTCGTGTCGAGATCGTCCGCTGCCCGAGCGGATGTCAGTTCGCACAGGACATACCACGCGTGCGCCGCATCGAGCGGATCGCGCACCGCGGGAATGTGTCGGACGGTCAGTTCGACGGCAAGCCGTGGCATCAGTTCGAAGGAACTCACGCACTCGCCGCTCGCCTCGCGCAATCGGGCGAGCAATTGCACGGCGGCGTGCGGATCGGGTACGGCCACGAACGCCGTCGCCGCGCCGACCATGCGCGGAAAGAGCTTCATGCTCGCGGCAGTGATGATGCCGAGCGTGCCTTCCGCGCCCAGAAACAGGGACTTGATGTCATAGCCGGTATTGTCTTTGCGCAGGGTCGTGAGCGTGCCGAGCAGGCGCCCATCCGCGAGGGCGACTTCAAGTCCCAGCACCAAGTCGCGCATCATTCCATAACGCAGGACGTGCACACCGCCGGCGTTGGTCGCGAGGTTGCCGCCGATTTGGCAGGTTCCCTGTGATCCCAGACTGAGTGGAAAGAAGCGATTCGCCTCCTCGGCTGCGCGTTGCACGTCGGTCAGGATGCAGCCGGCCTCGGCCGTCAGGGAATAGTTCAGCGCATC
Organism: Pseudomonadota bacterium; assembly: GCA_021822385.1. GTDB lineage: Bacteria > Pseudomonadota > Gammaproteobacteria > Steroidobacterales > Steroidobacteraceae > 13-2-20CM-66-19. Next base: position 16,285 of record JAKARC010000031.1, read on the forward strand.
GACGGCGCGAATGCGATTGAGGCGTTTCAAGGACACGAGCAGCTGCCCGCCACTCTCATCCGGGGTGGCGCCCCCGCAGTAACCGGTGTTGCCACCTTGCGGTATCACCGCAACGCGCTCGGCGTTGCACACCGCCAGCACCGCCGCGACGCGCGCGGCGGTATCTGGCAGCGCGACCGCGATCGCATTGCCGTGATAGAGCCCCCGCTGGTCGGTGAGAAAGGGCGCCATATCGGTGGCGGCGGTGAGCAGGCCGCCGACCCCGAGGATGGACTCTAGGCGATCGAGCAGCGCGGGCTCGGCTGTCGCGCTCATCGGCTCAAATCCACAAGAAGAGAGTGATGCATGATGGGGTGACTATGCCTCACAGGCTCATGGCATGAAAGAGAGGCTGCATCAGTGCACGGCCCCAGCCAGCATGCGGCCGAGCGTGTATGTTACCGAGGCGGCAAGCAGGCCGATCAGTACCATGCGCAGGCCCCCGCGCAGCGCATGCCGGCCGGTGAACAGGCTGATTGCAAGTCCCACGCCGAAGAGCGTCGCGGCCGTGAGCGCGGCGGAGATGATCACGGCCGGTGTTCCGGCCCATCCGATGAGAAACGGCAGCAGCGGCACCGCGGCGCCAAATGCAAACGCCAGGAATGAGGCCAACGCTGCATTCCGCGGTGAGCCCAAGGCGTCGGGATTGATACCGAGCTCCTCGCGTGCGAGCACATCGAGGGCAGCGGCGGGACGGGCGATCAATGTGCGGCAGACCGCGCGCGCCTGTTCCAAGGGCATGCCCCGGGCCGCGTAAATCAATGCAAGCTCTTCGGCTTCCTCATCCGGATATTCGGCAATTTCAGCCTGCTCGAGCGCCATCTGGTGCTCATACATCTCACGCTGCGATCGCATGGAGACGTATTCCCCGGCTGCCATCGACAGCGCCCCGGCGAGCAGTCCGGCCACCCCAGTGATCAATACGATTCCCGCGGCGCTGCTAGCCCCGGAAACACCCATCACCAGACTGGCGTTGGCGAGCAGACCATCGTTGATACCGAACACGGTGGCACGCAGATTTCCCTCTAAACCACGCCGATGACGGGCGCCCACATCCGACACGGATGTGGGCATGCTGTGGTCGGGGGCTGCCGGGCCGCTGTAGATCGATAACCCGCGCAGTTTCATCGCGGCCAGCACCCCGCGCATGGCCCGCGGACCCAGCCGGTCGAGCAGGTGCGCAACGATGCGCGCGCGCAGCGAGGGCCGGAACGTGAGCGCGCCTCCCTCGATTCGAGCAGAGTCACGCTCCAGGGCGGTCTGCCATCGCCGTGCCTGCTCCTCGGCGGCACCCGCCAACTCTTCGAACAGCAGACGCTTGCGCACGTCGGGCTCGGCGGCCGCAACGCGCTGATACAACCATGCGGATTCTTTTTCGTGCCGCCAGTTATCCGCGCGGTCTGTTGCGTTCACGGAACGTTCCGACGGAGTTGTTCGTTTTCCGCAGTGCGCACCCCCGCATGAGTCGCATGCCGTCCTCGCGGAGGCATGCGGATGAGGCGAGGAGCGCTAGAGAGCCGGAGGCGGTTCAGTAGTCCTCTTCTTCCTCGTCCTCGTCCTCGTCCTCGTCGTCCCAATCGTCATCGTCATCCTCATCCCAATCTTCGTCATCCTCCTCGTCATCCTCATCTTCCTCGTCGTCTTCGTCCTCCTCGTCATCCTCGGACTCGGCCCAGCCTTCCGGCTCTTCGGTCCGTTCGAGATCCATCTCGTGCCAAGTCTCGAGATCCATTTCCTCGATCTCGCCATCGAGGTGTTCGATCTCGATCAATTCGCTGTCCTCGTCTATTTTGAGGACGCGAAACGATTCTTCGTCTTCAAGGTTCTCGTACCATTGGCCCGGAACCGGTTCGTAATCTCTGCTCACCGATGTGATCCTCTGACTTCGCGGCCGCGCAAGTTTAGGGGTTGCGCAGTCCGGGAGCAACGCGACGCGGAGGGTCGGTGGCACTCGCGGGAAGGCTCCGCCGCACGTATAGTCGGTTTCTCATGTCTCTAGCTCTGTCTGCCCAATCCCCCTTGCTCAAAGCGCGCCGTGTCGTCATTAAAGTCGGCTCGGCGCTGCTCGTCGATGCCCGTACGGGACGGCTTAACCGCGGCTGGCTTGAGACATTGGTCGAGGATCTGTTGCGCCTGCGCCGCAGGGGCCAGCAGGTGCTGCTCGTATCCTCCGGCGCCATCGCGCTCGGGCGTAGGCAGATCGCCCTGCTCAAGGGCCCGTTGCGGCTCGAGGAGAGCCAGGCAGCTGCAGCCGTCGGCCAGATCCGGCTGGCCCATGCGTATAAAGAACTACTTGAAAGTCACGGAGTTACCGTGGCCCAGGTGCTGCTGACTCTGGAGGATAGCGAGCGCCGTCGCCGTTACCTGAATGCGCGTGCGACGCTCGAGACGCTGCTCGGGCTCGGGGTCCTCCCGGTCATCAATGAGAACGATACCGTGGCAACGGCTGAGATCCGCTACGGTGATAATGATCGGCTGGCTGCGCGCGTCGCGCAGATGGCGGGGGCGGACTGCCTGGTTCTGCTGTCGGATGTCGATGGGCTTTACACCGCAGATCCGACTCGTGACGTCAACGCGCAGTTCATCGAGGAGGTCAGGCAGATCACGCCGCAAATCGAGGCCATGGGTGGCGGCTCGGCTTCGCAGTTCGGCACCGGCGGCATGGCGACCAAGATCCTGGCCGCGCGTATTGCCGTGGCCGCCGGCTGCCATCTGTGCATTGCGGCGGGGCGCCCAAAGCATCCGATTCGCCGTCTTGAGCGTGGGGCGCGCTGCACGTGGTTTCGGCCGACCGAAACACCGATTGCAGCCCGCAAGCAGTGGATTGCGGGCACATTGCGGCCGGCCGGTGCGCTGACGATCGATGCAGGTGCACTGCGTGCGCTGCGCGCGGGCCGCAGCCTTCTGCCGGCCGGCGTGATCAGCGTGCGCGGACGGTTCGAGCGAGGCGACACGGTGAGCGTGTTCACGCACGCCGGTGCCGAAGTCGCCCGGGGCATTGTCGCCTACTCCGACAGTGATACCGGCAAGATCCTCGGTCGCCAATCGGCAGAGATTGAGGGCATACTGGGGTTCCGTGGGCGCGATGAGCTGATTCATCGCGACGATCTGGTGCTGCTGGAATCATCGAACGTATGAGGACCGCCGAGAGTGAACCGCAGACCCTGAGCGCGAGCATGGAACGTATGGGTCGCGCCGCCGTGCAGGCGGCCACGGTTCTGGCTCAGACCACCAGCGCAGCGAAGGACTCGGCGCTCACTCTCGCGGCGCACGCGATCCGCGCGCATGTCGAGGAAATCCTCGCCGCCAACGAGCAGGATCGGGCCGCCGCGCGGGCGGACGGCCTTGGTGCCGCGTTGCTCGACCGCTTGATGCTCGACCGGCGTCGGATCGAGGCGATGGCCGCGGGAGTCGAAGCCATTGTCGGGCTGGCCGATCCGATCGGAACCGTCGTTGCCGAGTGGCAGCGCCCGAACGGACTGAGGATTCAACGCGTGCGGGTGCCTCTGGGGGTGATTGGTCTCATCTACGAGAGCCGCCCCAATGTCACGGCAGATGCTGGGGCGCTGTGCGTGAAATCGGGCAACGCGGTGATCCTGCGCGGTGGCTCGGAGAGTGCGCGATCGAACGCCGCCATTCATCGTTGTCTTGTCGAAGGTCTGCGCGCGGCCGGTTTACCGTCCGAGTGCGTTCAGCTCGTTCCCACGACCGACCGCGCCGCAGTGGGCTACATGCTTGCCGAGATGAGAGACTATATCGACGTAATAGTGCCGCGCGGGGGCAAGAGCCTGGTCGCACGGGTGCAGAAAGAGGCGCGTGTACCGGTGATTGGCCACCTGGAGGGTAACTGTCACGTCTACGTCGATCGGGATGCCGATGTGCGCATGGCGCAAGACATCGTTCTGAATGCCAAGATGCGCCGCACGGGCATTTGCGGTGCAGCCGAGACCCTGTTGATTGATCGAGCCGGCACGGCCACCCATCTTTCCCCGTTGGTGCACGCCTTGCTTGCCGCCGGCTGCGAGGTGCGCGGCGATGCCCTGGTGCAGTCGGTCGATTCCCGGGTGCGACCGGCGACGGAAGAGGATTGGTATACGGAATACCTCGATGCGATCATCGCCGCCCGGGTGGTCGACGGCGTTCAGGGCGCGATCGCCCATATTGCCCGATATGGCTCGGCGCATACCGAGTCGATCGTCACCGAGAATCAGGCAACGGCCGAAAGCTTTCTGCAGCAGGTCGACAGCGCGATCGTGCTGCACAATGCCTCGACGCAGTTTGCCGATGGTGGGGAATTCGGCATGGGTGCGGAGATCGGCATTTCAACCGATCGATTTCATGCCCGCGGTCCGGTCGGCGTCGAACAGCTGACCAGCTACAAATATGTCGTTCGAGGTACCGGCCAGGTCAGGCCGTAGCACGCAGCGACGCCAAGCCGCCACGCAGCGAAAAGATCGGCGCGCGACCATTTGCGCGCAGCTGCTGGGCTGCCGCGAGGCTGCGCACCCCGGCGCTGCAGACCAGCAGGTACTTCGCGGCCGGCGGCAGCTCGGCGCCCCCGTACAGCAGTTCGCTCATGGGTATCGAGCATACCGGCACGCCCACGCCGGCTGCGGGCTGTTGCGCAGTCTCGCTCCGCTCACGGACGTCTATGATGAAAAACCCGGCGGCGGCGGCGGCATCGAGCGAGTCGAACTCGAGCTCGACAGGCTCATCGTGCGGGTGGACATGCGCCGCAGTTCCGAGCGCGTGCTGCGGGCACTGAGGTGAGCGACGGGTATGGATGCGCGTGAGATTGAGAGTCAACACATCGAAGATCAGCAGTGTTTCGCCGATCTGTCCGGGAAGATTGAGCAGCAGCTTCAATGCCTCGAGAGCCTGTAGGGTTCCGAGCGTCCCGGGCACCGGACCGAGCACCCCGGCCTGCGCGCAATCGCCGACCCAGCCGTCGCGGACGGCCTCCGGCCACAGACAGCGCAGACACGGTCCACCGGGCCGAACGATCTGCAACTGTCCCTCGTACTGATAGACGCTCGCGAACACCGCGGGTTTGGCGGCCCGAACGCAGGCGTCGTTCAGTGCCAGCTTCGCCTTGATATTGTCCGTGCACTCCAGCACGACGTCGTAACCGGTTACCAGATCGGTGGCGTTGACGGTATCCAGCCGCATCCGATAGGTGCGCACGTCGACCGCCGGGTTCAGCGCGCGCAGGCGATCGGCCGCGAGCTCGACCTTCGGACGTCCGCAATCGGCAAGCGCATAGAGAGGCTGGCGATGCAGGTTCGAGGCCTCGAGCACATCGGCATCAACGAGTCCCAGTCGACCGATGCCCGCGCCGGCGAGGTAGCTCATGGCCGGTACGCCGAGTCCGCCGCAGCCGACGATCAAAACACCGGCGGCGGCGAGCCGGCTCTGTCCCGACGGACCCACCTCACGCAGTGCACTTTGCCGCGAGTAGTCGGGAACCAACCAACCCGCTCGTGGTGGGTCGTGCCGATGCGGTTCATCGGCAATCTCTCGCGTCGCCTCGGCGCAGCGCTCGCAATTGACCCAGCCTGAGTCACCGTTGCGGTAATGCTCCTTCTTCCAAATCGGTACGCGATGTTTGACCGCGTCTATGATGTAGCGGCAGGCGCGGAAGGCCTCGTCGCGATGCGCCGCCGTTGCACCGACCCATACCGCCAGCTCGCCAATGTCAAGATCGCCGAGGCGATGAACACATGCAGCATGCCGGATACCGAAGCGATCCAAGGCTTCGGCGATGATCCGCTCGCCTTCCTTCACCGCCAGCGTCTCGAACGTCTCGTACTCGAGCCGTCGGACCTCCTGGCCAGCGTTGCGATCGCGCACCCAGCCCTCGAAACTCACATAGCCACCGCAGGCGGGGTCCGCGAGCGTTTGCTGCAGAACCGACGGCTCGATGGGTCCGAGGCTGAATTGAAAGGAGTTGCGCATGGGATTGCATCCGGCGGTCGAAGCGCCGAACCGCCGCCGTACGGTCATCCGCCCGCGACCGGCGGAATGAATACCACCGTGTCGCCGTCGGCGAGGGGCTGCGACCAGTCGGCAAATTCCGCGTTGATGGCGACGCGTAACAATTGCGTTGGCAGTGTGAAGGAATGGCGGGCACGCAGCTCCCCATACAGTTCATCCGGGGTGACGGCGCTGGTGTGTACCGATTCGCCGCTCGCGCCGGCCTGCTCGCGCAGCAGTGCGTAGTATTGCACCGTGATTCGGCGGCGCGCGCCGCCGCTGCCCGATGCGGCGAGCGCAGCGTGTGCCGCTGCGAATTCCTCCGGTGTATTGACGTTATCGAGCGCGCGTGCGTCGGGCAGAGCGATCAACCGTGCATTGACGGCGCGTAGAAACTTGCGCGGACAGCGCTCACCGGCCTGCACGGCACTCGCCAGAGCGGTGTGGCTGCTCGGTTCATAAATGGCACACAACGGCTCGGGCAAGCCGTCGTGCGCCGAACGATACGCCGTGGCCATGCGCTCGGGTGCGCGCTCGGCGATGAGATGGTCGAGAGTCCCGCCATCGAGAAACGGCAGATCGCAGGCGACAACCAGCCACGCGGCGTGCGGATGACAATCCTGCGCGGCCAGGATCCCGCCGGTGGGACCGAGGCCCTCCACTGCGTCGACGATGAGCGCATGGCGGGCGCGCAGCGCATCGTCGCATTGCTCGGCGCGTACCGAAACGAAAGCCCGTGCGGTGCGTCCGGCGAGCAATACCATCGTACGCTCGAGCTGGGTTCGGCCCTGATACTCCAGGGTCGCCTTGTCGCGCTGCATCCGGCGGCTGCGCCCGCCGGCAAGCACCAACCCGTAGAGCGGCGCGGCGGCGGTCGGCTCGCCGCTCATGCGCCGACCCTCGTGGGCCGCGGCGCGCGTTTATAGGACTGCTTGCCGCCTGATTTCTCGAGCAGACGGATGCCGGCGATCTCGATGTCATGTGAGAGGGCCTTGCACATGTCATAGATCGTCAAGGCGGCAACCGACGCGCCGGTGAGCGCTTCCATCTCGACGCCGGTGCGATGGTGGACCGCGACGCGGCAGCGCACGAGAATTTCCCCGCCCGTGCGTTGTTTGATCTCGATCGAACAGTGTTCGAGCCCGAGCGGATGGCAGAATGGAATCAGCTCATGAGTGCGCTTGGCGGCCATGACCCCGGCAATGATTGCGGTGTCGAACACCGGGCCCTTGCGCGTACGGTGACCACTCTTGCGCAGCGCGGCGCCGAGCGAGCGGGGTAGTCGCACCCGCGCTTCCGCCAGCGCCTCACGCAGAGTGATTTCCTTGGTGCCGACGTCAACCATGACCGGACGGTTTGCGGAGTCCAGATGAGAGAGTTGATGCCTGGCCATCATCCACCAATGTAGAACATTTCAACCTTGCGCTCGTCCACGTTCTGGGTCGGTCGCGCCTGTCGTCGCTCGCTGTAATTGTCCGTGCGCGCCCGCCAGATATCGCGCACGAGCGCCAGCAGATCGTCGTCGCTGGCCCCGCTGCGTAGGCGCTCGCGCAGCGCCGTGCCATGCGTGGCGAACAGGCACGTATAGAGTATGCCATCGGAGGACAGACGCGCACGGTGGCAATCGCCGCAAAACGGCTGCGTGATCGAGGAAATGAACCCGACTTCGCCGCCGCCGTCGGCAAATGCGTAACGCTGTGCAACCTCGCCGCGATAGGACGGTTCGATCGCCGCAAGCGGCCAGCGCTGCGCGATGCGGGCGAGCAGCTCTTTCGAGGGGACCACCGCGTCCGCGCGCCACTGATTGCGGTTGCCCACATCCATGTACTCGATGAACCGTACGCTCACGCCCGTGCCCCGAAAGCGCTCGAGCAGCGGCAGGATGGTGTGGTCGTTGACGCCGCGTTGCACGACTACATTGATCTTGATGGGGTGCAGACCGGCGCGCTGCGCCTGTGCGATGCCGGCGAGCGCCTCCTCGAGGCCGCTGAACCCCCCGCTCATCCGTTGGAAGATCTCGGGGTCCAGGCTATCCAGACTCACGGTCACGCGTCGTAACCCGGCAGCCTTAAGCTCGAACGCGTGCTTGGCGAGAAGCATGCCATTGGTGGTGAGGGCGATATCCTCGATGCCCTCGAGGGTGGTCAGATCGCCGATGAGGTCGGTCAGGTTCGGCCTGAGCAATGGCTCTCCGCCGGTCAGCCGAAGCTTGCGTACTCCGAGGCGCACCATCGTGCGGACCACGCGAACGATCTCATCAAAGGACAGCCGTTCGCGCGAGCCGAGGAAGCGGTGGCTCAGGTCGAACGTTTCGCGTGGCATGCAGTACGGGCAGCGCAGATTGCATCGGTCCATGACCGATATGCGCAGATCATGCAGGGGGCGGCCGCGCTGATCACGCAAGCGCAGCTCGTCCCGACCCGGATCACGCAAAACCATGTGCTAGCTTTACCACTGGGCAGCGCGGATTGCCATCCGTCCGTCGGGCCTGCGCGCCTGCTCCGTTCGGGAGGCTACCAGCGGTACAGGCGGGCCACGAATCCGCTGGGATAGGCCTTGGGTCCCGGGGGTAATTCGATGAATCCGTCCGTGCCCGCGAGGCTGATGAAGTCTCCGGAGCCATGGGTCGGTCGCGGCAGTGCCGCCCGCGTGCCCCGGTCGTCGGTTGCCACACGCACCGGCAGAAAGAATGTCAGCGCAGGACCGACGGTGAATGGCACGCCGAGCGCGATACGTTCCGGCGGCTGCTGAGGGGTGTGGCCCTGAGCGGCCGCAAGCGCGGGCAGTACGTACCGTGAGACGCATATCGCGGTGGAGACCGGATTGCCCGGAAGTGCAAAGACCGCTGCGCCGCCGGGGGCTACGCCGAACCAGAGTGGCTTGCCCGGGCGCTGTGCGATCTTATGAAACACACAGCGTACGCCGAGTTCTGCCAGTGTCTGGGGCACCAGGTCCAACCGCCCCATCGACACCCCACCGCTCAATACCAGCACGTCGTGGGTCTCGAGGTAGAATTTAAGCCTCTCCTTCAGCGCTGCCGGTTCGTCGCGAATATGGTCGAGGCCGACGCGCGAGTAGCCCCGAAGGCGCAACGCGGCTGCGATCGCGTAGGCGTTCGATCGGCGCACTTGGTGAGGCAGAACGGGCTCTCCAGGCTCGACCAGTTCGTTTCCGGTCGAGATGACCGCCAACATGGGTTGATTGGAAACCCGTATACGGGCCATGCCGGCGGCGGCCACCAGGGCGATCTCCACCGATCCGAGCTGTGTGCCGGGCGTCAGCAACTGCACGCCCTGGCGTGCATCCGTGCCGCGCCGGTGTACATTTTGCCAGGGCTGAACCTCAACCCGTTCATCCAGGCTGGCGATGCCGTCCTTGACGCTGATCTGCTCCACTGCGACGACGCAATCGCAGCCTTCGGGCAGTGACGCGCCGGTCATGACCTCGATGCATCCGTGCGCGGATGACAGCGCCCTTGGGGCATCGCCTGCTGCTTGTGTAGCCTCGATCCGAAAGCGGCGCGTTCCCGCGCGTATTGCCGCACTGTCGAGCGCAATGCCATCCATGGTCACGCGGTCAAACGGCGGCTGGTCACGCTCGGCGCGCACGACTTCCCTGAGAACCGCCCCTGCGCACTGCGACAACGGCAGCGAAACCTCGGGCAGAGTCAGCGTGTGTCGCGCGATCAATGCATCGGCTTCGGCAGGGGTGAGCAGCCGAGGCGCACGCTCGGAGGTCGTCATGACCACTATTTGTGGTGCTTGTGCTTCTTCTTGTAAATCTCGACTTCGGTGTTGAATTCGTTGGCGACGGTCATCAGCTGTCGTACGGCGGCATTATGCCGCTTTCGATCCATAGAGCGCATCGCGGCGATCTGTTTCTTGGTGAGCTTCAGCGCCGCACGGGCGATCTCCTTGTCCTGCTGCTTCTGTAGGCAATGCAGATAGGAGACCATTTTCGTATTGTACTGCTTTACGGCCTTCTCGCCGGCAAGCATCTGTGCGAGCGTCGCGACGCTGCCATCGGGAATGTTTGTGGGCGCTTGTGGATAGAGGCAGCCGGCATAGGCTGGTGCGAGTAACAATGCCACAAGGGTTGCCGTGGCAAACAGCGATTTCATCAGGAGAGCCTCGGGATGGTCGGGACCCTGATTATAAGGTAGGGCTGGATCCGGACCACAGATTTGCGCTGCCGACCACAGCTACCCCGGTGTCCCGCCGCTGCGGCCGGCACATGCCATTGCGCGACCGGTAACCTGATAGAATTCCGCGTCCTGCAGCTGGATAATCCGCTGTGGATGGTCTTTGCGCTCACCCCGCTGGGTGAGTCGAATGCGACGTCGCGCCCGTAGCTCAGTTGGATAGAGTACCTGGCTTCGAACCAGGTGGTCGGGGGTTCGAATCCCTCCGGGCGCGCCAATAAACCCTTAAAAATCAATCACTTCTGTGCTACGCGGGAACCGTGGCAGTGGCCTTCGCCACAGTTCTGCCACAGTTTCTACTCGATCTGCGCTAGAGTCAAGATCTCATCGAGGCGCACGACGGAGTTGTGACGTGGCGAACATCCGAGAGCGGCGGCGGGGTGACAAGCCTGTTTTTCAGGCTCAGATCCGCATGGCCGGCTACCCTTCCCGGACTGGGACGTTTCCAACTCGCCGCATGGCCGAGCGATGGGCTAAGACGGTCGAAGCGGAGATGATCGAAGGCAAGCACTTCAAGAGCGTCGAGGCGCGGAGGCGCACGCTGGCGGAGGCCATCGATCGCTACTCTGATGAAGAGCTGCCGAAGAAACGAGCGGACACCATGCACCGCTATTGCTTGCCCTGGTGGCGGGCACGCTTAGGGCACCTGAAGATGGCGGATATAACACCTGCGGCCATTGTGGACGCACGCAGTCAACTTGCGCGGCAACCCTATACCCGTGCGCGCGCCAGCGCAAAGCGTACCCTTCTGAAGCCGGGTGAGAAGCCGGCCGAATTCAGGCGCAGCAACAGCACCGTGAATCGCTATCTCGAGGTGCTGAGTCACGTCTTCACCATTGCTCGCCGCGAATGGCACTGGATTAGCAGCAATCCGATGGAGGGGGTCGGGAAGCTGCACGAAGGCCCAGGCAGGGTGAGGTATCTCTCCGAGGAAGAGCGGAAACGGCTATTCGTGGAAACGTCCAAAGACCCGCAGTTGCACGCGCTGGTGTTGCTCGCCCTCTCCACTGCCTCTCGTGCTGGCGAACTGCTGAACATGGCGTGGCGAGATGTGGATCTCGAGGAGGGGCGCATGCTGCTCGGTCGGAAACCCGGTCAACAATCGAGGCTCGAGACCAAGAACGGTACGGCGCGCGCAGCGTGGATCAGCGGTGAGGCGCTGAGATTATTGCAAGAGCGCGCCAAAACTCCACATCTGGATGATGACCGCGTGTTCTCGAGTCCGGGCCGCCGCGGCCGCAGCAAATATAACTATCACGACCCGTTCGTGGCTGCGGTGAAAGCCGCGGGCCTTGAGGATTTCCACTTCCATGACCTGCGACATTCAGCCGCGACCTATCTCGCCCGAGCCGGCGCGACCGAGCAGCAGCTACGAGCGATCGGTGGCTGGAAATCCAATGTGGTCAACAAGTATGTCCACCTGGCCGGCGACGACGTGAAGGATCTGCTCGCCGGGCTCAGCACGAAGGTGGGCGGGGTGGCGGAGAAGGGAAAGGACTCAGAGTGATACCGGTGTCCGAATGGAGACCATGTTGCGCGCCAGGCGGCGCCACCGATAGAGCGTCGACAAACTGG
>JAKARC010000074.1 GCA_021822385.1 Pseudomonadota bacterium
TTCCGCGGCGAGCTTGTCGCGATATTGCGCGATGAGTGGGGGCGTGATGTCACACAGCTTGAAGTGCCCGAGCTTTTCCCGCCACCACGGCAATGTGGACCTGTGCATGCGGCCATCCCGTAGCTTTGGACCTTCGCGCTCGAGATAGCGGTCGATCGCGTCGGCAAGGGTCCGGCGGCGTGCTTCGACCGAGCGGAAGTGGCGCCCCTCGATCATCTCGACCTCGACCGTCTTTGCCCAGCGCTCGGCCTGCCGCCTCGAGGAAAAGCTCGCCGTGCGGGCCGGATATCCCGCCATGCGAACCTGGACGTGGAAAGCACGTGTGCCATCGCCCTTTGCACGCTCCCGGATCGTCGCCATCAGCCATCCTCGTGTCGCGGCGCTCCAGAACGCACGCCTCGAGGTGACTATAACTCAAAAATTGCCAGCCAACTGTGCCAGGACTGTGCCACGTCCAATTGGAACGTCACTGTGAGATTTCTATTTTATTGATATCATTAACTTTAATTGGTGCCGGCTGAGAGATTTGAACTCCCGACCAACGGTTTACAAAACCGCTGCTCTACCACTGAGCTAAGCCGGCTCGGCTATTGAGCGCCCGTATCGATCAGGATGAGATTGTACCGAGGTCAACCGGCTTGCGGGGGACTCCGGGGCGGGTCCATAGCCGCGGCGGCGCTAGGACGCGGGTATTCCCGGCGAAACCGGTCCAATCGCATGGTTCGGTACTGCGGTGCCGGGCGGACAAGACTCGGCCGCGACACCGCCGCCGATCTGTGCTTGCAAGTGCTTCAGCTCGGGTGCGGACACGCCGCCAGCAATCCACAGATCAATCCAGTATTGCGGCCGAGCAACCAGTCTCTCGGTCAGTCGAGCCGGAAATCCCTTGGCACGCACACGCGCCTGCCGGCGCTGCGCCAGCACCTGCTCCTGGAACATCCCCAGCGAGATCCGCGTCGTGCCGCCAGCCGTGGTCGTCGGCGCATCGCCATGGACGCCGGCGTGCTTCAACTTCGCCAATGCACGCTGCAGGGGCCGGGCTCCGGACTGCACCGGCAGATACACCCAGTACCAAGTCACCGGCTGCAGCGGCGTGATCCGCTCCTGCGGCCCCAGCGGCTGCGCCAGAGCCAGGGCGCGGCCGACCGCGGCATTTCGAACAAACGGTCCAAGGGATACGCATTGACCCGAGGTGGCGCGCGCCACGGCTGACGGCGTGGACTGCGTCGCGAGTGCAGCTCCGAGCGACCCAGCCGGAGCCGATGCCACCGCGGCCGCTTGAGATCCAGGAGCGGGCGTGATGAGCCGCAGCCGCGGCACACCGGCGAGCGCATCCGACCTGACCCTGGGCACATCGATCCATTTGGTCCAGGCCAGAAACAGCACATTCGCGAGCACGAGGATGAAGAACAACGCACGCATGACTCATTCTCAACCTTCTTGGGCCCATACCGCCAGACCCCAGAGGACTAGATCCGGCACTTCGACGTTGGCCGCGCGAATCAGCGGTTGTACCTCTGGAACCCCGCCCCCCGTGAGCACAACTCGCGGCCTGCGACCCAAGAGGCGATGTCCCTCGAAAACCGCTCGATCGACCGCCGCGGCAGCCGCGTAGCGGGCGCCGAGCTGGAGCGCCGCGCGCGTCGAGCGTCCGAACAGTGCCGGATCCCTGCTGTGGCGTCCACCCCGGGCTCGCCCGCGAATGCCCTGCGTGGCACCGAGGAGACTCGAGACCATCAGCGGCGGCGCCGGAATGATCGATCCACCGCGGTGCCCGCCGTCCGGGCTCACCAGATCGAGGGTCATCGCCGTACCGATGCTCACCACGCACAAGGGGCGGCCGGTGAATCGAGCCCGCGCGCCGATCATGGCGAGCAACCGATCGATCCCGAGCCGCCACGGGTCGAGATATCCCACGGTCACGCCGCAGGCGTGGCGCCGGGTCATCAGAAATTGCGGCGCGGGAGCGTGCAAGCGCCGCGCCGCCCGCCGGAGTGCGCGCGCAATCTCCGGGCCGGCCACACTCGCCGCCAGAATTTTTTCCGGCGCCACCGCACCGATCACCCGCTCGAATTCCCGCTCCGTCCAGCCGGCGTGATGCGCCGCGCGCACAGTCCCGAGCTGTGACCCGTCAGCGCATGCCCACTTGATGCGCGTGTTGCCGATATCCATCAGCAGGACACTCACGACACCGGCCTCACCGTCACCTCTCCCGAGATGAATCGTTGCACGCCCTGCGGCGTCTCAACCAGCAGCGCGCCATGCAGGTCGATGCCGCACGCCAGACCGCGGGTCGTCCCGGCCGCAGTCCGCACCTCCAGCTGCCTGCCCCGCAACGCATCGGCTGTCCGCCACTCCTCGACGAACGGCCGCAACGCTTCGCGTTCGAACCGGCCGAGACCCGCGACCACCTCGTCAATGAGGTGTGCGGCCACACGGTTGCGCGAGCGCTCGATACCCGCGCTCAGCAGATCGGTCGCGGGCAGTCCGAGTGCTGCAATCCGCTCCCGCGCCGACGCACTGAGAGTCGCGTTGAGCCCAATGCCGACGACGACAGAGGCGGGCCCCGTCGACTCGGCGCGCAACTCGAGGAGAATTCCACCCAGCTTGCGGTCGCCGAGAAGAACATCATTCGGCCACTTCAGACTGGCCTCGAGACCCGATCGCCGCAGCGCACGCAGCACGCAGACGCCGATGGCCAGGCCGAGCGCACCCAGATCGGCGGGCACCTCGCGAAAAGTCCAGCTCTGGGAGAGACAGATCGCCGCTCCGGGCGGAGCAAGCCAGGTGCGTCCACGCCGGCCGCGGCCGGCGGTCTGGTATTCGGCCAGCAACACTTCGCTGTTCCCGAAAGGAGGATTGGGACGGGCCAACAACATACTATTGGTCGAATCCACGCTCCAGAGCACTTCGAGTCGGCGCACCGCCGTGCGCGTCGCGCCGGACAGATACGCGCTGATCCGTGCCGCATCGAGCGGCTCCGCCGCGGCCGGCATGCGGTAGCCGCGGTTCGGTACCGCGTACACATCCATGCCGCTCGCCCGCAGTAGTCGCACGGCCTTCCATACCGCGCCACGGCTGACACCGAGCTCACCCGCAAGCGTCTCGCCGGAATGAAACCGCCCATCGGCAAGTTGTGCGAACACGCGCGCAGCAAGCGGCGGCGCTGCACTTGCGCGCGCAGTGACTGCGAACTGCTGCCCCGCCGTCATGTCAGGACGAGCGCGAGCGCATGGCAAACAGCCACAAGCGCCGGGCGCGCGGCTCGGTCCCGGTCAGCATGCGGCGGATATTCGATCGGTGCGTGGAGATGATGATTACGGCTGCGACGGCGGCGAACGGCAGCAGCGCGCGATGGCGTGCGGCCTCGAACGCAAACGTCACGGCGCCCAATATCGACGCGAGTCCGACGTAGCCGACCAGCATCACGGCGAGCAGCCAGACCGCCAGCATCGGCAGCAGCAGTATCGGCGCCACCCCCAGCACCGCTCCGATCAGTGTGGCCACGCCCTTGCCACCCTTGAATCCGAACCACACCGGATACACGTGCCCGATCATCACCGCGATGCCACAGATCGCCAGTGTCCACTCCCGCTGCGGCCCGGATGGCAGCCCGGGCAGCGACAACCCGCAGAGCACGCCCGTCGCGAGCCAGCCCTTGCCGATGTCGATCAGCATGACCCAGAACGCGAAGGCCTTACCCTGCGTGCGCAGCGCATTCGTGCCACCGGCATTGCCGCTGCCCAGGCGGCGGATATCGATCCCCCCACGCAGCCGACCGACGAGCAGGCTCCCGACGAGGGCGCCGAGCAGGTAAGCCAGAATTGCCTTGACGGCGAGTGTGATCATGCCGGCAGGAACACCTCGGCCAGCATGCAGCGCACGCTGCCGCCGCCGAGTCGCTCGATCACCGGCACCGGTGCGACGAGGACCTCATCGACGCAAGCGGCAACGCGGGCGAACGTCTCCGCCGGCAGCGCTCGCCGTGCGGTCGCGGACATGACGAGCAGGTGGTATTCGCCCAATGCTTCATCCCAGGTGGCGAGTTCGAGGACATTGGCCGCGAAATGCCGCAACTCAGACTGATCGAGCGTGATGATCTCGCGTTCGGTGGCCTGCAGCCGCTCGAGCACGCGACCGCGATCAGCGGCAGCGATGGCCTCGAGCCCGACAATGGCCGCCCGGAGGCCGAGACTGAGCAACACGTTGGTATGGTAGATCGGCCGGCCCGTCTCGTCCGCAGCGTTGAACACGATCGGCTCATACTCGAGTTCGCGTGACCAGTGCTCGAGTACGCGCAGATCCGTGCGTGGGGAACGGCAGACAAAGGCAAGGCGCCGCGGATGGTCGAGCACGAGGCTGCCCGTGCCCTCCAGATAGCGGCCGTCGCGCTCGTACGCGCTCAGATCGAGCACGCGGGAGATCCGAAACCCCGCCGACTCGACCGCCGCCTGCACGGCCTGATATCGCCGCTCGCTGCGTCGACTCTCGGCCTGCAGAGGATAAAGCACGACCGTGCCATCGGCGTGCAAGCTCACCCAATTGTTCGGGAAGACGGCGTCCGGTTTGGCCGGTTCGGGCGTGTCCTCGACCACGCACACGCGCACACCCTCCCCGCGCAACGTCGTGACAAATGCATCAAACTCGTCGCGCGCGGCGGCGGCGGCCGCGGCCTGGCCCTCCGGATGCTGAAATGCATTGGTAAGCGCCGTTTCCGGGTTGTAGCCGAAACATTGCGGACGCACCATGAGCACTGCATCTGCGCATTGACGCCTCGCGAGCCTCGCGTGCAGGCCCGACACCTCGGCCGATGAGAGATAGAGATCGCCCATGATTTTATTGTCGCATGTCCGGGTTTGGCCGAGCGACGGCGCTGGGTAGCCGCGCAATGGCCCCAAAAAGCAAAACCCCCGCGGGCCGTTTGGCCCGCAGGGGCATGCGATCAAAAGCCTGGCAGTGACCTACTCTCACATGCCCGATGAGCACACTACCATCGGCGCTGAGCGTTTTCACTTCCGAGTTCGGAATGGGATCGGGTGGTTCCCGCTCGCTATGGCCGCCAGGCAAGCTGTTCGAGGTTCATCGGGCCGGCTCTCGCCGGCCCGGTGCGCCTCCAATCCGGTTCGTTTCGCTTCGACGCCTGTCGCGTTCACCTGTGATCCATCCATGTCGCGATGGTCTCGCAACCACCGACAGCTCCATTGCATCATCCTCGCGCGGACAGACCGCTTGAGGTTATATGGTCAAGCCTCACGGGCAATTAGTACTGGTTAGCTGAGGTCATTACTGACCGTACACACCCAGCCTATCAACCACGTAGTCTTCGTGGGCCCTTCAGGGGAGTCGAG
>JAKARC010000032.1 GCA_021822385.1 Pseudomonadota bacterium
TGGCGGAGGTCATTTCGCAGGCCCGCACTTCGGTGGGGGTCATTTCGCAGGCCCGCACTTCGGCGGGGGTCATTTCGCAGGCCCGCACTTCGGCGGAGGTCATTTCGCAGGCCCGCACTTCGGCGGAGGTCATTTCGCAGGCCCGCACTTCGGTGGGCCGCATCCGGCCGCGCGGATGGGCGGCTGGCACGGTGGACCCCCGGGCGGCTGGCACGGTGGACCTCCGGGCGGCTGGCACGGTGGACCTCCGGGCGGCTGGCACGGTGGACCTCCGGGCGGCTGGCACGGTGGACCTCCGGGCGGCTGGCACGGTTGGGACGATGATGGAGGATGGCATGCCGGTTGGCGCCCGGGTTGGCGGGCCGGTTGGGGTGGACCCGGCTGGATCGGACCTGGCTTTGGCTGGCATCTGGGGATTTGGACCGGCGGCTACTGGGGTGGGTTGTACTGGCCGCCCGTGAATTATGATTGGAGCTATCCGTGGTTTCTGGCGAACGTTCCGCCTGGGGCCGTTGTGTTGACCTTCGATGGCGTCCCGTATTACTACATCAATCAGGTGTATTACACCTGGAGCCCGTATTACAACGGCTATGTGGCTTCCGATCCGCCACCGGTCGCCAATAGCGGAGCAACGCCTTCGGCGTCGGTCCAGACGTATTCCGCCGGCGGCGGTCGGGGCGTACTCGGCCTGCGGGTCATCCCGGAAAAGGGACAATCGCGCCAGCAAAGCGCGAATGATCAGTACGCCTGCCATCAGTGGGCAGCGCGCCAGAGCGGCTTCAATCCCTTGAGTTCCGCCGAGGACGCCAACGCCTCGGGGCACATGCGCAGGGATTATCGGCGGGCAATGATCGCTTGCCTGCGTGCTCGCGGATATCTCGTGGAGGGCGGCAGCGCGGGCAATTGATTGCGTGCGCTGCTGGCTGTTCGCCGCGCGGGACATCGGCGAGAATGCGCCCATGTCACCACAGCCGCAGCATTGTTCTCCGGCACCGTCCGAATTGACCGGGCCGGGTCCGTCGATACTCGTCTGTCGGCCCAACACGCGGCTCGGCAACACGGTGCTCTTGACTCCGCTCATCGAGGAGTTACAAAGTACTCTGCCGAACGCGCGCATTGAGGTGCTCTCGGCCTGCCCTGCGGCCGGTGAGGTGTTCGCGGGTTTTGCGGGCGTGCGCCGCGTTCACGAGCTGCCGTTTCGTGGCGTGCGACATCCATTGCGCTATTTGCGTACGCTCGTGCGGGTCTGCCGCGTCGATTACGATATCGTGATAGATCCGTGTCCGAACTCTTGGACGGCGCGTTTTCTGACGCGCTGGATTCCCGGTCGTATGAAAGTTGGATTCGCGCATCCGCGCCATCGGCACCGTCTCGATGTCACGACCCCGTTTATGGACGCCCCGCGTCACATGGGAGCGTATCCGGTATACCTGATCCGCCGTACGTTGTTCGACCTCGATCCGAAAGCAGCGCGAGCCGATGAAGTCACCTTGGCGATACATCTCTCGCCGGTGGAGCGTGCCTTCGGCCGCGAGCAGATCCATCATCTGGCGGGTGCCAATTGCACAGGTCCAGTGATTGCGCTTGCCACCCATGCCACCGGCGCGAAACGATATGCATTGCCGTGGTGGCGTACGTTGATTGCCGAGCTCGGCGAGCGGGTGCCCGACGCTCGCTTCATCGAAATTCGCCCGCCCTCGGGGCACGCATCGCTGCCTGGATTGGCGGGGTTTTCCTCCTCGAGAACGCGCGAAGTCGCGGCGGTGATCGACGCGGCGAGCTGCTTCGTGTGCGCCGACTCCGGGCTGATGCATCTCGCTGCGGCGACGGACACCGTCACAGTCGGTCTTTTCAAGGTCACGTTGCCGCAGCTCTATGCGCCGCGGCGGGGACGGAGTTGCGCGCTTCCGGCCAGCGACGCCGAGCCCGGTGCGGCCGCGGCGCGCATTGCACAATTGCTGCGTTGAGACGCGCCGATGCTGCATTCGCTAGTCATTCCGGTCACGCCATTGCAACAGAACTGCTCCCTGATCTGGGACGAGGAGGGGCAGGCTGCCTGTGTCGATCCGGGCGGAGATCTGGCGAGGGTGCTGCAGGAGGCCGACCGGCGTGCCCTCATACTGACCAAGATCCTGCTGACACATGCTCATGTCGACCATTGCGCGGCGGCAGCCGAGCTTGCCCGCACGCGCGCAGTGCGCATCGAGGGACCGCATCGCGCCGATCGGTTCTGGATCGAGGCGCTGCCGATGCTCGCCGAGCAGTTCGGTATGCCTCCGGCAGCGGTGTTCGAGCCTGACCGCTGGCTCGAGGACGGCGATACGGTCAGCGTCGGCGCGGAGGTGTTCGAGGTCCTGCACTGTCCCGGGCACACTCCCGGCCACGTGGTATTTTTTCACCGTGCGACCCGCTGCACCTGGGTAGGTGATGTTCTGTTCGCCGGCTCGATCGGGCGTACGGATTTCCCGCAGGGCGATCATGCCGCCTTGATCCGCTCTATCCGTGAGAAGCTTTTTGTGCTGGGCGATGATGTGCGCTTCGTACCCGGTCACGGTCCGATGTCGACCTTTGGTGCCGAGCGGCGCACCAACCCCTTCGTCGCCGACCGCTTGTTCGCAAGCGCACAGCAGGGAAATCAAGAGCCCCGGTGAGCGGCTCTGCTCGCATCGGTCATGCGCGCGCAGCTTGACTTCGGCGCTACTCCCGACTGACCGGCCCAACCTCGTCCTGCTCGCAACCGCCGCATCCAGCGGACTCTGCGGCACCATGAGATATTGCAGCGCCGCTCCGACGTCGCGTCTTCAGTGCGGTTCGCCTGCCGGTTCGGAACACTTTTCCCGGGCGGTGCGCGGGCGACGGACTGCAAGTGAGGGATGCGGGCGATCTGCGCCTGTGTGCGCGTACGGGGGTAACGGCCTGAGTTGCGGAGGTATGCCGGCGCGTTGGCTCACAGCGCCGGTGGAGCACCGCTCACGGCACGCAGACGGCGGACGAGCGGCGGCAGCAGCGCCACGCCGGCAAGGAGCGCTAACGCCAGCAGGCCTTTCTTGATGAGGCCGGCGTCGCCCGCGGCGGCCTCGCGGCCTGCATAGCCGAGATACGTATACGCGAGCGTGCCGGGCAGCATCGCGACATAGGACACGATGACGTAGCGGGAGAGACGGATACGGGTGAGGCCGAGAGCATAGTTGAGCAAATTGAACGGAATCAATGGCACCAGGCGGACGAAAGCGATGAACCGCCAGTCCTCACGCTCGACACCGGCGACGATCTGCTCTGCGCGTGGGCCGATTCGTGCGCGCACCCAGTCGGCCGCGAGATGACGCGAGGCGATAAATGCGCCTGTTGCGCCAATCGTCGCGCCGGTCAGACTATAGAGCGTGCCGGCCACCGGTCCGAACAACACTCCGCCGGCAAGGGTCAGCAACGACCCGGGCACCAGGGCCACCGTGGCCGTCGCGTACAGCGTCATGAAAGCAAGCGGCGCCCAGGGCCCGGCCCGGTGCACGGCCCTGGTGAGGGCGTGAACGTCGAGATCCCCGCGGTGCAGATAGACCCAGCCGGCGACTACGGCGAGTACCGCGATGATGAGCAGCTTCTGCCCCTGTGCCCGAGTCATCGCGTGCACCATCCTGTGCGGTGCGTGCGGAATGGCGGTGTACACCTGCTTCCCGCGTGACATGCAGTGGCGCTCATAGGCAGGCCTTGGGCGGCTCGGCCCGGCCTTTGCGCCGCGTCGGCTGCGACTGCGTGCGCGCCAGGCGTGTGCCCACTCTGACGATTGCATCGATGACCGGAACCAGTTCCTCGCCGAGGGGCGAGAGCGCGTATTGCACGGCCGGAGGGGAACCGGGCGCCACGGTACGGACGACGGCGCCCTTGGCCTCGAGCTCGCGTAGTCGTGTGCTCAGCATTTTCGGGGAGACTCCTGGAATGTCCCTGACGAGTTCCCCGAAACGGCGTGCGCCACCACTCAGACGCCACAGGACGTTGGGTGTCCATGCCCCTCCGAGCAGGGTCATGCACGTGCTCATCGGACAGCGCGCGGATACTGAGGCCCAGGCGTCGTGGGCGGAATGTTTTCGGGTCACATCGGTGTGCTCTATCGAAAGGGCGGTGGTTTGTCGAAGTTACTAAAGGTAATATACTATCAAATTGTAAGTAAAAAGACTGCTGGCCGCCGGTCGCAGTCGCACTGTAACCCAGCTAGAGGAGATTGCGATGAAGCTGTTCTACGCAAGCGGAGCCTGCTCGCTGTCGCCGCACATCGTGGCGCATGAGGCCGGTATCACGCTCGAGTTGCAGAAAGTCGACCTGAAAACCAAGACCATGGTGGTCGAGGGCGACTACCTCGCCCTGAATCCCAAGGGTTACGTGCCGGCGCTACAGCTCGACAACGGTGAGCTGCTCACCGAAGGGCCGACCATCGTGCAGTATCTGGCCGATCTGAAGCCGCAGGCGGGTCTGGCGCCGCCGGCGGGCACGCTGCCGCGCTACCATTTGCAGGAGATGCTCGGCTACATCAATTCCGAGCTGCATAAGACGTATTCGCCGCTGTTCAACCCAGCGACCCCGGCCGAAACGCGTGCGGAGCGCGAAGCGTATCTGCGCCGCCGCTATGCGTTGGTCGAGAAGCAGCTGCAGGGCGGCAAGTATCTGTTCGGGGAACGCTTCACGGTTGCCGATGCGTACCTGTTTACCGTGACGAACTGGGCGCGAATGGTCAACGTAAGCCTGGCTGACTTCCCCAACCTGCGTGCATTCCAGGAGCGCGTGGCGGGGCGTCCGGCCGTGCAGGCAGCCATGCGCGCCGAAGGGCTCATCAAGTAAGCGGAGCGCTGAGCGTCCGGTCGAGTCAGTACAGTTGTGGCGAGCCGCCTGCGGCGATGAAGGCGCGCATGGCTTGCAGTATCCGGGGCGGCAGGATGGGTCGAGGGGCAGCGCGAGCGCCAAGCCGCATGATCCGCCGCCGACCCCGGGTATATTTCGGCCAGTGCGGCAGGTCTGCTCCATTGGGATTGCCGCTCTTCACGAAGTTGATCCAGTAACGCGACATGCGCCGCGAGATCGCCCAGTCGACCGGAGTGAAATGCCGTTCGGGCGCCGCACCCAGTGTGCCGAACACGTACGGTATTTCCGAGGAGTGGAACACACGCCAGCGGCGCGCATCGGGTCCGGGCTCAACGTGCCTCCAGAGGTAGGCATAGATCGGTGCGCGGGTGTGCGCAAGGCGCAGGCGGCCCCATTGATAAAGTGCGGCGAGGCCGAGATCACGGCGGACGGCGCGCAGCTCCCGTGCCCGGCCGCGGGCGCTGTGGGCCGGGAACAGGTGTGCAAAGCGCGGGGCGAGTGCGCCGAAAGTCTTGCGCAGATAGTCGTGCCAGGCCGCCGCGCCCACGCGGGTGGGATCGGGGCGAAAGCCAGTGTTCTCATCAGCATTCATGCCGAGCAGAATAGGTGTGCGGATGAAGTGACCCGTGGCGAGCCGCCGCTCTGGAGCGGCCGGTAGCAGGGTACCGTCGATGCTGGGCATGATCAGCGGGCTCGTCATGGGCGCGGCGGCCGGGGTGAGCGCCGCAGCCGGCAGCGCGCGCAGCGCGGCGAGCGTGCTCGCGCCCTTGGCGCGGGCGAACGCGGCGCCGGCGCGTTCCGCACTGGCCAGTGAGGCGAGGTGAGGTGGGCCTCCCGGCAAGCGTGAGTTCGGCAGACCGCTCTCGGCGATTGCCCGCGCAAACAGCCCGGCGGCGAGCGGCGAGGTGATCAGCTCCTGCACCGCGATCGCGCCGGCGGATTGGCCGGCGACGGTGACGGCGCGGGGATTGCCGCCGAAGGCGGCAATGTTGTCCCGGACCCAGCGCAGCGCGGCGATCATATCCTGCAGACCCCAGTTGCCCGGGGGCTCATGCTCGCCGGTCGCCTCGGCCGCAAGCGCCGGATCGGTGAGGAAACCGAATATGCCGAGCCGATAGTTGATCGTCACGACGATGATGCCGTGCGCGGCCAGATACCGCCCGTTATAGACCGGTACCGATCCGGAGCCCGACACGAACGCCCCACCCGGAATCCAGACCATGACGGGCACGGGCCGCGCGGCGTGCGCCGGCGCCCAGATGTTCAAATACAGGCAATTCTCACTGACTTTGCCATGCACCACGTACTCGCTCGTCCACGGTCCGAAGCCCTGCGGCGCCAGTGGCTGCGTGCAGCTCGGCGCGAAGCGTGTGGCGGGCCGGATGCCCTGCCAGGATGGGGCCGGCTGCGGCGCGCGCCAGCGGTCGGCACCGGTCGGCGCGGCGGCATAGGGTACGCCGAGGAAGACATTGACGGTGCCGATGCGCCTGCCGGAGAGGACGCCCTGGGCAACGCGGGCGAGCGGTGCGGCACAGCATGCGCTCACGACGAGTAGCGCAAGCGCGCTGATGAGTGCGGCGGCTCGAGGCGCATTCATGCCGTGCTGCTGCGACTCATGCTGAGGGTCCGGATCGCCATCGCTCGAGCTGTGCACGAGTCTCTCCTTCGCCACGCCTGTGTGGCCGTCAACAGGTACGCACCGATTGATGTCGAGAACCATAGCAGTACCGTGCCGGTAGCGCTATCAGGTGTGCGGCGCGGCGCGGGCTCAATGCTATGATCACCCGGCCATAGCCGTCGTGATCCCGCACTCTACACGGCCGAAGGGAGGCCCTCGTGACCGAAGAACAATCCCCCAGCGTGACGCTTCGACAGATCCGGGATTATCAGTTCGACATCACTTTCGCTCCCGGCATGGCGCACGTGCGCTCCGATGAGGGACCGCCGCTCGGTCAGGGCGAGGGGCCGACACCGGCCATGCTGCTGCTCGCGGCCGTGGCAAGCTGCATGAGTTCAAGTCTGTATTTCGCGCTCACCAAGTTCAAGAACGATGCCGGCGCCATGAGCACCACGGCGCGGGCCCGCCTCGGACGCAATCCGGCCGGACGATTGCGCATCGTGCACATTGCGGTAGACATCCGGTTGGGTGCCGAGGCGCAGCACCTGCAGCACCTCGAGCGCATCCTTGAGCAGTTCGAGGAGTTCTGCACGGTGGGCGCGAGCGTCAGGGCCGGGATCGAAACCGAGGTCGCGGTGTTCGACAGCCAGGGGCGCAGACTGAAGTAGCCGCCATTACGGCGAGCGGACCGGTCGCCCCGCAAAGTACCGTGGGAACGGTGGCGTGGGTTGACACGCGGCGGCCAGTATCCCGATTTTGGTCGCAGGCATCGAGTGGAGGCGCATATGGATCTTGGATTGGCAGCGAAACGTGCATTGGTCACAGGGTCCACGGCCGGCATCGGCTTCGCCACCGCGGAGACGTTGGCGCGCGAGGGTGCGACGGTGGTTGTCAACGGCCGTACGGCGGAGCGGGTCGAGGCGGCGATCGGGCGGCTGCGCGCGAGCATTCCGAACGGACGGATCGAGGGCATTGCCGCTGATGTGAGCACTGCCGAGGGTTGCGCGGCGGTGACGAAGGCCTTCCCCGATGTGGATGTGCTCGTCAATAACATGGGTATCTTCGAGCCGAAGCCGTTCGATGCGATCGGCGATGCCGAATGGCTGCATTTCTTCACCGCCAATGTCCTCAGCGGTATTCGGCTCGCCCGGCACTACGTCGCGGGAATGCGGCTGCGCAACTGGGGGCGAATCGTGTTTGTGTCGAGCGAGTCGGGGGTGCAGATCCCGGCGGAGATGATTCACTACGGGGTCACGAAAACCGCACAAATTGCCGTTGCTCGGGGTTTGGCCGAGACGTTGGCCGGTACCCATGTGACGGTCAACTCCGTGCTGCCCGGACCGACCGGGTCCGAAGGTGTCGAGCGGTTCGTCGAGCAGATGGCGCAGCGCACCGGCGCCGATCGGGTGACGGTCGAACGGGAGTTCTTCAGAAACGTGCGTCCTTCTTCGATCATTCAGCGCTTCGCCAGTCCAAGCGAAGTTGCCGCGCTGATCGCCTACGTATGCAGCGCTCAAGCTTCCGCGACCACGGGTGCGGCATTGCGTGTCGATGGGGGTGTGGTTCGGGCGATCGTGTGACCGCGTGCGCCGCCGGAGAGCGTGCATCAGTCGAGATCACACAGATCGATCTTCTGTGCGCGCAGCGCTTGAATCAGCGGACCGAGATGCGCCCGGTAGTGCCGCCAATGGCCGCGCGAGGATGCATAGATGGGCCTGCGAACCTGGGCCGCGCTCTGGGTGAGGCATGCCGTAGCGTTGCGCTCGATCGCGATCGCGCTGTCACGCCAGAGCAGGCCGCAGGCGGCAGCGGCGGCAGCGCCGACGCGGGCCGGATCGCTGACCAGATCATCATAGCGAACCTCGTGGATCGAGGCGCCGAAGGCCGCGCGCCAGTGCTCGATCAGGCGCGCGTATGCCGCGTAGTAGCGCGCCAGATCAGCAAAGGCGTAGCTGAACTGATAGGCCGCGCCGAACAGCGTGCGATACATTGCAAAGCAAATATCGACGGGCGGACGGCTGACGAGCACGAGCCTCGCCTGGGGCAGCGCGCGATGAATTGCGCCGAGGTACAGGTAATTGAGCGGCTGTTTCTCGATGACCACCTCGCGGTCGCCGCCGGCGCGGCGGGCATAGTCCGCGGCAATCTGGTCCCAGTCCACACTGGCCGCGCGCGCAAACACATCCGCGATGCCGGGTGCGGCCTGCGGGCTTGGCGCAGCGGTGAGCAGGGTGCGCGCGAAGTGATCCGTTTCACCATTGGAGCGTACCCCCGCAAGACCGGTCAGGATGCGCTCGAGAAGCGTGGTCCCCGAGCGGGGCAGGCCGAAGATGAACACGAAGCGGCTCGAGTCGATCAGACCGCGGGCGGCTCTGTCCGTGCCGCGTGGGAACGCCTCGGCGATCCGGCGTAGTTTGCGCTCGTCGCCGCGCACATCGTAGGCAAGGTGGCGCCGGCGTGCGCTTGCCGCGAGGGCGAACGCCGCGAACGCCTCGTCATAGCGCTCAAGATCATCGAGCTCCTTGCCGAGGGCGTACCCGAGCAGTACCCGGTCCTGATCGGTGAGGTTCGCCCGGGCGAGCTCACGGCGCAGTTGTTCGACGTGATGGGACGCTGCGGTCTGCACCTGCAGCTCGGCGCGCAGCAGATAGGCGCGATAGTCGCGCCCGTCGAGGGCGATGGCCTGCTCGCACGCGCTGTGAGATTGCGCCAGGTTGCCGATGGACCGCTCGCTGACGGCGAGGTTGTACCAATGGCGTGCGACGCGCGGCTCATGCGCCACCGCCTGCCGATAAAGCGCATTGGCCCGTTCATGCGCCCCTAGTACGGTTGCGACGCGCGCCAGAGCGTCATACGCATCGGCGCTGCCGGCACCGCACTGCATCGCGCTCTCGAGCACTGCTTCTGCTTGCGCCGGACGTTCCAGGCGTACGAGGATCGCAGCCAGTGTGGCATGAGCCGTGGAACATGCCGTCGC
Source organism: Pseudomonadota bacterium (assembly GCA_021822385.1). Taxonomy (GTDB): domain Bacteria; phylum Pseudomonadota; class Gammaproteobacteria; order Steroidobacterales; family Steroidobacteraceae; genus 13-2-20CM-66-19. Next base: position 9,447 of record JAKARC010000032.1, read on the forward strand.
GCCGGCGACGGCACGCTCCGCCGTCCGCAGAGCTTCGGCAAGATGCCCGCGGCGCATCAGCTGCAAGGCTTCGGCCGCAAGGGCTGCGGATGAGGCGTTCAACGGGCAGAGGCGCCGTGCCGGCGCACGGCGGCGGTCGTGGTGTCCGGCAGTATCCGTGTCGAGCCGGTCGCGGCCATATCGCGACGCTGACATGTGCGCAGCGCACGCAGGCGGTCCCTGAGTTGAAAGGCAAAAATGACCGCGCCATCGGCGATCTTGAGACCGGCCGCGTGTAGTGCCTCCGCTGTCCACGTATTGCATGTATGCAACGCGTCGTAGCGCTCGCCTGAGGCGAAGAACTCGCTGTCTGGCCAGGGTCCCTCGACAAGTCCAATCGGCCTGCCGGCGCGCCGCCGTAGCGTCGCGAGCAAATACGCGTCGAGTCGCCGCAGCTCAGGCCGATCAGCGCACAGCCAGCGGTACGTGCCATCGGCCGGCAACAGTGCCGCAGCCGTTGGGGCGGCAGCGACGAGCAGCGTGCTCGGGGAGCTGAACAATGCCGACAGCGCGTCCCAGACCGTCGGATCGGCACTGATGTAGAAGCGCCGGTTGCCCCAGCCGAAGCTGACGTAATGTGCGCCGGGATAGTCGGGCAGCACGGCGCGCAGCGGCCCGAGTTCATTGACCGGCAGGATCAGTCCGGTATGCCAGCCGGCCAGCAGCACTCCGATCACCGCGCGCTGCGTGCGCGGCCGCGCCGCCTGAGCCGCAGGTCGGGGCAGCGCACTACAGCCGCACAATACCGCCGCAGCGAGCAGACCGACAGCTATGGCCGACACCGTGAACGTGCGCATCAGCTGTGCTTTGCGTGGGATCGAGGCGGGAAGCTTAACATCCCTGCGGTACGGCCGCAGCGTACCCGCCGCCGTGTTCGGGCGATGCTTGCTACCAGAAATACAGCTGCAGAGTCATCGGTTGCCGCGAAGGTGGCGTATGTTCCAGGGCCTCGCGGTGATGGAAGTAATTACCGACGCACCGGTTCATCAGCTCGTCGACCTCGGCTAAATTGTAGCGCGCCTCCTGGGCCGCCGGCGGCCGCAGGCTGTTCGGGCTCGGAAACATGCCCATGCCCGAGAGGATTGCGTACCAGGACATGACCGGGTAGCCCTGGCCGAATTGCTGCGCGCGGATTCCGGGCGCGATGCTCTTGCCGGCGCGCCACAGGGAGTAGATTTTGCGCAGATTGTCCGAGAGATTTATGTTGGCCGCATTCGTGCGCCAGTACTCCGTGTCGGTGCGGGAGTTGGTCTTGTAGTGGGTGACGATATAGTCGCGGATGCCATCGACGTTGCCGTTCGTGCGTGCGTTGAACTGCACCCGCGCATCTTCGGTCAGCTCGCCGCGCTCGAGCAGCCCGGCGAAGGTCTGTGCCATGTATTGCACCACCGTGAGCGCGGTGGCCTCCAGGGGCTCGACGAAGCTCTGCGCGAGTCCGATGGCCAGACAGTTCGCATGCCACGGTCTGGCGACCCGGCCGACTTTCATCTTGATGTGCCGTGCTTCGACCGTCGAGTCGAGCAGGCCGAGATGCTGGCGCAATTCGGTTTCCGCCGCATCCGGTGTGCAGAACCGTGTGCTGTAAACGTAGCCGTTGCCATAGCGGTCCGTCAGTGGAATCTTCCACACCCAGCCGTGCTTGAGTGCCGTGGAGACCGTCTCGCTCGGGATGTGCTCCTCGATGGGCGAGGGCATTGCCACCGCCGCGTCGTTGAACAGATTGTCCGCAAAGCTGACAAACGGGACCCCGAGGGTCTTCTGCAGCAGCAAGCCGGCGAATCCCGTGCAGTCGACGTACAAATCCGCGGTCAGGGTCTCGCCTTCGCGCGTGCTCACCGAGGCAATCGTGCCGTCCGGCGCCAGAGTGGCGTGAGTCACGTGGCAGCTTTTGTAGCGCACGCCCCGTTCGAGCGCCTTCTTGTGCAGGAACTGGCCGAGCAGCGTCGCATCGAAGTGATAAGCGTGCAGCACATCGAAGGGGAAGGATGCGTGCGATTTCGGCGCGCGTCGCTCTGCGGCCAGACGGGCGGCGAGGAAAAAACGATCCGGATGCGCATACAGGTTCGCGCCCCGCAGCCGGGCCTCGGCGTTGTGGACGAACTGCGTGAGAGTCATGATGTCCACCATCGACGGGAACGGGTGGAAATAGCGCTCGAATCCCGGCTTGGTCGACCACCCTTGGAACGTGATGCCGCATTTGTAAGTGGCGTGGCAGGCGGGCATCCACTCGGACTCCTCGATACCGAGCCGGTCGAAGAAATCCCGCAACAGCGGTGTGGAGCCCTCACCGACCCCGATGGTCGGTACCGTGGGGGATTCGAGCAAGGTGATCTCGACGCCTTTGGGGATCAAGTTGCGCGCGAAGATCAATGCCGTCATCCATCCGGCCGTACCGCCCCCGACGATGAGAATGCGCCGCACGGCCGGCGGCGCGGTGCTGCTGGTAGTGGGCTCCGGGCTCAAGCCGGTGGAGAAATTGAAGATGTTGGTCGTGGTCATGGATGTCTCGGCCGAGCCGCTTACTGTCTCCGGGTCCGTCTGCGGCCGAGCGCCGGAGGCGGCACCCCGCGCCGCGACGCAGGCATCGGGCCGATGCGCCTGCCGTGCGCGCAGTCCCGTGTTTGTAGACAGTATACCGCATGGGCGAGAGTCTGCGGCCCTGCGCCGCGGTGCGCAGTTGCCGGGGATTGAACCGTGCCGCCCCTGATGGGGTGAGGCGATTTTCACGAGTGCAGGCAAGCCGGTTGCGTGTTGCGCAGAGTCCTCGTCCTGCGCGCGGGCCTCTGGCGGGCGTGCCAAGGGGTGTGCGCGCGGACCGAGCGCGCCCCCTTGGCTGAAGAACGCGCGCGCCGGCGCGAGCTCGAGCGGGTGGTCGGCTGCTGCGTGCTTTTAGGCAGCCGCGGCGCACCCGGGCTGGACGGCGGGCCGAGGAGACCGTCGGCGTGTCGTGCAGGAGTGTGCAATCCGGGGTCCGAGTGTGCCGGGCGTGACGGTGGAGTCTGATCCGTGCAGCTTCAGCGCAGTGTCAGGGCGAGAATCAGGATCAATACCGCGCCGATCAGTCCGAGATAGAAATTAAGGTCCCCCGACTGCAGCGCACGCAGCCTGCCGGCGAGACGCCAGAGCGCGCGGCGCAGCGGCGCGAACAGGATCGGTCCAAAGACATCCGCGACATCGTGCCTGACTTCGAGCGCATGAATGAAATAGCCGGCGACACGGTGCTCGCGCGCGGTGTCGAGCGTCGGCCGATAGATGAAACTGTAGAACGTGCGCAGCGCATTGGAGAACGTGAGCGCGGTGGTGGCTGAGCGTTGCGGATCTTCCCGCATGCCGCCATACCAGATCGGGGCACGCCGTACGGCATGCCGTCGCCCGTTCAGCAGCAGCAGCGCCGGGATAAGGGCGAGCAGCGGCATCACGATGATGAGCAGCAAGGGCGAGATGAATGCAAACGAGGCCGATAGGGGTATGAGCAGCCAACCGTCGCGCATGGCACGTGCGGCATCGACGCCGAAATGGGCGACATCGGCGTCGGCAAGCCCATGCAACCACAACGGCATTCCGACTGCTGCACCGAGAACCGTGAGACCGAGTGCGAACACTGCCACCTGGTACCGCACGGGTATACGCACGGATTGCGTGTCGTGGCCGTCGCCGAGAAAGCCGATGCCGAAGGCCTTGATGAACGTGGCGAGCGCCACGGCCGCGGTTAGCGCCAGTCCGGCCCCCGCGAAGGCCAGTGTCAGGCGGCCGCCGATGTGCGCGAGGTGAAACCCCTGGAACAGTGTCTGGAACGTGAGCCACTCAGTCACGAAGCCGATCTGAGGTGGCATGGCGGCGAGGCTCATTGCTGCGCACAACACGCCCACTCCGAAGACGATGCGCGCCCGACGTAGCCAGCCGCGTTGCGCGAGGCGATAGGTGCCACCGGCCGCATAGACTCCGTCGGCCCCGAGGAACAGCGTGCCCTTGGCAAGGGCATGCCCGGACAGGTGCAACAGGGCCACCGTCCAGGCGAGGCCGGCCAGCGCCGGCTCGCCGCCGGCGCGAAAGAGCAGGCTGGCCCCGAGAGTCGTTACGGCTATGCCCGCGTTTTCCGCGGTGGAGAATGCCAGCAGGCATCGCCAGTCATCTTGCTGGAAGGCGTACAGCGCGGCGAGTATTGCGGTGCACACCCCGGCGGCCACGACCAGGATGCCAAGCGTATACAGACCGCTGCCGACCGCCACCCAGTCGGTCAGCGTCCGCGCCAGCGCAAAGAAGGCGGCGTTCAGTACCACACCTGAAAGGAGGGCCCCTGTGGCACCGCTGCCGTTGTCATACGCGCCGGGGTACCACTCATAGAATGGCAGCAGTCCGAGCTTGGCGCCGAAGCCGATGAGCGCAAGCAGGCCGACGGCAATGCACAGCCCCGTGCCCATCGTGCCGGCATGGCGTGCGAAGCCGGCAAAGCCGACAGACCCGCCAGCGTGTCTAGCCAGCAGCAGCAGCATGAGCAGAACGGCGACGGCGCCGACCTCGAGCAGACCCAGCATGTAAAGCGTGCGGCGTCCAGCCCGACTGGTGGTGTGCTCAGAGAGAATCATGATCGCTGCACCGAGGCTCATCAGCTCCCAGGCGATGAGTAGGGCATATCCGTCCTGGACGCCGAAGACGCCGAGCGCACCGATCAGCGCGAGGGCCGCACCGAGCAGCCACGTCGATTGCGCTCCTTGAATCGGCGTTCCGAGAGCGACGGCGAACGCGGCCGGCAACAGTCCAAATCCCAGCAGCCACAGTGCGCCGGGTCCAAAGTGCAGCGACACGCTCTGGTTTGCCAGGTGTATCGGCAGAGTCAGCCAACCGCCTCCCACCGGCAGGGCGGCGAAGCCGCTCCAGAGTGCGCCGGCCGCCCCGAGTGCGATCAAGCATCGGGCGGGGGTTCCGCTGCGCGCGAGCGTGAGCGGTACTGCGACCAGCCACAGTGCGCACGACCCGATCAGCAGTTCAGGCATGGGCGCCTCCAGAGCGGGGCTCCTCCGGCGTGATCTGCCCACCCCGCACACGCTGCGGCAGGCGTTCGAGCAGCAGCAGCAGAGCCTGAATGATGGCCGGCGGATTCGGCGGGCAGCCCGGCAGATACACATCGACGGGCAAGAGGCCCTCGAGTCCGCGGCCGCAGCTGTAACCGCCGCCATTCGTGCCGCCTGAGACGGCGCACGTCCCAGCGGCAATCACAAAACGCGGTTCGGGCATCGCGTCGAAGGTCTGCACCAGTGGCGCGCGCATCGCGTAGGTCACCGGGCCGGTGACGAGCAGCAGGTCCGCAGAGCGTGGGGAAGCGGTGAAGAACACGCCGAAGCGATGCAGGTTGTAGTAGGGATTGTTGAGAGCCTGCAGCTCGGATTCACAACCGTTGCAGGAGCCGGCGTCAACATGGCGGATATGCAGGCTGCGTCCAAACACCCGGCGAATCGCGTGCTTGAGTGTGCTGCCGGCGCCGGGCGCGGCGGTGCGCGACCATATGAGATCGCCGCGGTTGCGGCTACCGAAGGCCCAGTCACTCGATGCGCTGAAGGCGCCCGTGGGGCATGCATCGATGCACAGCTGACATACGACGCAGCGACCATAATCCACGCGCACGCGCTCTCGGCTGTCACCTGCCGTCAGGCTGATGGCCCCAGGCAGACACGCCGCTACGCACTCCTCACAGCCGGGTTGGCATTTCTCCGGATCTAAGCGCGGCATGCCGAGAAACCCGTCTTGGCCCGGTTCGGGGCCGTGCCCGCGCCAACGCGTGGTCGCTTTGCCCTGTCGCAGTCCGGTCAGCGTCCACAGCGGAATGGTCTTGACACTCATCGGCGTCTCCTCATCAGCGGTCGCAGCCCGATACAGTCAGGCCGAAGCTGGCCTCATTGATTGCATAGTCCATCATGTTGCTGTCGTGGACGGTGTAGGGGAAGACGCGCCAGTTCGAGAAGCTCGGCGACTTTATTTTGACGCGTCCGAGGCGGCCGGCGGCATCGAGATGCACGGCATAGTACGCCGTACCGCGCGGTGTCTCCGCCCAACCGAGACCCTCACTGCACGGCACCGCCGCGCAGGGCGCGCGGATCGGACCTGCGGGCAGTCCCGCCCAGACCGCGCGCAGCAACGTGATGCTGTTGAGAATCTCGTCGAGGCGTACGCTCTGGCGTGCATAGGCATCACCGCCCTCCCGAACCGCCACGCGCAGCGGCAGCTCGGCATAGGCGCCGTACGGTTGATCGCGGCGAGAGTCGCGATCGATGCCGCTAGCTCGCTCCACGGGTCCGGTTGCGCCCTGGTCAAAGGCAAGCCGGCGCCCCAGCACGCCCGTGGTCATCAGGCGGTCCACATGGCTGTTGGTCGAAGCCAGCAGATCCGAGTAGCGGAGGAATTCCCGCTCCAGCCGGTCGAGCTCGGGGCCAACAACGGTAACGGCCGGCTCGCGGCTCAGCCCGCCGGGCACAATGAGTCCGCGTAGCAGTCGGCTGCCGCTCACTCGGCAATTGAGCTGCTTGGCGAGTTCCTCGAGGTATTTTCCCTGCGCCTCGCCAACTTTCAGAGTCGTGGTGTGGCAGAGATGGCCAAGATACTGCAGATGGTTGTACAGGCGCTCGAGCTCGGCCAGCAGTACCCGCAGCCAGGCGGCGCGACGCGGTACGTCGCAGCCTGCGGCCGCTTCGATTGCGTGGCAGTACGCCAGGGCGTGGGCAACACTGCCGACGCCGCTGACGCGTTCGGCCAGAACGGTGCCGATGCGAGGGGCGAGTCCCTCGAATCGCTTCTCCATGCCCCGATGCTTGAAGAACAGTTGCGGATGGAAATGCAGAATTGCTTCGCCGATGTAGTAGAACACGAGTTGGGCGGACTCGAGGACATCGGCCCGCACCGGGCCGAATGGCATGATCTGCACGTCGGCCCGGGCGGCGCCCGCGAGGTCCGGGAGCGGGTGAGGCGCGGCGACGTGGCGCAGCGGCGTCGTTGCGCCCGGGGTCATTGGCGGGCGTTCGGCGAGCGTCCCGGGCAGGAGCACGAGCGGTTGTGGCATGGGTTGACCGCGGAAGGAGATCCCGAACAAGTCCGTGGCTTCTCGCTCATACCACGACAGCAAGGGCGCCATCGCCGCCAGGCTCGCCACCGGCTGCGCCTCAGGTTCACAGCGCCAGATCTGCGGCGGTGCGCCCGGGCCCGGGTGCAGTACATAGCGCAGCTGTGCCGGCGCATCTCGACTGGGAAACAAAGCGTACATGAATTGCATGCGCGCACCGGCCGCGAGAGCCGCTCGGCAGTGAGACTCGAGCCCATCGGCGGCGAGGTCGGTGATCGCGGGCGCAGTTGAGCTGCACATCATCGCGTCGCGCTCGCAAGCTGCGCGGCGATCACCGCAAAGTAGTGACTGCAGGCCTGCGGCCACCACAGTCCCAAGACCAGCAGCGGCACGATGGCGAGCCACATGGGCAGTACGCACCAGAGGCGCTCCCCGGGTGCGGGCTGCCAGCGGACGGTGGCAGCGGTGGCAGAACTGTGACCGAAATACATGATACGGAAATGATTGAGAAAGCCGATGAAGATCACGATCAGCAGTGCCAGCATGACATACACTGCCCAGGCATTCGGACCGGCAAGCCCTGCGCGCAAAATCGTGAATTCGCTCAGAAACAATCCGAACGGCGGTGCGCCGGTGATCGCGATCGCGCCGGCGAGCCACAGCGCGCCGGCAATGGGCATGGCCACGAGCACGTGCTGCATGCGACCGATGCGTTTGCTGTGAAAGGCATGCATCGCATCACCGGCGCCGAAGAACATCAAGGATTTGTTGAGCGAGTGATTGAGCATCTGATAGAGCGCCCCGGCGACACCGAGCGGTCCGCCAAAGCCGAACCCGAGCGTGATGATGCCCATGTGCTCGATACTGGAATAGGCCATCAGGCGCTTGATATCCCGCTGGCGCGTGATGAACAGAGCGGCAATGGCGAGTGAGAGCGTACCGATCGCCACAATGATCGTACCGGGCAGGGCACCGAGGTCGGCCCGCTCGATGATGCCAATGAAGCGTACGATGCCGATCATGGCCGCATTGAGCAATGCACCGGAGAGCATGGCCGAGACCGGTGCAGGACCCTCGCTGTGGGCATCGGGGAGCCAGGTGTGCATGGGGGCGAGCCCGACCTTAGTGCCGAAGCCGATGAACACGAGGAGAAATGCGACAAGCGCAAGCGGTGCGTTCAGGTGTGGCGCGGCGACGCGCAATGTTTCCCACGTGAGATTGTAAGTCGGGCCGAGGGTGAGACTCCCCGCCCAATAGAAGAAGATGATGCCGAGCAGCGCGAGACTGAGCCCGGCCGAAACGATGATGATGTATTTCCAGGCCGCCTCGACTCCTTCAGGGGTCTTGTCGAACCCGACCAGAAATGTGCTCACCAGGGTCGTGAGCTCGATGGCAATCCAGAACACCCCGATGTTGTTCATCAGCGGCCCGAGCAGGATGGTGAAGGCGAAACCGGCAAAGAGGGCATAAAAGCGATGCCGGCGGCGTGCCGGGCCGGCGGCACGCATGTAGCCGATCGCGTACATCGAGGCGAGCAGATATACCACCGCCGTCGACAACAGCACCCACGCGCCGAGTGGATCGACGATGATGTAGCCGCGCAGCAGCACATAGGGACCGGCAAGGGCGACGGGGAGCAACCACAGTACCGCGCCAAATACCAACACCGAGGCGAACAGGTTCAGATGCTCGGCCACGCGGGAAGCTCGGACCAGCTGGCAGCCGAGAGCCGCAGCCAAGGGCGCAAGCAGGATCACCGCCACCAGCGCTGCGGCACTCATCCGACCAACCGCGTCAGTTTGCGCGTGCTCGACGTGCCGGCATGCACGGTCAAGTAGCGCACCAGCACACCGGTGCACGCCACCACCACCAGCAGATCGAACAGGATCACGAGCTCAATCAACAGCGGCATGCCCGGCACCAGAATCTGGGAGCCGAGGAAGATGCCATTTTCGATCACGAGCAGAGCGAGGATCTGGCTTACCGCTTCGCTGCGTACGATGAGCATGAGAAAACCGATCAGCTTCATGGACAGCATCGCGGTCAGGGCCAGTACTACAACCGTACCGCCAAGACCGAGCACATCGCTCACGTGATGTGCGACCACGAAGGCGAATACGACCAGTGCGCCCCCGAGCACCATGCTCGAGCTCGGCGCAAGACGCTCGTGCAGTTCACGGTTTACCTTCAGCCGCCGCGTGATGCGCAGCAGCAGATAGGGCAGCAGCACGCCGCGGAAGACGGCGGTGAGCGCTGCGATTGCGTACAGCTCGGGATAGCCGCCATAGTGCGCAACGGCAGCCGAGAGGATGGCGATCAGCCACGACTGCGCAGCAAAGGCCGCAAGGTATATATTGAGCCAGCGCGATCCGAGCATGACGAAAGCGAGCAGGAGGCTCGTGATCGCGAGCAGGCTGAAGACGGATGCGGCGAGCGGCGGCAGGTGCGCGGCGAACATCGCTACCTCATCTGATTGGCGACGATGGCGAGAACCGCGAGTAGAAACGAGGCCGCGAGCGGTTCTTGATACCGGTAGTAACGCAGCCGCGACTGGGCGGTCTCGACCACGACGACGATCGCGCCGACGGCGGCAAACTTCACCAGCAGGGCAGCTGCCGCGCCGAGCGCGCCGAGTGCGGTACCGTGCACGGACAGCCCCCACGGCAACAGCAGAACGTTGCAGAAGATCGTATAGAGAATGAATTGCTTCATTGCCGAGGTCCAGCGCAGCAGCGCCAGCAGGGGCCCTGAATACTCGAGAATCCGTCCTTCCTCGATCATGTACACCTCGATGTGGGTGCTGGAGTGGAACGGGAGCCGGTCTGTTTCAACGAGTAACAAGATAAAAAATGCGGCCACCAGGAACAGGTGTGCCGGCCCCCAGTACACGGCGGCATCGCGGGCGAGCAGATGGTTGACCACGAAGGGCAGCATTGATTTGGCGAGCAGCGTAATACCGACGAACACCAGGATCAGAGTGGGTTCGGCGAGGATGCCGAGCATTACCGCGCGTGAGGCGCCGACGCCGCCGTAGGCGCTGCCCGAATCGAGTCCCGCGAGCGTGATGAAGAACGAGCCCAGCGTCAGGATGAGTCCCCCGCCGAGTATGTCGCCCATATCCGACAGCGGTAGCGGGAAGTTGGTGAGTACAGGAATCAGCAGCGGCACCGTCAGCATGCATGTGAAGGCAACGACCGGTGCGAGCCAGTAGATGAAGCTCGCGCTCTCGGGCACGACCAGTTGCTTATGGAACAGCTTCCACAGGTCGCGGTAGGGTTGGAAGATTCCCGGTCCCTGGCCACGCTGCACGCGTTCCTGCCACTGCACAATCAGGCCCTGCAAGAGCGGGGCGAGTGCGACGACGGCAACGACCTGCGCGATCTGCAGTAACGCGGCGCGGATCATGCGCGCGCCTGCGCCGCGGCTGGACGAGCGGCCGCACCGGCACAGACGTGCTCATCGATATGCGTACGGGCGCACCGCGCGGGCGCATCGAACGCGAGAGCCGGGGCGATTTCCGGTCGCATGCACTACCACTCCTCCGTCGCCGTGACGGAACGGGTAGGCATCATCAGCCGTTGGCGGCAGTTTTTATTGCGGGAGGCATGCCATCTCCCTTAAGGTCAATATACACAGGCGAGCGAATGTCGGCAAGCCGTCAGGACAACGGTTGCTCGCGGAAGAATTGCATGACCGCTGCAGCAAGGTCGCAACGCCGCGCTGCTGCGAGCACAGCATAGCCGAGCGGGAAGGTCTGGTCGCTGCCGACCCGAGAGGTCAGGTTGCTGCAGGCTTGTCGGTGAGCTCGGGCGAATCCGCCGTGTCGGGGTTGATCACGCCGAATTGTGCCGGCAAATGGGCGTAGAACAGACGGATCTTCTCGCGCTGCAGGAGCTCGAGCAGTTGCCGGGCCTCCGCCGCCGTGACAATGAATTCAACCTCGACGGTGAGCGATCCGGCAAGCTCGAAGAAGCGCGCCTCGTGCAGCGTGTGATGACGGCCGAAGCCGGCCATGGCCTTGAACGCCGAGCCGCCGCGTATGCCCAGCCGATTGCCTTGCTCGAGGAGCCATTCCCAGACCAGCCGCCCATGATGACGGTGGTCTTCGTGGACGTAAAACCGGAACAGTGAGCCTTGCATGATGGGGCGACCTCGGGTTCCTCGTTGGGTTCTGGATCTGCATGAGAGGCGGCGGCCTATGGCGCTGGCATCCTCGCCGGCAGCCTCGAGCCGAAGACTGGCAACTTAGCATAGGGTCCGACTTGCCGGGAAGACGCGCCGGCGTTGTGATTTCGCGTGTAGGCTGGGCATCCCGGCACCTCCCTGCCCCGGGTGCGATCGCGCGCTGTATCCACTGGAATCCATGGGCGGCGGCGAGTGGATCGGCGCCGGTGCGGGGCGCCGGTCAAGCCGCAGCCTGCTGCCAGCGCGACAGTCCGCTGGCGACAAAAAAGAGGGACGGTGCGCTGCGCAATCCGGCCGCAGGTATACGGCATCATGGATCCAGATACGCGGTGCCACACACCGTACACACCCATTGGCGCGGCAGTCCGCGCAAGTTGCGCTGCAAATGCACGAGTGAATGGTCGGCGTCGACACAGCGCTGACAGAAGGGACCGTCTCGTTTGTTTTCCGGCAGGTCGCGCCAGTACGCGAAGCCGTCGAACCGCAACGTATCCTTGGCCGCTGCGGCAGCCTTCAGGGTGTCGAGTTCGGCGGTCAGTTCCATGAATTCCGCTTTGGCATCGAGTAGCGCTGCGCGCAGCGCCAGTAGCTGTTCGCGCAGCTCACCTGGGGCGCCGTCCTGGGTTGCTGCAAGCAGGCGGCTGGAGAGACTGACGGCCTCTGCAATGGCGAGAGTCATGGCGTCTTCCTCGTGAACAGTGAGCGAGCCGAAGAGTATACGAGCCGCAGCCGTGGACCCGCTCGCGGCCATGCCGAGCGTTGCGGCGGGAGGCGCGCTGATCCGGGTCGGTGACAGGATGCCTGAGCCCCGTATGGCGAGAGTTCCGCGAGCGTCGTCGGGGATGCTCGCTGACGGTTCGGTGTGATGCGGAAAAATGTGACCCGGTCGTCATTTCACAAAATGTTTTATCGACTGCGTGAACCACTGAAATATCAATGCGTTATCTGCGCACAGACGGTGAAAACACGAGCCAAGACGGCCGCTGCGGGCCCGCGCGCGTACGCGCGGCTCTCGAGTAACGCGCGGCGCTGCCGATACTTGGCGTCATGAGATATATAGAGTCGAAAGAGCAGAGTTCGGAGCTGCTGCGGCTCACGCTGCCGCTGATGGCCCGACAGGAAGCGGCCTACCACCCGGTCAGCTATACCCTCTGGTATGAGCACGTTGCCGGCATCAACCCTCCGCTCAGCATTGCGCTGAATGCGCGGCTCGATGCGAATGAGCCGCTTACGGAAGATGAGGTCTACCGGCTGTACATGCGTCACGTGTCCGAGCGCGATGCGGCCGTACTGGATACGTTGCAGCAGCGTCTACAGACTCTCCTCGACGATACTGCTCAGACCTTCAACAGCGCAGGGGAAGACACGGGACAGTTTGCCCGTACGTTGCGTACCAGCCGCTCCGATCTCGCCGAAGAGGCGACGGCTGCCAAGGTTCAGCAGGTGATATCACGGCTGCTGAGCGAAGCGCAGCGCATGGAGACGGTCACACAGATTCTCACCGAGAAACTCGAAGTCAGGACGACGGAAGTCAAGGCGCTGACGCAGAAGCTGCAGCAGGCGCAGACCGAGGCGCTGATCGATCCACTGTGCGGCATTGCCAACCGGCGTGGGTTCGTGCGCGAGGCGAAGGCGATGATCGAGTCCGGCGAGGGCTTGAACGGCTGCGCATTGGTGCTTGCCGATGTGGATCATTTCAAGCAGATCAACGACAACTACGGTCATCTGCTCGGGGACAAGGTGCTGCGTGCGATTGCCACTACGCTGCGCGGTCAGGTACAGGACCGATTCCTCGCCGCGCGGATCGGCGGCGAGGAATTCGCTTTGTTGTTGCCGCAGACTCCGCTCGATAAGGCGCGCGAGGTGGCAGAAAGGATCCGCAGCGCTGTGGCGCGCGGGAAAATTTTGCGCGATCAGACGACCGAGATTATCGGCGCCATCACGGTGTCGTTTGGCATTGCCGTCGGCGGCGAGGGTGATACGCTCGAGATGCTTATGTTTCGGGCGGATCAGGCACTCTACAGTGCCAAACGGTCCGGACGCAATCAGGTTTGCGTCGATTCGTTGAGTACAGCGGAGGCGCAGCAATCCTCCCCGCTGCCGCTCAGTCACCAAGCAGGATTCGCGTCCGTCTGAAGGCATCGTGCGGCTCGGATCGAACGAACGCTTAGGCGCGTTGCCCGACATACTCGTGCTACGTTATTCGCTACGAGTCTTCTCCTTCTGCCCGCAGCATCATCCGTTGCATGCGCCCGCGGCGGTGTGAGTCAGCCGCCGGTCGCCGCGACGGATCGGCAGCATCGTATGTCAAGCGGTCAGGTCGCCATCAGCGCGGCAGCAGCCCCCGCGGCGGCCTGCAGCGCCCCTTCCAGATAGCCGCCGAACTCCGGGGCGACTTCGCTGCCGGCGAGCAGGACGCGCTGGTGCCAGGGTTCGGGCAATTTGAACGGCGCGTAGTGCGGATGTCCGCGCGGGACGGTTCGATCAGCGGGCGTTGCCGTGAAGGGCTCAGCCGCCCAGTCCTGCACGTGTACTGCAAGCGGCCGCATCGCTGCCGCTCCGAACAGATTGTGCAACTGCGCCACGACCTCGCGGCGCAGATCGGTCGGCGCGGCGCGCTGCATCGCCGGGCCAGCGAGGAAGCCGGTCAGTGCGGCGCGGCCGTCGGGCAGCGTGGCGTCGTGGAGCTCGCCGATGGGGCCGCGTTGGCTGAACGCCGCGCCGGAATATCCCTCGGTCCGCCAGAATGGCGCCGCATATTGCACCAGCACCTTGGTCTGCCCGGCCATCCACGTGGGTATCGCTGTCAGTTGAGCATGCACGGTGGCGGGCAGCGCCGGCATGAACTCCAGAGCCGCAATCAGGCGAGGCGGCAACGTCAGCACGACGTGCTGTCCTCGCCAGCGTTGCGCACCGGCGGCCGTGTGCGTGATGACCTCGACACCATCGTTCTGCAGATGCAGCGCGCGCACGGCATGGCCGGTTATGATCATGCCCGTACGCTGCAATGCCGGCGCTGGCGTGAGCAGCGACTCGCTGCCGCCTGCCAGGCGTTGGCTCGGCGGTGCCTGCGCGATGCCCGCGGCATGAGTGTGGATGCGTCCGCCGGCATCCTCGAACTGAAGCGCGCCGGCGCTGTATTGCTCGTAACAGCTCAGGCCGTGTGCGCTGATCCATGCGGCGAGGCGTGGTTGCAGTGTGGGCCAGACCCAGGATGGACCGAGATCAAAGCCATCCATGCCGAGGATGCGTCCGCCCCAGCGCGGGCGGGCTTCCAGCACGCAGGGCTTGTGCCCGGCGATGTGCAATGCGTGCGCAAGTGCGACGCCGGCCAGACCTGCCCCCACGATGATCACGGCATGTCGCATCAGAACGGCTCGTCGGCCCCGCGAAGATCCAGCTCGTGCGTCCACGCGCCGGGCGGCTGCTGTGTGAGCTGCCAGTAATTGTCGGCGATGCCACCCGGATCGAGCCGCGCAGTGTAGGCCGCGCTGCGCGCACTGCCGCCGATAACACCATCGAGAATGACATGTGCAACGTGCACCCGCTGGGGCTGGTAGGCGCGCGCCAACGCCTGTGCGAGTCCGCGCAAGGCGAACTTTGCGCTTGCGAAGGCGGCGAACTCGGAGCCGCCGCGCACGCTGGCGGTGGCGCCGGAGAAAATGAGGGTGCCGCCGGTTCGTGTCATCATGGGCAGCACGGCCTGCGCGACGCGGAAGGCGCCAAGTACCATGCCCTCCCAGCACGCGCGTAGGTCGTCTTCGCTGAGCGTGGTGAAGGGCGCACGACTGAACACGCCCACGTCGTACACGAGTGCGCGCGGCACGCCGTGCGTTTCGAGAAGCTGCTCCAGACGCATGGTCGCGTTCGCCGAGCGAACATCCAGTACTTTATGCTCGCCTGTAGGCACGGGCATCGCGGGTGCATGCCGCGACAGCGCCAGCACGCTCCAGTGTTCGCGCGCAAATCGTGCGGCGAGCGCGGCGCCGAGGCCCGGTCCGTAGCCAACGATCCACAGCTGCTCGGGATCAGTCATGTTCAGCTCCGCATGATGAGAAGAAAAATTGTATATCGCATCGAGTTGCGAGCACGGCTTCTCTACGAGTGTGCTCGGTACGCTTGCCGATGTCGCGCACTGCGCTAGTCTCGAGCTGGGTGCGGTCGTGGTGCGCTACACCGGGGACAGCGGCCATCTTTCTTTGGGCTTCAGTTCGGCGAGCTGTCAATTGAATGACTGTATATGGCAGTCGATGCTGGCATTATGCACGCATGAATGTACAGATTACCATCCGTGACGTGCCGGAGAGAGTGCGGCACGAGCTTGCTGCGCGGGCCGCCACGCAGGGTAGATCCATGCAGGAGTACCTGCGAATAGCGCTGGAGCGATTGGCGACCCGGCCGACTGCGGACGCCTGGCTGAAGCAAGTGCAGCGGCGCAAGCGTGCGAGCGGGACCAAGGTCGCCGCGGAGCTGATTCTGAACAGTCGCGACGCTGACCGGCGGTGAGCCTCGTCGTTGATTCATCGGTCATCGTAGCTGCCCTAATTGCTACCCGGAGCCGACGGCGCCCGGGCAGAAGCGGTGATCGACGCTCAAGTGCTGCGCGACGGAGATCGTGCGCGTAGAAGTCACAAATGTCCTCCGACGCCGGGAACTTGCAAAGCAGATTATGACGGCTGAAGCGAACGGAGCACACGAAGACCTGAGTCAGCTTGAAATCGAGCACTTTCCGATTGAACCGTTCTCTGGCCGTATCGGGGAATTGCGCCATACTGTTACAACCTGAGCAGAAGCGCGCTTTCTGATGACGACGAGAGCACGCTTTTTGATGGAGTTCCCGGTTCCCGTTCCCGCGCGCGGTAGAGAGTGCGGGAACCGGAACCGGGAAAGAAGCGTCTTCGGGGCCACCGTGTTGTTGCCCACGTCGGTCCACAGCCGCTCGCTGCGCTCGCCCGGCCGCTTGGCGCGCCGGTTACACGGCGGCGCGCCGTCGGCCGGCGTTGTGCTGTGTACCTACGTGTACAACCACGGCACTCTCGTCGCCACGATAAAGGACCGAAGGACGATCCGGAGGGCTTGATATCTCAACAGACATTCGATTGTTCAAGACCATCATGCTGCATTCAAAACAAACGCCATCGCTGACCGTGCTTCCGGCCACGCGTCAGGCGCTTCAATCGCCGCAGCGACGCCGCAATCTCGCGCACCATCGGCCTCGACGTTCGGACCACACTATGCGATGGTAACCATCATCGACCGTGATCAGAAACCCTGGCTAATCCCATTGATTTCTGTGCACCGTCGCAACAAGTTACGATGCGTGGTACGTTGCTGTTGCCGATGAACTCAGATACCCGCTCGCCACTCTGGACCGACGTCTAACCAAGTCGGTCGGTCCGAAGTGCAGGTTCCTGGCGCCTGACCCTCGATGAGCTTTCCGCCGCTGATCACGCGCTGTACTCGGCAGCTTGAACGGTGACGCCTGCGATGTGATGCAGCTATTGCTAAGCGGGTAAAGACAGCCGCATCGGACCCAACTGGCTGGATCGTGATCAGCTTGCCAGAATTACCGTAACGCATTACGCTTCATTATGCAGTCTGTTCTCGAAAAGCGATCCAGGCGAGGGCGGCCCGCGACGGGCGTCGCGTTAACGCCGGCTGAGCGTATGCGGCGTCTGCGTGCGCGGCGCAAGTCCGCAGGGTTAAAGGCAGTTGTGACATGGGAGCCACGTGCGCCCGTGGTGAGCGCGCCATATTCCACGCATCGGTTGCTTGAGGCCCGCAGCTTGGCGATGCATGCGGTTATCGCAGCCAAGATCATGCGAGATCCGGATCTCCTGGCGAAACCTCGGGACAATATTAAGCGCTGGAGAGGACGTTTCGGGAAGAACCCACCCCGCTGGATCGGGCAGTGGCGGCGCATACTTACTCTGTCGTACCGCGAAATCGCTGCGCTTATCACGGAGCCCAGCGAGGAGGGAGCGCGACTTAGACAGTCTTCCCCATTTGCGGGAATGTTAACGGCTCAGGAGCGCAGACGAATCTATGAAACGTTCCGAGCTTGAGCACATCATTCGCGCGGCAGGTGCGATAGCAAACGACCGTGAAGTCATTGTCATCGGAAGTCAGTCGGTTTTGGGCCAGTTTCCCAACGCGCCGACAGCGTTGCTGGTCTCGGCAGAGGCCGATGTCTTTCCCAAGAATCACCCCGAGCTGGCTGACTTGATCGATGGCAGCATCGGTGAGGGTTCGTCGTTTCATGAACTTTACGGTTATTACGCACAGGGTGTCGGTGAGGATACGGCGGTGCTGCCGCGCGGCTGGCGTGACCGTCTCATCCGCATCAGCAATCCGAATACCTTTGGCATCACCGGCCTCTGTCTTGAGATTCACGACTTGGCAATCTCGAAGTACGTTGCGGGCCGCGAGAAGGATCTTGAGTTTACTCGCGAACTTGCGAAACATCGCCTGACGGTCGAGGCGACACTGCTCGAGCGACTGAGCCAGACGAAGATTTCGTCTGAGATGCGTATCTTGGTCCGCGGCCGAATTGATCGCGATTTCCCAACAGCGGCACGTGGCGCGTCAAAGAAGTAGTCGCTGTAAAAGGGGGCGAGATCCCAGCGCCTTTGAGTACCCTCATGGTTTGAATCTGAAGCCTGGCCCGAGGGCGGAACGGGCGCTACAGATGGACATCGTTCATCGGAAATGCGGGCGAGATGTTCAGTTTGCGGCCATTCGGGACACGAATTTTCTGTCAATCAAATGATTGCATATGGCAGTCGATGCTGGCATTATGCATGCATGAGTGTACAGATTACCATCCGTGACGTGCCGGAGAAAGTGCGGCACGAGCTTGCTGCGCGGGCCGCCGCGCAGGGTAGATCCATGCAGGAGTACCTGCGAATAGCGCTGGAGCGACTGGCGACCCGGCCGACTGCGGACGCCTGGCTGAAGCAGGTGCAGCGGCGCAAGCGTGCGAGCGGGACCAAGGTCGCCGCGGAGCTGATTCTGAACAGTCGCGACGCTGACCGGCGGTGAGCCTCGT
>JAKARC010000033.1 GCA_021822385.1 Pseudomonadota bacterium
CGAGGTGGGAGAGCATTTCGTGACGCTCGAGGTTGCGGCGAACGTGCGGCTCAAGGTACAGAAAGGGCAGGTGAGCACCGTGATGCCCAAGGGTACCCTGAAGGACGCCTGAGCGACTGCATCCGTACTTTATCGCTATAGATTATCGCTGACTCCCCGGGAGACTCATGCTCGAGTACGCTCGCTGGAAGTACATCCTGATCGTGGTTGTGCTGCTGATCGCGCTGCTGTTTGCGCTGCCCAATGTGTTCGGACAGGCGCCGGCACTGCAATTGGCGCATGCCGACCATACCCCGGTGACCGCCGCCGAGGTGAGGACCGTGTCCGCCTACCTGAAGGCCAAGGACATTCCCTTCTCGGGCGCGTATCTGCAGAACGGGCGGTTGCTGGTCCGGTTCGCGAACGAGTCGGCGCAGTTCCGCGCACAGGATGCGATCAACACGAAATTCAAGAAGGAATACATCTCGGCATTGACGCTGGTGCCCCGCACACCGGCTTGGTTGCGCGACCTCGGCCTCAAGCCCATGCCGCTCGGCCTGGATTTGAGCGGCGGCTTGGAACTGCTGTATCAGGTCGACACGCACAGCGCCGTCAAGCAGATGCTGCAGATGTACACGCAGGACGCAGCGCATGCGCTCGCTGCCGCGAATGTCCCGGTCGCGAGCATCACGAATGTGGCCGCCGACGGCAGTGCGGTCCCCAATGCCGTGCACATCACGCTCGCCTCTGGGGCGGATGTCCGCACGGCGGCCGCGGCGCTAGCCCATTCCCTCCAGGGCCTGTCCCTGCACACCGAAACGCATGCCGCCGGTGCCGTCATCGAGGCGACCATGCCCTCTGCGCTCATTCATCAGCGCGAGGAATACGCAATCGAGCAGGCTATCAGCATTCTGCGCAATCGGGTCAATGCACTTGGCGTATCCGAGCCGGTCGTACAACGCCAGGGCAACAATCGCATTGATGTGCAGCTCCCGGGCGTCGAGAACATGGCCGAGGTCAAGCACCTGCTCGGCCAGGCCGCCACTCTGGAATTTCATCTGAACGATACGGAGAACAACCCGTACGAGGCCGAGCAGACCGGCAACGTCCCGCTCGGCGACAAGCTGTATACCAATACCTGGAACGGTCAGCCCGTGCTGCTCAAGCGCGCGGTGATTGCCACCGGTGATCAGCTGACCGGCGCCACGGTGAGCGAGGGACCGCAGGGTCCACAGGTCAATGTGACGCTCGACAGCCGGGCTGGCGACAACATGCTGCGCACCACCAAGGAAAACGTCGGCAAGCCGATGGGCGTGGTGCTGATCACCAAGCACGTGGTGACCCGCGATGTCGATGGCAAGAAGGAGTCGCACGTCGTCACCACGGAGAAAGTGATCAACGATGCAACCATCGATGGGGTCTTCAGCAACCAGTTCATGATCACCGGGCTTACCCTGGGCGGTGCGCAGGATCTCGCGATTCTGCTGCGCTCCGGTTCGTTCCTCACACCGATCAGTCTGGTGGCGCAGAGCGTCATCGGCCCGAGTCTCGGCGCCGAGAACATCAAGATGGGTGTCGATGCGCTCGTGCTCGGCATGGCCGGCGTCCTCATCTTCATGGCCATCTACTACAAGATTTTCGGTCTGGTCGCAGATGCCGTGCTCATGGCGAACGTTGTGCTGCTGACGGCGCTGTTGTCGATGATGCATGCGGCGCTGTCACTGCCCGGTATCGCCGGCATCATCCTCACGGTGGGCATTGCGGTGGACGCGAACGTGCTCATCTACGAGCGCATCCGTGAAGAGCTGCGCAAGGGCGTTTCGCCGCAGGCGGCGATACGCGCCGGCTTTGAAAAGGCATTCTCGGCCATTGTCGATTCCAATGTCACCACGGCGATCGCCGGGCTCGTGCTGTGGATCTTCGGCACCGGCGCCATCCGCGGTTTCGCGGTGGTCTTGACCCTCGGCATCGGCACCTCGATGTTCACCTCGCTGATGGGCAGCCGGGCTTTGGTCACACTCATGTACGGCGGTCGGCGCAAACTCGCGCGGTTGCACATCTAGGGGCGCGCACGTGGAATTCTTCAGTCATCAGACGAACTTCCGGTTCATGGCCACACGCAAAGTGTGGTTCACGCTGTCCATCCTGTTGATGATCGCTTCGCTCACGCTGCTTGCGACGCGCGGTTTGAACTGGGCGGTTGATTTCACCGGTGGGGTCACCGCCCAGGCGAGTTTCCCGGCCACCGCCGACCTGTCGAGGGTGCGTACGCAGCTGGCGGACGCCGGGTTCCACGATGCCGTCGTGACCTATGTCGGTAACGCACGCTCGGTCGCCATACGCCTGCCGCCGGAGCGCGGCCAGAGTTCCACCCAGCTGAGTGGCCGGATCGAGCGCGCGCTGCAGCGGGTGAACCCCGGCGCAACGGTGCTGTCAGTGTCGGTGGTCGGTCCACAGGTCGGCTCGCAGCTGAAGCACAGCGCCATGTGGGCGCTCGGCTTCACGCTGCTGTTCATCTTTCTGTACATCGCCTGGCGGTTCCATACCTGGCGGCTGTCGCTCGGGGCGATCCTCGCGGTCATGCACGACCCGATCCTGGTGCTTGGATTCTTCGCCTTGTCGCACATTTCGTTCAATCTCAACGTGGTGGCGGCCGTGCTGGCCGTGATCGGCTATTCGCTGAACGACACTGTTGTGGTATTCGATCGAATCCGTGAGCGCTTCGAGGGCAATCGCCGCCTGGCGCCGGAAGTGGTGCTCGACCAAGCGATCAACCAGACGCTCTCCCGTACGATCATGACCAAGGTGGTTACCGCCATCGTGGTGGTGGCGCTGCTCGTGCTCGGCGGGCCGGTATTGCGCGGCTTCGCCGCGGCGCTGCTGATCGGCATCCTCGCGGGCACCTACTCATCGATCTACATCTCGAGTGCCGTGGCGTTGCAGTGCGGACTGACGGCCGAACACCTTTTCCCCACCGTCAGGAAGACGGCCGTCGATCACCTGCCCTGAGCGCGGCTGCGATCCGCCGCGGAAGGACTCGCATGCAAGCATTGCTCAACATCGGTGTTCGCGCGGCGCGGCGTGCCGGGGAAGTCATCGTTCGTAATCTCAACAACCTCGAATCGCTCACGGTCACGGCGAAGAGCCGCAACGACTTCGTCTCCGAGGTCGACCGGAACGCGGAGGCGGAGATCGTCGCGCTCATCCGCCGCCACTATCCGCAGCACGCCATCCTGGCCGAGGAGAGCGGCGCTGAGGGCGAGAGCGACACCCGGTGGATCATCGATCCGCTCGACGGAACCACCAACTTCCTGCATGGATTCCCGGTGTTTGCCGTGTCGATCGCCTGCGAGATCAAGGGCCGGCTCGAGCATGCAGTCGTTTACGATCCGATGCGTCAGGAATTGTTCACCGCCTCACGCGGGTGCGGCGCACACCTTGACAATCGCCGTATCCGGGTCAGCAAGCAGCGTACGCTCGAGGGCGCCCTGATTGGCACGGGTTTCCCGTTCCGGGCGAACGATCGCCACGTCGATGCGTATTTCGCCATGTTGAAGGCGGTGTCGCAGAACACCGCGGGAATCCGCCGTCCCGGCGCGGCGGCGCTCGATCTCGCCTATGTCGCCGCCGGCCGGACCGACGGGTTCTGGGAGTTGGGGCTGAGTCCCTGGGATACTGCCGCCGGCACGCTGCTGGTGCAGGAAGCCGGCGGCCACATCGGCACACTCACCGGGGAGCCCTACCAGCAGGGTGGGTACGTCGTTGCCGGTACGCCGAAAGTCTACGCGGCGATGCTCGAGCTGTTTGCGCCGCTCGTGCCCGAGGAGTTGCGGGGACGCTGATCGGTCACCGCTGTGAGTGAGCCGAGAATGCACGCCGAGCGATGAGCGCAGCCAATATCCGCATCGTCCTGGTCGAGCCGACCCATCCGGGCAACATCGGCGCGGTGGCCCGGGCCATGAAGAACATGGGGCTCGAGCAGCTGGTCCTGGTCAATCCCCGCGAGTTTCCGCATCCGCAGGCTACGGCGCGGGCCTCGGGTGCCGATGACGTGCTGGCGCGGACTCGGGTGACCGGCTCCTTGACCGAGGCGCTCGCCGGCTGCGGGTTCATTGCCGCGACCACCTCGCGCGACCGGGATCAGTACTTTCGTACTGAGGACGTACGCGTCGCGGCGGAGCGCCTGCTGCGCGAAAGCGCGCGCGGCCCGGCGGCGGTGCTGTTTGGCTCGGAACGTACCGGCCTTACCAACGAACAGCTCGAGCCGGCGCATCTGCTGGTGCGCATTCCGGCGAGTGAGACCTACCCGTCGCTCAATCTCGCCATGGCAGTGCAGCTGGTTGCCTATGAGTTGTTTCGTGCGCGCGCCGATGCCGTCGCACCGCCCACGGGTGCCGGACCGCTCGCCGAGCCGGCCGAGCTCGAGCGCCTGTACGAGCACTTCGCGACAGTGCTCGAGGAGGTCGAGTTCCGCGACCGCACACATAGCGGCACGCACCTGATGGCGCGCATTCGCCGCCTGTTTCAGCGGGCGGAGCTCGACCGCAACGAAGTCAATATCCTGCGCGGCTTTCTTGCCGCCGTGCAGGGGCGGCGCCGTCATGCGGGCGAGGACAAGCCGCGCTAGCGACACACGAGCGCGCGGAGCATCTGCTGGAACTTGACCGATGTGCGCGTGCACAATGTGCGCGTACCGGAACCATGAGCGCCCGCGACACCCTCTTGCCGATCTACCTCGACTATGCGGCGACCACCCCGATCGACCCGAGCGTGGTCGAGGCGATGGTCGGCTGTCTGCGCGCCGAGGGTGGGCTCGGCAGTCCGTCCGCCCAGCATGCATTTGGGCGGCGTGCGGCGCGACGGATTGAGGCCGCGCGCGCCGAGGTTGCCGCCCTGATCGGTGCGCGGCCCGAGGAGATCATCTTCACCTCCGGGGCGACCGAGTCGGACAATCTCGCCATACTGGGCGCAGCGCGGGCGGCGGAGCGGGGCCGGCATGTGTTGAGTTCGCGTATCGAGCACAAGGCGGGACTCGATCCGTGCCGGCAGCTCGAGCGGGACGGCTTCGCGGTGAGTCTGGTGTCGCCCGAGCGTACCGGCCGGATCGCAGTGGAGGCGGTGGCGCAGGCCCTGCGCGCCGATACCGTGTTGGCGTCGATCATGTGGGTCAACAACGAAACGGGCGTCATTCAAGACATTGCCTCGATCAGCGCACTGTGTCGTGAACGCGGCATCCTGTTTCACACCGATGCAGCCCAAGCCGTCGGCAAAATGCCCATCGACGTGCACACGCTGCCGATCGATCTGATGTCCTTCACGGCCCACAAGCTGTATGGGCCGAAGGGCGTGGGCGCGCTGTACGTGCGTACCGGCGTGCGGCCGTGGCTTCGGCCGCTCGCCTTCGGGGGCGGACAGGAGCACGGTTTGCGTCCGGGCACCCTGCCGACCCACCAGATCGTGGGCTTCGGTGCCGCTTGTGCCCGCGCGCAAGCCGCGCTCGCGAGCGAAGGCGAGGCGGAGCGGATCCTGAATCTGCGCGAGGCGCTGTGGGCGCGGTTGCGCACGCTCGAGGGGACGCTGCTCAACGGTGCGGGCGCGGCACGGGTTCCGGGCATTCTCAACGTCTCGTTCGAGGGGGTTGAAGGCGAGAGTCTCCTGCAGGGGCTGAGCGAGCTCGCCCTGTCGACTGGCTCGGCCTGCAATTCGGCATCTGCGGAGCCATCCTACGTGCTGCGGGCACTCGGTCGCGATCGTGAGTTGGCGCAGAGCTCACTGCGCTTCAGCTTCGGCCGCTTTACCGGCGAGGCCGAAATCGAGGCCGCCGCAGCCGCAGTCCGGCGGGAGCTCGAGCGCCTGCGCGCCCTGTCACCGGCGGCTTGCCGGCCGGGCGGCACGGGCGGTGCTGCCGAAGTGCTCGGCGAGGCGGGCGGACCGGGACAGGAGGTCTGGGTCCGATTCCGGCTGCAGGTACGCGACGGCAGGGTCGAGTCAGCCTCACACCAGGTGTATGGCTGCCCACACACCCTGGCCGCTGCGGCCTGGCTTGCCGACCGCCTGCGCGGGCGCACCCGCCTTACATTGGTTCCGGGTACGCCAACGGAATGGGCGCACGCCCTGCAGGTTCCGGTGGAGAAGCTCGGACGCCTGCTCACGCTCGAGGACGCGCTTCGCGAGTGTCAGCGACAGTGGCCCGGGGTGTAGAATCCCGACATCACTCCTCATGTCTTTACTGCAATGGCCATTTCCCTCACCGAGTCCGCCGCCGCTCGCATTCAAAGCTTCCTCGCCGCCCGCGGCAGCGGTATCGGGTTGCGGCTGGGGGTGCGCAAGACGGGCTGCTCCGGCTTCGCTTACGTTGTCAATTATGTCGACGCGCAGCAGCCGGGGGATGTGGTATTCGAGGATCACGGGGTCAAAGTGTACGTCGATCCCACCAGTCTGCCGCTGATCGACGGGACCGTCGTGGATTTCGTCAAGCAGGGACTGAATGAGGCATTTCGCTTCCGCAACCCCAACGTCAAGGGCGAGTGCGGGTGCGGGGAGAGTTTTTCCGTCTAGCGGTCCCCAGGTGACTGCGCATTGGGCGCATCGGGTCCGTGGCGGCGTCAAAAAGCCGTTTGCAATCCGCCACTTCTGCGGCTGCGGCAAATTGCCACCCCCCAGTGACAACAGGTACACTCCGCGATTCGATACCCGCCCGGTGCCGGGTCGCGTCGCAGCGGGTACACTCACGTCGTTTTCAGCCCCGAAAGGTCACCTATGGCGCTCGAGCGCACCCTGTCTATCGTCAAACCTGACGGCGTCGGCCGCAACCTCATCGGCGAGGTTTATCGCCGTTTCGAGCATGCGGGCTTGGCCATCATTGCCGCACGGATGCTGCGTCTTTCGCAGCATGAGGCCGAAGCCTTCTATGCGGTGCACCGTGAGCGCCCCTTCTTCAGCGATCTGGTGCGCTACATGACCTCCGGTCCCGTGATGGTGCAGGTGCTCGAAGGCGAGAATGCCATTGCCCGTAACCGCGAGATCATGGGCGCGACCGACCCGAAGAAGGCGGCTCCCGGCAGCATTCGCGCCGACCTGGCCGAAAGCATCGAGCGCAACGTGGTGCACGGATCGGATGCGGCGGACACTGCGCAGCGCGAAATCGCCTTTTTCTTCAGCGGCACGGAGCTGCATTCGCGCCGCTGAGATCGCGATGCAAGAGCCATGAGCGTTTCCGCCCCGACCACGAATCTGCTGGGTCTGTCCCGGCCCGAGCTCGAGCGGTTCGTTGCGACGCTCGGCAGTAAGCCGTTTCGGGCGCGCCAGCTGATGCACTGGGTCTACAAGCGGGCCGAGCCATCCTTCGAGCGGATGACGGATCTGGCGAAATCCTTTCGCGCACAGCTGTGCGCCCAGGCGACCGTGCAGGTGCCCGAGATCATCAGCGAACACCGCTCGGCCGACGGCACGCGCAAGTGGCTGCTGCGGGCCGACGGCAGCCAGGCCTTCGAGATGGTCTACATTCCGGAGCCCGATCGGGCCACGTTGTGCATCTCCTCGCAGGTCGGGTGTGCGCTCGATTGCGCTTTCTGCGCGACGGCGCGCCAGGGCTTCAACCGCAATCTGACCACGGCGGAAATCGTCGGCCAGGTATGGCTCGCCAATCGGCTGCTCGCGGGCACCGTGGCCGATCTGGCGCGCGAGCGTGCCGTCACCAATGTTGTCCTGATGGGCATGGGAGAGCCGCTGGCGAACCTGCGCAACGTTGCGCCCGCGCTCGATATTTTCCTCGATGACTACGCGTTTGATCTGTCCCGGCGCCGTGTCACGCTGTCGACCTCGGGTCTGGTGCCGCAGATCTACAGGCTCGCCGAGCGCAGCAACGTCGCCCTGGCGGTGTCTCTGCATGCGCCCGATGACGCGCTGCGCAACGAGCTTGTGCCCATCAACCGCATTCATCCGATCGCGGAGCTTCTGCAGGCGTGCTGGCACTACATCGATGAGCGCAATGGCCGCAGCGTCACGTTCGAGTACGTGATGCTCGAGGGTGTGAACGACGCTCCGGCGCAGGCGCGTGCTCTGGCGCGGCTGTTGGCAAACCGTCCCGCCAAGGTCAACCTGATTCCGTTCAATCCATTCCCCGGCACACATCTGCGCCGCTCGCCGCCGCCGGTGATACACAGATTTCGCGACGAACTGCTGCGCGCCGGTGTTCTGGCAACGGTGCGCCGCACGCGTGGAGATGACATCGACGCGGCCTGCGGTCAGCTGGCCGGCCGTGTCATCGATCGGGTGACCGCGCGGCTCGGCAGCCGGACGAGCGGCATCGGAGCACTGGCATGAACGCGCTCGTCCGCGCCGCCTTGCTGGGCACAGTGAGCGCGCTGGCGCTGTACGGATGTGCCAATCCGCAACTCGTGCGCCAGCGACATCGGGCCGCGGTATTCAATACCGAACTCGGTATCGCCTATCTGCAGCGCGGCCAGCTTGCCCTCGCCAAGCGCAAGCTGGATGACGCTGAACGGGAAGACCCCGGCAACGCCGATGTGCAGATCGCCCGGGCGCTGCTGTTTGAGCGGCTGCTCGAGCCGAAGCGTGCCGATCGCGCCTTTCGCCGGGCACTCGCCATATCGCCCCGCAATCCTGACTATCAGAACGATTATGCAGTGTACCTGTGCGGCAACGGCCGCTATGCCGCGGGCGTCAGATATTTTCTTGCGGCCGCGCGCAACCCGCTTTACCTGACGCCGGCGGACGCGTTCAACAACGCGGGAGTGTGCCTGCGAGCCGAACGGCATGACGCCCAGGCGATCAAGATGTTCAGGTCGGCGCTTGCGATCAATCCGGGGTTCGCACACGCGCTGTGGGAACTTGCCGATCTCAACTTCAAGCAGGGTCGGCTGCAGCAGGCGCACGCGGAGCTGGTGCAGTTCCTGAGCGCACACCGCGCGACGGCGAATCTGTTGTTGTTGGCTGTGCGCGTGATGCACGCGCAGGGCGATGCGCTCGATGCTGTGTTGTATGCGCGCCGACTGCAGCTTGATTTTCCCGACTCGCCCCAGGCGCACGCTCTGGCCGCCCTCGGCCTGAGTTCGGGCTGAACACGATGGCGGCGGAATCCGGCGCCGAGGCGCGCCGCGGGAGCGGATGCGGCGTGGGCACGCAGCTGCGTGCGGCGCGCGAGCGCGCCGGTCTCACGATCGCTCAGGCGGCCGGACAGTTGCGCCTTGAGGGCGCAGTGCTCGAGGCGCTCGAGGCGGAGCGGTTCGAAACACTTGGCGCGCCAATCTACGTCAAGGGCTATTTGAGCCGCTATGCGCAGCTGCTGGGCGAGCCGGTGGGGGCGCTGCAGGAGCAGTTCACTGCCCAGGGTAAGATGTCGGAGCCGGATCTGACCCACATCGTGCGCCTCGAAGTGCCTCGATCCGGCATCTCCCCCGTCACCCTCAAACGTGCCCTGATCGTGCTCGCTGTGCTCGGGATCGCGGTCCTGATCGGGTGGGCATGGTCGCGTCGACACCTGGCGACCCCGGTGCCGATTCCAGCGAGCCCGCCGATGCGCGGGTCGCCGGCGATGGCGCGGTCGGTGCGCCCACACGCGATCTCTACGGCGCCGCCCGCCGGAGGCAAGACGGCGACCGCGCCGGCGCCGGCGCCGGCGCCGGGCGGCGGTGCGACGGCGATCACGGTGAGTTTTCCCGCGGCGAGCTGGGTTGCGGTGCAAGACGCCGCTGGTCATTGGCTGTATCGCGGCATGGTGGTTGCCGGCGCGCGGCGCACGTTCTCCGGCCCCGCGCCGCTGCATGTGGTGCTCGGTTATGCCGACAGGGTTGCGGTAAAGGTCGATGGCCGTGCGGTTCCGATCGGCGCCTACGTGGGCGCCAATCATGCTGCCGCCTTCGAGGTCGCCGCCGACGGCCGGTTGATGCCGGAGACGGGAGGGTGAGTTGACAGAGCAGATTCAGCCGGTTCGGGGCATGAACGATGTGTTGCCCGAGGAGATGGCCATCTGGCAGGCCATCGAGACCAGTGCACGCGAGCTGCTGAGCGGCTATGGCTATCGGGAAATCCGCGTGCCGGTAGTTGAACGGACCGAACTGTTCCGACGCGCCATCGGTGAGCACACCGACGTGGTCGCCAAGGAGATGTATACCTTCGTGGATCAGGGTGGGGAGAGCCTGACGCTGCGCCCGGAGGGCACCGCCGGAGTGATGCGCGCGATCCTCTCCAATGGGATGCTGCGGGGCCAGCGTCACAAGCTCTGGTGCGCCGGCCCGATGTTCCGCCATGAGCGTCCGCAGAAGGGCCGCTACCGTCAATTTCATCAAATCAGCGTCGAGGCGGTGGGTTTCGGCGGTCCGGATATCGACGTCGAGCTGATTGCGCTCTGCGCGCGGCTGTGGCGCAGGCTCGGGCTGCAGCGGGTGCGTCTGGAGATCAATTCCCTGGGCACGGCGGAGTCGCGGCGCCTCTACCGCGATCGCCTCGTCGAGTACTTGCGCGCCCATCGGGATCAGCTCGATGCCGACAGTCAGCGCCGCCTGGACGGCAATCCGTTGCGAGTGCTCGACAGCAAGAATCCGCAGATGCGCGCCCTCATCGATGCGGCACCCGTGCTCACCGAGCACCTCGATGCCGAGTCGCGTGAGCACTTTCAGGCGGTGTGTCGCGCGCTCGAGGCGCTCGGCATCCCGTTTCGGGTCAATCCGCGCCTGGTCCGGGGCCTTGATTACTACAGTCGTACGGTGTTCGAGTGGATCACCGATGCACTGGGGGCCCAGGATGCCGTATGCTCCGGTGGCCGCTATGATGGGCTGATCGCTCAGCTCGGCGGGGAGCCGACGCCCGGCATCGGCTTTGCCATGGGACTTGAGCGCCTGGTGGCGCTCCTCACCCAGAGCGGCCCGATCGCCGCACCTGCGGCCGTTGACGTGTATATCGTCACCAGCGGCCCCCGTGCCGAGGCGTTCGGGCTGGAAATGGTCGAGCGACTGCGTGATGCGCTGCCGAACCGGCGCTTCGAGCTCAATCTCGGCGGCGGGAACTTCAAGACCCAATTCCGCCGGGCCGACCGCAGTGGCGCGCTGCTCGCGGTGATCCTCGGCGACGATGAGCTCGAGCGGGGGGTGGCGGCCTTGAAACCTTTGCGCCGCGAGACCGGTCAGAGCGAGAGTCCGCTGTCCGCCCTGGCTGCGGCAATCGATACGGCCTTGGCCGCGGCTGCCGCGCAAACCTGAATTCGAGGAGGGCACGTGGACGGTTATCTTGACGAACGTGAACGGTGGGAAGCGCTGCTGCTGTGGCTGCGGACGAACGGGCCTGCCATCCTGATCGGTGTGCTGCTCGCGGTCCTCGGCTATGGCGGCCTGCGCTGGTGGCAGGGGCGCATCAAGGGGCGCGATCTGGCCGCGAGCGTGCTGTACCAGCACATGGAACACGCTTTTGCCAGTGGCGATGAGATGGCCGCCCTGGCCGCCGCGGGGGAAATCGAGCGACATTACGCCGACACGCCTTATGTCGATCAGGCGCGTCTCGCCTCGGCGGCCGCGTTCGTGCAGACCGGGCATCTGCACGAGGCCGCCGCAGCGCTGACCGCGGTGATGCAGCATCCCCACGACCGGATTCTCGGTCTGATCGCGCGCGAACGCCTGGCGCGAGTGCAGATCGCGCTGCATCAGCCGCTGCAGGCACTGGCCACCCTGGATGCAATCAATCCGGGCGCCTTTGCCCCGCGCTACGACATGGTCCGAGGGGATGCATACGACGCCCTGGGCAAGAAAGGCGCGGCGCTCGCGCAGTACCGCCTGGCGCAGGCCAGCAACCCCGGCGGTGAGGTCGATTCGCGGCTGCTCGGACTCGAGATCTCGGAGTTGGCCGCCAATAGACCCCGCGCGAAGTCGACAGCGCACCCGGCGGTCGGATCGGGCCCGATGCCGGTCCCGGCCGCGGCTGCCCACTAGCCCCGGTACCGATACGCATCGAGATGAAACACTTGCATACCCCTAGCAAACGATCGCTCCGAGCCTGCGCGGCGGCGCTGCTGACCGTAGGCGTGCTCACCGCCTGCTCGCACAAGAAGCTCGATCAGCCCGCCAAGCTCGCCCCCATCAAATCGACCTTGAGAGTCCATACGCTCTGGACCGCCTCGGTCGGCGGCTTTCACCCCTTCGGGTTGTGGGAAGGCCAGACACCCCACCTGCTCCTCGGTCTGGGATTGGCGCGTGAGGGCAATCGGCTGTTCGCCGCGGGTCATAACGGCGAGATTGCCGCTTTCAATGTGCGCACGGGCCACGAGCTCTGGAGCGTTGATGCGCATGCGCCACTCGGCGGTGGCCCGGCCGTGCACGGCAATCTGCTGGTGGTCGGGGCGACCAACGGCGAGGTGGTTGCCTTCAATGCGACCAATGGCCGACAGCTGTGGCGCGTGCGCCTGCACGCTGCGGTGATTTCCCCGCCGGCCGTCGCGACCAAACTGATCGCGGTACGCACCATCGACGACGTACTGCACGCGTTGTCGCCGAAGAATGGACATGAGCTGTGGGAGAAGACCCAGAACATGCCCTCGCTGTCACTGCGCGGTGCGGCCGTGCCCGTCATCGCCGACGGCATGGTCATCAGCGGGTTCGCCACCGGCAAGGTGCTGGCGGTGGGCGCGGCGAGCGGCTCGACGCGCTGGCTGGCGACGATTTCGGCGCCGAGCGGCAATACAGCCATCGCGCGTCTTGCGGATCTGGACGGTCCGGTGGCGGTGGCCGGCCACAAGGTGTACGCCGTGGGCTATCACGGCACGGTCACCATGCTCTCGCTCAAGAACGGCCACACCTGGTGGACACACAAGGCGTCGAGTTTCCGCGGCGTGACGCTCGGACGGCACGCGCTGTACATCACGATGGCCGATGGCGCGGTCGAGGCCCTCAATCGCAAGAACGGCGCGCTCATCTGGCGCCAGCCGGCGCTGCGCTATCGCGGCCTGACGCGCCCGGCGGTGAGCCGCTATGGGGTGATCGTCGCGGACTACCAGGGCTATGTCAGCTGGATGAACAAGCGGACTGGCGCATTTGCGGCGCGCCGGGGCACCGGGGGTGTGCGCGTGTCCAATCCACCGATTGTCGTGGGGAACGAGGTGATCGTGATCAACGATATCGGTGATATCACGGCGTTCCGCGTCGCGCCGAAGTAACCGCGCATCTGCCCGGCCCATCATGTTGCCCGTCGTCGCACTGGTGGGTCGCCCCAACGTCGGTAAATCGACGCTGTTCAATGTCCTCACCGGAACGCGCGACGCCATCGTCGCCGATGTGCCGGGGTTGACGCGCGATCGTCAATACGGCTTCGGCCGGGTGGGCCCCCAGGCCTGCGTCGTGATCGACACGGGCGGGCTCATCGAGAATCCCGTCGGCATCGAGGCGCAGATGCGCACGCAAACCGAGCGGGCGGTCGAGGAAGCCGATCGGGTGGTGTTCGTGGTCGATGCCCGCTCCGGACTGACCGCCCAGGACCAATTCGTCGCGCGCGCGCTGCACCGTGCCGGCAAGCCGGTGACCCTGGCGCTCAACAAGAGCGAGGGACTCGACAGCGCGGTGGCAGGGGCGGAGTTCCACGTGCTCGGCTTCGGCGAACCGGTCGGGATCTCGGCCAGTCACAGCCAGGGCTGCGAGGACCTCATGGCGGTGGTGTTGCGGGACCTCGCCCCGGTCCCGGCCGAGCCCGAGACGCGTGATGCGGTGCGGATTGCCGTGATCGGTCGGCCCAATGTCGGCAAGTCGACCTTGGTCAATCGGCTGATCGGCACCGAACGTGTGATTGCGAGCGAGCAGCCCGGGACCACGCGCGACAGCATTTTCGTGCCTTTCGAGCGCGACGGACGCGCGTTCGTGCTGATCGACACTGCCGGCATGCGGCGCCGGGCCCGCGTCGAGGATCTGATCGAGCGGGCGAGCGTCGCCAAGACGCTGCAGGCGATTGACGCGGCGCACGTCGTCATCATGGTGCTCGATGCTCACGATGTCGTGGCCGAGCAGGACGCGAGCGTGCTCGGGCTTGCGCTCGAGCGGGGCCGGGCGCTGATCATTGCCGTGAACAAGTGGGACGGCATTGCCGCCGAGCAGCGCGCGGATATTCGCAGCCAGCTCGCCTTGAAGCTCGATTTCGTGCCCTTTGCGCCGCTGCATTTTATTTCAGCTCGCCACGGTACCGGTGTCGGCGAGCTCATCGAGGCGACGGTGCGTGCCTACGAGGCGGCCATGCGCACGATGCCAACGCGGGAGCTGACGCGCACGCTCGAACACGCCATCGTCATGCACCAACCGCCGCTCGTGCGCGGCCGACGCATCAAGCTGCGCTACGCCCATCAGGGCGGACGCAATCCGCCGCGGGTGGTGATTCACGGCAATCAGACCGACGCGGTCCCGGCCGCGTACACGCGGTACCTGGCGAACCTGTTCCGCCGGACGTTCGATCTGTTCGCCACGCCCGTGGTCATCGAGTACCGCACCGATCAGAACCCATACGACAGACCGGCCCGAGGCCGGCGCGCCGGCCGG
The DNA here is from genome assembly GCA_021822385.1 of Pseudomonadota bacterium. Taxonomy (GTDB): domain Bacteria; phylum Pseudomonadota; class Gammaproteobacteria; order Steroidobacterales; family Steroidobacteraceae; genus 13-2-20CM-66-19. The sequence goes on from JAKARC010000033.1 coordinate 14,505, forward strand.
CTGCGCCGCGCAGCCCCGCGGCGCTGACGCACGCCGCCTGCCCTCAGAAGGCGTTGTATCCGGTCAGTTCGCGGCCAACCGACAGCTGGTGGATGGTCTCGGTGCCCTCGTAGGTGATGACACTCTCGAGGTTCAGCATGTGGCGGATCGGCACATACTCGGCGCTGATGCCCGCGCCGCCGAGCAGATCGCGGCTCTCGCGCGCCACCTCGAGCGCCGCGCGGCAATTGTTCCATTTGGCGAGTGAGACCTGTACGGGCTGCAGTGCGCCGCGCTCCTTGAGGCGGCCGAGCTCGAGCGCGAGGAGCTGGGCGGTGGTGATCCGGCGGGCCATCTCGGCCAGGCGGATCTGCACGGCCTGATTGTGCGCGAGCGGCCGGCCGAACAATTCGCGGTTGCCGGCGTATTCGAGCACCTGCGCGAGGCACGCCTGCGCCGCGCCGATCACGCCCCAGGCGATGCCATAACGGGCCTGCGTCAGGCACGAGAGCGGTCCGCGCAAACCCGTGACCCCTGGCAACACGTTCTGCGCGGGAACGCGCACGTCTTCGAAGAACAGCGCCGAGGTGATCGAGGCGCGCAGGGAGAACTTGCGCTCGATCAGCTGACTGGTGAAGCCCGGCATGCTCTTCTCGAGCAGAAATCCCCGAATGCCCTCGTCGGTCTGCGCCCATACGACGGCGAGATCGGCGATCGAGCCGTTGGTGATCCACATCTTCGCGCCGTTCAGCACCCAGTCCCCGCCGCGCTGGCGGGCATGCGTTTTCATGTTGGCCGGATCGGAGCCGCCGTGCGGCTCGGTGAGACCGAAGCAGCCGATGAGCTCCCCGCGCGCGAGCGCGGGCAGGAAGCGCTCTTTCTGTTCCGGCGAGCCGAAGGCATGGATCGGATACATGCACAGGGACGATTGCACCGACACGAAGCTGCGCAGGCCGGAGTCGCCCCGTTCCAACTCCTGACAGATCAGTCCATAACAGATCGCATTGAGGCCGGCGCAGCCGTAACCGTGCAATGATGAGCCGAGCAGGCCGAGGGCGGCGAGCTCGGGCACGAGTTCGCGGGGGAAGCGATGTGCCTCGAAGCACTCGCGGATGATGGGTAGCACGCGGGCCGCGACGAAGCGGCGTACCGAGTCCTGCACCATTCGCTCCTCGTCATTGAGCGCAGTGCTGAGATCGTACAGATCCAGAGGATCGAGCGGTTGGGTCGACACGCGAATCCACTCCCGTGCTTGAGTCTGCCGCGGCGCGCGGGCGCACCGGTCCCAGTGAGGCGCGCGATCATACCCTACTGTCCGGTAGGTTTGCCGGACAGATCGCGATCAAGAGACGCCGATGGTCAAACCGATCAATTACTTACAGACCAGGCTTGCCGTTTCAGTGCCGGTCCCGGACAGTACCGGCCATGACCTCGCGGTACTGTCCAGCCTTGTTCGTAAACGCGCCAGCCTCCGGGCAGGGCAAGACGACGGTAACCGCCGCCTTGGCCCGTTGGCATTGTGGACGCGGCCGGCGGGTGCGGGTCTTCAAAGTGGGCCCGGACTTCATCGATCCGACCGTGCTTGCGCGCGCCAGCGGCGCGGCGGTGTATCAGCTCGACGGCTGGATGGGCGGCGAGGCGCATTGCCGGCAGTTGCTCTACGCGGCCGCCGGAGCGGCCGATTTGATCCTGCTCGAAGGCGTCATGGGCCTGCACGACGGCGCACCGAGCAATGCCGAGCTTGCCTGCCGCTGGGGCATTCCGGTCGCGGCGGTGATCGACGCCGAGGCCATGGCGCAGACCTTCGGCGCCCTCGCGCTCGGTCTGGCGAGCTATCGCAGCGGTCTACCCTGGCACGGGGTCCTGGCCAATCGCGTGGCGGGCGAGCGCCACGCCGAGCTGCTGCGCGCGGGCATGCCGCAGGGCATGCGCTTGCTCGGCAGTGTGTCGCGCGATGTGCGCTGCGCGCTGCCGGATCGGCACCTCGGTCTGGTTCAGGCCGACGAGGTCGATGATCTCGAGGTGCGACTCGAGCATGCGGCGGACCTGCTCGCGGCCACGGAACTCTCCGCGCTGCCCCCGGCGGTCGAATTCCCGCACGCGGAACCCGAGGCTGTGGCACCGCTGCTTGCAGGCGTGCGCATCGGCATCGCGCGCGATCGGGCGTTTTCGTTCATCTACCCGGCCAACCTCGACCTGTTGGCCGCGCTCGGCGCGCACCTCGAGTTCTTCTCGCCGCTCGCGGACGCAGCGCTCCCCGCCGTGGACAGCGTGTACCTGCCGGGCGGATATCCGGAGCTGCATCTCGATGCCCTCAGCGGCAATCGGGCCATGACCGCTGCGCTGCGCCAACACGCGCAGGCGGGCAAGCCCGTGTACGCCGAGTGCGGCGGCCTGCTCTATCTGCTCGAATCGGTCACCGACATGCAGGGACGGCACGCCAGCATGACCGGTGTCCTGCCGGGCAGTGCCCGGCTGCACGCGCGCCTCCAGGGTCTCGGTTACCAGTGTGCCCCGATGCCGGGGGGAGTCCTGCGCGGTCACACCTTTCACCACTCGACCGTGGCGACGCCGCTGCTGCCGGCGCGGCACGCCGAGCGGCGCCAGGAGGGCGGACGGGGCGAAGCGCTCTACGTGCAGGGCCGGATCGTGGCGAGCTATTTCCATGCCTATTTCCCATCCAACCCTGAGGCGGCCGCGCAGCTGTTCACGCCATGAGTCCTGTGCGCCCAATCGATTGGCGCGGGCGGGCACCGGCTGCACGCGGCGCGGCACTGCGGTTCGTCACATGAACGCCGCGGTGGCAGGACCCGACGGCCGTCGCCGCTGCAGCTGGTGCCTGGCGACGGCGCAGTATCTGGCCTATCACGACACCGAATGGGGCTTTCCGGTGGCTGATGACCGCAGGGTGTTTGAAAGGCTCTGTCTCGAGACCTTCCAGGCGGGTCTCAGCTGGCGGACCATCCTCGAGAAGCGCGAGCGCTTGCGACACGTGTTTCGTCAGTTCGATATCGAGCGGATCAGCCGCTTTGGCGAACCGGAGGTTGAGCGCCTGCTTGCGGATGCCGGTATCGTCCGTCACCGCGGCAAGATCGAGGCCGTGATCCACAATGCGCGGTGCGCCCGGCAGCTCATCGGCCAGGAAGGATCGCTGGCGGCATTCATCTGGCGCTATGCGCCGCCCGCCCCGGCGCGCAGGTGTGGCCCGAGTCCCTCCCGCACCCCCGAATCGATGACACTCGCGCGGGACTTGCGGCAACGCGGCTGGCGGTTTCTCGGGCCCACCACGCTTTACGCAGCCATGCAGGCCCTGGGGCTGGTCAACGACCATGCGCCCGGCTGCGTGATCCGGGCGGAGGCGGAGCGGGCCCGCACGCTCTTCAGGCGCCCGCTCCGCTGACCCCGCCTCCGGTTCGCTGCGCCGGTATGCGCCGATACAGCGGCAGTATGTCCCTTTGACGCCCGGTCCCTTCTCCCCGAAGGGAGAGGTGGCGGCGTGCGGCACGGGTATCATGGAGGGAGCTGCGATGGCCTGTGCCGTTGCCGTCGGCCTATGCGCCGCCACACCCGCACGGTCTCGATCAACAGCCGCTGCGCTCGTGCCCGCCTCGGCTCATGGCCCGCCTGAAATGACGCGGCCCGTACGCGGCTCTTGACGCTGCGATGACATCCGCATGACTGCGGCGTGAAGATTGCTCACGGGCGCACGCGCCAGGGTCTCTTGATCGAGCGATCTGTTTTGCTAAGGTGTAGATTGACGGCAACGCCGCGCGGGCAGGCGGGCAGCGTCGTAGGAGGAAGCGTAGGAGCGAGCCATGACGACGAAACACTACATGCTGGCGTCGGATTTCGATCAGACGCTCAGCTTCAACGACTCCGGCCTAGTGCTGGCAGAGCTCCTTGGCGTCAGTGATTTTGAGCGCAAGGTAGCCGGTCTTGCGAGCAGCAATCTGGTGCAGCAGGGCGGTGAGCTCGCCTACTTGATCCGCCATGATCCGGATTTCCGTGGCGTGCGACGGGAGCATCTGATCGAAGCGGGCCGCCGCGTTCGCCTCAAAGCCGCGTTGCCGACGCTGGTGAACATACTCGGCAATGGCGTTGGGGAGAGCCGCTTTTCGTTCTTCGTCGTCTCGGCCGCGCCGCGTGAGGTGGTGGTCTCGGCCTTGGCCGGAATCGTGCCGGCCGAGCACATCCACGGTACCGAGTTCGCGTACGACCCGGTTTCGGGCGAGGTGAGCAGCATCAAGCGCGTGGTGGCCGGTTACGGCAAGGTGGCGGTGATCGACGAGTTGAGCCGGGCGCAGGGCATTCCGCGGGATCGGATCATTTACGTGGGCGATGGCAGCAGCGACGTGCACGTCATGCTTCACGTCAACAATGGCGAGGGCTTTACCATCGCGGTGTCGGAGAATCTCCAACTTGCGCGTATTGCCCGCTACACCGTGCTGAGTGACAACACCTGCAGTGTGCTCGTGCCCATCTTTGATCAGCTGCTCGGCATGCGTATGCCCGAAATCCGCCGCGTGTTCGAGGACAATGGTCTGCAGCTGGAGGACTGGGAGCGGGCACGTACCGACCGGATTTTGATTCGGGAAACGCCGAGCCTATCGGCGCAGGTGTAAAACCATGGTCGTTTCTGCTGCCGATGTGGTCGGTTGGACCGCGACGGGCGTATTCGTGGCGTCGTATTTTTTCTCCAGGCCTTCGTTCCTGCGTGGGCTGCAGATGGCCGGCGCGGCGCTGTGGATCCTCTACGGCGTCCTGATCGCGGCGCTGCCGGTGATTGCCGCCAACGTTCTGGTGTTCTCTGCGGCGGCCTGGACACTGGCGCGGGGTCGCGCGCGCGCGGCCCGCCAGACGCCGACCGGCGTGGCGCCGTAGGTCCGGGCACCCACGATGCGCCGAGCGGCGGGCGCCATCACTGCCCGGCCGCCGCAGTGGCCGCCATGCTCTTGCCCCGGCGCAGCAGCCCAAGGGAATATGCGGCGTAGTAGGCGATGAATACGCCGCTAAGTGCAATCGTCAGCGGACTTTCCGGCGGCAAGGTCGTGGCAGGGGTGCCGCCGGCCGAGGCGGCGGCAAGCTGATGGTAGGCGTTGAAATAGTCGTACACCATGCCGATGAGAAACACCGCCGTGACCGACAGACCGATGTAGGTGTGCGGGGTGTAGAAGCGTCCCGCCGGGGTTGCATCGATGCGCGTATGTCGCAGTGCGAGGTAGCCGAGCGCCACCCCGCAGGCGCCACCGCCGAGGAGCGCCGCCAACAGGACCGCAGTGCGGCTCGCTGCCGCCAGCACCAGCAGGCCGAAGACGGTGAGAATTGCCAGGCGGATCTTGAGGCGGCGCGCGTTGAGACGCTGGCGGCCGATCGTGCGGCGCACGCGCAGATAGAGGCGCACGCCAATCAGCGCGGCGACCAGAATGAATATGGCGGCATTGATGTTCATAGTGTTGCCGATTCCGAGACGAGCCGCCGCCTTATCCGCGCCCCCATCGGGCAGGCGCCGACAGCGCCGAATGCATCAAGCGGGTGCCGATGGCAAAGCGCAAGCGGCGCGACCGGGGCGCAGGTCGACGCTTTGCGCGCCGCAGGAGTGCAATGGCGGTGCCCTACCGACCCGGCGCTCATTCCCACTCGATCGTTGCGGGCGGCTTGCCGCTGACGTCGTAGACGACGCGCGAGATGCCATCGATCTCATTGACGATCCGCCGCGATACGACGTCGAGAAAGTCGTACGGCAGCCGCGCCCAATGCGCGGTCATGAAGTCGACCGTTTCGACGGCCCGCAGTGCAATGACATAGTCGTAGCGACGGCCATCGCCCATGACTCCGACCGAGCGTACCGGCAGGAATACCGCAAACGCCTGGCTGGTGCGATCGTACAGATCGTGGCGGCGCAGCTCCTCGATGAAGATGTCGTCCGCCCGGCGCAGCAGTTCGAGAAACTCCGCGCGCACCTCTCCGAGTATGCGCACACCGAGACCGGGCCCGGGGAACGGATGGCGGTGGACCATGGCGGGCGGCAGCCCGAGCGTGACGCCGAGGCGGCGTACCTCGTCCTTGAACAGCTCGCGCAGAGGCTCAAGCAGCTCAAGCTGCATTGATTCGGGCAATCCGCCGACATTGTGATGCGACTTGATCACGTGCGCCTTGCCGGTATGCGCCCCGGCCGATTCGATGACATCCGGATAGATCGTGCCCTGGGCGAGGAAGTGCACGTCCCGCAAAGAGTGCGCCTGTTCGTCGAAGACCTCGACGAAGGTCCGGCCGATGATCTTGCGCTTGGCCTCCGGGTCGGTGACGCCCGCGAGCGCGGCCAGGAAGCGCGGCGCGGCGTTCACGCGGATCACGCGCACGCCGAGGTGCTCGGCAAACGTGCTCATGACCTGATCGCCCTCGCCCTGGCGCAGCAGGCCGTGGTCGACGAAGACGCAGATCAGCTGATCACCGATGGCACGATGCAGCAGTGCCGCCACCACCGCGGAGTCGACTCCGCCGGAGAGCCCGAGCAGCACCTTGCGTGTGCCGACCTGCGCGCGGACGCGCCCGATCGCGTCCGCGATGATGTTGGTGGTGCTCCACAGCGCCGCGCACCCGCAGATCTCGCGCACGAAGCGCTCGAGGATGCGTGCACCCTGTCGTGTGTGCGTGACCTCGGGATGAAATTGCACCCCGTAGAGGCAGCGTCGCTCGTCGCACATCGCAGCATAGGGAATCGCGCCGGTGCTCGCGCAGCCGATGAAACCCTCCGGGAGCGTACCGACGCGATCGCCGTGGCTCATCCACACATCGAGCACCGGCCGCCCGCGTCCGTCACGCCGGTCCTCGATGCCATCGAACAGCCGGCAGGGCGCATCGAGCGTGACTTCAGCGTAGCCGAATTCCCGTTCCGTGGCCGCGATCACCCGACCACCCAGCTGCTGGGCCAGCGTCTGCATGCCGTAACAGATCCCGAGCACCGGTACGCCGAGCTGCACCACGGCGGCTGGCGCGGCCGGTGCGGCCGGCGCGGTGACCGAAGCGGGGCCGCCCGAGAGGATCACACCGCGCGGGTTGAACGCGCGTACGCGCGCATCGGGAATATCCCAGGGCAGGATTTCGCAATAGACACCGCTCTCGCGGATGCGGCGCGCGATGAGTTGGGTGTATTGGGCGCCGAAGTCGAGTATGAGAATGCGGTCGGCGTGGATGTCCGCGCGCGCGCCCGCGGCGGGCGCCGGATGGAGGCTGGTCATGCGCTGTGCTCAGGACACCCGGTAGTTGGGCGCTTCCTTCGTGATGGTGACATCGTGCACGTGGCTCTCGCGGACACCGGCGGTGGTGATACGTACGAACACCGGGCGCGTGCGCATCTCGGTGATGTTTTGACTGCCGGTATAGCCCATGGCTGCGCGCAGCCCGCCGGTGAGCTGCTGCAGGATCGCGACCAGACTGCCCTTGTAGGGGACACGCCCCTCGACGCCCTCGGGCACGAGCTTCTCGAGCTCGCTCGCCGCATCCTGAAAGTACCGGTCGGCCGAGCCATGGCGCTCGGCCATGGCCCCGAGCGAGCCCATGCCGCGATACGACTTGTACGAGGCGCCTTGATAGAGCTCGACCGCTCCCGGGGATTCCTCGGTCCCGGCGAACAGGCCGCCGATCATGACGGTGTGCGCCCCGGCGACGATCGCCTTGGCGACATCGCCCGAGAAGCGGATGCCCCCGTCGGAAATGAGCATCACGTCGCTGTCGCGCAGCGCCTCGGCAACATTGGCAACCGCCGAGATCTGCGGAACCCCGACCCCGGCGACGATGCGGGTGGTACAGATCGATCCGGGGCCGATGCCGACTTTGATGGCATCGGCGCCGGCGCCCACCAGCGCGCGCGCCGCCTCGGCGGTGGCAATGTTGCCGGCGATCACCTGCTGGTCCGGCCAGCGCTTCTTGATCTGCTCGACCGTGACCAGTACGCCGCGGGAGTGGCCGTGCGCGGTGTCGACCACCACGACATCGACCCCCGCCTCCCGCAAGGCCGCGACCCGATCCAGGGTGTCGGCGGTGGTGCCGACGGCCGCTCCGACCCGCAGCCGGCCGCGCTCGTCCTTGCACGCGCGGGGGAATTCCCGGGCCTTCTGGATGTCCTTGACGGTGATCATGCCGGCCAGTTCCTCCTCGCCACTGACCACGATCACCTTCTCGATGCGGTGCTTGTGCAGCAGCGCCAGCACCTCCTCCTTGGGCGTGGTTTCGCGCACGGTGATCAGCCGTTCCCGTGGCGTCATGACCGAGGACACCGGCGCATCGAGCTTGTCCTCGAACCGCAGATCCCGATGCGTGACGATGCCGACGACCTTGCGGCCGAGCACGACGGGAACTCCGGAGATGCCGCGCGCATGCGTCAGGTCGAGAACCTCGCGGATGGTCATGTCCGGCGGTACGGTGATCGGATCCTTGATCAGGCCGCTCTCGAACTTTTTCACGCGTCCCACTTCGCGCGCCTGAGCCTCGATGCTCATGCTCTTGTGGACGATGCCGATGCCGCCTTCCTGCGCCAGCGTGATCGCGAGGCGCGCCTCGGTCACCGTGTCCATGGCGGCCGAGACGAGCGGCACGTTCAGGCGGATGCGCGCGGTCAGCTGTGTGGAGAGATCCACCTCGCGGGGCAGAACCTCGGAATAGGCAGGGACGAGCAGGACGTCGTCGAACGTCAGAGCTTCTTCGAGAATTCGCATAGCTAATTCTACGCAGGGCACGCCCGGGGGTAAACCTCGGTGGTATCGTGGTGCTATGTCCAGCACCGATCCGACCGACTTTGCGGCCGTCGCGCAGGCACGCACCGTGTTCACGGTGACCCGGCTCAATCGGGACGTGCGCCTGCTGCTCGAGCGGGGACTCGGGGTGGTGTGGGTCGAGGGCGAGTTGTCGAATCTCTCCCAGCCCGCCTCGGGACACTGGTATTTCTCGCTCAAGGATCGCGAGGCGCAGGTGCGCTGCGCGATGTTCCGTACCCGCAATGCCGCGGTCGCCTTCGCGCCGCAGGCGGGCCAGCAGGTGCTCGCGCGCGGGCGGGTCAGCCTGTACGAGCCGCGCGGGGATTATCAGCTCATCGTCGAGCACCTCGAGGCGGCCGGCGCCGGCGCGTTGCAGCGCGAATTCGAGCGGCTGAAGGCAAAGCTCGCCGCCGAGGGGCTGTTCGCGCGCGAGCTGAAACGCGCCCTGCCGCGCTTCCCGCAGCGCATCGCGGTGGTCACCTCGCCGACGGGCGCGGCCCTGCGGGATGTGTTGAAGATTCTGCGGCGGCGTTTTCCGCCGGCGGCCGTGCGGATCTATCCGGTGCCGGTGCAGGGTGCGGCGGCGGCGCCCGCCATCGTCGACGCCCTGACGCTCGCTTCGGCGCGTGCCGACTGCGATGTACTGATTCTGACGCGCGGCGGCGGCTCCCTCGAGGACCTCTGGGCGTTCAACGACGAGCGGGTTGCGCGGGCCATTCGTGCCTGTGCGCTGCCGGTGATCTGCGGCGTCGGACATGAGATCGACTTCACCATCGCCGATTTCGCCGCCGACGTGCGTGCCCCGACGCCCTCAGGGGCGGCGGAGATGGCCGTGCCCGACAGTGTGGCGCTGCTCGAGGCACTGGCGCGCACCGCCGCGCGCATCAAGGCCGGGATGCGGCGCGAGCTGCGCACGAGCGCGGACCGCCTGCAGGCCGTCACGGCACGCCTGCGCTTGGCGCATCCGGGCGTGCGGCTCGCCCATCAGGGCCAGCGGCTCGATGATCTGGAGCTGCGGCTTGCCGCTGCGATGCGCGCGACGCTACAGGGGATGCAGCATCGTCTGTCTCGAATCGAGGGTCGACTCGAGTCGCGCTCCCCGCAGCGCCTGACAGCCGATCTGCGCGGGCGTATCGAGCGCCTGGTGCAGCGCCTGCACCATGCGGCGGAGGCGCAGCTCGCAGTCCGCGCGCATCGCCTGGCATTGGCGCAGCGGACCCTCCAGACCGCCAGTCCTCTGGCCACGCTGGCGCGCGGATTTGCCATCGTGACACGGGCCGATGGGGCGCTGGTGACCGATGCCGCGGTGCTCGCGCCGGGAGAGGAGGTGCACACGCGTCTCGCCGCCGGCAGCGTGCGCTCGCGGGTCGTCGCGGTCGCGCCCGCAGGTTCCAACGGCCCGGAGAAGATCTGATCCGATGCCGAGCGATCTGCAGTTCATGCGGCTTGCGCTCGAGCAGGCCGAGTGTGCCCGCAGCCAGGCGGAGGTTCCGGTGGGGGCGGTGCTGGTGCATGCGGGCGTGGTCGTGGCGCGGGGCGCCAACTGCCCGATCGGCACCTGTGATCCGACGGCGCATGCCGAAATCATGGCGCTGCGCGCCGCAGGACGGGCGCTCGGTACTTACCGACTGATCGACACCACGATGTATGTCACGCTAGAACCGTGCGCAATGTGCGCCGCGGCGATCGTGCATGCCCGGGTCGGACGGCTCGTATTCGGTGCCTGGGATCCGCGCGCGGGAGCCGTCGGAAGCACACTCAATCTGCTCGCCTTGCCGTCGCAAAACCATCGCGTCGACGCCTTTGGCGGGGTGTTGATGGAGGAATGTGCCGCACTGTTGCAGACCTTCTTCGCAACCCGACGCGCTTGAACCGACGGCACGCTGCCGGTCAGCTGCCCGCGACTGCGCGGCGGCGCCGATTGTGATCGGTGGTCTGTATGAAGGCGCCCGACTGCCACTCGAGCAGACGCAGGAACTCGCGTACGCGCGCGACGTATATCACCGGCTGCCAGCCCTCGGCATAGCCATATTCGGTGTGCAGGTACCAGCGCGGTTCGGTGAGCAGCGGCAGCACTTCGCTCACCTGTCGCCAGGAGTCGGGATTCTTGCCGAGGCGCTGCGCGAGCACGCGCGCATCCTCGACATGACCGAAACCCACATTGTAGGAGGCCAGAGCAAACCAGGTCCGGTCAGGCTCCGGAATATGACTTGGCACCATTTTCAACACCTGCGCCAGGTAGCGCGCGCCAGCGAAGATGCTGGCCTTGGCGTTGGCGCGATCGACCACTCCCATTTCCTGTGCCGTGTCAGATGTTAGCATCATCAGACCTTCGGCGCCGGCCGCGGAGATCGCCTGCGGGTTCCATCGCGATTCCTGAAAGGCCATGGCCGCAAGCAAGCGCCAGTCGAGATGATAGCGGGCCGCGGCGGCGCGGAACCAACTCTCGTACAGCGGCAGGCGTTGCTCGAAATCCAACTCAAACACGCGTGGTTCCTTCAGTTGGATCGGGCCGACGCTGCCCGATTGCTGGCGCAGCAGCCGCTCGAGCTGCCCGGAGCGGCGCAGGGCATCGAAGAACCCGTTGACCCGGTGCAGCAGCTGGAACGCGTCGCGGTGCACGATCCATTGCACGGGCCGCTTCTCCGGCAGCGCGAAGGCCACCTTCACGTCCGGATACAAGTAGCGCTCATAGCTGTAGGCGCGGGCGTCCACGAGCGCGTAGCCGACCCTGCCACTCGCGACCTGCTGCAGCGGCGAGGCGCTTCCGCTGGAGCCTTGCCAATGCAGGAAGGGCGCGTCGAGCTTGAGCTTTGCCAGGATCTGTTCCTGCGGGCTGCCGTTGCGGATCATGAGCGTCGCCTCGTGCAACCCGGGCAGGCCGGTGGGGTCGGCCTCACCCGCGCGATAGACGACAAGCTGCGCAATATGTGCGTAGGCGACCGAAGGCTCCCCGACCATGCGCCATGCCGCATCCGCCGTGATCTGGGCGGCGGCAATGTCCGCCTGGCCGGAGGCGAGCGCTTTGCGCAGATCCGCCTCGTTCGGTACCGTGAAGATCTTGAGACGCACCCCCAGGTCGTGGGCGAATTCGCGCGCCAGATCGTAGTCGAGACCGGTGGGTCCCTGCGGTCCAATGTAGTAGCATGTGGGCAGGTTGAGCGTCACCACCCGCAGCTCGCCTCGGGCGCGGATCCGCTCCAGAAGCGTGCGCGAGGTCTGGGCGGGCGTGATCAGAGTCATGGCCGTCACGGCGGCAATGGCGCCGAGGCCAAATGCGGTGCGTCCGAGGCGTGAATAAAGCCGTCGTCGGGCCAAAACCGCACTCCTTGAGGGCAAAAAAGTTCAGCTATAGTACCATCCCCGGTCCGGAGAGGTACCGAAGCGGTCATAACGGCGCCGACTCGAAATCGGATGGTCGGGTAAAACCGGCACGTGGGTTCGAATCCCACCCTCTCCGCCAGTTCAGTGTTTCCGGGTGTTGCGCGCTGAAAATATAATAAAAACAACGAGTTCTGAATTTCTTGCGACACTGTGTGACCGCCTGCGCTAGGGGTGAATCCCTCACTCTGACGGTATGCGGAGTCTGCCCATTGGCCCCCGCAACGGCCCCGCTGGAGGTCCCGCCAGTGCCCGTCGAGAAGATGCTCACCGAGCGCTCGATCCTCCGCTCAGACCCGGCCCGAAGCCCTCATAAGCGTTTCGACGGCCGGGGCCTGTACCTCGAGGTCATGCCCGCCGGCAGCAAGCTCTGGCGGCTTCAATACCGCGCGGTGTGCTCAAGCGACGGGAAGCGGGTCCAGCAAGTGCTGGCTCTGGGCCGCTAGGGGAGCCTCGCGGACGAGGTGACGCTCGAGCGCGCCCGCGAGCTCGCCGCCGAAGCCCGCGCGCAGCTCAAGGCGGGTCGCGACCCGATGGGCGATCGGCGCCGGCGCCGGGGCCGGGGCCGGGGCCGGGGCCGGGGCGGAGAGGCGAGCTCGCTCCGTGCGCTGGCCGAGGAGTGGGCCGACAAACAGCCCTGGGAGCCGCGCACGGCGCGGCGGGAGCGGCAGATCCTGGCGCACTGGCTGCCGGCGCTCGGGAGCGTTG
>JAKARC010000034.1 GCA_021822385.1 Pseudomonadota bacterium
GCGGTGGCGCCGCGCTCATGCTGGCACTCGGCTGGGCCGCGCCGGTGCTGATCGCGCCCCTGTTCAACCGCTTCACACCGCTCGCCGATCCGGCCCTGCGGGCGCGGATCGAAGCACTGCTCGCGCGCTGTGGCTTTCAATCGAGCGGCGTGTTCGTGGTCGACGGCTCACGCCGCTCGGCGCACGGCAATGCTTATTTCACCGGCTTCGGCCGGCATAAGCGCATCGTATTCTTTGACACGCTGCTCGCCGAACTCTCAGCCCCACAGCTCGAGGCGGTCCTGGCGCACGAACTGGGGCATTTTCGCCTGCACCACGTGCGCACGATGATGGCGGCCTCGCTCGCGGTGCTGTTCGCCGGCTGCGCTCTGCTCGGCTGGCTCGCCCACGAACGCCTGTTCTACACCGCGCTCGGTGTCGCGCATCCCTCGCCGCAAGCGGCCCTGCTCCTGTTCATACTGGCCGCGCCCGTAGTCCTGCAGTTCGGCATGCCCATCGGCGCGGCGTGGTCGCGCCGGCACGAGTTCGAGGCCGATGCGTTCGCCGCGCGCCATGCCGAGCGCACCGACCTTGCCGCCGCGCTGGTTCGGCTCTATCGCAGCAACGCCAGCACGCTCACACCGGATTGGCTGTATTCGGCAGTGCATGACTCGCATCCGCCCGCCCTTGCGCGGATCGCGCGGCTGCGCTGAACCCCCGCCCCGATCAGTGCCGGCCGCCCGCCGTGGCATTCGGCGCCAGCACCTCGGCAGAGAGCGCGTTGCCCACAATGTGCTGATGCGGCACGCAGGTGGCATTCATCTTGACGGTGCGCGGTGCGAACAGCGGCAGAAATCTGTGGCGGAACTCGGTCATCAGATCACAGTCGGCGCTGAGCTCGGTGCTCGGAAAGAGCCGCACGCCGTGCCAGTGAGCCGCCACGACCGAGCGGAGCTTGCCGCCGGATGCCGGCACGAGCACCTGCATCGTCACGTGCACCGATGGGAAGCGAATCAGCCGCTCCGGCACCGGACACTCTTCGACCTTCAGGTCGCGGGCGCCCAGGCGATCGAGCAGATGGGTGATCGCCGTCTTCAACCCGCGGCAGCTGTAGCGGGACGTGAACCCGCTGTAGGTGAAATTCACGCTGCGCGACACCCAGACCGCATTGACCGCGTGCGGGGTCGCCGCACTCGCGGGCGCGGCGAGAAGCAAAGTGGTCAGCAGGGCCGCAACGGTGCCAGTAGCTGTGGAATGCCGCATGATTGTGACCTCCAAGGGTTCAACGGACGAGTCATTGGGTTCTATGTCGCTATTTTATCCCAGACTTCGGGCTCGCGAGGGTCCCCCGACGGATATACTGCGCGCCGGGCCCAATCCGCCGCGGCTGCATTGCTTCCCAGCGCACCGCCCTTCGAGGTCACGGCGTGCCGCAGCCGGCTGTCCCCTCACCCTGAGGGGCTGCACCGCCCTCAGGTGACTCGCCGCCAGACAACGGCAAGGCGCTTCTCGCCGCGCCAATAGACCTCCTCGCCGTCCTGCAAAACGAATCCACCATGGACGGCCGCACCGTATTCACTCTCGAATGTGACGAGATCGGCAGCATCGAGCGGCGCGGGCTCCGGAGGCCTTGACCGCGATGCTGACCCGCTGATGCTTGCGCTCCATGGCGAAGTCGACCTCGGCGCCGGCGGCAGTGCGCCAATACGTGATATCGCCGCGGGGGGCTCGGTATCCGGCCACGCCAGAAGATCGGTCACAGTGCCGTGCCGCCGCGGCGCGGGGCTGGCGTACACGATCTCGAGGCAAGCACCGCCGAATGATTCGAAGAAGGGGCTTCAGAGACCGGTTGTCCCGAGACCCTGCTGCGGACAAAGGCCAGACAGTCGGTGCGCGCGCGCAGCCGGACCGCGGCGGCGTCAAGCGAACAATTATCGACATCGTGTGCGGGGATTATCAGCCGCGGGCGCAGCGTGGAGGCGCGGCGATGCCTGAGGCTACGAGGCTGCGCGTGCCGCAGAGTGCACTGTGCGCTTGCGGCGTGCCTCTTCTCACGGATCCACCGCAGTCGACGGTACGGCCCGGGCCCGGGCGATGAACTCAGTGCGGGAATTCTCGGACGGGAACGGCGTGTCGGGCACCTGCACGCCGAGAAACCGACAGAGTCGTTCCCAGCCTTCGCCGACCCGAAAGATGAGCAGCCGCTCGGCGGCAATGGACTCCGTCACCGCCCGCGTGTGGGCGCGGAAGAACTTGGTCATCACGGCGCGATCATCGAGCTGCTGGGGAACGCGAGCACGAAAACTCGCGAAGAATCGTGCGTGCACATCCTCACCGGCGCGACGCCCAGCGCCCGCGGGGGCGAAGATGGTCGCGTGCACCGAATCGAACCACTCGTCCGCATCGCGCACCGTGTGCATGACCCGGGCGTCGGCATAGTATTCGGTCAGCTCCCGCCAATATGCGGCGCTCGGATAGTCCACCGTCGCGTGATAGTCGCGAAAGATTGCGTCCCAGTCCGCGCGCCCTGCCGCCGCCTCGATCCACAGCGGCATGCTCTCGGGGCGCTTGAACACCTCGAACATGTGGTGACAGGGCCCGAACCCCAACAGCGTCAGCGCCGTATGCAACGACTTGGTCCCCGTACGGCCCAACCCCGTACCCACGATCTTCAGGCCCATGGCATGATCCTCAACCGCCTGGAACAGGGGTGCTTTGGGCTCGGCCGGTTCACCGGGAGCGCCCAGCCGCTCAGGAGTCGATGCGCACGAGCGCAATCGTAGCGGCATGTTCGTGCACCCGCGCAAGTTTATCATCCCACCTCAGCAGCGTTGCCCCAAGCGCCTCGGCCGGAGCGACGTCCGTTGCGTCGTAGGCCGACAGCGAAACACGCAACCCCCACACCCGATGCATGCGGATGGCGCCGGCGCGGGGAACATCCTGGCATTCCAGACACCGGGCAGTGATCGGGGCGGGGTGAAGGCCACCCCTGCGCTCAGATCCCATGCGTGGGACAAGCACTCCTCGGCAATGCGCGCGAATCGCCGCTGCGCTGAGCCCCTGGGGGCATGAGCCGCCGGGAATCTTTGGGTTTCAGCCCGGAGAGGAAGTCAACCCGCGACAGCCCGGCACTGCGCGCGCCGGAACGCTTCCGGTGCACGCCCGCTCGACGTATGCTCGCGCTGAGGTATGAGGTGCCAAATGAAAACGCTGCTGGCTTGGCTCGGTTGTCTCCTGCTCGCCGGTCAGATCGCCGGTGCGAAGGTCAATTGCGCCACGGCCCCCTACGGCGAGAGCATTTCCCGCTACGGTCGCGATGAATTTGACCTCGGCATCATCGCGGTGAAGCACAACGACAATCACCGCGCGCTGCCGCGTGCGCTGATCCGGGAGATCCACCGGCAGATGCGGGCGGCATGCCGGGCGAAGTTCGAGAGTCGGGATCTGGCGCGTTATGCCCGGCTCGGGTTGGGACGCAGCGCGTTGCGCACCGAGAGCGTCGGTGCCATCGCAGCTCTGGCCATTGATTGGCAACCCCCGTATCGCCAGCGAACCCGCCTCGCTGCAGCGGCCCCGCCCACGCCACTGCGGTCTGCACGCGCTCCCCGGCATGCGCGCGGTGCCGCCAGTGCGGATCTCACCACGGTAACGGCCACTTTCCCGGCGTGTCCGCGTAAGGCGGACATCATGCGGCTGCTCAGCGCCGCGCTCATCGATAAAGCCGACTGGCCGCACGCCCTGGCGCGCGGCAAGCGGCGCGGGTGTATCGAGCTGTACGCCGGCGAGCGCCTCCACGTCCTCAGACAGGACGTGTGGACGGACTTGGCGCACGTGCGCCCCGAGCGCCATGCGCGGACGTATTGGACCGACCTGCTCGCCCTGAAGTAGCGGAACGTGCGGGAACCGAACCGATCAGTCGAACGGATGGCGCAACACGATCGTCTGATCACGCTCGGCGCCCGTTGAGATGATGTCGATGGGCACCTCGACGAGCGCCTGGAGCCGCTCAAGATAGCGGCGCGCATTGACCGGCAGACGCGCATAGTCGGTGATGCCCACCGTCGAGTCGGTCCAGCCCGGCAGTTCCTCGTACACCGGCTCCAGGCCGGAATAACCGTCCAGACAGACCGGTGGCTCGGCCACCACCTCGCTGCCGACGCGATAGCCGACGCACACGCGAATGATGTCCAGGCCATCCAGCACATCGAGCTTGGTGACACAAAGACCCGATACGCTCGAGTGCACGATGGCGCGCCGCAGCGCCACCGAGTCGAACCAGCCGCAACGGCGTCGTCGTCCGGTGACCGAGCCGAACTCGTGACCCACGCGCGAGAGATGCTCGCCGTAGACATCGAACAGCTCCGTCGGGAACGGCCCGGCGCCCACCCGCGTGGTGTACGCCTTGACGATGCCGAGTACGTAATCGAACGTACGCGGACCGACACCGCTGCCGGTCGCCGCAAAGCCCGCGGTGGTGTTGGAAGAGGTGACGAAGGGGTAGGTGCCGAGATCGACATCGAGCATCGCGCCCTGCGCGCCCTCGAACAGCGCATGGGCGCCCTGGCGGCGCAATTGATCGAGCGCTCGGGTCACGTCGGTCACGAGCGGAGCGATCGTCTCGGCATGGGCCAGTTGCTCATCGAGCGTCTTCTGGAAATCCACCGGCGGCTGGCGGAAGTAGTGCTGCAGCACGAAGTTGTGGAAGTCGAGCACCTCGCCGAGCTTGGCGGCGAAGCGATCGCGCTGAAACAGGTCCGCCACGCGCACCGCGCGCCGCGCCACTTTGTCCTCGTACGCCGGTCCGATGCCGCGGCCCGTGGTGCCGATCGCATTGGCGCCGCGCGCCCGCTCGCGCGCCTGATCGAGCTGAATGTGCGAAGGCAGGATCAGGGGACACAGGGGCGAGATGGCGAGCCGCTCGAAGACCGGCACGCCCTGCTGCATGAGCATGCGGCTTTCTTTCATCAACGCATCGAGGGAGAGCACGACGCCATTGCCAATGAAGCAGCGCACGTGCTCGCGCAGAATCCCGGCGGGAATGAGCGATAGGATGGTTTTGACGCCGCCGATGACCAGCGTATGGCCGGCATTGTGCCCGCCCTGGAAACGCACCACGGCGGTGGCGCGCTCGGTAAGCAGGTCGACCACCTTGCCCTTGCCTTCATCGCCCCACTGCGTGCCGATCACCACGACGAATCTGCCCACTTCGAATGCGCTCCTTGAAATCAGACGGGAATCAACTGCGGCTCGAGAATCTGCACGCCCGGAATCCGTGCGAGCGCCTGCACTTCCGCATCCGGAAGCTGCACGGCAAGCTCGATCGAGCCGTCCTCGGTCGCGCACTCGGCACGCACCACCTTGGCCGCATAGAGTCGCGAGCGCAGCGCGCCTGCCCCGGGCGGCAAGCGCACGCGCGCCGCACGGGCGCAGCGCGCCAGACGCTCCGCAAGCGCCGCGGCGAGCAGGTCGAGCCCCTGGGCCCGGGCGGCCGAGATCCACACCGCCGCGGCTTCCCCGTCACTGCCGCGCTCGATGCCCGGAGCCCGCTCCAGCCGATCGATCTTGTTGTAAATCAGGATCTGCGGGATCGACTGCGCGCCGATCTGCTCCAGCACCTCGTTCACCTGCGTGATGTGCTCGTCGCGGCGCGGATCACTCGCATCCACCACATGCAGCAACAAAGTGGCCGCGCGCGCCTCGGTGAGCGTGGATTGGAACGCCGCCACCAGCTCGTGCGGCAGCTCTCGAATAAAGCCGACCGTATCGGCCGCCACCACGCACGTGCCACCGGGCAATGTGACACGGCGCACCGTCGGATCGAGCGTCGCGAACAACTGGTCGGCCACATAGGCATCCGCGCCGGTGAGGGCGCGGAACAGCGTCGACTTGCCGGCGTTGGTGTACCCGACCAACGCCAGCGAGGGCACCGGGATCTGCGCGCGCACCTGCCGTCCCGTTTCGCGCTGCTGGCGCAGCTTGCCGAGCCGACGGGTGAGCAGCCGCACGCGTTGCGCAATCAGGCGCCGGTCGGTCTCGAGCTGCGTTTCACCGGGGCCGCGCAGACCGATACCTCCCTTCTGCCGCTCAAGGTGCGTCCAGCCGCGTACCAGACGTGTGGCGAGATGGCGCAATTGCGCCAGCTCCACCTCGAGTTTGCCCTCGAAACTGCGCGCCCGTTGCGCGAAGATGTCGAGGATGAGGCTGTTGCGATCGAGCACGCGCCGCCCCGTCAGCTGCTCGAGATTGCGTTCCTGACTTGGCGAGAGCGCATGATCGACGAGGATGACCTCGGCCTGACAGCCCTCGGCGGTCAGGCGCAACTCCTCGGCTTTGCCGCTGCCGACGAAGTAGCGCGGATCCGGCCGCTCCCGCCGCCCCGTGACCGTGGCCATCGGCTCGACGCCGGCGGAGCGGGCAAGCTGACGGAACTCCTCGAGGTCGAGCGGGTCGGCGTGACTCCCGAGCCCGATGCGCACCAGCACGGCGCGCTCACCGAAACGCGGGCGCTCAAACACGCAGCAGTTCTCTCCCCAGACGGGCGCGGTTCACTCGGCGGCGGGCTCCGGCGCCTCCTCCTCATCGGTACTCAGCCTGACATTGCGGGCGGGCACGACGGTGGAGATGGCGTGTTTGTACACCATCTGGCTCACGCTGTTTTTCAACAGCACGACGAATTGATCGAATGAATCGATCTGTCCCTGCAGCTTGATGCCATTGACGAGGTAGATCGACACGGGCACCCGTTCTTTGCGCAGGGCGTTCAGGAAAGGATCTTGGAGCGACTGGCCTTTGGCCATCGGATTCTCCTTATTCTCAACGAGTTGTAATTGTTCGGCAGCTTTTGGGGGTCGTGACCGCATCCTTCGGAGGTGAAGCAAGCACACCGCCGGTTGCGGACTCAGTGCTACCGGAACGCATCATAACACAGAGCGCGCCTTTCAAAGCTCGAGCTCGGCGAGACGGCGCCGCACGTCGTGATTCCACGACAGGGCCTGGGTAGCCGGATCGAGCCCCTCGACCCACGTCTCGGCGCGCATCCAGGTGAGCTGGCGCTTGGCGAGCTGGCGCGTCGCGGCAATCCCCCGCTCGAGCGCGTCGGCGAGCGTGCACTCGCCGGCGAGGTGCGCCCAGAGCTGGCGGTAACCGACCGCGCGCATGGAGGCGTGCGCGGCCGACAGGTCGCCGCGCGCATACAGGGCCTTCACCTCATCGAGCCAGCCGGCGGCCATCATGGCGTGAAACCGCTCGGCGATGCGCCGATGCAGATCAGCCCGCGCGCGGGGCACCAGCGCCCAGGCCCACACCGGCATGCCCGCGAGCGGGCGCGTGCCGCGCCGCTGCAGCTCGGAGCAGCGCTCGCCGGTGAGCCGGCACACCTCCAGTGTCCGCTGGATGCGTTGCGCGTCGTTGACGGCAATACGGGCCGCCGCCTCGGGATCGAGACGGGCAAGCTCGGCGTGCAGCGCCGGCCAGCCCTCGCGGGCCGCCCGGGCATCGAGGATACGCCGCAGCGCCGGGGACGCGGGCGGGAGCGGGGCAAGACCGTGGATGAGCGCGCGCAGGTACAGCATGGTGCCACCGACCAGCAGCGGTACCCGGCCACGTCCGTGGATCTGGCGAATGCTCGCGAGCGCCTCGCGCACGAAGCGCCCCGCCGAATAGCTCTCCGCCGGATCGCACACGTCGATCAAATGATGGGGAATTCGGGCCCGCACGGCGGGGGTCGGTTTCGCGGTACCAATGTCAAGGCCGCGATACACCTGGGCCGAATCCACACTCACGATCTCGATCGGCGCCTGCTCGGCGAGATCCTCGGCCCAGGCGCTCTTGCCACTGCCGGTCGGGCCGGTGAGCACCAGAATCGGCAGTGGCGCCCGGTGGGAATCCATCTTCAGCGTCCGCGCAAGAACAGCTGGTCGAGTTCACGCAGGCTCAAGCGCGTCCAGGTCGGGCGGCCGTGGTTGCACTGATTCGAGCGCTCCGTGCGCTCCATCTGGCGCAGCAGCGCGTCCATCTCCGGCAGCGTCAGCCTGCGCCGCGCGTGAATCGCGGTCCGGCAGGCCAGAGTGCCGAGAAATCGATCCGCGGCCGCCTCGAGATGATGCTCGCAGGCTTGGCTCCCCAGAGCCTCCGCCACCGACTGGACGATCTGCACGATCTGGCCGCCGGCGAGCAGTGGTGGCACGCGACGCACAGCCAGGCGGGTCGGACCGAGTGCGTCGAGCTCGAAGCCGGAACGTTCCCATGCTGCGCGATCGGTGAGCAGAGCCTCGAGCGCGTAGGACTTCAGCTCGACCACGAGCGGCTCAATCAGCTGCTGCGACACTGCAGATCCATTGTCCCGCTCGAGCTTCAGTTGCTCGTACAGCACTCGTTCGTGTGCTGCGTGCATATCGACGAGAATCAGCCCATCAGGGGTCTGCGCCAGAATGTAGATGCCATGCAGCTGTGCCAGTGGCTCGCCGAGAGGGCGATCCGACGCCGGATGCGCATCGGGGAATTGCGGCTCATGGACTGCGGCAGCGAGCCCCCAGGGACTGCGGGTGTGCTCCGGGACGGGGCCGAACGGTAACCCCCTGCCCGGGCTGATCGGAGGACGATGGGTAGCGAGCAGCGGCGCGACGCCCGCGGCCGCGGGCGCATCGTGCCCGGGCTGGGTCGCGGCCAAGGCGCGCTCGAGAGTCCGCATCACGAACTCGTGAATCTGCCGACTGTCACGAAAGCGCACCTCGAGCTTGGCAGGGTGTGCATTGACGTCGACGAGGGCTGGATCGAGCGTCAAATAGAGCACATAGGCGGGGTGCCGGCCTTGATAGAGAACATCGCGGTACCCGGCGCGGGCGGCACTCATCAGCAGCTTGTCGCGCACGGCACGTCCGTTGACGAACCAATGCTGGCAGTCCGCCTGAGCGCGCGATGCGGTCGGCAGGCCAATCCAGCCCGTGAGGCTCACGGAACCGGCGGCATGATCCACCGGCAGCGCGCGCTCGAGAAAGGCTGCACCCAAGACCTGTGCCACCCGTGCACCGCCCGCGGCCGCCGGAGCATCGAGCAGCACGCGCCCGCCGCTGCGCAGCCGGAATGCAACTTCGGGCCGTGCCAGTGCCAGGCGCTCGAGCAGCCGCGCGATATGCCCTTGCTCGGTCGTCGCCGAGCGCAGGAACTTGCGCCGTGCCGGCACATTGAAGAAGAGATCGCGCACCTCGAGGGTCGTGCCGCGCGGATGCGCCGCCGGGCGGACCTCCCCCATCGAGCCGCCCTCCACAGTGATTTCGGCGGCATGGGCAGCCTCGGCCGGATGGGACACGAGGCGTAACCGCGCCACCGAGCCGATCGATGGCAGCGCCTCGCCGCGAAAGCCCAAAGTGCCGATTGCCGCCAGATCTTCGAGTGAAGCGATCTTGCTGGTGGCGTGGCGCTGCAGCGCGAGTGGGAGTGCCGCCGCGTCGATGCCGCACCCGTCGTCGCGCACCCGGATCAGCCCCGCACCGCCTTGCTCGATGTCGACTTCGATGCGGTGCGCGCCGGCATCGAGGCTGTTCTCGATCAGCTCCTTGACGACCGAAGCGGGCCGCTCGATCACCTCGCCGGCGGCGATCTGATCGACGAGTTCGCTGGGCAGGATGCGGATAGGCATGGAATCCGTGCGGGTGATGCGCCGGCGGCGGCGCCACAGCGTACCAGGGTTCGGCCGCCGACAGGGGGTTGTAACGACTCTCGCCGGAGCGCTCCGCCGCCCCCATGACAGACGCTCCTGCCCTGCAACACCGGCTCCACCGCCCGCGCCGCGTGCGACCACAAGCGCATCGGTCCCAGGACTCGTTGAGGAGGACGCGCATGACTCCTCACACGCCCGCTGCACAGCCTCGCCGACGCGATCGGTCACGTCGGACGCACTCATGCCGGCAGTGGCCGCCCAGGCCAGATGCGCTGTACAGCCTCCGTCTGAGGTGGGATCGTCCAGATCCCAGATCACCAGGGACATCATGCGAGCGCTCGCAGCACGAAATCGACATAGATCGCATCGAAGTCTCTGATCACTTCAGTCTCGACCGAACTGGCCAAGAATTTGTTAAAGAGTGGCGGGGAGTGTTGGGACGATGCGCAGTTCCGTGAGAGCACACAGGCAGCGGCGATGGCGGGACAGGCTTACCGGGGAAAGACGGGACAGCAGACGGATCAGGTCAGCGCGGCGTACGCCGTGGATGTCGGACTCGGGCCCGAGCAGTGCGCGCAGCAAGTGCTGTTCGGTGCGCTTGCAAAAGTGCATTCCCTTGATCGGACGGTCCACCTCACGCGGCTGCTCGGTCTAGCGATTCAGAGCGCGAATGCCGGCGCCGTGATCCTCGATCGCGCTGGTGCCGCCGCCCGCAGAGGCGGTCGCGGCGCTAAGCGGGGCGTTCCCCCGGCTCCCGAGATAGACGCTCCAGCCACGCAAAGCCGGCTGCACTGTCTGCGCTGAGCTCGGCCACATGCGCATCGGAGGCGAAACTCAAGGCGACGCGCACGTCCGCTGGCGGCAGCGCGCCCGCTGCCCGCTCCGGCCACTCGACCAGCCAGACGGCCCCCGGCACCGCCCAGTCGGCAAGCCCCAGGTGCTCGGTCTCGTCCGCGCTGCGCAGCCGATAGAGATCAAGATGCACGACCGCGGCTGCTCCGCTCCCGTACGCCTGAACCAACGTATAGGTTGGACTGCGCACCGGCCCGGCGACCCCCCCAGCGCGTATGAACCCCTGGGCCAGCGTGGTCTTGCCGGCACCCAGCGCCCCGTGCAAGTACACCACAGCGAAAGGCGCTGTTGCATCCGGCCGTGTGCGCGCGAGCTGCGCGCCGAGTGCCGCGGTGGCAGCGGCGGTTCTCAGAAATTCACGCAGCGCCGCAACTCCTGAATGACATCGCCGGCGAGCAACCCGCGCTCGCCGCCCCGAGCTGCCGCATCGCCCGCGCACGCATGCACCCACACCCCGGCGCGAGCGGCCCGCCACGGGTCACCGCATTGGGCCCAGATACCCGCGATCACCCCGGTGAGCACGTCTCCCATCCCGGGACTCGCCATGCCCGGATTGCCGAGTTCGCACAGCGCCGGGATCGCCCCCGCGCGACCGACGAGCGATCCGGCCCCTTTGAGCACCACGGTGCCCCCATAACGGTCGAGCAATGCGCCGAGTGCTGCGGGGCGATCGCGCTGGATCTCAGCGGCACTACGGCCGAGCAGACGGCCCGCCTCGCCCGGATGCGGCGTCAGAATCCATTCCGACCGCGCCCTGATGGGTGCGGCGGCGAGCAGATTGAGCGCATCGGCATCCACCACCATCGGCTTGCCGCACGTGCACACCTCGACCCACAGCGCCTCGGCCCAGGCGTCCCGCCCCAAACCCGGACCCACGGCAATCAGGTCACACCGCGCGATCAGGGCACGCACCGCAGCAGCATCGTCCACGGCGTGACACATCAGCTCCGCGCGCCCCGCGCTCACGGCCGCACTGCTCGCAGGCGCCACGGCAACGGTCACACGGCCCGCGCCCGCGCGCAGACACGCCTCGCCGGCCAGACGGGCTGCCCCCGCCATGCCGCGGCCACCGCCCACGATCAGGACATGGCCGAAATCCCCCTTGTTGGCCGAGCGCGCCCGCGGCGGCAGCGTCAGCGCGATTTCATCTGGGAGCAGCCGCTCGAACTGCGGCACCGGCAACGGCGCGCCCTCGGCCCCGAGCGCCAGATCGTCGAAATACAACACTCCGGTATGCGCCGGGCCCGCATCGAGGAAAAGGCCCGTCTTCAACGCCACGAACGTGATCGTACAGTCCGCCCGCACCGCCGCACCGAGCACGCTGCCACGGTCGGCATCCAGGCCCGAGGGCACATCGAGCGCCAGCACGGGCCGCCCGCTGGCATTGATCGCCGCAATGACGGACTCGACATCGGCCCGAACTTGACCGGCAAGCCCCGTACCGAGCACGGCATCGACGAGCACATCGCAGCGTGCGAGTGCCGCGGCCTCGAATGCGCCGATCGTCCCGCCCGCGGCACGCCAGTCCGCACAGGCCCGCAGCGCATCCCCCCGCAGTCGCTCCGGCGCACCCACCGCGAGCACGTGCACCTCGTATCCGGCGGCACGCGCCAGGCGCGCCATGACGTAACCATCCCCCCCGTTGTTGCCCGCGCCGCACACCACCGTCACGCGTCGTGCCGCGGACCGGTACGCGCGCAGGCAGCGCAGCGCCGCCGCGCCGGCACGCTCCATCAACGTATAGCCAGGAATGCCGCGTGTGGCGATCGCCCACTGATCCATCGCCCTCACCTGAGCGGAGCTGTACAGTGCGGCCGGCAGTTTCATGGGGTTGATTATACTGGGATCATGGACTCGGCATGACGCAAGCGACACTCGATCTGCAGACGTTGAAGCACACGCTCGCCGCGAGCGCGCGGGCGCTCGGCTTCTCGCATCTGGCGGTCACGGGCGTCGATCTCGGCGAGGACGAGCAGCATCTGCAGCGGTGGCTGGAAGCCGGCCGGCACGGCACGATGCACTACATGGCCCGGCACGGCACGCTGCGCAGCCGGCCGGCCGAGCTGTTGCCCGGCGCGCTGCGGGTGATCAGCGTGCGCATGGATTACTGGCCGCAGGCGGCACATCCGGCCGCGGCCGTTCTGACCGATCCATCGCTCGGCTACATCTCCCGCTATGCACTCGGACGCGATTATCACAAGGTGATGCGTGCGGGGCTCGCCCGGCTGGCGCGCGCGCTGGTCGAGCGCATCGGTCCGTTTGGCTATCGGGTTTGCGTCGACAGCGCGCCGGTGCTCGAGAAGGCCCTGGCGCGCAACGCCGGTCTCGGCTGGATCGGTAAACACACCAATCTGATCGCGCGCGACAGCGGCTCGTGGTTCTTCCTCGGGGAAATCATCACCGACCTGCCGTTGCCCGTGGACCGGCCGGCGAGCGCCCATTGCGGCAGCTGCTCGGCGTGCCTGCCCGCCTGCCCGACCGGAGCGATCACCGCCCCCTATCGGCTCGATGCGCGCCGGTGCATCTCGTACCTGACCATCGAACTCGACGGGCCCATACCGATGGAATTTCGAGCCGCCATGGGCAACCGGATCTACGGCTGCGATGACTGCCAGTTGGTCTGTCCGTGGAACAAGTTCGCGCGCCGCGCCGCGCATCCGGATTTCAAGGTCCGCCACGGACTCGACGCGCCCCGCCTGACGGAACTGTTTGCATGGAGCGAGAGCGAGTTCGATGCGCGCATGCGCGGCGCGGCGATCTACCGCATCGGCTACGAGCGCTGGTCGCGCAACATCGCTGTCGCACTCGGCAACGCGCCGCCCGCGGCACAGGTCCGCGCCGCGCTACGGCAGCGGCGCGCGGCGGCAACGCCGCTCGTGCGCGAGCACATCGACTGGGCGCTTGCGCGCCAGCGCCGGGACGAATGCCCCGGGGACGCCTAGATCGTCACCTGCACGTTGTCGATCAGGCGTGCCCGGCCGAGGTGCGCGGCCGTCAGAATCACCAACCGACGGCTCTCGGGCGCAGGCGCACCGAGATCCTCCTGCCGCCTGATCGCAAAATAGTCGGGGCGGAACCCCTCGGCCGTAAGCACGCGCAGACCCTCGCGCTCGATGGCGACCCAGTCGCGATCGCCAGCCTCGATGCGCCGCGCGGCGGCGCACAGCGTCCGATAAAGTACCGGCGCACGCGCCCGCTCGGCCGCGCTGAGGTATTGATTGCGCGAGCTCATGGCGAGCCCATCGTCGGCCCGGACCGTCGGGGCCGGGATGATCCGCACCGGCATGCACAGATCGCTCACCATGCGTCGGATCAGGGTCAGCTGTTGAAAGTCCTTTTCGCCGAACACCGCCGCATCGGGGGCGCAGATGTGCAGCAGCTTGGCGACCACCGTGGTGACCCCCTGGAAATGTCCCGGCCGGAATTGCCCGCACAGAATATCCGACAGGCCCGGCACCTCGACCCGCGTGGCGTGCGTCATGCCGTTCGGATAGATCTCGCTCACCTCCGGGGTGAACATCAGATCGCAGCCGGCGCTGCGCAGCATCCGCTCATCGCGCTGTGGAGTACGCGGATAGTGCGCAAAGTCCTCGTTCGGACCAAATTGCATGGGATTGACGAAAATGCTGGCGATGAACCGCTCGCCATGCGCGCGCGCCGCTTCGATCAGGCTCATGTGGCCGGCGTGCAGGTTGCCCATGGTCGGCACGAATACGACCCGCTGCCCGGCACGGCGCCACGCCCGCACCGCCGCACGCACCTGGGCGATGGTCCTCGCGCGGCGCATCGGCTCAGAAGCAATGCTCGGGGGCCGGATAGCCCCGCTCGCGCACGGCAGCGACGTAGCGCTTGACGGCCTCGAGGTTGTCGCCGGCACCGGTCATGAAATTGCGCACGAAACGCGGCTTGCGGCCGCTGGTGATATCAAGGATGTCGTAGAGAACGAGGATCTGCCCATCGGTGTCGGGTCCGGCACCAATGCCGATCACCGGCACGGCACTCTCAGCGGCAATGCGTTTGCCGAGTTCGGCAGGGATGCACTCGAGCAGCACGATATCCGCGCCCGCGGCCGCAAGCGCCTTGGCGTCGGCCTGCATGCGCCGGGCCGCCTCCTCCTGCCGCCCCTGCACGCGGAATCCACCGGTCTTGTGCACGGACTGGGGCTTCAAGCCGAGGTGCGCGCACACGGCAATGTCGTGCCCAGCCAGGAATTCCACGATCTCGATCTGGCCGCCGCCGCTCTCGAGCTTGACCATCTGCGCTCCGCCCTCCTGCATCAGTCGCACCGCGTTCTCGAGCGCCCGTTCCTTGGTGGGATAGCTCATGAACGGCAGATCGGCGATAAGCAATGGCCGATGCAGGCCGCGCGCCACTGCGGCACAGTGATAGACCATCTGATCCATGGTGACCGGCACGGTGGTCTCATGACCCTGAATCACCATGCCGAGCGAGTCGCCGACGAGCACCACATCGACGCCGGCTGCATCCAACAGCACGGCGAAACTTGCGTCGTAGCACGTCAACGCTGCGATCTTCTCACCCTGATCCTTCATGCGCGCGAGCGTACCGAGGGTCACCGGCGGACGATCCGAGTCCCTGAGCTGAAGCTGGGTGTACATGGCGCTAGTCTACTCGATCGGATCGGCTAGATCGCCCGGGCGCCGAGCGGATTGTAGTAAAGGCGGCCGCGTTTCATGCGCCGGATGGCCGCGAGCAGCTCCGCATAGTCGGTCTCGTTGTTGACCGGATCGATGGCCGCGGCATTGACGATGAGCAGCGGCGCGGCCTCATAGTCGTGAAAGAAGCGCGCGTACGCCTCGTTCAACCGCACCAGATAACCCCGGTCCATGTATTGCTCGAAACCAATCGCCCGGCGCTGGATCCGCTCGAGCAGCACGTCCACCGGCGCTTGTAGATAGACCACCAGGTCGGGCTTGGGCGGCTGGACGTCGAGACGGCGGCTGATCTGCTCGTACAAGGCGAACTCGGCCTCATCGAGCGTCAGACGCGCGAACAGCCGGTCCTTCTCCCACAGATAATCGGCCACGCGCACCGCGGCAAACAGGTCTTTCTGATTGAGCGCGGCGAGCTGCTGGCAGCGCTGGAACAGGAAGTACAGCTGCGCCGGCAACGCCCCGGCACGCGGGTTCTTGTAGAAACGCTCGAGAAAGGGATTGCTCTCGGGCGCCTCGAGGAGCGGCTCGGCCGCGAGGCTCGCCGCAAGCAGCCGCGCCAGGCTGCTCTTGCCGACCCCTATGGGTCCCTCGACCACGATGAACTGGTGCTCAGCGTCGCTCATGCGTTGACTGCAGGGAGTGAACGTCGGGTGCGTATGCTTGCGGATCGAGCCGCCACAGGCCCTCGGGTCCCAGCCGGGCACTGAGCTCGCGCACGCGCGCGAGCCCTGGAACATCGAGCTCCGGAGCGATATCCGCCAGAGGATACAGAACGAAGTTACGTTCCACTATACCGGGGTGCGGCAGGCGCAGCTGCGGCGTCTCACACCGCTCCCGGCCAAAGACGAGCAGGTCGAGATCGATCACGCGCGGCCCCCAGCGCGGTCCATCGCGGCTGCGTCCGAGGGACGCCTCCAGAGTCTGTAGCGCCGCGAAGAATTCACCGACATCGAGCCGGGTGAGCACACCGGCCACGGCATTGACGAAATCCGGTTGCGCGACCGGCCCGAACGGGCGCGAGCCGTAGAGCGGCGAGCGGCAGATGCGGCGTGTCGCCGGCAGTCGCCCGAGCGCCTCCCAGGCGCGCAGGACCTGCCGATGGGGCTGTTCGAGGTTGCTGCCAATGCCCACGTAGGCCGGTTGCCAGCGCTGCATCCGCCCCGCCGCTCAAGATGCGCCGCTGCTCTGGCGGCGGCGCCCGCCGCGCCGGCGGCGGCGGCTCTTCGGGCCGGTGGACGGCGCGGGCGCGGTGGCGAGCGCATCCGCCATGCGGTTCTGCTCCTCCTCGCCGACGCTTTGCACATCGGTCCACCACTGCGCACGCGCGGCCGGCGCGAGACCGAGTTCGGCGCGCAGCAGCAGCAGATCGTACGCGGCGCGGAACCGCGGATGCCCGATCAGCCGCAGCGCACGGCGCCCGCGCGGATGTTCCAGGCGCGGCTGCAGCGCGAACATCTCGCGCACGCCCAGCGTAAACCGCTTGGGAATGGAAAGATGACGCTGCGCCTCGCTCGCCGCCTGATCGCAGGCCGAGATGATCGCGCCGATCTCGTGCCAGTGCTGCGGCGGCATCGCCTCGATGATCGCGGCAATCGGCCCGTACAGCAGCAGCGCGAGCAGGAATGTCGGGGTCACCGATCGCCCGGCGCTGACGCGCGCATCGGTGTTGACCAATCCTTGCAGCAGGAGCTTCTCCACCAGGCTGTCCGGATGCGTGCTGAGATAGGCATCGACGTTCGGCAGCAGTGCCGCAAGCAATCCCCGCCGGCGCAGCACCGGCAGGCTGCGCGCGCCATGCCCGGTCAGAAACAACTTCAGTGTCTCATCGAACAGCCGCGCCGGCGGGACACCGCCCAGGAGCTCGTGCAGCGTTTCGATCGGCGCGGCGGTCGCCGGCTCGAGGGTGAAGCCAAGCTTGGCCTCGAAGCGCGCCGCCCGCAGCATGCGCACTGGATCCTCGCGATAGCGCGTGTCGGGATCACCGATCATGCGCAACCGCCGCGCCGCGATATCCTCGACACCGCCGACGTAGTCCCAAATCGAAAAGTCGGCGATGTTGTAATACAGCGCATTGGCCGTGAAGTCGCGGCGCCAGACGTCCGCCTCGATGGTGCCGTACACGTTGTCGCGCAAGATGCGCCCGGTGTCGTCGAACATGCGCTCGCCGGTCACAGCCGGCGCGTCGCGGTCATCTGGTCCGACCGCAGGCGGCGCCTCCGTGTCGGAGCCTGCCGGATCGAGCGGCTCGTCCTCGGTGAGATCCGCCGCCGCGGCAAGATCGTCCGCGGCCGGCTCGTCCTCCTCGATTGGAGCACTCGCGGCGCGGAACGTGGCCACTTCGATGATTTCCGGCCCGAAGAACACATGCGCAAGGCGAAAGCGCCGGCCGACCAGGCGGCTGTTGCGGAACAGCCGTTTGACCTGTTCCGGCAGCGCATCGGTTGCGACATCGAAGTCCTTCGGATCCAGACCGAGGAGCAGGTCGCGGACGCAGCCACCGACGAGAAATGCCTGGAAGCCGGCATCGCGCAAGCGGTACAGCACCCGCAGGGCATTGGCCGAGATGTGTGTACGGAGATCGTATGTTGCGCCCGCGGAATGATCCGGGGCACCCTGTGGGGCGCATCGGGGTGCGCTTCTGGAGAATTCAATATCTGTCTTTCTGCTTGAGCAATGTACCAGGATACCTATAATACCGCGCTCCTGCAGCCAGGCCGGTCACGCTCCCTTCGTCTAGAGGCCCAGGACATAGCCCTCTCAAGGCTGTAACACGGGTTCGAATCCCGTAGGGAGCGCCAGTAAAAACAATAAGTTATGAAAGCCTCCCGGGTCGGGTGGCAAGCCGCGGCTGCCGCGCCGCAGAGTCGCGCAGATGCCCTGGCATTAGGGCCGGATCAGTCGGTCGGACCTGCCGTCAAGCGCGCGATCGGCGCTGACACTCAGGTCGCATGCACGCCAACCTGGACGCAGACGCCGTCCGTCGCTGCGGCTCTCCGCTCTGCCGGGGCGCGAACGAACCGTGCACGCGGCTGACCTTCCACGACACCGCGGTGCGACGCTGCGGATGATCCGCTCGAGGTTTGCCGCCGACGGTGAGACCTTGCGGCTCACCCGGCGGTCCTGCAGCCGAGCCGCAGCAGGTCCTCACCTGTCGCGGGCAGCAGCATCGACATGGGCATGACTGGGAATCAGGACCGTCGCGCCCGCGAAGCGCGGCGGTGCTCGCCGCGCAAGCGCCCGAGGCAACACGCCGGTCAACGCGAAGGCACTTCTTGCATTACCATGAGCAGGCCCTTTGGAGGCAGGAGCGGTCCGCGGTGCGGGCGCATTCGAGGAGACAAACGACCAGACCCTGAGTCCGGCCCGCGGCGACGCGGCCTTACTCGGGCAAGGCGAGTCAGCCGGCTCCCGCCTGAGGCAGCGAGGAGTGAGGAACCGAATGATTCGTGAGCTGGCCGACGGCAAATGGATCAGCCGCGCCACCGGCCCGGCTCGCCAGAGGTGCCGCGACCACCGGTGCGGACGGGCGCCCCTTCTATGCCTGAGCGTGCTGGCGCTGTGTGTGGCGATGGTCGCGCGTGCCGCCGATGCCGTGCCTCGACTGCGTTACACCATTCACTGGCAATCGACCGGCCAGGGTACCCTGGATGCGACCCTGCGGATGACCTCGCAGCTCGAGGCACTGCGCAGCAGCGCGCCGGTCGGTCCTTATGGACTCATCATGCGCGCCCGCGGCGACGTGCGCCGCTTGCAGACTGTTCTGCACAGCTTCGGTTACTACGAGGGCACGATCACCATCACGATCGATGGCAGGTCCCTTGAAAGCGTAGGTCTGGGTAAAGCTCTACGCAACCTGCCCAAGGGCAAGAAGGCGCACGTGCAGATCGTGCCCGCACTCGGCCCGCTCTTTCGCATCGGCCGGATCGACATCCAAGGCACTCTGCCGACCGGCATGAAGCGCGAGCTCGGTCTGGTCCCGGGTGAAGCCGCAATCGCCGCCGATGTGCTCGCGGCGCGCGCGCGGCTGCAGATCGCATTGCACAATGCCGGCTACGCGCTCGCGCAGGTGGCCAAGCCCCTCGCGTACGAAAGGCCACACCGGCACCTGATTGATCTGACCTTTCGCGTCACGATTGGCCCGCGCGTGCGGATCGGCTCGATCCGCATCAGGGGCCTGCGGCACGCGAGCCTGTGGCTCGCGCAACGGCAACTGCCCATCCATACGGGACAGATTTACGATGCGGCCCGCGTCGAGCGAGCGCGCCAGGCGCTGCTGCAACTCGGACTGTTCTCGAGCGTTACGGTGCAGCGCGGGCCGCCGGATCTGGCGGCAAAGGTACCGATCACGTTTGTCGTCAAGGAGAGCAAGCGCTTTTCCGTCGGCGTCAGTGCCGCCTACTCGAGCGACCTCGGTGGCAGCAGCGGTCTGCATTGGAGTGATCACAACGTATTCGGCGGCGGACAGCTGCTCAGCTTTTCGGCCACGGCCATCGACCTCGGCGGCACGGTGAGCACCGGCATCGGCTACGACGCACGCATTGGCTATGCGATACCGGATTTTCGCCGCCGCAACCAGGATCTCGACTTCTCGATCACTGCCCTGCGCCAGACGCTCGAGGCCTACACCCAGAATGGAGAAATGGCGCGTGCGACGCTCACCCGGCGGATCTCCCGGGACTGGACTGCAATCGTCGGCGCCGCCTACGAGCACGAGGCCGTCATCCAACAGAACCTCCACTACAATTACAACCTGCTCTCGATTCCGCTCGCGGTGCAGTTCAATTCCACCGACGTGAGCTCGCCGCTCGCGAGCCCGACGCACGGCATCAAGGTATCGCTGCGCGCCTCGCCCACGATTTCCGCGAACGCTTCCGCCCCATCACTCCTACCCGCCTCCCCGCTGGCCCCGAGCGCCTCCGGGCAGAAGCTGTTCGTGATCCTGGAGGGAAGCGTCACCGGCTACTTCGATCTGCATCGGCTCGTACGCAGTGATCCCCGCGGGCGCACCGTGCTCGCCGCGCGCCTGATCGCGGGTGTGGCAGCAGGGGCAAGCCAGTTCGGACTGCCGCCGGATCAGCGCTTCTACGCCGGTGGCAGCGGCACCGTGCGCGGCTATCGCTATCAATCGGTCGGCCCACAGTTTCCGAACGGGGACCCGGAGGGAGGCACGAGCATGCAGGCCGTGAATCTCGAGCTGAGCCAACGCATCGGCGCCAAATTTGGTGTTCTGCTGTTCGCCGACGGTGGGGGTGTCTCCGCCGGCTCACAGAGCGTATATCGTGTCGGGGTGGGAACCGGGATCCTCTATTACACGCCCATTGGACCGATCCGGCTCGAAGTCGCCGTGCCCACGAGCCCGCTGCGCAATGGCGGCAGCTTCGAGGTCTACATCGGCCTCGGACAGGCGCTCTGATGCGTCGGGCGCTGCGCATTCTCGCCTGGATGTGCGGTGGATTGGCGCTGCTCGTCCTACTCGGGACGACGGCGCTCCTGGTCGCAAGCGGCACCCGCGGCGGTCGGCGCCTGATCGCGAGCGCCACGGCGCGGCTCTCCTCGGGCGATGTGCGCATATCCGGTCTCGGCGGGCGCTTCCCCGACCGGATCGATATCGCCCGGTTGCAGTTGAGCGACGCCGCCGGACCGTGGCTGCGCGC
Source organism: Pseudomonadota bacterium (assembly GCA_021822385.1). GTDB lineage: Bacteria > Pseudomonadota > Gammaproteobacteria > Steroidobacterales > Steroidobacteraceae > 13-2-20CM-66-19. The sequence continues at coordinate 20,820 of JAKARC010000034.1, forward strand.
ACGGCAGCTCTCGCTGCGCTGGTCGCCCCTGGCCCTGCTGAAGGGGATGGTGCGGATAGACCGCCTCGATGTCGCCCGGGTCGATGTGCTGCGCCGGCCGGTTCGCTCGCGCTCGAGCCACACGGGTTTCACACGGCTACTGCCGGGCCTCGCGATCAATCAGTTCCACATCGCCACCGCGCAGCTCGCACCGGCCACCGTCGGTGCGGTGGTGCGCCTGAGCGTGCACGGCTCGCTCTTCTACCGGTCGATCACCGATGCCCGTGCAACGGTGCGCGCGCGCCGCACCAACGGCCCGGGACTGTACCGGCTGCGGCTGCGCAGTGCGCCCTCGGCACTGGATGCGCAGGTGACGATCGAGGAGCCGGACGGCGGACCCATGCAGCAGTGGCTCAAACTGCCCCGGCTCGGTGCCGTCGCGCTCACCGCAAGCATCGCCGGGCCGCCGCGCGCCGAGCAGCTGCAGCTGCGCGCGCACATCGGGCCGCTCACCGCCCGAGTCCACGGCTCGATCGATCTCGGACAGCGCTCGGCCAATGTGATCTATCAAATCGACTCGCCCGCCATGAGTCCGCGACCCGGTCTCGCCTGGCAGCATGTGGCGATCGTGGGGTGGTGGCACGGACCGCTCGCAACCGCACAGGCGCACGCGACGCTCGATCTGACCGGCCTGCAGCTCGCCGACGGCGCACAGCTCGGCGCTCTCACGGCAAGTCTGTCGGCCAACGGCCAGACACTGTCGGTGCACGCCAGGGCCCAACACATCAGGTTGCCCGGCCCACACCCGCGGCTGTTGCGCGGCGCACCCCTGCAGGTGCAGGCGCTGCTGCAGCTGCATGCGCCGCAGCGGCCGCTGCAGCTGACCGTGGCCGATCGACTGTTCGACCTGCGTGCCCGCGCCCTCACCGCCGGCACGCGCAGTGCCACCTTCGCGCTGCGCGTGCCCGACCTGTCACCGTTTGCGGCGCTCTACCACAAGACGATCCGCGGCGGGCTGCGGGCCACGGGCACGATCGCGCAGCGCGCCGACGTGACGCGATTGGCACTCGCCGCCACCGCGCGCGTGCGGGGCACGCTCACGGCCGACCGCATGCTCGGCCGCAACACGCAGTTACGCCTGCAGGCGCGCCTGACACCCACGCAGCTCGATATCGAGCGCCTGACACTGCAGGGACGGGCGATCGCACTGGCGGCGAATGCAACGGCCGAGCGCAGTGCGAGCGGCACGGCGGCGCTTGGACTGAAGACCCTGCGCGCGCGTTGGCGAGTTTCCGTGCCCGATCTGACGCGGGTCACGCCCGCCGCCGCCGGGGCCTTCGAGCTGACCGGATCGGCTGCCGGGCCGATGGACTCGTTCTCACTCACGGCCCACGCCCACGCGCGACTTTCGCTGCATGGCTCCCCGTATGGAACGATCGCGGGGGTTCTGCAGGCACGCGATCTGCCCGCGCAGGCGCACGCGCTCCTGCGGGTGAGCGGCACTCTGGCCGGCGCACCGCTCACGGTCGCGGCCTCATTCAAACGGTCCGCCCCGCACGCCTTCGACCTCGACGTCGAGCGTATGACCTGGAAAAGCCTGAGCGTCCGTGGACGGCTGCGCGCGAACGCGCACCTCGCCACCACTCGCGGCCGGCTGCTGTTGAGCGTAGATCGGCTGGCGGACCTGCAACCGCTCGTGGGCAGGCCCCTTGCCGGACGTCTCGACGGTAGTCTTGTTGTGGTGCCGGATGCGGGCCGTCTCGGCGCGCGCATCGACCTGCTCGCCCACCCCATCGAGATGCACGGACTCACCGGTACGGTGAGGCTTGCGGCCAGCGGGCCCTTCGATGCGCTGCGCATACGGCTCGATGCGGATTCGGCCAACATCCGTGGCACGCCGGCGCGTCTGTCCGTCTCCGCGCGGCTCGACACGCGAGTGCATGCGTTCGAACTGGTCAACTTCGCTGCACACTATCGCGGTCAGGACTTGCATCTGCTGCGGCCGGCGCGACTGACATGGACCAGGGGCCTGGCCGTGCACGATCTGCAACTCGCCATCCGCCGGACGGTCTTCACACTGGATGGCGCTCTTACCCCGAGGCTCGATGTCCGCGCGGCCGTCGAACATCTCGATGCCGGGCTCCTCAATGCGTTCGCACCGGGTCTGCTCTCGGCCGGCACGCTGAGCGTCCGCGCGCACCTCACTGGCGCGCGGACGGCGCCCGCAGGCAAGGTCTCGGTCAAAATCAGCGGCTTAGAGTTCGCGGGCGCCGCGGCACTGGGACTGCCCGCGGTGAACCTTCGGGGTCAGGCCACGTTGCGCGACGGCACGGCGAACGTTGCCGCCGCGTTGGATGTCGGCCGCGCTTCGCGGCTCACCTTGCGTGGGCGCGCGCCGCTCAGTCGCGCAGGATCGCTCGACCTGGGTCTGACGGGCACGCTTGATGCAGCGCTGATGAATGCCATGCTCGAGGCGCGCGGGGCTCGCGCGACCGGACTCCTCGCGGTCAACGCACGCGTGCTCGGAACGACGCGCTCGCCCGAGATCAGCGGCGTCGTGACGCTCGCAGGCGGCGATCTGCGCGATTATGCCTCCGGAGTACACATCGGGGATATCAACGCGCGCCTCGTCGGCGATCACGGCGTTCTGCGGATTTCGAGCCTGTCGGCCCGGGCAGGTCCGGGACATCTGTCCGCCACCGGTACGATCGGGTTGCTGCAGCCGCGGCTGCCGATCCACATCGCACTCATCGCCCACCGAATCCAACCGATCACCAACGACATCCTGACGGCCAACTTCGGCGCCGACATCCACATCAATGGCACACTGCGTAATCGGGTGGACGTCACTGGCGTCATCCGGGTGCATCATGCCGCCATCAGCATCCCGAATGCGTTGCCGCCGAATGTCGCGACACTGCATGTGATCCGCCCGGGCGAGGCGACCCCGCCCGTGCGCCCGGTGCACCGGCTCGTGGTCGGTCTTGGGCTAACGCTCACGGCGCCGCAGACCATATATGTCACCGGCCGGGGGCTCGATGCGCAGCTCGGCGGCAAACTCGAGATCACCGGCACATCCGCCCATCCACGGGTGAGCGGCGGGTTCGCGATGACACGCGGTACCTTCTCGCTCGCCGGCCGGAATCTCGATTTCACGCGCGGGCGGGTCAGCTTCGATGGCGAAGGACTGCGACACCGGATCGATCCGTCGATCGATTTCCTGGCCCGCAGCAGCGTCATGTCCACTGTTGCGACCACCGTGACGCTGCGCGTCACCGGTTTTGCGGACAATCCGCAGATCAAGCTGTCGAGCAATCCACCTCTTCCCGAAGACGATCTGCTCGCGCTGCTGCTGTTCGGACAACCTGCCTCGCAATTGTCGCCCTACCAGCTCGGAGAAACCGGCGCGGCGCTCGCGAGCCTCGAGGGATTCGGCGGCGTGGGCGCCGGCAGTCTCAATCCGCTCACCTGGATCCGGCGTCATCTCGATCTGAACACGCTATCCATCGGCAGCGGCACTCCGTCGGGCAGCGCCAATGCAGCGCCCGGCACACGTTCGAGCGGCGCGAGCATCACCGCCGGCAAGTATGTGTCGAACTGGGTGTACGTCGCCGCGACCCACACGACCCAGGGCACCAGCCAGATCCGCGTGGATATCGCACTCGGTCGCCACTTGAAGCTCGAGACGCGTGTGGGCAACGGTACCGCGACCACCCAGGGCACGACGCCGCAGAACGATCCGGGCAGCAGCATCGGCCTGGCGTACGAGCTGCGCTACTGACCGGTGCCGATGCAGCGCCGACGGGCGCGGCGCGCACGCTTACCAGACGGTCAGGATGATGCGACGCTGCGTGCCGCGCAGGCGGTGCTCCCACAAATAGATGCCCTGCCAACTGCCCAACAGCAACGCCGCGCCGGCAACCGGCAGCACGAGCGAATTCTGGGTCAACATCGTGCGGATATGCGCCGGCATGTCATCCGGCCCCTCGGCCCGATGCGTGTGGCGCGGATCCCCATCGGGCGCAAGCCCGCGCATGAACCCCTCGAGATCAACGCGGACACTGGGATCCCAATTTTCCCCGAGCAGGAGTGACGCGCTCGTGTGCGGCAAAAATACGTTGCACAGGCCATCGACCACGGCGCTGTCGCGCACGAACGCATCGATTGGACCGGTGAGCTCATGAAAGCCGCGCCCCGCGGTCGGTATCACCAGTTCCTCACGCCGCATCCGCCCGTTCTCCCCACCCTCGCTGCCGTGACTATAGCGCGGCGGGCCCAGCCGGACGGCAGCGCGAGACGCAAGCGGGCGGCCGCCGCGGAATTCGGCTGCGCGCGGGCCGCACTATCACTCGTGGGCGCCCTGTGCCACCGCCCGCAGGGGCACGTGCTCGGGCTCCCCGTCCGCGCCGGCCGTGGTGCGATAGCGCCCGATCAGCTTCATCAGGTGCATCGCCTGCTCATTGAGGGCCCGCGCGGCACTGGTCGCCTGCTCGACCATCGCTGCGTTCTGTTGCGTCATCGCGTCCATAGAGGTCACGGCCCGGTTCACCTGCTCGATGCCGGCGGCCTGCTCACGGCTCGAGTCGGCAATCTCGGCCATGACGTCGGTCACCTTCTTGACGCGGCTGACGATCTCCCCCAGCACCGCTCCGGACTCATCGACGAGCCGGGCACCCTCGCTCACTTTGCCCACCGAGTCCTGGATCAGCACCTTGATCTGCCGGGCCGCCTCGGCGCTGCGCGCGGCGAGATTACGCACTTCGGCCGCCACCACCGCGAAACCCTTGCCCTGCTCCCCGGCGCGCGCGGCCTCGACAGCGGCATTCAACGCGAGCAGATTGGTCTGGAAGGCGATCGCATCGATCACACCGATGATATCGACGATCTTGCGGCTTGCGGCGTTGATCTGACCCATCGACGCAACTGCCGTACCGACGACGGTGCCGCCGCGCTCGGCGTGCTCGCGCGCGACAATGGCCAGTTGGTTCGCCTGCACCGCGCTCGCCGCGGTGTCGCGAACCATCGCTGTCATGTGCTCCATCGAGGAAGCCGTCTCCTCGAGGCTTGCGGCCTGCTCCTCGGTGCGCCGGTTCAGATCCTGATTGCCGCGGGCAATGTCTTCGGCCCCGCGCTGTACTGCGCGCGCGGTGCTCGCCAGACCTGCGACCACCGCCTGCATGGCATCGATCAGGCCGTTGACCGCGAGCGCGAGCGCCTTGAAATCGCCCGACTTGCCGGCCACCGTCATGCGCACCGTAAGATCCCCCTCGGCGGCGCGGCTCACCGTGCGCACGATCTCCCCGACCGTCCGGGCAACCCTGTCGATCAGCTCATTGACACACTGCGCGAGCAACAACAGGTGTCCGCTGCGCCCCTGCGTGCTCACGCGCCGCTCGCTCACACCGGCGAGCACCGCCTGGATGACTTCGCGCGACTCCTGCACGGCGTGCTCGAGCGCCCGGGTCTCCTCGAGCCGCTGCGTCACATCGCGGCCGATGCCGACGAGACCGGTCACCGCGCCGCGGGCATCGTGCAACGGCACCTTGGTGGTCTCGAGATACATCAGGCGGCCGGCCGGATCGCGACATTCCTCCTCGCGTCCGAGCAGAGGCTGGCCGCTGCGGATCACGGCCTGCTCGTCCTCATGATAGCGGGCGGCGAGTTCCGCAGGATGGAAGTCAAAATCATTCTTGCCCAACAGCTCCTGCGGGCGGCTCGCGCCCATGACGCGCGCCACGGCGAGATTGGCCAGGATGAAGCGCCCCTCGACGTCCTTGACGTACAGCAGGTCGGGCAGGTGATCGACGAGGGTCCGCAGCATGGCTCGCTCTCGGGCCCCGGCGCGGCCCGAGGCACCGCGCCGCACGGACAGCAGCCAAAAACCGGCCGCGCCGCCGCCGGCCGCAAGCGCGAGACTGCCGGTAAAGACCAGATCGCCGATCATTGTCATTTCCCGCCCGTTCGGGTGGCATGAGAATCGCTCTTCTGTTACCGCTACACCGCGACAGGATTCACGCTGGCCGGTGCGCCTTCTGTGACGACGGTCTAAGACCGCTCGGTTCATCGTCGGTCACGGACGACGCGATGCTCGTGCACGCAATTGACAGGTCCGCGCCGCAATGCCACTCTGCCCCCGGTATGCGGCGGCAGCGCTCACGCATGCCGGAGCCTCGCGCACCGAGCTGCGGCCCGGGACTCGGCGCCGACAGACTCTTCAGCCAGGCTCGACCGTGCAATCGCCTCACTTGAACAGCGTCGCTCCCGCCGCGGGCCCCGCCGCAGACCTCGTGCTGCGGGTCACGAACCTGGGCAAACATTATCCCGGCGTCCTGGCCGTCGATCGGATCTCCTTCGCGGTGCGCCGCCGCGAGGTCGTCGGGCTGCTCGGACCCAACGGCGCGGGCAAGACGACC
>JAKARC010000075.1 GCA_021822385.1 Pseudomonadota bacterium
GCGCTACAATTTCTTCGAGTACATCTCAGCCGGCGGCCTGTACGGCACCGCGACGGCCGGCTATCCGCTCGCCTACGGCGGTCCGCCGCGCGCGCTTTACGCCACGATCTCGGCACGCTTTTGATGCCCCGACCCTGCGCGGCGCCCGAAGGGCGCCGCGCAGGGTCGCGGCGGCTCAGTCGAGCTTGAATTCGATCGTGTCCCAGCGGGTCGTGTCTTCGTGGCGCGCCTGGCGGCGGATCGCGTCCACGAGGGCACGCTCGTCCCAGTCGACTAGCTCATCGGCAAGATCGAGCAGCTCTGGGGGCGCGTCCTTGCCAGTGCCGAACGACTTCAGCAGCACCACCGGCTTCTGCAGGGCCTGGCTGTAGAGAAGTTCGAACGTCAGCAGATCTTGATCCTCAGCGTAAAGGCTCGAGAGCGCCACGACTGCCTCGGCTGGACCGATCTGCGCCCGCAACTCTTGGCGCTGCGCTTCCCGATCGCCCGCCGGGCGCCGATCCGGAGCGCTGAAGTTCTTGTAAAAGAAGTTCCGCGAGCTTTCCAGGTACTCGAAGACCCGCAAATAGTCGTCGGCGGGCGCCCACAGATGGGTGACGAACAGGCGAATCGGGTTAGCCTGGGACATAGGGGCTGGATCTCCACGCTCCTTTACAGTGTCTCACAAGCGGGCCGTGCTGCGAAGCCGGATGTGTGCGCATGCGGCTGCCGGCACAATTGCATAAAATGGTTCTTTGGCAGGCTGCACGGTTACCCTCCTCACTTGCGTCTGGTCGTCTACAACATCCGCTACGCCACCGGCACCGGTCCGGCATTTCATCTGCCGGTGCCCGGGGCGGGGTACCTGCGCAGCAATCCCCGGGTACTGACCGGCATCACACGTTTTCTGCGCGAGGAGCATGCGGATCTGGTCGGCTTGATCGAGATCGACAGCGGTTCGATCCGAACCGGCATGCTGAATCAGGCCGAATACATTGCTGCCGAGATCGGCCACTATTCGGCATTCCAGTGCAAATACGGACTTTCCTCGATCAATACGCTGTTGCCCATCGTGCGCAAGCAAGGCAATGCACTGCTTTCAGCCCCGCACGTGCGCAAGCAACGCTTCCACTACTTCGATACGGGCATCAAGCGGCTGATCATTGAACTGGAACTCGAGGATGTCTGTGTGTTCCTCGTGCACCTGTCGTTGAAGTTCCGTCACCGCCAGTACCAGCTGCGCGCGCTGTGCGATCTGCTCCTCTCGCGTCGCAAACCGGTCATCGTGGCAGGCGACTTCAACACCTTCTGGGGTACGCACGAGATCTATCTGTTCATGCGCGCGGCAGGCCTGCGCAGTGCGAATACGGTCGGCCTGCCGTCTTTTCCAGCACGTGCGCCCCGGGTGGAACTTGATTTCATCCTGGTGAGCGAGCAGATCGAAGTGAATGCCTTTCGCATCCCGGATGTTCGCTTCTCCGACCACCGGCCGCTGGTATGCGATTTCGAGGTACGCACCGCAGGCTCGGCGGCGGGCCCAGGGGCCTGAGGATCGGGACGGCTCAAACCGGGAGAATGCCCATGAATGCGCAGCGTGGCCGTCACTGGCGATTCGAGCAGGATGCCGAGGGCATCGTATGGCTGTGGGCGGATCGGGCCGAGGCCTCGACCAACGTTCTCTCGAGCGAGGTGCTCACCGAACTCGACGCGCACCTGAGCTCGATCGCATCGCATCGGCCCGCGGGTCTCGTGGTTCTCTCAGCCAAGAACAGCGGCTTCATCGCGGGCGCCGACATCAAGGAATTCACCCGCATCGCCGATGAAACCGCAGGCTATCGCTTGATTCGCGCCGGCCAGAGCGTTCTTGAACGCTTGCACCGGCTCGACTGTCCGACGGTCGCAGCAGTGCACGGCTTTGCGCTTGGCGGGGGACTCGAGCTTGCCCTTGCGTGTCGCTATCGCATCGCGGTCGCGGACGACCGCCTCGCCCTCGGTCTGCCGGAGGTGCGATTGGGCATTCATCCGGGTTTCGGCGGCACGGTGCGCACGGTGCAACTGATTGGGGTTCTACCCGCCATGCAACTGATGCTGACCGGCAAGTCCGTGCGTGCGGCACAGGCTCTCAAGCTCGGGCTCGTCGACCGGCTAGTCGAGGCGAGTGCCCTGCACAGCGCGGCCCGCGAGCTGATTCAGCATCCGCCCGCGCCACGGCGCGCGCCCGTCGCGCAGCGCCTGCTCGGCTCGCCGCTCGCCCGGCCGTGGGTTTGTCGGACGCTGCTGAAGCAGGTGGCCGCCCAGGCGCCCCGTGCGCACTACCCGGCACCCTACGCCATCATCGAACTGTGGCGCCGCTGCGCTGCCCGGGGCGCGGCGGCATACGAAGCCGAGGCCCAATCGATCGCGCATCTGTTTACAACGCCCTCGGCGCGCAACTTAATCCGCATTTTTCTGCTGCAGGACCGGTTGAAGGCGCTCGCGCCGAAGAGCGCCCTGCCGCTCGAGCGCGTACACGTTGTCGGCGCCGGCGTCATGGGTGGGGATATCGCCGCCTGGGCGGCGCTGCGCGGCATGCAGGTCACCGTGCAAGACCGCACGGCCACGCTGATCGAAGCGGCGCTGCGCCGGGCTGCAGCGGTGTTCTCGGGGCGGCTGCGGGATCCCACGCAGGTTGCGGCGGCATGCGGACGATTGTTGGCAGACCTCGACGGCAATGGTGTCACGCAGGCGGACGTTATCATCGAAGCGATTGTGGAGAATCTCGAGGCGAAACGCGCCCTGCTGCAGGCACTCGAGCCGCGGCTGAAGCCGGCGGCGGTGCTCGCGACGAATACTTCGAGCTTCATGATCGAAGCGCTCGCCGCCGGACTGGAGCGCCCCGAGCGGCTGATCGGCCTGCATTTCTTCAATCCCGTGGTGCGGATGCCTCTGGTGGAAATCGTGCAGGGGCCGGCCGGTGACGCTGCGACGCTCGCGACCGCGACCGCGTTCACGCGCAAGCTCGACAAGCTGCCCCTACCGTGTCGCAGCGCGCCGGGCTTCCTCGTCAACCGTGTCCTGATGCCCTACCTGCACGAAGCAATGCGCGCCGCCGCGGAAGGTGTCCCGCTTGCGCTCATCGATCGGGTTGCGGAGCATTTCGGCATGCCGATGGGACCGATCGAGCTCGCTGACGTCATCGGACTCGACGTCGCCGGGCAGGTCGGCACGTCCATTGCCCAGGCCCTGGGATGGCCCACGACCGATTTGGGCGTGCTGCGCGAGCGGGTCGAAACCGGTCGGTTCGGGCGCAAGACCGGACAGGGTTTCTATGCCTGGCGGGGCGGCAAGGCTGTTAAACCACGCCCGCGCGGCACGGCGCCCCCGGATCTGGCCGACCGGCTCGTCCTGATTCTGGTCAACGAATGCGTTGCCTGCCTGCGGGAGCGCATTGCCGCCGATGCCGATCTGATCGACGCGGCGCTGGTCTTTGGAGCCGGCTTCGCCCCGTTCCGGGGCGGGCCGCTGCACTATGCCCAAGCGCGCGGCGTGCGGGCTGTCACGGCACGCTTGCAGGCACTTGCCGCCCGCCATGGGCCGCGCTTCGAGCCGGATCGCGGCTGGCCGCTGCTCGAGGCAAACGGCCAAGCTCAAACCTCGGCAAACGCTGCCGCAGCGTGCAGTCCCCCACAAAATTCGTGATCAGTGTCCGGGGCAGCCATGACTGTGGCACATTAGAATATGTAGGCATCGGTGCACCATGCCGCCGCTACGGAATTGAAGCCTGTGTTCCGGGATTTCGATTTACTCGATGAGCGCCCCGTCAGCATACAGTTGCTGCGGCGGTTCGCGCCCCTGGAGGGCCTGAAGCGCGACAATCTGGCGGCACTGGCCAAGAAGATCACACTGCAGAGCCTCCCGGCCGGACGTCTCCTGTTCAAGGAAGGAGACACCGACGGGCGCACGATCTGGCTGGTATCGGGCCGGGTCGAAATTCAGGAGAACGGCCGTCCGCTCGCCACCGTGGCGGGCGGCTCCCCCGAGGCCGCGCGCGCGCTCTGCCCGGCCAATCCGCGGCGCGCCTCGGCTCGTGCGCTCGAGGCCATCGAATTCCTGTCGATCGAAAGCGACCTGCTCGACGTCGCATTGACGTGGGACCAGACCGGCACCTACGAAGTTGCCGAGCTGCAGCAACACTTCGACGTGCAGAGCGACGATGACTGGATGACGATACTGCTGAAGACCAAGTCATTTCATCGTATCCCGCCGGCGAACCTGCAGGCCATCTTCCAGCGTCTCGAGCGGGTGCCGTACAAGGCCGGTGAGACCGTGATCCGCCAGGGCCAGGACGGCGATTATTTCTATGTGATCATCAGCGGCAAATGTCTGGTGACTCGCGAGACGCCGCTGAATCGCACCGGACTGAAGCTCGCCGAGCTTGGCGTCGCCGATACTTTCGGCGAGGAGGCGTTGCTCGCGGGCGTCAAACGCAATGCAACGGTGAGCATGCTCACCGACGGGGTCTTGATGCGTCTCGGCCAGGAGGACTTCCGTGAACTGATGACCGAACCGCTGTTGCAGCGGGTGAACTTTGAGCGCGCCCAGGAAATCATCAAGAACGGAGGCCAATGGCTCGATGTGCGCATGCCAAGAGAGTTCGAGACCCTGGCGGTCGCCGGATCGATCAATATTCCATTGTATTTTATCCGCTTGAAACTTGCCGCCCTGGATCGCGACCTGCCGTACGTCGTGGTCTGCGATACCGGACTGCGCAGTTCAGCGGCCGCCTTCATCCTCGCCGAGCGTGGCTTTGATGCCTATGTGCTCAAGGGCGGACTCAGCCACACTCCGCAGGCGCTGCGCCGCAGCGCGTAGGGGTCTGTGCGTCCCGAATGGAGCTACGCACGGGGGTCCGGGTCCGTTTACGGCGGCATGTCCCTGCTTGCACGCGCAACGTGATCTGGGGTGCCTTCGGATCGAGGCACTGTCCTTACTCGCCACACTTGCGCTGCGGGTCATGAGCGAAGCACGTCAGTACCCGAGCCGGCGCACGAACGGACTGCGGCGGCCGCTCAACCGCGCAGGCCTTCGGGTTCGTCGCCGCGTTCCCATCGCGGTCGTACCACGTCGCACACGCTGAGCACTGCCAATGCCCGTCCAACTTCAGCGCCGCGTGCAGTGCGCCGCACCCCGAGCAG
>JAKARC010000035.1 GCA_021822385.1 Pseudomonadota bacterium
GGGGACAACATCAAGATGACCGTGGAGCTGATCAGTCCGATTGCGATGGAGGAGGGACTGCGCTTTGCCATCCGCGAGGGTGGCCATACCGTCGGCGCCGGTGTCGTCGCGAAAATTCTGAAGTGAGAGGTGCTATGAACACCGGCGCGCAGCGCCGGTGGCAGGGTGCGGCGGGCGCAATTCCCGCTCGACACCGGCGGAAACTCTAGGATGCAGGCCAGTAGCTCAATTGGCAGAGCGGCGGTCTCCAAAACCGCAGGTTGGGGGTTCGATTCCCTCCTGGCCTGCCAAGCGATGACATGACAGACGAAATCAAAACCGAAGCGATCGGCACGGCGGACAGAGCCAAGCTGTGGATTGCCGTGCTCATGGTCGCGGCGGGCCTGGCGGCCTACTATCTGCTCGATGCGCAACCGACCTGGGTGCGCTGGCTGTGCGTGCTCGGCGGGTTTGTCGTGGCGGCGCTGATCGTGGCCTTCTCGAGGTACGGCACGCAGTTTCGCGAATTCGTGGTCAGCGCGCGGGCCGAGCTGCGCAAGATCGTCTGGCCGACACGCAACGAGACCACAATGACGACCGTGGTGGTGTTTGTATTCGTGGCGATCTCGGGCCTGTTTTTCTGGGGCCTGGATCTGGTGCTCACGTGGGCGACGCGGATTTTGACCGGACAGGGGGGCTGATTCGTGGCGCTGAGATGGTACGTGGTGCATGCCTATTCGAATTTCGAGCATCGGGTCGCCGAGTCGCTCACCGAGCGCGTCAAGCGTGCGGGGCTTGAGCACAAGTTCGGCGAGATCCTGGTGCCGACCGAGGAAGTGGTTGAAATGCGCGACGGCCACAAGCGCCGCAGCGAGCGCAAGTTCTACCCCGGGTACGTGCTGGTGCACATGGAGATGGACGAGGACACCTGGCATCTGGTGCGCGACGTGCCCAAGGTGCTCGGCTTCATCGGCGGCACCCCGGAGAAGCCGGCGCCGATTACCGACCGCGAGGCGATGCAGATTCTGCGCCGCGTCGAGGAGGGCGCCGACAAGCCGCGTCCGAAGGTCCTGTTCGAGCCCGGTGAAGTGGTGCGTGTGATCGATGGCCCGTTCAACGATTTCAACGGCGTCGTCGAAAGCGTCAACTACGAGAAGAGCCGGCTGCAGGTGGCCGTGCAGATTCTCGGTCGCTCGACCCCCGTGGAGCTCGACTTCTCCCAGGTGGAGAAGGCGTAGCCGATGCGCAGTTGTGGGCCTGCGGCGCGTAGCGCCGGGTGCAGGCAGGCAAAATCGGCCGTGAGGCCATGACTTAAGTTCGGGGAGCCGTACAGGCGTTCGTACCCGGGAGAGTATCGATGGCGAAGAAAGTTCAAGGTTACGTCAAGCTGCAGGTGCCCGCGGGCGCTGCCAATCCATCCCCGCCCATTGGGCCGGCGCTCGGCCAGCAGGGCGTGAACATCATGGAATTCTGCAAGCAGTTCAATGCGCAGACGCAGAAGCTGGAGAAGGGCCTGCCCATTCCGGTGGTGATCACGGTGTACGCCGATCGCAGCTTCACCTTCGTGATGAAGACGCCGCCCGCCTCGGTGCTGATCCGCAAGGCGATCGGCATCGAGAAAGGCAGCAGCACACCGAACACGTCCAAGGTCGGCAAGATCACCCGGGCGCAGCTCGAGGAGATCGCCCGGACCAAGCAGCCTGATCTGACTGCAGCGGCCCTCGATGCGGCCGTGCGCACCATCGCCGGCAGCGCCCGCAGCATGGGCGTCGATGTGGAGGAGGTCTGACCATGGCGGCGACCAAGCGTGTGCAGACGTGGCAGGGCAAGATCACCCCGGGCAAGCAGTATCCGGCCGATGAGGCATTGCAGCTCGTCAAGGAGTTTGCCAAGGCCAAGTTCGACGAATCGGTCGACGTGGCGGTGAACCTCGGGATCGATGCGAGCAAGTCGGATCAGCAGGTTCGCGGCTCGACGGTGATGCCGCATGGCACCGGCAAGACCGTGCGTGTGGCGGTGTTCACCTCCGGCAAGAATCAGGAAATCGCCAAGGCCGCAGGCGCCGACATCGTCGGGCTCGAGGACCTGGCCGCCCAGGTCAAGGCCGGGCAGATCAATTTCGACCGCGTGATCGCGAGCCCCGATGCCATGCGCGTTGTCGGCCAGCTCGGCCAGATCCTGGGTCCCCGCGGCCTGATGCCGAACCCGAAGGTCGGCACCGTGACCCCCGATGTCGCCACGGCGGTGAAGAACGCCAAGGCCGGGCAGGTGACCTACCGCGTCGACAAGGCCGGCATCGTGCACTGCACGATCGGCAAGGCCAGCTTCGAAGTGATCGCCCTGAAGGAAAATCTGGCCGCACTGATCGCCGATCTTTCCAGGGCCAAGCCGGCCGCCTCCAAGGGACAGTACCTGAAGCGAGTCACCGTCTCCTCGACCATGGGACCGGGTGTCATGGTCGATCAGGCCACGTTGAGCGGCTGAGTTTGCAACAGATTCAATCCGCTGCCGCTGTCTCGAGCCCGGGGCGCCTGCCGCGGGTCGGGTGCGCGCGTGCGCGGATGTGCGCGGATCGTGGGTTTGCCACGAACCGCCGTTGACAGGTTTGATGCGGGCGGCGGTTCCGCGGGGAGCCGCCGTCATCATCGAAGACCGCAGGCGAGGGTTCGGCCCTCTTAATGATCGCCTGCGCAGATGGTGAACCGCTGATCGCATCGAGGTTGACTCTCGAGGCGTGAGGGGTCACCGCGCCGAGGTGGGACTGTCAGGGTTCCGCCGCGGCGGAGACGATGGGGAAGTTGGCCGGAACTGCGGCCGCTTCGTTCGTAAACCGTGATCTTCTCACCCGAGAGGAGAGAGGGAATGGCACTTAACCTGGAAGACAAGAAGGCGATGGTGGCCGAGGTGGCTGAAGTGGCTGCCGTGGCGCAGTCCGTCGTGGCTGCCGAGTACCGTGGTCTGACGGTCGGACAGATGACCGAGCTGCGTGCCAAGGCGCGTGCGCAAGGCGTGTACATGCGGGTGGTCAAGAACACCCTGGCGCGCCGGGCGTTTGCCGGTACGTCCTTTGAGCCGGTGGGACCGAAGCTCAAGGGACCGCTCGTGCTCGCATTCTCGAAGGACGATCCCGGCGCGGCTGCGCGTCTGGTGAAGGACTTCGCGAAGGCGAACGAGAAGCTCGTGGCAACTCTGGTCGCGCTCGGCGGGCGTGTCCTGCCGGTCGAAGACCTCGACCGGGTTGCCAGTCTGCCGACCCGCGAGCAGGCGCTGTCGATGCTGCTCGGCGTGCTCAAGGCGCCGGTGCAGAAGTTCGTCGCAACGCTGGCGGAGCCGCCGGCGAAGCTCGCCCGTACCGTGGCTGCGATTCGCGACCGGAAGCAGGCCGCGTAACACCCCACCCGATTGTTCGAACTCAAATTCTGCGGAGAATCACCATGGCTGTCAGCAAAGACGAAATTCTCGATGCGATTTCAAACATGACCCTGATGGAGGTCGTTGAGCTCATCTCCGACATGGAGAAGAAGTTCGGCGTCACCGCCGCCGCTCCGGTGGCCGTGGCCGCCGCCGCGGCCCCGGCCGCCGCTGCGGCTCCGGCCGAGGAGAAGACGGAATTCACCGTGCTCCTGAAGGAATATCCGGCCGACAAGAAGGTCACCGTCATCAAGGTGATCCGCGAGATCACCGGCCTTGGCCTGAAGGAAGCCAAGGACCTAGTGGAGGCCGTGCCGTCGACCGTCAAGGAAGCGGTGTCCAAGGCTGATTCCGAGACCTTCAAGAAGAAGCTCGAGGACGTCGGCGCAAAGGTCGAGATCAAGTGAGGCAGCGGCCCGGGGCATCCTGCGGGATGTTCCGGGCCCGGCCTTTTTGGGGCGCGGGCCCCGCAGGACGCCCACGGAGAGGGCTGCTCCAGGGACGATCGCATTTTTTTCTGAGGTGAACCCGAGATGGCTTATTCCTTTACCGAGAAGAAGCGCATCCGCAAGAACTTCGGCAAGCAGCCGGGCATTCTGGATACGCCCTACCTGCTCGCCATTCAGCTCGATTCCTATCGGACATTCCTGCAGGCCGAGCGCCCCGAGGATGCCCGCGACCTGATCGGACTGCACGCGGCGTTCAAGAGTGTATTCCCGATCACGAGCTACTCCGGCAATGCGTCTCTCGAGTACGTCAGCTACCGGCTCGGCGAGCCGGTGTTCGACGTCAAGGAGTGTCAGCTGCGCGGGCTGACCTATGCGGCGCCGCTGCGCGTCAAGGTGCGTCTGATCGTGCTCGACAAGGAGGCTCCGGGTGCGAAGAAGCCCGTCAAGGACGTGCGCGAGCAGGAAGTCTACCTGGGCGAACTGCCGCTGATGACCGACAACGGTACGTTCATCGTCAACGGCACCGAGCGGGTCATCGTGTCGCAGTTGCACCGGTCCCCCGGGGTGTTCTTCGATCACGATCGCGGCAAGACCCATTCCTCGGGCAAGCTCCTGTTCTCCGCGCGCATCATTCCCTACCGCGGCTCCTGGCTCGACTTCGAGTTCGATCCGAAGGACTGCCTGTTCGCGCGCATCGATCGGCGGCGCAAGCTGCCGGTGACGATCATCCTGCGTGCCCTCGGCATGTCCGAGGAGGAGATTCTGTCGACGTTCTTCGATACCAATACCTTCCATCTCGGCGAGGACGAGGTCGCCTTGCAGCTCGTGCCGCAGCGTTTGCGCGGCGAGACCGCCATGTTCGAGATCCGCATCGGCGAGAACGTGATCGTCGAGGAAGGCCGGCGCATCACCGCGCGACACGTGCGCCAGCTCGAGGATGCCAAGGTGACCCGCCTGCGGGTGCCGCGCGAGTATCTCTACGGCAAGATACTGGCCCATGATGTCGTCAATACCGACACGGGCGAACTGCTGGCCGCGGCCAATGAGGTGCTGACGGCGGCCTCGGTTGAGAAGATGATCCAGACCGGGATCACCCGGGTCGACACCCTGTACGTGAACGACCTGGATCGCGGCGCGTACATCTCCGACACGCTGCGCATCGATCCGACCAAGACGCGCTTCGAGGCGCTGGTCGAAATCTACCGGATGATGCGTCCGGGCGAACCACCGACGCGCGACGCTGCGGAGAACCTGTTCGCCAACCTGTTCTTCAACAGCGAGCGGTATGACCTCTCGGCGGTCGGTCGCATGAAGTTCAACCGCCGTGTCGGCCGCGAGGCGATCACGGGTCCCGGCATCCTCTACGATCACAAGTACTTCGGCGCGCGCAGCGATGAGCTCGCCAAGCGCCTGGTCGCCGAGCAGGGCGAGACCTCCGACATCATCGATGTGCTGCGCGTGCTGATTGACATCAGGAACGGCAATGGCCAGGTGGACGATATCGACCATCTCGGCAATCGTCGTGTGCGCAGTGTCGGGGAAATGGCCGAGAACGCTTTCCGCGTTGGCCTGGTGCGCGTCGAGCGCGCCGTCAAGGAGCGTCTGACGGTGGCCGAGAGCGAGCCGCTGATGCCCCAGGAGCTCATCAACGCCAAGCCCGTGGCGGCAGCGGTGAAGGAGTTCTTCGGCTCCTCGCAGCTGTCGCAGTTCATGGACCAGAACAACCCGCTCTCGGAGGTGACGCACAAGCGGCGCGTCTCCGCGCTCGGCCCGGGCGGACTGACGCGCGAGCGCGCCGGCTTCGAAGTGCGCGACGTGCACCCGACCCACTACGGCCGGGTATGTCCGATCGAGACGCCGGAAGGTCCGAACATCGGCTTGATCAATTCGCTCGCGGTGTACGCCCGGACCAATCAGTATGGGTTTCTCGAGACCCCCTATCGGCGTGTCGAGAACGGCCGCGTCACCGACCAGATCGATTATCTCTCGGCCATCGAGGAGGGCAACTACGCCATCGCCCAGGCCAACGCGAGCCTCGGTCCCGAGGGCGAGCTGATCGACGAGCTGGTCTCGTGCCGCTTCCAGAACGAATTCACGCTGATGCAGCGCGACCAGATCAACTACATGGACGTCAGCCCCAAGCAGATCGTCTCGGTAGCCGCGTCGCTGATCCCGTTCCTCGAGCACGACGACGCGAACCGCGCGCTCATGGGCTCGAACATGCAGCGCCAGGCGGTCCCGACACTGCGCGCCGAGACGCCGCTCGTCGGTACCGGCATGGAGCGCTCGGTGGCGATCGACTCGGGCGTGACCGTGGTTGCCAAGCGCGGCGGGGTGGTCGACTCGGTCGATGCCTCGCGCATCGTGGTGCGTGTCAGCGATGAGGAGACCATCGCCGGGGAACCGGGTGTCGACATCTACAATCTCACCAAGTACACCCGCTCAAACCAGAACACCTGCATCAATCAGCGGCCGCTGGTGAATGCGGGGGATACGATCTCGCGCGGCGACGTGCTCGCCGACGGCCCCTCGACCCATCTCGGCGAGCTGGCGCTCGGACAGAATCTGCTGGTCGCGTTCATGCCCTGGAACGGCTACAACTTCGAGGATTCGATCCTGATCTCCGAACGGGTGGTGCAGGAGGACCGTTTCACCACCATACATATCGAGGAGCTGACTTGCGTCGCACGCGACACGAAACTCGGCCCCGAGGAGATCACCGCTGATATTCCCAATGTCGGCGATGCGGCGCTCGCCAAACTCGATGAGGCGGGTATCGCCTACATTGGTGCGGAGGTGAAGGCCGGCGACATCCTGGTCGGCAAGGTGACCCCGAAGGGCGAGACCCAGCTGACGCCTGAAGAGAAACTGCTGCGGGCGATCTTCGGCGAGAAGGCCTCGGACGTGAAGGACACCGGGCTGCGCGTGCCGCCCGGCATGGACGGCACGGTGATTGACGTGCGCGTGTTCACCCGCGACGGCGTCGAGAAGGACTCCCGAGCGCTCGCCATCGAGAAGGCGGAGATCGAGCGGGTTCGCAAGGACTTCGCCGATCAGCAGCGCATTCTCGAGGACGATCTGCTGACGCGCGTGCGCTCCATGCTCATCGGCCAGAGCGCCGCCGGCGGCCCGCGGCGGCTGAAGGCAGGCACCTCGATCAGCGCCGAGTATCTCGATGATCTGCCGCGCGAGGAATGGTTCCAGATCCGTCTGCAGGACGAGGATGCCAATGCGCAGCTCGAGCAGGCCGCGGAGCGGTTGCAGGCGCAGCGCAAGGCATTCGAGAAACGCCTGGAGGACAAGAAGGCCAAGATCACGCAGGGCGACGAGCTTGCTCCGGGTGTGCTGAAGATGGTGAAGGTGTACCTGGCGGTGAAGCGGCGCATCCAGCCGGGTGACAAGATGGCCGGACGCCACGGCAACAAGGGCGTGGTCTCCACCATCGTCCCGGTCGAGGACATGCCGTACCTCGAGGACGGGACGCCGGTTGACATCGTGCTGAACCCGCTCGGCGTGCCGTCGCGCATGAATGTCGGTCAGGTGCTCGAGACGCACCTCGGCTGGGCGGCCAAGGGCATTGGACTGAAGATCGGCCGCATGCTTGAGAAACAGGGCGCGGACGTCGAGCTGCGCGCCTTCCTGAAGACGGTGTACAACGAGACCGGAGGACAGCCGGAGAATATCGACAGTCTCGACGCGTCGGACCTGAAGCAGCTGGCCGGCAACCTGGCCCATGGCGTGCCGATGGCGACACCTGTGTTTGATGGTGCGAGCGAGGCGGAAATCAAACGCATGCTGGAGCTTGCCGACCTGCCGACGAGCGGTCAGACGTACCTGTTCGATGGGCGCACGGGCGAGCGCTTCGAGCGTCAGGTGACCGTTGGCTACATGTACATGCTCAAGCTCAACCACCTGGTCGACGACAAGATGCACGCACGTTCCACCGGGCCGTACAGCCTGGTGACGCAGCAGCCGCTCGGCGGCAAGGCGCAATTCGGCGGCCAGCGCTTCGGTGAAATGGAAGTGTGGGCGCTCGAGGCCTACGGATCGAGTTACACCCTGCAGGAAATGCTGACGGTGAAGTCCGACGACGTGAACGGCCGTACCAAGATGTACAAGAACATCGTCGATGGCAATCACCAGATGGACGCCGGCATGCCCGAATCCTTCAATGTGCTGGTCAAGGAGATCCGCTCCCTGGGCATCAACATGGAGCTGGAGCAGGACTAATCACGGCATGCCGTGAGGAGAACAAGCGATGAAAGACCTGTTGAAGTTTTTCAAGACCAATGCACCGGTCGAACAGTTCGATTCGATCAAGATCGGATTGGCCTCCCCGGAGATGATCCGGGCGTGGTCGTACGGTGAGGTCAAGAAACCTGAGACCATCAACTACCGCACCTTCAAGCCCGAACGCGACGGTCTGTTCTGCGCCAAGATCTTCGGACCCATCAAGGACTACGAGTGCCTGTGCGGCAAGTACAAGCGCCTGAAGCACCGCGGGGTGGTGTGCGAGAAGTGCGGCGTCGAGGTCACCCAGGCCAAGGTGCGCCGCGAGCGCATGGGGCACATCGAGCTCGCGAGCCCCGTGGCGCACATCTGGTTCCTGAAGTCGCTCCCGTCGCGCATCGGCCTGATGCTCGACATGACGCTGCGGGAAATCGAGCGGGTGCTGTACTTCGAGGCGTTCGTGGTGATCGACCCGGGCATGACGCCGCTCGCGCGCGGTCAGCTGCTCACCGATGAGATGTACCTCGAGGCGATCGAGGAGCATGGCGATGAGTTCGACGCCCGCATGGGTGCCGAGGCGGTGTACGAGCTGCTGCGCAGCATCGACCTCACCGCCGAGCTCGCGAAAGTGCGCGAAGAGATGCAGAGCACCTCCTCGGAGACCAAGCTCAAGCGCCTCTCGAAGCGGCTGAAGCTGATCGAGTCGTTCATCGAGTCCGGCAACAAGCCGGAGTGGATGGTGATGACGGTGCTGCCGGTGCTGCCGCCGGACCTCAGGCCGCTGGTGCCGCTCGACGGCGGGCGCTTCGCCACCTCGGATCTGAACGATCTGTACCGGCGGGTCATCAACCGCAACAACCGCCTGCGCCGCCTGCTCGAGCTCAATGCTCCGGACATCATCGTGCGCAACGAAAAGCGCATGTTGCAGGAAGCGGTCGATGCGCTGCTCGACAACGGCCGGCGGGGTCGTGCGATTACCGGTACGAACAAGCGGCCGCTGAAGTCCCTGGCCGACATGATCAAGGGCAAACAGGGCCGTTTCCGGCAGAACCTGCTCGGCAAGCGCGTCGATTACTCGGGGCGCTCGGTCATCGTGGTCGGTCCGCAGCTGCGGCTGCATCAATGCGGGCTGCCGAAGAAGATGGCGCTCGAGCTGTTCAAGCCGTTCATCTTCCAGAAGCTGCAACTGCGCGGCGAAGCCTCGACCATCAAGGCCGCCAAGCGCCTGGTCGAGCGCGAGGGGCCGGAGGTTTGGGATATCCTCGAGGAGGTCATCCGCGAACACCCGGTGCTGTTGAACCGCGCCCCGACGCTGCATCGCCTGGGCATCCAGGCGTTCGAGCCACAGCTCGTGGAAGGCAAGGCCATCCAGCTGCATCCGCTGGTGTGCACCGCCTTCAACGCCGATTTCGACGGCGATCAGATGGCCGTGCATGTGCCGCTGTCGCTCGAGGCGCAGCTCGAGGCGCGGGCGCTGATGATGTCCTCGAACAACATCCTCTCGCCGGCAAACGGCGAGCCGATCATCGTGCCCTCGCAGGACGTGGTGCTCGGCCTGTATTACATGACACGCGAGCGCGTCGGCGCGCGCGGGGAAGGCATGCTCTTCTGCGACGTGCATGAGGTGCATCGCGCCTATGAGAGCCGCTCGATCGATCTGCAGGCGAGGATCCGCGTGCGCATCACCGAGCATGTGCGCGGACACGAGCCGCCGCAGCGTATCCGTGTCGTCGAGACCACCACCGGTCGTGCGCTGTTGCTCGAGATCCTGCCGAAGGGCCTGTCGTTCGACCTGATCAATCAGGACATGACCAAGAAGGCGATCTCGGCGACCATCAATGCCTGCTACCGTACGCTTGGGCTGAAGGAGACGGTGATCTTCGCCGACCAGCTGATGTACACGGGCTTTCATTACGCCACGCGTGCGGGGGTATCCTTCGGCATCGACGATATCGTCATTCCGGATCAGAAGCCGCGCATCATCAACAGCGCCGATCGCGAGGTAAAGGAAATCCAGGATCAGTACGCCTCTGGTCTGGTCACCAATGGCGAGCGCTACAACAAAGTCGTCGATATCTGGTCGCGCGCCAACGATCAGGTGGCCAAGGCGATGATGGACAAGCTCGGCAGCGAGGAAGTCGCGGACGTGCACGGCAAGCTCGTGCGGCAGAAGTCATTCAACTCGATTTTCATGATGGCCGATTCGGGCGCGCGCGGTTCCGCCGCTCAGATCCGTCAGCTTGCGGGCATGCGCGGGCTGATGGCCAAGCCCGACGGTTCGATCATCGAGACGCCGATCACGGCGAATTTCCGTGAAGGTCTGAACGTCCTGCAGTACTTCATCTCGACTCACGGCGCGCGCAAGGGTCTGGCCGATACCGCGCTGAAGACCGCGAATTCCGGCTACCTCACGCGCCGGCTGGTCGATGTGGCGCAGGATCTCGTGGTCACCGAGGTCGACTGCGGCACGACGCAAGGGTTGAGCATGACGCCGCTCGTCGAAGGGGGCGATGTGGTCGAGGCGCTCGGGGAGCGCGTGCTCGGCCGCGTGCTCGCCGAGGACGTGCTCAAGCCGGGCACGGACGAGGTGTTGATCGCCAACGGGACCCTGCTCGATGAGAAGCTGGTCCGCACCCTCGAGCAGGAGGGTGTCGATCAGATCAAGGTGCGCTCGTCCATCACCTGCCAGACACGCTATGGCGTCTGCGCACAGTGCTACGGGCGCGATCTGGCGCGCGGTCGGCTGATCAGTATCGGCGAGGCAGTCGGGGTGATCGCGGCGCAGTCGATCGGTGAGCCCGGCACACAGCTGACCATGCGCACGTTCCACATCGGCGGCGCGGCGTCACGGGCCGCCGCGGCCAGCAGTGTCGAAGTGCGCAACAAGGGCACGATCCGCTTCCACCGCATCAAGACCGTGCAGCACGAGAAAGGCCATCTGGTGGCCGTCTCGCGCTCAGGTGAGATTGGTGTGGTCGATGAATTCGGTCGGGAGCGTGAGCGCTACAAGATTCCCTATGGCGCCCTCATCAGCGCCAAGGAGAACGATGCCGTGAGCGCCGGTCAGGTGGTGGCGACCTGGGATCCACATACGCACCCGGTCGTGACCGAAGTGGCGGGCCTGGTGAAGTTCCAGGACTTCATCGATGGGCTGACCGTGACGACCCAGGTGGACGAGGTGACGGGACTGTCGAGCACCGTGGTGCTCGATACCAAGCAGCGCGGCGGCAAGGATCTGCGCGCAACGGTCAAGCTGGTCAATGCCAAGGGCAAGGAAGTGACCTTCGCCAACACGGAAATTCCGGCGGTGTACTCGTTGCCGGCGGGCGCGTTCGTGGCGCTCGAGGACGGTGCGCGGGTGTCGGTGGGCGATGTGATCGCCCGCATCCCGCAGGAATCGTCCAAGACACGTGACATCACCGGCGGATTGCCCCGCGTCGCGGATCTGTTCGAGGCACGCAAGCCCAAGGACCAGGCCATTCTGGCGGAGAAGTCCGGTACGGTGAGCTTCGGTAAGGAGACCAAGGGCAAACGGCGCCTGATCATCACCAGCGATGACGGCGAGAAGTACGAGGAGCTGATACCGAAGTGGCGCCAGCTGAACGTCTTCGAAGGCGAGACGGTCGAGCGCGGCGAGGTGATTGCAGATGGCGAGCCGAATCCCCATGACATCCTGCGCCTGCAGGGTGTGGAGGCTCTGGCCAACTATCTGGTGCGCGAGATCCAGGACGTCTATCGATTGCAGGGCGTGAAGATCAACGACAAGCACATCGAGGTGATCATCCGCCAGATGCTGCGCAAGGCCGAGGTGCAGGCCGCCGGGGATACGACGCTTCTGCGCGGCGAGCAGCTCGATCGCGCGCGCGCGCTCGACATCAACGATCGGGCCGAACATGACGGCAAGCAATCGGCCGCTCTGCAGCCGGTGCTGCTTGGCATCACCAAGGCATCGCTGGCCACCGAGTCGTTCATCTCCGCGGCTTCCTTCCAGGAGACCACCCGCGTGCTCACCGAGGCCGCGGTACGGGGACTGCAGGACGATCTGCGGGGCTTGAAGGAGAACGTCATCGTCGGACGGCTGATCCCGGCGGGAACCGGCTTCGCGACCCATACGTCGCGTCGGCGCGCGACCGAGGGGCCGGCCCGCCGCAGTTTCATGGAAGTGGGCGGCAGCGTTCCCGAGACCGACGACAGCGCCAATGCCAGCGAGGAGCCGGAAAGCGCCGCGGGCTGAGCCCGATCCCGAAAGAGCCGGCGGACGCCTGCGCGTCCGCCGGCTCATGGCCCGTGCTCAGGGCTTCGGTCTGGCGGGAGAATGGCGGCGTAGGCGGTGCGTGAGGTGATGAGCGCCGGCCACGGCGCTTGACCAGAGCGCCTGAAAGATCAGCCAGACCGTGACCGCAAACACCGCAGCGAATATCAGTGCCTGGGGCGACAGCCCGAAGGTCGGCACCCAGCTGTGCAGCGTGGCACGCATCATGGCGGGATCGGGGTGCAGCACCAGATAGAAGGCCTGATGGTAGAGACTGCCGTGCAGCGCCGCGACTTCGCGTTGCAAGCGGCGGACATTGTCGGCCAGAGCGCGGATTGCCGCGCCTTCGGCGTGGAATGGGGCCACGCGGCTCGCGAGATGGAACTCGATCAGCTTGCCCAGGTGCCCGCCGAAGAACAGATCGGCGATCTTCTGCCAGGGCGCCAGATCGAGCCGCGCCTGCTCGAGCCGTCCGCCGAGCCGCTGGCGATACTGTGCGATGAACCCCGGCACCAGCCCGCCGGCGATGCCGCCGCACACCAGCAGCAGACGATCGATCAGGCCCCGTACGACCGGCATCGTGCGTTTCAGCCGCATCCGCAATCGCAGGCACAGACCGCCGCGGGCGCGCGCCGCGGCGCTACAGAGCGGCACATTGTTGCGCGAATGCGTCTACTTGTTCCCAATCGGTGTACTCCACCTTGGCATCGCGGGCCGTGGGGCCGCCGGTGAGTTTCATGATGAGGCGGATGATCTGCCGGTCCCAGAATCCATACAGGGCGTAGTCCAGCCGGCCGGCGAACACCGCGGCGCACTGCGGCTGCCATCCGACCTCGGCGAGGAGCTTGCGTAGATAGGGATTGGTCGCAGGGGTGTTCTTCTCGCTCTTGCGCGCAACCAGATTGACGCTGAACAGAGCGGTTGGTTTGCCGTCGAGCTTGTGCGCGTTTGCGGCGATGAACTGCCGTACGTGCGCGCGATGCTTGCCATAACGCACGCTTGCCCCAATGATGACTTTGTCAAACGGAGCGGCGTCGATGACGACATCGTCGCGCATTTGCTCGAGGGTCACCGCGTGCGCGAGCGCCTCGAGTCGCTGTCGCAGCCGCTCGCAGATCCGGCGCGTCTGCCCGTCAACAGTCGAATAGGCAATCAGGATTTTGGCCACAGGCGTCCTCGTGCGCGGTAGCGTACGCCAAGATGACCGACACCGAAACCCGCGTGGATCCAGGACCTGCCGCCGGACGCAGCACCTCTTGATCCTCAAGGCGCCCCGCTGCCCGGGACTGTGGGCCGCCGCAATTGACGCCGTGCCGTCCCGCTGATATTTTGAACTTAAATGCGAATCACTCTTATTTACATCTCGGTGCCTTCCCGAGCGGATCGGCCGCTCTGCGCACCGTAATTCGGCCACCCAGCCTCCGGAACCGATCCAGTGGACCAATCGACCTTACCTCGGCAGCCGCCGGGCACGACCGCCCTGCCGGCCTGGAAGCTGTTTCTCCTCGTGATGGGACCGGGACTGGTGGTGATGCTGGCCGATACCGACGTCGGCAGCATCATCACGGCCGCGCAGAGCGGGGTGGCCTGGGGTTATCGGTTGCTGCTGCTGCAGTTGGTTCTGATTCCGGTCCTGTACATCGTGCAGGAGCTCACCGTGCGTCTCGGGGTGTTCACCGGCCAGGGACACGGCGAGCTCATCCGCAAGACTTTCGGGACCGGCTGGGCATGGCTGTCGGTGAGCGGTCTTGGCGTGGCCACCCTGGGCGCACTCATCACCGAATTCTCCGGCATTGCCGCGGTGGGCCAGCTCTTCGGCATTGCCCGCCCCGTGAGCCTCACGATCGCGGTCGTCGGATTGCTCGCGATCGTGCTGACCGGCAGCTATCGGCGCGTCGAGCGCGTTGCAATCGCGCTTGGACTGTTCGAGTTCGTATTCTTCTTCATTGCCTGGCGGGCCCACCCGCAGCCCGCCGCAATCGCCGCCGGCGTCCTGCACATGCCCTTCGATGATGGGTCCTACCTCTATCTTGTCGCTGCCAACATCGGTGCCGTCATCATGCCGTGGATGATCTTCTATCAGCAGTCGGCCGTGGCGGACAAGAAGCTCAAGCCCGATCACTATCGCAGTGCGCAGTGGGACACCGCCCTCGGCTCGCTCATTACCCAACTGGTGATGGCGGCGATCCTGGTGGCCGCGGCGGCTACCATCGGCACGTTGCATGCGCATGCCAGCCTCGATTCCATCGGCGACATCACCCACCTGCTGGTGCCGTTCCTCGGGGTCGATGTCGGTCGCTTCGTGTTCGGGATCGGCACCATCGGCGCGGCGCTGGTCGCGGCCATCGTCGCCTCCCTCGCCAGCGCCTGGGGGTTTGGCGAGGTCACCGGCTATCGCCATTCGCTCGAGCACCGGCCGTTCGAAGCGCCATGGTTCTATGCAATCTATTCGCTTGCGGTCATCGCCGGGGCCGTGCTGGTGGATCTGGTGCCCAACCTCGTTGGCCTGAACATCGCTGTCGAGGTCATGAATGCGCTGCTGCTGCCGATGGTGCTCGGTTTTCTGGTCGCGCTCGCCTTTCGCGCGCTGCCGCCCGAGCATCGCCTGCGCGGGGTGTATGCGTGGGTGGTCGTGATGGTCTCCGTGCTCACCGCAGGCCTCGGCGTGTACGGCGGTCTCGCCGGCATTCATCTGTTCTGATCGCGTAAGCCTGAGTTGGCGGCAGAACCACCGCGAAGAAACTTGACGAAGGCGCGGCTCAGCCTACCCGGGAACAGACAGAGTGTTGCGAATATAGCCGCCGTCGCCACCGTGAGTTGCGATCGAGGCAATGGGCGAGCCCTGGTCCCTTCGCGCCGAGGCGCGCGCCGTCCTTGCCGTGGGCAACCTCCCAACCCGGGCTCAACCCGCTGCCGATCCAGTGCCCACTGCAGGCATCGCGGGCGAGCTCGAGCGGGATCGGTCGGCGCTGCCTAGATCGCCAGAAGGCGCACCGAGGCCCCAGTTGAACGGCGCTGCTGATGCGCGCGGATCGCTGGAGCGATCAAGACAGATTCGCGGCCCGCCGCGCAGCGCAGCGCGGCGTTGAACACCGCAGCGAGCATCTCGATGAGGATGGCGCCGGTGATGATCTCGAGTGTGAGGCCCGGCTGTGCCAGCCGGAATCAACTGACTTGACCGTGACGGTTGCACGTCGTGCTCGGCGGCCCGCGATCGTGCGCGCGAGGGCGGAGGAAGCGGCTCACGGCCGAAGTCTTGCGGCATGGCGGCTGGGGGGTGGTCTTAACTCGCCAATGCGTGGGAGCGCACAGAGATCATCGTGCAGTGAAATTACCCTTCACAGCATGCGAAATTCGCTCAATCACGCCCGGTTGCCTGTGCCCATGAGCCTACCAACCGGGTCAGCCCGTCCTGTTACCCCGGGTGCGCACATCGGGATCCGATCGACCTGGAGTACCGCGATTAGGATCGCGAGGTCAGCCACCATTAAGCACAATTTCAAAGCTGCGTTGCGCGTGTGGATCATCAACCCGCTCTATCGCCGTCGCGTTACCATCGCCTGCACGCAAGCCATGGAGTCGACCCCGGACAGCGCCGCCGACTCCGGTGTCCGCTGGCTCGATGTCGCCGAGCAGGCGCAAGGATTGCTCGAGCGCCGACTCGAGCGCGGCCACCACGTCGAGACGCAGATCCCGATCGCTGCAAATCGTGCCACGGTCTTGAATCGGGATTGGCTGAGACCGCGGCACGGCGCATTGACCGATAATCGCCCGGTTCTGCTGCCGCAGCGTCCGGCCGATAAATCCGCCACCAGCGCGATACCTGTCGGCGGAAACTTAATCGCGATCTGCGGCAATCCTCGCGGGATCGTCAAGTCCTCGATTTTCCGCGCAGCGCGGACAGCGTATCCACGTTAAAAACGCGATCTCACCGCGACTGATGTGGCGTTTCAATTACAGAGTCTGTTTGCGCGCCGAAGGCTACCCGGTGAGTATTCATCATCTGCGACATCATCCCGCACGGCGTCTCGGCACACGCTGTCGTCAGAGCCGTGTTTCTCGAGCCGGGTGCAACCACGACCGCTTTGACGTGCACCACATTCCGCTGTGGAGAACCTCGAGGAGAGCACGCGTGTGAACACTCGCCGTTTTGAACGGGCCGCTGCAGGAGCAGCGTGTTATACCGGGACATTGGCAGTATGGCGCGCGAGCCCCCCGCGGGACTTGCGGCCCGGAGCGCTGTGGACTGCAACCATTTACCTGTGCATCGGGATCGGACTCTGTGCGCTCGGGTACGTGCATTTTTCCGCGATCTTGCCGCAGGTGATTGCGACCGCGGCGAGCAGGAGCGACATCAGGCTGCTCGCCTACCTCGAGATTGCCTGGACGATTCTGGGATTCCTTCTGATCGTGATGCGGACGATCTTTTGGGTCCTGTACCGGCCGGCGCCGCCCGCAAGCCGCGCCGATGCGCCGCAGCTGACGGTCATCATCCCCGCCTATAACGAGGGCGCGATGGTGCTGCAGTCCATCGAGTCGGTGATCGGCGCGGATTACCCGCCGGATCGGCTGGAGATTCTCGTCATCGACGACGGCAGCTGCGACGATACCTGGGAGCATATCAGTACCGCGGTCCGCCGCTACTCGGGGCGTATTACGGCGCTGCGCCAGACGCGCAATCTTGGCAAGCGCGAAGCACTCGCTCTTGGATTCGCGCGCGCGCGCGGCCAGATTCTCGCGACCATCGACTCGGACAGCGTGATCGAGCGTGACACGTTGCTGGCTTTGGTCGGGCCATTTAGCGATGCCCGCGTCGGGGCGGTGGCGGGCAAGGTGATGGTCTATAACCGCGCTCTCGGCGTGATTCCGCGGATGCTGCATGTGCGCTTTATCATCCAGTTCGACATGCTTCGCGCCGGCGAGTCCGTTTATCGCACGGTGTACTGTTGCCCCGGTGCGCTGTCGGCGTACCGAGCCACCGCCGTCCGCCAGGTATTAGCCCGGTGGAAGAGTCAGACCTTTCTCGGCTCGCGCTGCACCTTTGGCGAAGATCGCGCCATGACGAATTATCTGCTCGAGGAAGGCTACGACTCACTGTATCAGCGCACGGCCGTGGTCCGCACTGTGGTGCCAACGCGGTACCGCAAATTGTGCAACATGCTACTGCGCTGGGATCGCTCCTACGTTCGCGAAGAGTTGCGCTTCGCTCGCATTGCTTGCCGGCGACCCTGGCAAACGCGCCTCCCGGCGCTGTTTGATCGAGTGGTGACGGATGCTGCCGTTCCGATGTCCTTGGCATCTCTTGGAGTGACGCCTGTCGTAATAGCGATGCATCCGGCGATTGTCGGGCCCATGGTGTGCCTCATCGTGGGAATGTCGTTCTTTCAGGTCCTGTATTATCTACGTAGCGAACGGTCACTGCACTGTCTCTACGGCGTGTTCTACGCCTATTACGCTGCGATCGCGCTGTTTTGGATTTTCCCCTATGCCATCGCCACTGTCCGTGCCCGTGGCTGGTTGACTCGCTGACAGCGCAGCGCCGGGGGCATTCATTCGCGTGCGAACCTGCTACGCCGCGCAGATCGTATTCTGCGCGGCACGGCCATCGTCCAGCCCGATGAGATTGCGCGCCGCGAGTGTTGCGTGGGTGAGGCTGCCGTCAACAGCCGCCGGCGTATCTACCTTGCCCCGAGATTCCGCGCGCTCATCACAACAGCGGTCATGGCTGTCCCGATGGTGAACGGTGTTGCCCACCTGCGTGAGCTCTGGTTGCCGTCGTGGCGAGAGTCTGCAACAACCGCAATGCGACTTGCGGCTGCGGCTTGCCGCAGCGTGGACAGTATCGGCCACCGGCGGGAATGTTCAGCCAAAACCCGTTGACCGCATGACGCACCGCGCGGACAGCCTCGATCAGCTGCTGTGCGCTGACGCGTCGTCCGTCCGGATTCGTACTGATGCCGGCGAGCACGAGCACATGCGGGTTGGCTGTACGCGCCTGCTGCGCTTCCGCGTCGACAAACCAACGGAATAGTGCAAGATTCGCCTCGGCGCCCTGCGCTTGGATTTCTACGATGTCGGCGCACTTGGCCATCGCACCAATCCAGCCGGTTCTTTCGAAGGCACGATAGCGGTGATCACGCTGGGCGGCTTCCCGATCGACTCGCCGCACCAGATCCACCGCCGGTGTCGCGATCAGGAGCTTGCGGTGTGCATGGACGAGTGCGGCCGCATGGCAGACAGCAGCGAGCGGGTCGAGCTGCTCGGCGCTTGGGGTCATCGCCCAGGATTCCGGGTCGTAGAGTACCGCGGTGACTCGGGGCGAACGCGCGATCCGGCGCACTCCGGCCAGAGAAGGGCTCGACCGGGTCCGCACGACCGACCAGGCACGATAATCCGCGGGGACTGCGGAGCCCGTCACCAGGAAGGTGCAGCGCGAGTCAAAGACCCGCTGCTGCTCGGCCAGTGCAAACGTCTGCTGCGCCTGGCGCAGACTGCCCACATTCACAATCCAGCGCAGACCGGCACAGGGTGGAATCGCCGGCGCGTTCCACGCATGCGCTGCCCTCGGCAGAAGCACTATGCTCCCGAGGACCGCGAGCACGAGAGCATGCAATCGTCGTCGGCATTGGCGCATGGGCTGATCCGGGTTTGTCTGGGCTCATGATGCCCGATCCTGCGCCCCTGATGCGAATGGCGCATCCGCCAAGGCTCCTCAGCCATGCGCGAGCACTGCACCGTACCCTTGGTATGCTCAAGATCCAGGGACAGCGTCGTCATGCGGACACAACCGGTGCCGACAGGGTGTCTGCAGGCATCGATTGCAGCGGCACCAGAGTGCGGAGGGCATTGCATGCGCGCCTGCAAATCAATGTAAGCGGTCTCGGGACCGTCTCCACGGCCCCTTGATCTCCGCGACCGGTTGCTGCAACGCAGAGAGACAGCTGCGACTCGCTGCCGGCCTCGGTCACGGTCATACTACGCGTCGTGCGGTTCAGGACGCGCATGCCGCGAGTGCTGTCGCTGCGGCACCGGGTGGCGGTTTAAAAAAGATCTCTGTAATAGACAGTGCGGAAGTAAGGCGTGGCAGCCCCCGCGAACCGACGATTCCCCATCCGCACCCGAAGGGCGCGCCAACGATTGCTCCTATGTTTGCGTTACGCATCCGTTGCCCCCGTTCTCCAGTGCAGGGATGCGACGAGTGTTTGTGCTCCAGGGTGGGCATCTACCCTGAATTATAGTCCTTTGCGCAAATTCTATAATTGAGTCCACTCTATAATTATTCGTAATCCGCCGACTGGGCGGCCCGGCTGCTGGCGCCGGCGGCGAGGACCTGAGAGTGGTCGCGCCTTCGTTCTCTGCCCTCTCGTCGTTATCGCCATGGAACTTAGTCTGCTCGCGCATCTTCTCCTCGATGTGCCCGGCGCGCGTGCCGGAGCCATTGAGGACGGGCGAATCGTGCGAGTCAGGCGGGTCTGTGCGGCCGCGCGAGTAGCAATTCAAGCGAACGCGGCGAGTGGGCCGCGCGGAGCCGGCCGCCGCTTGCGCATCGATGTCAAGCGGCTTTACGCAGCCAGAACAGCGCGGTTCGGATGCTGAACGAGCCGTCTTCTTCAATTGCCAGCGTGTCTCTCACCTCGCGCGGCGCTGCGTTCTGCAGGCTGCGGATCGCCGCAATTCGCTCGGCCGGCGTGTCCATCCGCGCGACCCAGGCGGCGAACTGCAGGTGCGTCGGCCAGAGGCGGTATTCCAGCTCCGCGAAACCTGCCGCGCGCAACAGCGAGCGCCACTCGCCGACGGAGCGGTTACGGACATGTGAGACATCGCGCAGCAGCTCCATCGCCTGCAGGTACGTGTCCGTCAACACGTCTTCGCCGGCAAGGGTGTCGATGATCAACGCGTGACCGCCAGGCCTGAGGACACGACCCATCTCCTGCAGGGCGGCCTCGAGTGCCGTCCAGTGATGTGCGCTGTAGCGTGTGCACACGAGAGCAAAGCGTCCGGTATCGAAGGGTAATGATGTCGCCTGGCCCGCGCTCACTTCGATCTGGCGCAAGTTGCGCTCGAGCGCGCCAGCCGAGACCATGGCCCGCATGCTCGGGGATGGATCGAGCGCCACCGTGTGGCCGAAGTGAGGCGCCAGCGTGAAGGCGAGATGTCCGGCACCGCAGCCGACATCGAGCGCCTCATCCGTCCGCGCCGCGGCGTGGCGTACCAGCGCCTCGGCGTGCACGAGGTCGGGCCCCGCGGCGTGCACGGCGCTGACGCGATAGGCTTCCGCGCGCGGATCGAATTGCTGCTGCACGGTCTGATCATGGGTGCGCATCGCGTGTGCTCCGATGTTTGAGTGATAGCCTGCCCGGCCGCTGCATCATGCTGACGGTGTGCAACCGCACATTAGCACAGGGACACGCGGCGCCTCTGCGCACGGTCCGGCCGGTGCTCCCGGTACGGGGCTGATTGTCATCGACAGCGGTGCGATACTACTCCGGCAGCAGGACCGGCGCGCGCGCCGGAGCGTCAAGGACTCACCGGGAGAATTCGCATGCGCAGGATCCGTCTGGGTCAGGTGGGCGGCGGGCACGGCGCTTTCATCGGTGCGGTGCACCGTATTGCCGCTCGTCTCGATGATCACTACGAACTCGTGGCCGCAGCGCTGTCGGCTGACCCGCAGCGCGCGCGGGAATCGGCGCGCGACCTGGGACTGGCGCCGGAGCGCACCTATGCAAGCTACGAGCACATGGCCGCCGCTGAATCGGCGCGGCCGGATGGGGTCGAGGCCGTCGTCATTGCGACCCCCAACGACTCACATGCGGCGATCGCTCGGGTGTTTCTCAGTCGCGGCATTCATGTCATCTGCGACAAGCCGCTGACCACCTCCATGGCCGATGCGCGGGAGCTGCGCACCCTGGCCAGACAGACCAGGCGCATTCTCGCCGTAACGTACAACTACACCGGCTATGCGATGGTGCGGCACGCGCGCGAGCTGTGCCGCAACGGCGCCCTCGGGACCGTCCGTCTCGTGGATGTGCAGTACCTGCAGGAGTGGCTCACGACCGATGTTGCCGCCGCGGGCAACAAACAGGCGCAGTGGCGCGCCGATCCGGCGCGCGCCGGCGCGGGCGGGGCAATCGCCGATATTGGCACGCACGCCTATCATCTGTTGCGCTTCGTCACGGGGCTGCGCGTGCAGGCGCTGTGTGCGGAACTGACTCACTTCGTCGCCGGCCGGCGTGTCGATGACGATGCGCGCATGCTGCTCAGGCTCGAAGGCGGTGCCCGCGGTGTGCTGTGGGTGAGTCAGGTCGCGCCGGGCAATGAAAATGAACTCTCGATCCGCGTGTACGGGGATCGTGGCAGCCTGCAATGGTTGCAGAGTGAGCCGGACCGGCTGGCATATGCCGAGATCGGCCGGCCGCGGCAGATCATTACGCGCGGTTCGCCGGCCGCCGGTGAGGCCGCCCGGCGGGTCACCCGTATTCCGGCCGGACACCCCGAGGGGTACCTGGAAGCCTTTGCGACCCTGTACACCGAGATTGCCGCGGCCATCCGCGCCGCCGAGCACGGCGAACCGCTGCCTGAGCACCTGAGCTATCCGGATGTGGATGCGGGTCTTGAAGGGGTCGAATTCATCGACGCGGTGCTACGCTCCGACCGGGCGGGCAGCAGCTGGGTAGGGGACGACGCGGGCACGGTGACTCCCGGTGCGGCGTGAACCGATGGGCTTCGCCGGGACAGGGCCGCTCGTTCGCGGCGGCTATTCCGGGAGGCCGAGCGGTCGGGAAAAAACGGCCACCGGCCGGTCACCGAGCATGCGGCGCTCAATGACGTCGAAGCCCGCTTTGCGCAGCACGCGCCTGGAGGCGGTGTTCTCGTCATCGACCACGCTGATGCAGCGCTCGCCGGGCAGCCAGACATCCCCCCAGGCAAGGACCGCGCGGACCGCCTCGGTGGCGTAGCCCCGGCCGTGAAAGCGCGTCGCGAGCGCGAAGCCGAGTTCCGGCCCCGTGTGCCACGTCGTGGAGATCTCGCGCCGGAAAGATGCGAAACCGATCTCGCCGGCGAACGCGGCCGAGGCGCGCTCCTCGATGACCCAGTAGCCGAATCCCATGACGGTCCAGTGTCGGGCGTACGCGAGCAGTCGTGCCTCGATCCGTTGCGCGTTGGCAGGCGTGCCGCCGATGAAGCGAATCACAGCCGGATCCGACCACATCGCCCGGCAGTGCGGCAGATCCTCACTGCGGTGCGCGCGCAGCCGGAGCCGTTCGGTCTCGATCACCGGCGCTGCGATTGCCGATCCTGGAGTGCGCTCCATCACCCGATCCTCCGGTGGGCGCCGCCCACGAGCGTGTCGCGGCGGCAGCTCGACTGCGGGGCATTGCAGCAGAAATGTCCGCGCGCTTGAAGCCTGTGGGGTCGATCGCGGGGCGGGTCCGTGGCGGCGCCGAGCCGATTGCCATGCGCGCGTACCCGTGCGACCCTCAGGGCTCCCACCGTATATCCCGAGACACCGCCATGGCACTGCTCACCGATTCCGTGCGCCTGCCCACCCGTGCGCTGGGCAATACCGGCATGAATATCACCGCGGTGGGGCTTGGCGCATGGGCCATCGGCGGCACCGAGTGGGGAAACCATGACGATGCGGTTGCCGTGCGAGTCATCCGCCGCGCACTCGAGCGGGGTGTCAATTGGATCGATACCGCGCCGATCTATGGACTCGGCCATTCCGAGGAGCTGGTGCGGCAGGCGCTGCAGGCGACGCCGGCCGCCGAGCGGCCGTATGTGTTCACGAAATGCGGTCTGGACTGGGACGAACAGCGGCCGGATGCGCCGCCGCGCCGCGTGGGTTCGGCGGCGAACGTGCGCCGCGAGGTCGACCAATCCCTGCGCCGGCTCGGCATCGAGCGTATCGACCTGTATCAGATGCACTGGCCGGCCGACGACGTCGGACTCGAGGTGTATTGGAACACGCTGCTCGAACTGAAGAAGGCGGGGAAAGTGCGCGCGGTCGGGTTGTCGAACCATAGTGTCGAGCAGCTCGAATGTGCCGAGCGCCTGGGTCATGTCGAGTCGCTGCAGCCGCCGTTCTCGGCCATCCGCCGTCAGGCGGCGGCCGAGATCGCCTGGTGCCACGCGCATCAGACCGGCGTGATCGTCTACAGTCCCATGCAGGCAGGGCTGCTGAGCGGCACGTTCACGCGGGAGCGGGCCCGTGCGCTGCCGAAGGAGGACTGGCGGAGCGGCAACGCGCTGTTCACCGGCGAGGCCCTGGACCGTAATCTGCAGCTGGCCGAGGCCTTGCGTCCCGTGGCCGAGCGGCACGGTGCGACGGTCGCCTCGGTCGCGGTGGCCTGGGTCCTCGCCTGGCCGGGCGTGACCGGCGCCATCGTCGGGGCGCGCAGTCCCGCACACGTGGACGGCTGGATTGGAGCGGCGGGGCTGACTCTCACCGTGGCGGACCTGCGTGAGATTGCCGCCGCCATCGAGCGCAGCGGCGCGGGCAGCGGGCCGGCGCTGCGGCCTGTGGACGGCTCCGGGGTCGATGCTCGTCCCGGCGGCCCGCAGCGGTGATGGGTCGGCGTCAAGCCCGTGAGCCGCCGCGCCCGCATGCGCGTCACCGGCCGGGGCATTCAGCGTGCAGGAGATTGCGATGAGAGGCATTCGCTTCCACGAGCACGGGGGACCCGAAGTCCTGCGCATGGAGGACTGGGATCCCGGCCCGCCCGCGGCGGGCGAGGTGCAGCTTCGACACACGGCCATCGGGTTGAACTACATCGATGTCTACGACCGCACAGGTCTGTATCCGGCGCAGTTGCCGAGCGGCATGGGTCGGGAAGCGGCCGGCGTCGTCGTCGCGCTCGGGCGCGCGGTACGCGGCGTGCGGGTCGGCGATCGAGTCGCTTACGTGCATTCCGTTCCGGGCGCCTACTGTGAGCTGCGCAATGTGCCGGCGCAGCGGCTGGTCAAAATCCCGAGGGACATCACCGATGCGCAGGCCGCAGCCATCATGCTGAAGGGATTGACCGCGCGCGCGCTGCTGCGCCGCACCTATCGCGTGCGGCGCGGCGAGACCATTCTGGTGCATGCCGCGGTGGGGGGTGTCGGCCTCATTCTCACGCAGTGGGCGCACGCCCTGGGTGCGACGGTGATAGGTGTTGTCGGCAGCGCGGGCAAGGCGGAGCTGGCGCGCCGCCATGGATGCCGGCACGTATTGATCCGCGGACGCGATGATCTGGTGGCAAACGTGCGCAAGATAACCCGCGGGCAGGGGGTTGCGGTCGTGTACGACTCGGTCGGCCGCGATACCTTCATGGCCTCGCTCGACTGCCTGCGGCCGCTCGGCATGATGGTCACCTACGGCAATGCCTCGGGCCCGCCGCCGGCCATCAGCCCGCTCGAGCTCAGCACGCGCGGCTCGCTGTATCTCACCCGTCCCACGCTGTTCAGCTATATCGGCGAGCGCAGCGAGCTCGAGGCGGCTGCCCGCGAATTGTTCTCCGTGGTGCGGCGGGGCATGGTGCGGGTACGGATCGGGCAGCGCTATCCTCTGGCCGAAGCTGCCGCCGCCCACCGCGATCTCGAAGCGCGCCGCACCACCGGCTCGACGGTGTTGATCCCAGGATGATTCCATGGCGGGCGCGAGGGCGCATCGCGATCACGGCGCGACGACCCGAGCAGTGCCGCTGCGCGGATGAATGCACCGCAACCGTCGGCCGCTGCGGACGCGAGACCCTGTCTGGCCGGAACGTAGCGGCCGGGCGCAGACCGCCCTCTGCTTAACCCTACTTCGCCAATTCGCGGGGTAGGCCATGTATAACTGGTTGATTTATAAAGGAACGACCCCCACAGGTCTGCACTACACGGGGACGGCGGTCGCGGCCTGGGCGGCGGTGATCTTCGGCGGCGGTTGCGGCGGCAGAGTGAGCTTGAGCCGATCGAGCAGCAGCCGCAGTTCGGGCTCCGGCTGCGTGTAGCGCGTGAGGAGCAGCTCGCGTTTATCTGCGGTGGGGATGCGCACGTCGATCATCTGCACGGCGGAGAATTTCTCCAGCGCGCTACGGGTGGTCAGCCCCGGGGCCAGATGTTTGAGCCGATGTCCGAGGGTCACATGCAGACAGTACGCGAGGAAGGCGATGAAGATATGTGCCTCGATGCGCTGTTCGAACTGATGGAAGATCGGTCGGATCGATAGATCGCCCTTGAGCGTCTTGAACGCCTCCTCCACCGCGACCAACTGTATGTAGTATTCCCAGAGCTTGGCGGGATCGGATTCGGTCAGGTTCGTGCGCAGCAGATAGCGACCCTCCCGACGGCGCACTTCGCGCAGCTTCCTGCGGTTGAGCCAAAACCCAAAGGAGGCTCCATCGAGCGCCATCTCGACGGTCACGAGCCGCCAGGCGGCC
Organism: Pseudomonadota bacterium; assembly: GCA_021822385.1. Classification (GTDB taxonomy): domain Bacteria; phylum Pseudomonadota; class Gammaproteobacteria; order Steroidobacterales; family Steroidobacteraceae; genus 13-2-20CM-66-19. The sequence goes on from JAKARC010000035.1 coordinate 25,722, forward strand.
GGCGCCTTGCTCTGTGCGGCGCCGAGCTTCATCAGCAGCGCTTCACGCGTGAGGTTCATCTGCGAGAGTTGCTTCAGCCGCGCCCACAGCCACTTCAGCTTGCGGCGGCGCATGCTGCGCTCCTTGGCGATGCGGTCACGGCTCTCGGCGAAGACGTAGAGTTCTTGCTCCTGGGCCAGCAGTTTCACGCGCACCTCGGGCCGGGCCTGCTGCCAAGACTTCTCAAGCAGCGCTCCCTCCAGCTGCGTCAGACGCCCCTTGGGCGTGCCGACCAGGTACTGCACAGGAGGATCACTCGTACGCATCTGCTCGAGCACTTCCTCGGTCGGAATGCCGCGGTCCATGACCCAAATCCGCCGTGCCTTGCCGTACTGGCGTTCGATCCGTGCGAGAAAGTCCTTCAGCGTCGTTTTGTCGGCGGTATTGCCCGGGAGCACCTCGTAGGCGAGCGGGAACCCTTCTGGCGTGACAATGAGCGCAATCACCACTTGCACGCAGTCCGAGCGCTTATCACGCGAATACCCAAACTGCCGTTTGTCGGACTCCGACAGCGGCGGGTCTGATTCAAAATAAGTCGACGTGAGGTCGTAGAGCAGCACATCGAAGCTGATGTTGAACAGATCGCGCCATCGCGATACCAGATGATCAAACAGCGCTGCCTTGTGCTCAAGCAGCAGATCGTGACACCGGTAAAGCGCGTGTGTATCGATGACTTCATCCGTATCCAGTAGATCTGCCAACGCGCTTCTTCCATACCACTCTCGATGCAGACGCCACTCGCTGCCCGGCGAAAGCAACCGGTACACCACCAGGATCAGCAGTACATCGTCCCAGCACGTACCTTTACGCGAGGGCGGCAGACGTGCCGCCCAGAACGCATCGAGCCCGAGTTCCCGCCACAACTCGATCGCCAACCAGCAGCCGCCCCACTGCCGTGGACGCTCAAGCCGCATCTGCGAGAGACGCAAGCGCACCACGTCTTGCTCCGCGACTACTGCCTCGTAGCGATCCTCGGGAAACAGCGCCAT
>JAKARC010000076.1 GCA_021822385.1 Pseudomonadota bacterium
ATCCGCAGGCGATCCTGCGGGCCTGGATGCCGTTCAAGAAGGCGATCGGCGTCACCGCGGTTCGGACCGAAGCGGAGTATGCGGCCGCGCGCTCCGTCGTGGACGCGCTGACTGACGTGATCGGCGATGACGATAGCCATCCCCTTGCCGAGGTGCTCGATTATCTCTCCGATCAAGTGGAGCCATACGAGGACGAACACACGGTCATCCCCGCGGCATCCCCCGCCGAGACATTGCGCTTCCTGATGCAGCAACACGCGCTCAAGCCGAAGGATCTCGCGAAGAAGCTCGTGCGACGGTTCAACGTCGCGGCCGATCTGTTTATCTGAGGACTCTCGCCGCTGCCACCCGAGTACAGCTCAGAGGAGATCGAGCGTCGTCTCGCGGCGCTCGCTGACGCACGCGCGAACAGTGCGATCGCAGTGCTGTCTGAGAGAGAAGATGATGCGGTGCTCCTCGATGCGTTCGCGCGCGGGGAGATTGAACGAACCCAGTTCGACTGCAGGATCCGCCAGAATCTATGACCGGTAAATGCCTGCCTGCCCAACCATGTACGATACGAGCGGGTGAAAGCCCCAGACCTTCTCTGTCATGCGCAACCACTGTAACACCGAGAGGCCTTGCCGTCGGCTCCACTGGCTCAGTCTCGCCGTCGACCGACGCGAGTCATCGCCGGTCCGGTCCGGGCTGGCGACGTATCCCCGGCATCACCGGTCCGGCGTCATGGCTGCCGGACGCGACGGCCTCCGCGGGCGCGGGCACGATGGTGCGCAACCAGACCGGTTCCGGGAGCTCGGCGAATGCGTCCCGCAGCGCCTCGCCCCAGAGACGGCGCAGAGTGCGGAAATAGTCGTTGTCGCCGTCTATGTTGGCATGGCGGCCAACCGCCATATGATCGCGCTGGACGATCACGAGATCGAGCGGTGTGCCCACGGCGAGGTTGGAGCGGATGGTCGAGTCCATGGACACCAGCGCGCACTTCGCGGCCTCGCTGAGACTGCTGCTTCTGCGCACCACGCGGTCGAGAATGGGCTTGCCGTACTTCGACTCGCCGATTTGAAAGTAGGTGGTTTCCCGCGTCGCTTCGATGAAATTACCGGCGGCGTACAGGCTGAACAGGCGCGGCTCTTCGCCGCGGATCTGACCGCCGAGAATCAGGCTCGCATTGAATTCAACCCCGAATTCTTTCAATGCTGCGGCGTCGCGGCGATGAACTTCACGCAGAGCCGTTCCCACCAGCCGCGCGGCCTCGAACAGATTTGGACAGGTCATGAGGTTAGCGGTCGACTCCGCCGAATCGATCTGTTCGTGCAGTAGACTGGTCACAGCCTGCGTCACGGCGAGATTGCCGGCGCTTTGCAGCACGAGCACCCGCTCACCCGGATTCTGGAACACCGTGGTCTTGCGGAAGGTGCTGATCTGATCGACACCAGCGCTGGTGAGGGAGTCGGATAGGAAGACCAAGCCTGTGTCGAGCAGCATGGCCACGCAGTAGGTCATGTCGGTGAACCCTTGGCAGCATGGGTTGCGCAGTTGCGCTGCGCCATGGCCGGAGTGCCGACGGCGTCCGTTAGCGTCGATGTGATTCTCGTACGGCAGGCCACGTAACTCATTGCCCATTGAACCTCATTGCAGAGACACTCACGTCCATGACCTCGGCGCCGCCGCCGCGCCGGATGCCGCGGATCGGTGCGGCGTCGAGGTAATCCCTGCCGACGGCCAGTCGGCAATGTCCGGCGCCGGCGGGCGCCATGTGCGTGACATCGATGCCATGCCAGCCGCGCACATCGCTCAGCCATACCTCCGCCCATGCATGACTGGCGGCTTCTCCTGGTTGGTCGGCGCACAGATAGCCGCTGACGTAGCGCGCCGGTATGCCCATTGATCGGCAGCACGCAATGAGCACGTGCGCCTGATCCTGGCACACGCCCTCGCCGCGCTCGAGGGCTGCGGTGGCGGAATCCTCGACCGTCGTGGTGCCGGGACGGTAGCGGACGTTGGCGCAAACTCCTTTGGACAACGCATAGAGACGCTCGCGCAGGGGGCCGGGACCGTCAAGATGCGTTCGCGCCAGGTCGAGGATTGCGGCGCTTGCGGCGGTCAACGTGGTGGGCGGGAGGTAGATCAGGGGCGAGAGCACAGCGTCCTCCCGGAGGATGTCGCGCACGCCCGCGATCTCAACAACGCCCGAGACGGTGATGCAGATATCGCGGTGCGGTTCCTCCAGGGTGAGCAGGTGCGTGATGTTGCCGTGTGCATCAACCTGCTCGGTGCGTCGGCCGGGCGCCTGAATCGACCATGTCAGGGTGTGCTGCTCACCGTCGCGCCGCGGCGTGAGCCGCAGCGCCTGTGCCGTATACTTGACCGGTTCCTGATAACGATAAGTGGTTCGGTGGGAGATGCGAAGATACATGGGGTCCTCACGATGCAGGAATGAGGAAGTCGTTTGCGATACGTGCGCCGAGATCGCGCAGCTTCGCCTGGAAGCTGTCGAAAAATGTGGGCAGCCCTTCGGCGCGCAGATCCTCGAACCGGCCGAAATGAAATCGCGAGTGCAGTTCTCCAACCTGCCGGCGGGTCTCCTCGGAGCGGCTGTTCGCCACCGCCTCGAGGTGGGTCTGCAGCTCATCGAGGCAGCGATGCACGCTCTGCGGCAGGTCCTCGCGCATCAATAGCATCTCCGTGACCCGTTGGGGCGTAACGCTGTCGCGGTAGAGGCGCCGGAATATTTCGAAGGCCGACATCGCGCGCAGCAGCACCGCCCATTCCGACGCCTCGGCCCGCAGTCGTTCGCCCCTGCCGCCGGGATCGCGCCAGCGCGACTCCAGCAGCCGAGTGGTGTTGTCGGCGCGCTCGATGAACGTGCCGATCCGTACGAAATGGAACGCCTCGTCGCGCAGCAGTGTTGCGGCGGTCACACCGCGCGCAAGGTGTGAGCGGTGCTTGACCCACTCGAGGAACTCTCCGCGCGCCGATTCCGGCATCGATGCGGTGAGCGCCAGGGACTCAAGATAGGTCGAATTCAGGGTTTCCCAGACATCCGAGGTGATGGTGCCGCGAACCGCGCGGGCGTTTTCGCGCGCGGCACGCAGACATTGGGCGATGCTGCCGGGGTAGTGCGGATCGAACGCCAGGAAATCGAAGGCCAGGCGGCCGGTCAACGCATCGTGAAGGGCGAAAAACGCGTCGGCCGCGCCGAGCGATACCAGCGTTGCCTGCCAGCCTTGTAACACCGCGTCCGGGCTTCGTGGGAGTAGTGATAGCCGCTGGTGCGCGTCGATCATGCGCGCCAGATTCTCAGCGCGTTCGAGATAGCGCGACATCCAGTAAAGATGGTCCGCGGTGCGGCTCAGCATGTCAGGCCTCCAGGACCCAGGTGTCCTTGGTGCCGCCGCCCTGGGAGGAGTTCACCACCAGGGAGCCCGCGCGCAGCGCTACCCGCGTCAAGCCGCCCGGCACGATGCTCACATCTCGGCCGCAGAGCACGAATGGGCGCAGATCGATATGCCGTGGGACGACCCCGGCGGCACAGACAGTGGGCGAGGTCGACAGGGCGAGCGTCGGCTGTGCGATGTAACGGTCCGGATGGGCCTTGATCCGTGCCCTGAATTCCTCGAGTTCTGTGGCACTGGCAGCGGGCCCGATCAGCATTCCATAACCGCCCGCGCCGTGCACCTCCTTGACCACCAGCTCGGCGAGGTGGTCCAGCACGTAGGCACGATCCCCGGGACGTGCCACGATCCAGGTGCGGACGTTTGCGAGCAGAGGTTCCTCCCCGAGGTAGAAACGAACCATGTCCGGAACGTGCGGATAGATCGACTTGTCATCAGCGATGCCCGTGCCGATGGCGTTGGCAATCGTAACGTGCCCAGCGCGATAGACCGTGAGGAGGCCGGGGACCCCGAGTGTTGAGTCCGGGCGGAATGCGAGCGGGTCGATGTAGTCGTCGTCGAGTCGACGGTAGACTACGTCCACGCGCTGTGGCCCCCGCGTGGTGCGCATGTAGAGCATGTCATCGAGCACGAACAGATCCTGACCCTCGACCATTTCGATACCCATTTGCTGGGCGAGAAACGCGTGCTCGAAATACGCGCTGTTGTACATGCCTGGCGTCAACAGCACGACCGTGGGAGCGGCGACTCCCGGCGGCGCCGCGCTTTTGAGTGTCTCGAGCAGCAGGTCCGGATACTGCTCCACGGGCTGGATGGCGTGTTGTGCAAATAGCTCGGGGAACAGGCGCATCATCATCTTGCGATTCTCGAGCATGTAGGAGACACCGGAGGGAACCCGCAGATTGTCCTCGAGCACGCAGAAGCTCCCGTTCGTGTCGCGCACGACGTCGATGCCGGCGATGTGCGCATAGATGCCTCCGGGCACCTCCACGCCCTGCATCTCGGGGCGGTATTGGGCGTTGCAGAGCACCCGTTCCGCAGCGATGACTCCGGCGCGCAGAATCCGCTGCTCGTGATAGATGTCGCCGATGAACGCATTCAGCGCCCGTACGCGTTGCCTGAGTCCGGCCTCGAGCCGTACCCACTCCTGTGCCGGCAGGATGCGGGGCACGATGTCGAAGGGAATCAGGCGCTCAGTTCCGGAATTCTCTCCATGCACCGCAAAGGTGATACCCAGCCGATGGAACAGCGCATCGGCCTCGGCGCGCTTCTGGTCGAGGCGCCCTGGCGGCTGCCCCTCGATCCAGCTCCAGTAATCCCGACAATGCGGGCGGGGCGCGCCGCCCGCGTCCAGCATCTCGTCATACGGGCCGGCGTTCACGATGCCCCCTCAAGTTCCAGACGTCGAAATTGCCGTAGGGGTAAAGCGAAATCTGTGCCAGTCTGCGTTTTCTCGGGTATTCAAAGGGTTGGACTGACGCGTCGGATCGGCAGAGCGCGTAGCGGTGGCCGATTGCCTCGCAACGGTGCGCCACGGGTGATGCGCTGCACCAGGGCTGTGCGCCGGCAGACATCGT
>JAKARC010000077.1 GCA_021822385.1 Pseudomonadota bacterium
TTCCGATCTATCGACATGTTTCCCCACACCGGGCATGTCGAGTCCCTGGCACTGCTGCAGGCAAGCTGAGGCAAGCGATGACCCTCGGTCCACTGATGATCGATCTTGACGGTCCGACGCTCGCGGCGCCCGAACTCGAGCTGCTGCGCCATCCGCTCGTCGGCGGGGTGATTCTCTTCAGCCGCAACTATCGCGAGCCTGAGGCGCTTACCGAGCTGGTGGCGCAGATCCATGCGGTGCGCCAGCCGCCGCTGCTGGTGGCGGTCGATCATGAGGGCGGGCGCGTGCAGCGCTTCCGTGCCGGATTCTCGCCGCTGCCGCCGGCGCGACGCATCGGCCGCGAGTTCGATCTCGATGCGCGCCGGGGCGTCGCGCTCGCCCGCGCGATGGGCTGGCTGATGGCGGCAGAGCTGCGTGCGCATGGCGTGGATCTGTCGTTCGCACCCTGCGTCGATATCGATTACGGGGTCAGTTTCATCGGTGATCGCGCGTTGCACCGCCGGCCCGAGGTGGTCAGTCGGCTCGCGCTCGCCTACGCGCACGGCATGCGCACCGCGGGCATGGCGGCCACCGCCAAGCATTTTCCCGGCCACGGCGCGGTCACGGTGGACTCGCATGCGGCGCTGCCCACGGATCGGCGCGAACTCGTCGATCTCGAGGGCGATCTCATGCCCTATCGCCAGCTGATCGCCAACGGTCTGCCGGCGGTGATGGTCGGACATCTGCTGTTCCCGGCAGTCGATGCAGCGCCGGCAAGCTTCTCGCAGCGCTGGGTGACCAGTGTCTTGCGCAGCACCCTGATGTTTCAGGGCGCCGTATTCACCGACGATCTGTCCATGGGCGCCGCCGCCGCGCACGGCGAGATGCTCGAGCGGGCGGAACGAGCGCTTGCGGCCGGCTGCGACATGCTGCTGGTATGCAACGACCGTCCGGCGGTGCTGCACCTGCTCGAGCGGCTTGCGCACAGCCCGCACCCGGCCGCGAGCGTGCGGCTCGCCCGGTTGCACGGCGGGCAGAGGATCGATCCGGCGGCGCTGCGTGAGCACCCTGAGTGGCGTGCGGCGCGCGCGTGGCTCGAGGCGTGCACTGCAGCCCCGACACTTGATCTTGACCCCAGGGGCGAGTGAGCGGGGGTGACATATGTCATCCGTCGCCCGTGATGGGCGGCACTGGGACTTGGCGGCGCGCAGGCTCGATGATTGCCGCATTGCCCGTTTGGGGCGTTCGGGCGTAGGGTGGCCCGCAGAATAAGACCCCATCCGGCGAACCGCTTGGGCGGAAGGGTTGATCAACCGTGGAAGGGACCAGGGGCGTGGATTCTGAGAACAGCGGCGACCTGCTCGGGCAGCTGCGGATCGATCACACCCAGCGCGAGGTGCCCCCGGGGCGCCGGCGCGGCTGGGCGCTCGCCGCCCTGGTGGGGCTGGTGGTGCTTGCGGCCGGCGGCTATTTCCTCTTTACGCGCGCGCGCGCCATCCTCGTGAGGACAGCAACCGCGCTCGCCCCGGCCGGGGGCGTGATGCCGGTGTTGCAGGCGAGCGGCTACGTCACCGCCGAGCGCGAGGCGACGGTATCGGCGCAGATGGAGGGCATGGTGACGCACGTGTACTTCCAGGAAGGTGAGTTCGTGCGTCGCGGCCAGATCCTGGCGCGGCTCGATGACAGCGCGACGCTCGCGGCGCTGCAGGAAGCGCGGGCGCAGTGGCGAGCCGCGCAGGCGCTGCTGCAGCAGGATCAGGTGGAATGGGTCGAGGCGCGGCGCGACCTGGCGCGCGATCAGGCGCTCATCGGTGCGCACTTGGTTTCCCTGCAGGCTTTCCAACAGGCGCAAACCCAGGCCGCATCCCTCGGCGCCGCCGTGCTCTCGCAGCGGCGCGAGGTGGCGGTGGCGCGAGCGCAACTGCAGGCCGCGCAGGTGCAGCAGGACTACACGGTGATCCGCGCTCCCTTCTCCGGGGTGGTGGTGGACAAGCCGGCGCAGATGGGCGAGGAGATCTCGCCGTTTTTCGGCGGCGGCGGGTTCACGCAGACCGGGATCGCGACCATTGTCGATATGAACTCGCTCGAGGTCGATGTCGATGTCAACGAGGCCTACATCGATCGGGTGCATGCCGGACAGCCGGCGGTCGCGGTCCTCGATGCCTATCCGAGCTGGCGCATCCCGGCGCGCGTCATTGCCATCGTGCCGACGGCCAACAAGAGCAAGGCGACGGTGCGGGTGCGCGTGGCGCTTAAGCGCAAGAGCCCGCGCATCCTGCCGCAGATGGGGGTGCGCGTATCGTTTCTCGAGGGCGCGCACGGTCGGGCTGCGGCGGGCTCGGCGCTGCCCTCCGGCATGGTGTGGGTACCGGCCGGGAGCGTCGTGCATCGGGATGGACACGCATTGGTGTTTCTCGTGCGGCACGGCCGTGCGATCGCCCGACGCGTTCAGCTCGGGCCGCGGCGCTCAGATCTGCGGGCTGTGGCGGGCGTGGCGGCGGGCAGCCGTGTCGTGCGCAAGCCGCCGCCGGAGCTTGTCACTGGGACACGGGTGACCGTGCAACGACACTGAGGGGACATTCAATGAGCGCAGCGGTCGAGATCGCCAATCTCAGCAAGGTGTATCAGCGTGGCCAGCAGAAGGTCGAGGTGCTGCATCACGTCACGCTCACGGTCGAATCGGGCGAGTTCGTGGCGCTCATGGGGCCCTCGGGCTCGGGCAAAACGACGCTGCTCAACATCATCGGGGGGCTGGACAGCCCGACCGAGGGCAGCGTCACGGTGGCGGGCGAGCGCATCGATGCGCTCGGGCAGGGGGCGCTGGCGCGCTGGCGGGCCCGGCACATCGGCTTCGTGTTCCAGTTCTACAATCTGCTGCCGATGCTCTCGGCGCAGCGCAACGTCGAGCTGCCGCTGCTGCTCACCAAGTTGAAGGGCCGAGAACGGCGACGCAACGCCAGCGTGGCGCTGCAGTTGGTGGGTCTGTCCGATCGCGCCGCGCACAAGCCCGGGGAGCTCTCCGGGGGCCAGCAGCAGCGCGTGGCCATCGCGCGCGCCATCGTTTCCGATCCAACGCTGCTCGTGTGTGACGAGCCGACGGGCGATCTCGACCGGCAATCGGCCGAGGAGGTGCTCACGCTCCTGCAGCGGCTCAATCGCGAACACGGCAAGACGATCATCATGGTCACGCACGATCCGAAGGCGGCCGGTTATGCCGGCCGCCTCGTGCAGCTCGACAAGGGCACGCTGGTGACGGGCGCGGCGGCGGCCGCATGAAGTACCTGCACCTGATCCGCGCTGCGCTCCTGCGGCGCAAGACGCGCACCGCGCTCACGGTGCTGTCCGTGGCCGCCGCGTTCCTGCTGTTCGGGCTGCTGCAGTCGGTGAACAGCGTGTTCAGCCAGGTCGGCAACTCCATCGGCGCGGCGCACCGGCTCGTCACGATGTCCAAGGTGGGCTTCATGGAGCCCCTGCCGCTTGCGCTGAAAGCCGAGATTCGCGCCGTGCCCGGCGTCGAGGCGGTGGCCTATGAATCGTTCTTCGGGGCGACGTATCAGAACTCGAAGAACGTGATCGGCGGCGCCGTTGCCGTGTCCCGGAATTTCTTTGGTCTGTATCCGGAACTGAAAGTTTCACCGGCTGTGGTGCGCGCCTTCGATCAGACGCAGACCGGGGCGATCGTGGGGGTGGCGCTGGCGCGCCGCTATCACTGGCAGGTGGGTGAGCAGGTGCCGCTGAAGGCCCTGATCTATCCGCGCAAGAACGGTTCATATGCCTGGACCTTCGATGTGGTGGGTATTTATCACGCACACTCGGCGCTCGAGGAGCAGGACTTTCTCCTGCGCTGGCGCTACCTCGATCAGGCGGCGGCCTTCGGCCGCGACACGGTGGGCTTTTACATCGAGAAAATCGGCAACCCTGCCGCGGCCGGCCCGATCGCGGCGCGGATCGATGCACTCACCGCCAATTCCGCGAACCCGACCCGGACTCAGACCGAAAGCGCGTTCACGGCCAATCTGATCGGTCAGTACGTGAACCTCGGCCTGCTGGTGCACGCCATCATGGGGGCGGTGTTCTTCACGCTGATTCTGCTGACGGGCAACACCATGGCGCAGGCGGTGCGCGAGCGGATCCCGGAGCTCGCGGTGTTGAAGACGCTCGGGTTCGAGAACCGCACGGTGCTCGCGCTCGTGCTTGCCGAGTCGGTGCTGCTGGTCGTGCTCGGTGGGGTGATCGGGCTTGTGGCCGCGACCATCGCGGTCCATGCGCTGCAGAGACAGATCGGCGCGCAACTGCCGATGGCGCCCGTGCATGGCCTGATCTGGCTCGAGGGATTGGGGGTGATGGTCGTGATTGGACTTGCGGTGGGCGCGCTGCCGGCACGGCGCGGTATGCGGCTGCGCGTGATCGATGCCTTGGCCGGCCGCTAGACGGACTGCGACAGGAGCACTGAGGATGCTGCGCAAGATACTCTTCGCACTGGCGGTCGCCCTGGGAATTGCGGGGGGCTTGGCGGCTCTCATCGGGCTGCCATGGCTCGGGATCGCGGCCCTGGTACTGCTGGGAGCGCTCGCACTCGGATTGACGCGCGGGGGCCGGCGGGTCGGGGCGCTCACGGCGGCAGGTCTGGTCACCCTGCCGCAGCGCTGGGGCGGGGCTTCGGTGGTCGTGGTCGCGATCGCGGGCGTCGTCGGCGTGCTGGTCTCGCTCCTCGCCATGGGCAAGGGCTATGAGTCGACCTTTGGCGCCACGGGAAGCCGCGACACGGCCATCGTGCTCCGGTCTGGTGCGCTCACCGAGAGCACCTCGAACTTAGACCCCCAGAGCGTGCTGCTGATCGGGGAGAAGCCGCAGGTGGCCCGCAACGCCAAAGGGCAGCCGCTCGCCTCACCGGAGGTGGTGGTGGCTGTCTCGCTTCACAAACGCGACACGCATCAGGATGCGAATGTGACGCTGCGCGGAGTGGGCCCCG
>JAKARC010000078.1 GCA_021822385.1 Pseudomonadota bacterium
CAAGTACTGCGCCGGGTCTGGGTCCGGACCAATGGCTCATCGAGCAAGGTGCCACGATGCGTAACACATTCACCAAAGCACTGGGGATGGCGGCGGTTGTGGCGCTTGCGCTCGCCACCGGCGCGGTTGCCGCCCAACCGGCGCAGCGCGCGCTCGGCGGCGGGCGGATCCGGATCGTGCCGGACGGCGTACTGCTGACCCACGATCATACGACCGTACTGCTCGAGCCGTACGCACCCAACGTCATCCGGGTGAGCATCAGCCGCTTCAAGCGCTATGCGCTGGCGCCGGCCGGATACGGCATCATCGCCAAACCCAATACCGCCGGCTGGCGCTACCGGCGCACCGCAGCCGGGGAGGTCTATGCCTCCGCGGCGCTGACGGTGACCCTCCCGGGACCGCCGCGGCATCACAGTCCACACCTGCTCGACCAGCGGCGCATCAATCAATTCTTTCGCGACAATGGCGCGCCGCGCTACGCGAACGTGCGCTTGCGATTCCAGCTGCCCGGCGGACGCACGCTGGTCGCGCTTAAGAAGTGGTTCATGAGTCGGCCAAGCTATGGCGCCGGCGATCGGGACATCCTCTACGACCGTCGTCCGTCGGATCCGCCGTTTTATCGCGTCGGCGCGACGTTCAGCGTGCTGCACGGGGAGCACTTCTACGGGCTCGGTGAGAATCAACAGGGCCGGCTCGACCACCGCGATCAGAGCGTGCACTGCTGGAGTAACTACAACGCCGCCGGCGGCGAGAGTTTCTGCGTGCCTTTCATGGTCACGAACAAGGACTACGCCATTCTGTGGGACAACCCGTCGAAGACGACGGTTGCGCCTTATTTCAACGATCGCACCACCTGGACCTCGCAGGTGGGCCAACGGGTGTCGTTTTTCGTGGTCGTGGGCCACGATGCCGACCAATTGTATGAGGGCTACCGGCTGCTCACCGGCCCGGCACAGTTGCTGCCGAAGGGCGCCTACGGGTTCATCCAGTCGAAGGAGCGCTACGCTACCCAGGCGCAGCTGCTTGCGGTCGCACGCGGCTACCGCAAGCGGCATCTGCCGTGCGATTACCTGGTGGTGGATTTCTTCTGGTATCCGAAGATGGGCCAGTTCAGCTTCGTGCAGAAGGACTGGCCCGATCCGGCGGCAATGAACGCCGAGCTGCGCAAGCTCGGATTTCACACCATGATCAGCGTCTGGCCGCGCTTCGCGCCCGGATCGCGCTACTACGACAAGCTGTTGCGTCGCGGCTGGTTCTATCACCTGGCTGATGGCCGGCCGACGCCGACCAATGACTATCCGGGCAACCGCACCGGCTCGAACATCGACATGACCAACCCGGCGGCGGCGCACTGGTTCTGGCGAATGATCGACCGGCATCTGATCCGCAAGGGGTTCAGTGCCATCTGGGCCGATGAGACGGAACCTGACATTCCGCCGAACGGCAGCTACCTGCACATCGGCCCTGGCACGGAGTACTTCAATGTCTATCCGCTGTTCGAGACGGCGGCGATCTACCACGGGATGCGCCGCGACACCCATCGGCGGGCGATGATTCTGGCGCGCGCGGCATTCACCGGGGCGCAGCGCTATGGGACGATCTTCTGGTCGTCGGACATCACGCCCACCTGGAACACGCTGCAGCGGCAGATTCCCACCGGGCTCGACGTGGCCGCCTCGGGTATTCCGTATTGGACCGACGATGTGGGCGGATTCTGGAGTCTGCCGGCGGTTGCTCATCCCGTGCGCAAGCCGCTGCTCAGTGACGCCGGAGCCCGCGCCAACGTCGGCGGCGATGTGGACTACCCGGAACTCTATGTGCGCTGGTTCGAGTACGGGGTGTTTCTGCCGATTCTGCGCACCCACGGCATGCGCCGTCACAACACCGTGTGGTCCTATGGCAAGCAGGCAACTCCGATTCTGGAGAAGTATCTGCGGCTGCGCTACGCGCTGTTTCCGTACATCTATTCCTGCGCCTACCGGACGTACAAGACGGGCGCGCCATACATGCGCGCGCTGTTCATGGATTTCCCGCACGACCCGAAGGTCGATACGCTGACCAACGAGTACATGTTCGGACCTGATTTCCTGGTCGCCCCGGTCACGCACCAGGGGCGCACCCACCGCAAGGTCTATCTGCCGGCCGGCGCGGACTGGTACAACTACTGGACGAACAGGGAATACCACGGTGGCCAGACCATCGTGGTGCAGGCCCCGATCAACATCATTCCGCTGTTCGTGCGCGCCGGGTCGATTCTGCCCCTCGGCAAGCCGGTCGAAGACCTGGATCAGCATCAGGGGCTGCAGCAGATCCGGATCTACCCCGGCGCCAATGCCACTTTCGATCTCTATCGGGATAACGGCAGGACCTACGACTATGCGCAGGACGGGCGCATCACCGTGCTGCAGTGGAACAACAGCGCCCGCCGCTTCAGCCACACCGGCGCCAAGGCCTGGACGAAGTCGGACCGCCCGCTCATCGAGGTGATCCATGGCAAGCAGTGAAATCCGTGTCTGTCAGGGCCGCCGGCGCTCGATCGAGCGGTGTCGGCTGCCGCTCGTGGTGAGCGCGGTGGCGGGTCTTGCGCTTGGCGCGGCGGGTGCGGTGGCGCACGCGGCCGTGCGGGCGCGGCACCCTGTGGAGGTGCGCATTGATCTGCGCGCGACGGCGCGGCCGATCTCGAGATACGAGTATGGGATGTTCATCGAGAATCTGGGGCAGCTGGTGCACGTGAGCCTGTGGTCGCAGCTGCTCGATGACCGCAAGTTCTTCAACCCCATTCTGCCGCGCTCGGCCGAGCCGCCGCGGCGGGCGCACAGTCCGTTTCCGGGGATGCAGGCGCGGCGCTGGCATCCGGTGGGGCCGGCGCGGTTCGTGACCATGGATACGCATGCGCCGTTTGTGGGCGTGCACAGTGCGCGCGTGGCGCTCGGGGCGGCGGGGCCGCGGGGGATCGAGCAGTCGGGTCTCGATGTGGTGGGCGGCAAGCGCTACACGGGTTATATCTATCTGCGCGCGACACCGGGGGCGAAGGTGAGCGTTGCGCTGCTCTGGGGGCACGGTGCGCAGTCGCGCGCGACGGTCACGTTCCCGTATGTGCCGGCGCATTTCACCCGGCTGCCGTTTCATTTCACGGCCGGCGCGAGCGACCGCGATGCGACCTTCGAGGTGACGGGCACGGGACGCGGGGCGTTCACGGTGGGCACCGTGTCACTCATGCCGGCGGACAACATCGATGGCTTCCGGCCGGGCCCGGTCCGGCTGCTGCGCTCGGAGCACTTCGGGTTCATGCGCTTCCCGGGCGGCAATTACGTCTCCGACTTCAACTGGTATCACGCGGTAGGCAATCCGAACACCCGGCCGCCGTTTTTCGATCACGCCTGGAACGCAGTGAAGTCGAATGATGTCGGCCTGGATCAGTTCATGACGCTGTGCCGGCTGATCGACACACGTCCCTACATCACCGTGAACGCGGGCTTTGGCGGCGCGCACTCCGCGGCGCGGGAAGTCGAGTACATGAATGGCTCGGTGCTGACGCGCTACGGGGCGATGCGCGCGCGTGACGGGCATCCGGCGCCATACGACGTGAAATTCTGGAACATCGGCAATGAGCCTTATGGGCAGTGGGAACTCGGTCGCACGAACGTGAAGTATTACGTGCTGAAGAACAACGAGTTCGCGCGCGCCATGCGCCGGGTGGACCCGTCGATCACGCTGCTCGCCTCGGGTGACATGCCGGATGAGATGATCATCGAGGGTGTCGCGCACAGCCTGCACATCAAGGATTCTCAGGTGGGGATCTGCTCCAAGGGTGATTTCACCTGCGGACTCCTGCAACACTCCTCGGGCTTCATCAACGGTATTACCGAGCACTGGTATGCGCGGGCCGGTATGCGCTTCGATCTGGCACGCGCGGAGAAGAACATCCGGCTCCCACATCTTGAGGCCGGCTACGTGCCGGCGCACCAGACGCTGTTGCAATGGGTGCGCGTGCCTTCGGACCGGGTGCACCTGAAGGCAGAGGAATGGCGCGCCTATCAGCGCCGGTTTCCGCAGATGGTCAAGAAGAAGATCTTCATGTCCATCGACGAATACGCCTACACGGGCGCGCCGCCAAATCTGAAGCTGGCGATGGCCTATGCGATGGTGTTCAACGAAATGCTCCGGCATACGGATTTTCAGCGCATGTCGGCCTTCACCATGGGAGTCTCGACGCTCGATTTTACCCGCACGCGGGCGATCCTGAACACGACCGGGCATCTGTTCAGGCTCTATACCCGCCATATGGGGCCGGGGCTGATTCCTGTGAGGCTCACCGGCAATTCACCTCAACCCCTGCCCAAGCACTATCTGTTTGGAAAGTTCCCCCATACCGAGGCGGGTAGTCCGACCTATCCGCTCGACATGGTGGCGGCGGTCTCCCCGCATCATCGGTATCTCAGTCTGGCGGTGGTGAATGCGACGCACAGCGCACAGCGATTCGTGCTGCACGTTATGGGCGGCGTGCCCGGCGTGCGGGCGACACTATGGCGGATGAGTGGTCCGAACGTGCGTGCGGCCGACATCCTGGGGCGTAAGCCGCAGGTCGTGGTGAAGCGGTACAAGCTGCGCCACTTCGGGCCACGCGTCATGGTTGCGCCGATCAGCATCAATATTTATCACATCCCGTTGGTCCGGCGCCGTCGAGGCCGGACTGCACATTCATCGAGGTGATCCATGGCAAGCAGTGAAATCCGTGTCTGTCAGGGCCGCCGGCGCTCGATCGAGCGGTGTCGGCTGCCGCTCGTGGTGAGCGCGGTGGCGGGTCTTGCGCTTGGGGCGGCGGGTGCGGTGGCGCACGCGGCCGTGCGGGCGCGGCACCCTGTGGAGGTGCGCATTGATCTGCGCGCGACGGCGCGGCCGATCTCGAGATACGAGTATGGGATGTTCATCGAGAATCTGGGGC
>JAKARC010000079.1 GCA_021822385.1 Pseudomonadota bacterium
GTCCCAGCGCTCGAGCCGGTGGTGATCCTGTTCGGCCGCGTCGGCGATATGATCATGTTGACCTCCGCGTTGAATCTGCTGCACGCCCGGTATGGGCGTCCGTGTCAGGTCGTCGGCGCCGGACCCTGGAACCGGGAGCTGTATCGCGGGAACCCGGATGTGGCGCAGTGTTGGACGCTGCCGCGCCATCTGCCGTTCCCGGTGACCGGGACGTGGCTGGCTGTGTTGCGCCTGCTGCGGCGCAATGCTCCCGCACCCGTGTACGTCGCCGAGACCATGCCGCGCCAGACCGCTCGGATCCGTCGCCTGTTGCGGTTCGGCGGCATCGATGCGCGCCGCTGCGAGTTCCTCGACGGTGGTCCGCGCCAGGGCGAGCACTACATCGATGCGCTGGTTCGGCTCGCCGCGCGCACGCCGCCCGGCCTGGCGGCGGCCGACTATCCGTGCGCGGCTCCAGCGGCGGCGCCGCGGCTGTTCTCGCTGCCGGCGGAGCGGGAGGCGCGCGACGCACTGCTGCGCGAGCGCGGCTGGAGCGGCCGGCCGATCGTGCTGCTGCAGCCGGGCACGGCGCGCACGCTCAGCGCCCGCAGCCGCAAGCGCTGGCGGCGCGACAACGACCGCTCCTGGCCCGTGGAGCGCTGGCGCGATCTGCTGCATGCGATCCATGCCCGCCGCCCGCAGGCCGTGCTCGTGCTGCGCGGCGCGGTGAGCGAACTGCCGCTGCTGCGCCAGATGCAGGCGGCCATCGGCCTCGAGCGCCTCGAGGTACTCGGACTCGGTCTGCGGGCGAGCTTTGCGCTGATGGAGGTGGCCGAGAGCATGGTCACCCTGGATACGGGCATGGCGCACGCCGCCGCCGCCTGCGGTCTACCGGCCGTCGTGATCATGGGCGCGAACCCGCAGTCGCGGGTGCTGCCGCGGGCCGCCGCGCCGGAGCGGGTGATTGGCGTTGGCGGACCGCCGCATACGCATCGGGCCGACGAGGTCCCGCTCGAGGCCGTGTTCTCGGCCTGGTGCGCCCTGCCGTCCCGTCGCGGCTGAACGACTCAGAAGTCGTGTGACAGGTACAGCGACCAGCTGTCGATGGTGTAGTAGGTGTCGAGGTTGGAGTGCTCGCTGCGCAGGTCATCCAGGCGCTGTGCCGAGACGACACTGCGGAAGTCCAGGCCGATGTTCCAGCCGTGATAGGCGTGCAGCCACTCCAGGCCCGTGCCGAGATACAACCCATAGGCCGGGGTCGCGGCCGAATAGCGCGCCGCGCCGACGAAGGCATGGATGGCGATCGGCCAGTCGAAGCGGTAGCGATAGTCGATCATGCGCAACCCGAGCAGCAGCCGGCCGCTGACCGAGTCGAGATCGAGCCCGACGCCGATGTCCTGATGCGCCGAGATGCGCCGTCGTGCGCCAATGGTGACGGCCACCGGAGTTGCCGCCCAGCGCCGGTAGTAGCGCACGGTGGCGGCGCCGTTCGGCTTGTACACGAGGACATGGTAGTAATTGGCCCCGACATTGACGAACAACGCATCGCCCTTCGGCAGCTTGCCTGTGAAGGCCGACACCGGGTCGTAACGACGGAACAGCGCTTCCCCGTCGCGCAGGAAGCCCTCGACATAGATGTAGTGATGGCCGAAGACGTCTTGTCCGGCGCCGATCTCCGCGCCGACCGCGTAGCCGTGCCAGGGATAGGAATAGCTGAGCGAGCCGAGGTATTCGTTCCGGTACGGATAGGTGGCGTACACGGTCTGCGCCTCATTGGCGAGCGCGCGCAGGCGCACCTGCATATAGCCGCCAAACGATGGCGTCCAGCCGACGCGCAGCATCGCGCTCTGGCCGCCGACCTGATCGGCGAACGTGGTGGCGGTGGCCGGCACGCGCTGATCGCCGAACCAGTTGCCGATGCTTTCGTAATCGTTGGTCAGGCCGTACTGGTAGCCCGTCTGGACGTTGGTGACGCCATGCACGTACCAGGTGGGCGACCAGGAGTCCATCTCGAACGTCAGGTTCAACGGGCCGATGTGCGGAAAGTCGATGCCGGCGGAGATCGAGGGCTTGCCGAACAGATAGTCCCGCCCCATCGAGGTGTCGTTGCCGGCGTACTCGAAGTACACCGAGAACGGGACCGGGCCCGGAAAGATGAAGTCGCTGGTGATGGAGGCTTCCTGCTTAGCGACCACGCGCGTGCCGGTGTTGAATCCCGTGGTCTGCGCCTTGCTGGGATTGATGAAGGCCTGCATGATATTGCTCAGCGATTCGCCGCCGGCCGCGCCGCCGCCCCAGACCATCACCCGCTGCAATCCCAGCGACCAGCCGCTCACCGGCTGAATGCCGACCATGATGCCGCCCATCTTCGGGTAGCCATGGGTGAAGGTGCCGTTGGTGAGCTCGATGTGATTCTGCTCGGACATGCGCGCGACGAACACCTGATATTGCAGGCCGAGCCGGGTGAGCGGCAGGGTGTTCGACAGCGTGATCGAGGGCATGGTCGGCGCTTCGGTGCTGATCAGCATCGAGCTGTCGGTGAGCGGCGACCACCAGTGGTCGCGCCAGCCGATATCGAGCTGCGCCCAGTCGAAGCCCAGACTCAACATCGTCCCGGTCGGATTGAACCGGCCCTGGTAATCGTCGCCGCCGACGTTGAGCAGCACGTACGGATTCGGTTGAATGTAGGCGGCACCGGCCACCTGATACGGGCTCTGCGCCCGCTCGCCGTGCTGATTTGGCAGCGGGATGTTGGACTTGCCGCTGGTCGCGGCCAGCGCGACACTTGCGAACTCCACCCCGGTCCCGTGCATGTAGCGGCGCAGATACTTGCGCACACGCTCGCACAGCGGCCGGTCCACGCGGCAGGCCTTCGGCAGCGCGCGCAGCACGAGCGCCGCCGGAATCGGCCGGACCAGCACCGGCTGATCGCCGAGGATGAGGACCCGGTCGATCGCGTTCTGCACGGCCGGATCCAGGTTGAGCGGCAGATAGGGTGAAACGCCGCTCGCGACCGCCCGGCCGCCGAGCACCATGAGGCCGAGCAGCGACAGCCCCCACATCCACATCGACGGCCGGCGGGTCATTCCGTTCCTGTGCTTCTGTCTGTCTGATCCAAGCCGCGCAAAGTAACCAGCGCGCAGCGAAAGATCAATGGCCGCGTGGCGTGCCGGACTCGACCCAGTGCAGCTGCGAGTCGATCGCGCCGTCGGCATGCAGTACGAGCGTGCGGTACGCGGGCGGCAGCGGATCGAGTGCGAACTGCTCGGTGCGCGGGCGGAATTGCGCGCACGTGGACGGGGTGGCGAGCAGGCGCACGCCATTGCGCTGCGCATCGAAACTCTGGTGGACGTGACCCCAGACGATGCCGCGTACGCCCGGGTGCCTGTCGAGGACTGCGAAGAGAGCATCCGGCTCGGCGAGGGCGACCTGATCGAGCCAGCGGCTGCCCATCGGCACCGGATGATGGTGCAGCGCGATGAGCACCGGCCGCTCGCCAGCCTGCGCGAGCGCCTCCTCCAGGGCCGTCAGGCGCGAGGCATCGAGAGCGCCGCCGGCCTGGCCCGGCTGCACGCTGTCGAGCAGCACGATGCGCCAGAGGCCGACATCGGCGTATCCCTGCGTGACAAACGGAGGGTGATCGAGGGCGCGACGCATCGCATCCGGATCGTCATGATTGCCCGGCAGGCACAGCACGGGCGGGCCGAGCGCGGCGAACAGGCGCTGGAACTGGGCGTAGCCGCGCGGATCGTCGTGCACGATATCGCCGCTGACGAGCACGGCCTCGGGTGGCCAGTGCCGTGCGCGCGCGTGTGCCAGCGCAGCCGTGGCGGACTCGAGCGTGGGGATACCCCGCAGCCGGGCCGTGGCCGCACCAAATAGATGCAGATCGGTGAAATGAAGCAGACGGACGCTGCGCATCCGCGTGATCGTAGCAAACGCACCTTAATGCACAGTGAACTGGGTCGCGGCGTCGGGCGCTTGGGCCGATGCCCTCGCGGTGGCCCGGAACGTGCGCTGATTGAGCATTCCGGCGCGCTGGAGGACAATGACGGCCCGTTTTCATAATGTCGTATGGTACCGGTACCGTACGCGCGACCCAGCGTCAATGAATGCACGTCGAGAGTCCGTAGACGCCCGTCGAGTCCCGCGCACGCCCCCGGTGTGGGGCAGCGCGGCCTGCCGTCGGGACGCGCCAGGCAAGCGTGGCGGTATCAGCCGCCGCGCATGCTGTCCTGGGACGTCGACCCGCGGACATCGTGCGGTATCATCCGGGCACGGCGTGCCTGCCTGCAGGATGTCCTGGGGGCTGAACGATGGTCGAACCGGCGGCAGCCCGCAGGTTCCGCGAGGCGTCGCGGATGGACAGGGCGCTGAGACTGGTGTACACCCACGGCTCGGTCGGACTCGGCGAGGCTGCGCCACGCTGCGGCCGATCGAGTTCCATACCCGCGTGCGTGGCCGAATTCGCTGCTCGGCCGGGCGGAGTGCGCCCTCGCTGCCCCGGTTTCCGACGCAGGTGCTCGACGCGTGAGGGCGGCGTTAACGCGACAGCGTGCACTCGTGCATGGCGCGCCGACGGGTGGCGGCCGAGGCCGGCGCTACGTTATCGTGGGAGACCCTGTCGGCCGAGCGCTCCGGGTATCGGTCTCCAGCGCCTCGGCGCTTGCGGCACGGCCGTCGCCGCAAGGGCACAGTTCGGCGCACCCGCCGCGCATCGCGCGCGGCGGGTGCGCCGCTCGATACGGCAACTTGACAATCGATCGTTAAGGGGATCGGCTCATGGCAATTAAAGTTGGAATCAACGGCTACGGCCGCATCGGCCGCAACG
>JAKARC010000036.1 GCA_021822385.1 Pseudomonadota bacterium
CGCGATGATCAGAACTTTTACGCTCATGATGACAACAGTCCCTTTTCCTTCAGGGCGGCGACCAACGCGGCGGCGCTTTCGACGCGGATACCGCGCTGGCGTTGCGGAGGTGGCGCGACGTTGACGATGGTCAGGTGCGCACGCGGCGTGATGCCGAGCGAGTCGAGCGAGAGTGTCTCGAGAGGTTTCTTCTTCGCCTTCATGATTTCCGGCAGTTTTACATAGCGCGGCTCGTTCAGGCGCAGATCCACGGTGACGACGGCCGGCAAATCGACCTCGAGGGTCTCAAGGCCCGCATCGACTTCGCGGGTCACCTGCGCTGTGCCGTCTGTCAGGGTGATCTTGGAAGCGAATGTGGCCTGCGGCCGCTGCCAGAGCGCAGCAAGCATCTGGCCAGTCTGGCCATTGTCCTCGTCGATGGCCTGCTTGCCGAGCAGGACCAGAAAGGGCTTTTCCCGCTCGATCAGTCGCAGCAGGATATGAGCGGTGGTGAGCGGCTCGGTGGGCTGATCGCTCGGCACATGCAGCGCCCGGTCGGCGCCCATGGCGAGACAGGTCCGCAGCTGCGTTTGGCATTCCGGCGGGCCAATGGTGGCGACCACCACTTCGTCGGCGAGTCCGCGCTCCTTGATCCGCAGCGCCTCCTCGAGCGCGATCTCGTCAAACGGGTTGACGCTCATCTTGACGCCATCGAGCATGACGCCCGATCCGTCGGGTTTGACGCGAATGCGCACGTTGTAGTCCACGACGCGCTTGATGCCTACCACGATGCGTTTCATCATCCAGCCGTATTCCTCCAGGGACTGCGGGCAATATAGCAGAGGTTCGCGCCGGGCTGCGCCGTGGAGCGCCTGCCCATCGGCACGCAATCATCGATGATATGCTTGCGGCATGAGCGAATCCCCGATCCGACCCAGCGAGAGTTTGCGCCACGTTCGCTATGAAATCCGCGGACGTCTGGCGCACCGAGCCCACGAACTCGAGCGCCAGGGTTACGAGATCATCTCGCTCAACATCGGCAACCCCGGGGCCTTCGGCCTGCGCACGCCCGAGACGATGCGACTCGCCATGATCGAAAACCTGGCGGAGGCGGATGGGTATTGTCATCAGAAGGGGATCTTTCCGGCGCGCGAGGCGGTGGTGATGCAGCAGCAGGCACGCGGCGTCACGGGCGTCACGGCCGAGGAGGTGTTCATCGGCAATGGCGTGAGCGAACTGATCAATCTGGTGCTGCGCGCATTGCTCAACGATGGCGACGAAGTGCTGGTGCCGAGTCCCGACTATCCGCTCTGGAGCGCCGCGGTGACGTTGAACGGCGGCCGCGCCGTGCATTATCCCTGTCGTCCCGAGCACGGGTTCGTGCCCGATCCGGAGGAGTTGGCGCGGCTGATCACGCCGCGGACGCGCGCACTGGTTGTCATCAACCCCAACAACCCCACCGGTGCGGTCTACCCGCGTCCGATACTCGAGGCGCTGGCGCGCCTCGCCGAGCGCTTCGGCCTCGTGGTCTTCAGCGACGAGATCTACGACCAGATGGTCTATGACGACGCGGAATTCATTCCCATGGCCACGCTGGTGCATGAGACGCTGTGCGCGACCCTCTCGGGGCTGTCCAAGGTCTATCGCGCGTGCGGCTATCGGGTCGGCTGGGCCGTATTTTCTGGACAGACGCGGGCGGCGGCGGATTACCTGGCGGCGATCGATCTGCTGAGCTCGCTGCGGCTGTGCAGCAACGTGCTCGCCCAGTGGGCCGTGCAGACCGCGCTTGGCGGCTACCAGAGCATCCGGGATCTGATCAGTCCCGGCGGTCGCTTGTATGAATCGCGCCGCACCATCCACCGCGCAGTGGGATCGAGCCGGTTCCTACGCTTGAAGGAAGCACCGCGAGGCGCGATGTACGCGTTCATCGGCGTCGATACGGCCGAACTGCCCGGGTTCGACGATCAGCGCTTTGCGCTCGACCTGCTGGAACATAAGCATGTGCTGGTCGCGCCCGGGATGAGTTTCAACGTGCCGTACCGCAATCATTTCCGGATTACCAGCCTGCCCGATAGCGCAACGCTGCAGGAGGTCTTTACCCGGATCGAGAGTTTGCTCGCCACCTATGCCGCACAGCCGGCGCCGACGGCACATCTCGTTTCCGTCCCGAAGCGATCGGCCTGAGGCAGGGCTGGACTTGCGATTGATGCAATATGTTCGCGAAATCATCTTTATAGATCATTGAATTGATTACGAGTTCGTCGGATGTCGAGCGTGTGCTCGCGGCGGGCGGCACGGTCGTCACCGCGACGCGGCAGCGTGCCCATGCGCTGCGCCTAGCCTATGCCGCCCGCGAGCTCCGTCATGGGCGACGCGTGTGGCGCAGCCCCGATGTGCTCCCCGTGTCCGGGTGGCTCATGCGGGAAGTGGAACGAGGCGCGCTCGAGGCGGCCGCAGAGGGGCATACGCCTCGTTTGTTGACGGCGGCGGAAGAATGGTTTCTCTGGCGCGAGAGCGCCGCGCAGGCCGGAGCGGAACTCGAGCTGGTCAATCGCGCTGCATTGGCGGACGGACTGTTGCGTGCCAGCCGGCTCGCCGCCGAACTGGCCCTCGATGTACGCCGTCTGCGGGTCGCGCCCGACACCGAGACGGCGTTGCTGCAATCGGTGTACGCGGCAGTCATCGCGCGCAGCGCAGTACTCGGGGCGGTATCCGTGGATGCGCTCGCGGGTCCGGGTGTCGCGCTTGGTGATGCGCGTCCCGTTGCTTTTTGCGGCATGTTGACGCCGACGCCTCGCCTGCTGAGCTTGGTGCGCGAACGACATCGGCACGGCTGGCCGACGACGGTGGTTTCGGGCACTGCGGTCGGTGCGTCGCCGGATGCAGTGGTGTGTGCGGCAGACGAGACGGAGGAGCTGGATCGCATCGCCGCGTGGTGCCGAGAGCGGTTGCGCCACGATCCGGCCGGCCGTTTGCTCGTGGTGCTCCCCGGTTCCATGCGCCGGTGCGAGCGGCTGGCGGCGCTGATTCGTGCTGCGCTCGACCCCGGTTCACTCTACGGCGACACGGACGCAGCGGCAGTCGGCATCGAAGGCGGCACATCGTTCCTCGAGCAGGCGGCGGTCCATGCAGCACTCGTGGGTCTGAGGCTGGCCGGCGGCACCGATGTGCCGATCGAGCCGGTGCTCGAGTGGCTGCGCAGCCCGGTGCTGTGCGAGGCCGCTGCGGATCGGGCGCGACTCGAGCTGTGGTTGCGCGAACGCGCGTTTGCGGTGCTGGACCGCACGGCATTCGAGCGACTGCTCGCGATCGCACCCGGACCGGCGGCGCGGACGCTGCGCGAACGCATCGATCGCGCCGGGGCCCTCCT
The DNA here is from genome assembly GCA_021822385.1 of Pseudomonadota bacterium. Taxonomy (GTDB): domain Bacteria; phylum Pseudomonadota; class Gammaproteobacteria; order Steroidobacterales; family Steroidobacteraceae; genus 13-2-20CM-66-19. The sequence continues at coordinate 3,350 of JAKARC010000036.1, forward strand.
GCGTGAGTCTGCCGGTTCGGCCCGGCAGTGGTCCGAGCGCTTTCACGCCGCGCTCGATGTGCTGGGGTGGCCGGGATCTGCACGTCGCGACAGCCGCACTCAGCAGACAGCACTGCGGCTGCGGGAGCTGCTCGAGGAGTTCGGTCAATTGTCGGCGGCGGCGGGGACAATGAGCGTGGCGAGCGCGCTCGAGCGTCTGTGGGAGCTCGCCGAGCGGACTGCCTACCGTCCCGCGGATGAGGACCCGGCCGTGACGGTGGCCCTCGAGTTCGCCGATCCGGTGGTCCGCTATGCGGGGATCTGGGTGGCGGGGCTGCATGCCGAAGCGCTGCCGCGGGCACCGGCGCCGGATCCCTTTGTGCCGCTTCAAGCGCAGCGCGCGGCTGAGTATTGCGCGGCCTCGAGCAGCGGGCGCCTGCGCGAAGCGCATGGCTTACTGTCGGCGTGGCGCGCGGCGGCCGAGCACCTGGTGTTTTCCGTGCCCCTGCGGGCCGACGATGTGCGGCTGCTGCCGAGTCCGTTGCTGACACCCTGGCTCGGGAGTGCCCCTGCGCTCGCGCCGGCGATCTCCTGGCTGCCCGAACGCCTGCATCGGGACGACCAGCTGCAGCCCTGGCAGGATGCCGGCGTCGCGTGGGCGGGCGGAGCGACGCTGCCGGGGGGAACGCGCAGCCTCGAGTTGCAGAACGACTGTCCGTTTCGGGCGTATGCACAAATGCGTCTCGGCTGCGAACCGCGCGAGGCGCTCGAGCCGGGGATCGCACCGGACCTGCGTGGGCGGCTTTTACACCTCGCGCTGCAGCGTCTTTGGGAGACGCTCAGGGATTCGACCACCCTGAGAGCGCTCTCTGCGACCGCGCTCGAGGCGCATATCGGCACCAGTGTCGAGCGCGCTGCCGCCGAGCTGATCGGGGCGGCGGACGCAGCGCCGACCGCGGCACCGGTGCAGCGTGAATGCCGCCGCGCCGCGCGTCTGATCGCGCAGCTGTGCGCCGCGGAGCGCGAGCGCCCGCCCTTTGCGGTGCGATATCTGGAGCACGCCTGTGAGCTGCGCCTGAGCGAGAGCACGGTGCGGGTGCGCATCGATCGTGTGGATGCGCTCGAGGAGGGAAGCTTTGTCATCCTCGACTACAAGAGCGGGCAGCCGGTGCGCGCCGACTGGTACGGTGAGCGACCCTCGCACCCCCAGCTGCTCACCTATCTGGCGGCGCTCGAGGTGCCGGTCAGAGCGGTCGCGACCGTCAACTTGACGGCACGGGAGGTGGGTTTTCACGGCATCGCCGCCCGCGAGGGACTGCTGCCGCAGGTCGAGGTGGTGCGCGCCGCGTCCCCCGACGCCGATCCCTGGAGCGAGCGGGAGCGGGCCTGGCGGAGGGTGCTCGAACGTCTGGCCGGCGCGTTCGAGCAGGGCGAGGCGCAAGTCGATCCCAAGCCCCACGCCTGCGACTACTGTCATTTGCACGCCCTGTGCCGCATCGATGATGACGATGGAATGCAGGGACTGATGCGGGCGGATGGCGCATGAGCGCAGATCCGGCGGGACAGGCTGCGCGGGCGGACGAGGCAGCGCGCCAGCGCGCCTGCGATCCGCGCGAGTCGATCGTGCTGCAGGCTCCCGCGGGTTCCGGCAAGACCGCAGTCCTCACGCAGCGGATGTTAGGGCTGCTGGCACAGGTGGATGCGCCGGAGGAAATTCTGGCAATCACCTTCACCCGGCGGGCCGCCGCGGAGATGCGGGCACGGGTGCTGCAGGCGCTGCATGGCGAGGTGGGCGAGGGTCCGCTCGCGCAGTCGCTCGCGGCGCTGGCCGCGCGTGTTCTGGAACGTTCGGCGGCGCGCGATTGGCGCTTGCGCGAGGATCCAGGGCGACTGCGCATCCTCACCATCGACGCCTTCAATCTGAGTATCGCGAATCAACTGCCGCTGGCGGCGCGCAGTGGCGGTCCCCTGACACTCGGGGAACGGCCCGAGGTGCTGTATCGGCGCGCCGCGCGCGAGACCTTGGTGCGAGCTGAGCAGGATCCGCAACTCGCACCCGATGTCGGACTGTGGTTCGAGCGTCTGGACAACCGCTGGGACAATGTCGAGCGGTTGCTCGCCGAGATGCTGCGCGAACGGGCGCACTGGCTGACGCATGTGCTCGGCGCGGCGCCGCAGGCGCTCGGCGCCCGGGTACAGGAAAGTCTGGAGCGAATCACGCGCGAGCGCTTGCAGGCCGCGCGCATGCGACTCGATGCGACGTTGCGGGCGGCACTCGAAGACCTGCCGACGGTGGGAGCGCTGGATGCCGATCCGACCTCCCTACCGACATGGCAGCGTCTTGCGGCGCTGTGCTGTACCCGCCAGGGACAATGGCGCCGGGCCATCGATCGGCGCCTCGGGACCGAGTTTACGGACCGGTCCGTCAAGGCGGCCGTGCTCGGGTGCATCGAGCGGCTCAGCGCGCTGCCGGCAATGCTCGAGCAGCTGCTCGAGGTGGCGGCGCTGCCATCGCCACGGCTGCCGGCGCCGGACGAGCAGGCGCTGGCGGCGCTCTCGCGACTGTTGCGCCGGGCCGCCGCCGAACTCGAAATTGCCTTTGCCGCCGCCGGCGAGGTCGACTACACGCGCATTGCCGCCGCGGCGCAAGCCGCGCTCAGCGAGGGCGGTGATCCGAGCGATCTGGCGCTGCGCCTTGGGGTGCGACTGCGTCACATCCTGGTCGACGAATTTCAAGACACCTCTTCGGCCCAGACAGCGCTCCTGACCACGCTCACGGCCGGATGGGAGCCGGGCGATGGCCGCACGCTGTTCGTGGTCGGGGACCCGATGCAATCGATTTACATGTTTCGCGAGGCGGAGGTCGGCTGCTTCCTCGCTGTGCGTGATCGCGGCATCGGTGCGCTGCGGCTGGAGCCGCTGCGCCTGCAGCGCAACTTCCGCTCCGTTCCCGCTCTGGTCGAATGGTGCAACCGGGTGTTCGGCCAGCTGTTTCCGGCGGTTGATGACCTGCGCGAGAGCGCGGTCGCTTTCAACACCAGCATTGCCGCACGTACCGATACGGGCGAGGGTTCTCCGGTTGAACTGCGCCTGTTCTGCGCCGCCGACCGCCGGCCCGAGATCGCAGCCATGACGGAGCGGATCGCGGCGCTGCGGGCGGCCGATCCTCAGGCATCGATCGCCGTGCTGGTGGCCGCGCGCCGCCACGCCGAGCATCTCGTCGCGGCGCTGCAGGCGTGCGGCGTGGAGGCGATCGGAGTGCAGCTGGTCCCGCTGCAGGGGCTCGCCGTGGTCCGGGATCTGGTTGCGCTGACGCGCGCACTGTGTCATCTCGGCGAGCGCACCGCCTGGCTCGCCGTGCTGCGGGCACCGTGGTGCGGCGCATCGCTCGGCACGTTGACGCAATTGTCCGCGCGGCGGGACACGCAGTTGCCCTGGGAGGCGCTCAACGATCCGCAGCGGATGGACGCGCTCGAGCCCACCGAGCGGGCCCGCGTGGACCGTATTCGCGCCGTGCTTGCCGAAGCGCTCGCGCGGCGCGCGGAGCTGCCGCTGGCGGATTGGCTGGAGCAGACCTGGCTGCGCCTGGGCGGGGCGGATGCCTATCCGCGTGAGCACCTGCAGCATGCGCGCGCCTATTTCACGGCCGTCAGTGAACGGGCGAGCGCCGTTGAGCACGAGGGGGCTGGAGCGCTCGAGGAGCTGCTTGCAACGCTCTACGCCGAGCCGCGGGCCCGCAGCGAGCAGGCGGTTCAGATCCTTACCATTCATCACGCCAAGGGGCTCGAATTCGACCATGTGTTGATTCCCGGTCTCGACCGACGCGCCAGTCACGATCGCGAGCCGCTGCTGCGCTGGCTCGATCTGCCGCGTGCCGGGGAGAATGCGAGCGATTTGCTGCTGGCGCCGGCTCCGCCGGTGGGCGCGGAGGATCCGCACGGCGCCGGTGCGCTCATCAAACGGTTACGTGAGCAGCGCACCGCGCACGAGCAGCTGCGCGTGTTGTACGTGGCCGCCACTCGTGCCAAGCGCTCGCTGCACCTGTACGCGACACTCGCTCCCGCGCCTGACGGCCGTCCGGTTCGGCCGACGCGCGGAACGCCATTGGCGCGGCTGTGGCCGGCTCTGGCCGCGGAGTTTCAGACTGGACTCGTCACCGCACCGCCGGTGACGCAGGCCGTCGCGACCGCGGCGCCGGCTCCCGGCGGGTTGCGTCTGCTCCCGTCGTGGCGTCCGCCCGAGGTTGCCGCCGGCACGGTGCTCGAGCATCTGCCGCTCGGCGGCGAGTCGCTCGAGCCGCCGCAGTTCAGCTGGGTGCAGCAGACTGCCCGGCACGTCGGCACTGTCGTGCACGCGGAGTTGCACCGCTGGGCGCAGGCGGGGCATCTGCCCGACCGGGCGCAGCTGTCGGATCGGGCGGCTCAATACACTGCACGGTTGCGCCGTTATGGGGTGCCGGCGAGCGAGCTCGAGGCGGCGAGCCGGCGTGTGCTCGCCGCACTCGCCGCGACGCTCGGCGATCCGCGCGGCCGGTGGATCCTCGCGCCGGGACACCGCGATGCATGCAGCGAGTTGGCATTGACCGGAATTGCCGCAGGCCGGCTGCGCAACGTCGTCATCGATCGCGCTTTCGTCGATGAGCAGGGCGTGCGTTGGGTGATCGACTTCAAGACGAGCGCGCACGAGGGCGGCCGGCGCGAGGACTTCATTGCGCAGGAAGTGCAACGCTATCGCCCGCAGCTAGCCGTGTATGCCGCGCTCGCCCGTGAGCTCGGGCCCGAGCCGGTGCGCTGTGGTCTGTACTTCCCGCTCATGGGGGTGTTCGCCGAGGTGTGATCGACTCAATAGGTGCCCTGCAGCGCGAACGGCCGGCGCCCCGAATCATCCGGCGGCCCCAGATATTGCAAGGCCTGCAGGAGCGAGGTCGAGGCGCTGGCGCGCGGGGCGAGCTCGGCCTGCAACACATAGCCGGGTGCGCTCGTCAGGCGCAGCGTACCGCGCAGCGCGAGCGGACCCGTCCCGAGATCGTGCAGCTGTCCGATTGGCTCGCCGGCCCCCCCGGGGAAGGTCACGGTGTAGCTGCCGAGCGGCGTGACCTCGCCGCTGCTGTCGATCAGATGCAACAGGGTGATACGCCCGCGTAGATGCTCGATTGCACCGTCTCGAGCGATGAGCGCGCGCTCAAGATGCGCCTCGATCGTGCCGCTGATGTAGGCGGGGACCACCGGCAAAATCGCCGGCTCGACCCGCAGGCGCGCAAACACGTTGCGGGCCGAGAGTGGCCCGCGCCACGGGAGGCTGAGCTCCCCGCTCGCCGAGGCACCGTGGCGCAACGCGTGCACCTGCATGGTCAGCCGACCCCGCAGTAGCGCTGCTGCCTGCACGTGCCAGGTAAGCTGATCGAGCGCGATACCGTGCACGAGCGCGTGTGTGCATTCTGCGTGCCACACAGTTCCCTCTACCTCGCCGCAGCGCAGCTGCGTGCGCAGCGCAGGCAGCACCCACGCGGCGGGCAGATGCACGCACAGCACCACGATGAAGACCAGGACGGCCAGTACGGCGATGAGCGCGCGCTTCACGTTCAGGATGGGTTGAGCGTCAGGGAGACATCCACCCGGCCGGCGCCACCGGCCGCCCGGATCCTCGCTCCGCTCACGCGCACCCCATCCTCTTGATGCAGATGGGCGAGCCAAGTGACCAGAGCGTCGAATGATGCGTCGTGCAGCTGCACGCTCAGTCCGGTACCGTTCGGGGTGCTGGCGGTGAGCGCCCCGCCGAGACCGGCGCGCCGCGCCGACTGGTCGATCAATACGATCAGGGGTTCGTGTGTAGCGGGCGCCGTGGCGCCGGCCGCCGCAAGTTCCGGCGCGACGCGGCGCATCCATGCGAGTTCGGCCTGCTTGCGCGCTACCTCGTGGCGCACGTGGGCGACGTGACGGTCGAGCGGTCGTACCACGGCTACCACGAACAACACCGCGGCGATCACAGCGCCAATGCCGACGGTGCGTCGTTCTCGCGGCGAGAGCGAACGGAGAGAGACTAGAGCGCGTGTGCGCACCGCTTAGCCTCCTCGGCTCATGCGCAGACTGCCGTGAATCCCGCCGGGTCCGGGGTTCGCGCCGGTCAGACGCGCGCGCCAGCCCTGCCGCCCGAGCGACTGGGTGAACTCGTTCAGCGCGCCGATCGAAGGGGCGGTGAGCTGCAACTCGAGCGCGCCACCACTGAAACTCAGGGCCTCGAATCGCGCTTGCGGCACGTGTGCGCGGGCCTGGGCGAGCGCTCCGAGAGCGCTGAAGAAGCTGCCGCCGGCCGCACCCGCACGCAGTTGCTGCAGCCGCTGCTGCATGCGCCGGCGCGCCTCATAGGCAGCACCTTGGCCCGGCATGGCCCGATGGAATACGCGCGTAATCGCGCCGTCGAGCACGCGTTCGCGACGGTGCAGCACCACCAGTTCCCCGAGCGCGCCGAGCAGATGCAGCCCGACCAGGACGCCGAGCAACGTGGCCGCCCAGCGCCAGGCCCGCCAGCCCGAGACGGTGGAGCGCTGGGACGCGTAGGGACCTTGCAGCAGATTGATCGGTGCGGCGGCGTTGCACCCGCGCGCGAGCAGCGGCAGCGGGTCGCCGCTCAGCTGCTGGACCTGCACAGCCTCGAAGTGCTCGCGCACTGCATCGAGTGCCGCTTGCGAGCGCTGCCATTCGGCCTGACCGGCGTACACCAGCAGCCCGCGGGCTGCCGGATCGGCCCGCGCCACCTCCAGGGCCTCCCCGAGCGCATCGGCCGCGACCACCAGGTGGGCGCCGGACGGGGTTCGCACGGTAACCGCATCGTCCTCGAGCAGCACTACGGCCTGTGCCGGATTGCACGGGAGCAGCTCCGTGTCGGCATAGAGCGCCGCGGGTTCGATGCCGGCGGCGCGTAGCTCACCGAGCCACTGGTCCATCCGTTGACGCGCCACAACGGCGACCGGCAGACGTCCGTTCGGCAACCGCCGCCCGAGTGCGAAATGCAGTGTGTCAATGTCTTCGGCGAGCTGCTCCTCGAGGGCATAGGGGATAAGCTGTTGGAGCTTGGCCCCGGCGCGGTTTGCCGGCAGGTCCGCGTGCGTCAACAGCACGTCACCGCCGGGAACAAGCACGAGCACGGCACGCCCGGCTGTCTCGGCGCGCACGGCGCTCAGCGGTCCGGCATGCGAGGCACTCTCGCCGCCGGACAGCCAAGTGGCCTGTCGCCGGGCGCCATGGGGAAGCCTGAGCAGGAGCGAGTCGGCCATGCGGGCAATCGTAGCCTAAGTCAGTTCGGCGTGTCGCTGAGCAGGATGGGCGTCACCATGCCGTTGGCATCCCGATAGAGCACCGTGTAGAAAATGAATCGGGTGGCGCCCGAGCTGACTCGGCTGGTCAGGCGGAACCATTGTGAGCTCTGGCTGAACAGCTGCTGGAAATCCGTCTGCGGCGCACCGGCGCCGGCGCCAGCGGCGTTTGCCGTTGCCGGCAGCGTATTCGAATAGGCCGTCTCGAACTCACCGATGGTGGGAAAGCATCCTCCGGCGGCCAGGCGGTCCTTGGCGAACTGCGTGGGATTGGCGCTGAACTGGGTGTGTCCCAGGTAGGCATCGAGGACGTACGGGGAGGCCGTGCACACGTTCAGCGGTGTGCCCACCGGCAGAGCGGTCACGTACGGAGCAATGCGCTCGAAGCGGGCGCGCCCGAAATCCGGTAACGCGAGCAGCTCGCTCGCACTGGTGACCGGCAGCGCCGGGGTCTGGTACGGAGGATCCATCTGGGCGTAGGCGGCATCGGCCGGTGCACCGGGAATCGCCGGCGTCGGGCTCTTGTCGATCCAGTTCACCCAATCGTCCGCCCAGTTCGGCGAGAGACCGACCAGCGTCAGCAGACGGCGGAAGGCGAGCAGCTGCTGTGCGTTCACCGTGATGCCATTGCTTGCGATCAGGTTGTTGAGATTGAACCGCCCCTGCAGGTCGGTCAGGTGCGCCTCGAGCGTGACGCCGGGGGAGACGGTGAGCGGTCCGATCGGGTCGGCCCAGGGTTGCGCGACGTCGGTGAGACTTGGCTGTGCGCGGAAGGTCTGCTGCAGGCCATAGGCGGCGAATGCCTCGGTGCCCTCCGTCACCAGGAGCGCCTGGTTGTAATCGAGCGTGGCAATCGTCTGGCGCTCGGTGACGGCGTTATCATAGGCGAGCGCCGCGGCGATCACGGCTGCGAGGGCGACCAGAAGAATTGCGACCAGCAGCGCGATACCGCGCTGCCGCGCCGGCGGGGCCCGGCGTTGGGGCGGGCGGCTCATCCGGCCACCGCGAATATGCGCACGATCTTGCCCCAGCGGCGCGTGTCGAGCGTCACTTGCACGGCGAGGGGCCGCATGCGGTAGTAGGCATCGAGAGATGCCTCGGCGCCGGCGGTCGGCGGTGGCCATGCGGTGAGCCATTGACGATCGAAGTTCAGGTAGCGCAGCTGCACCCCTTTGAGGTGCCGCAACAGATTACGCCGGATCGGATGATCGGCGAGCGTCGGATCGAGCACGGTCCAATGCAGACGGATCAGGGTACCGTGCTTGAATTCATAGGCGACCCGCTCAAGCTCGGGGCGCTGCAGGCCGAGCGGATTGCTCCAGCCGTCACGCGTGAACACCACCATTGGCTCACTGGTGGGGCTTGCCTGCAGGGCCGGCTCCCAGCCCTGACCGTTCGGGGAGCGGATCGGGCGGGGTGCGAGCTGCACGAAATCCTGCTCCATGATCCGCAGTGCGTTCTGCAGGGCGAGCAGCTGATGCTGGTCGGCGCGGATCGCCTTGCGCGCGCGCAGCGATTGCATGATGACCCCGTAGCCGATGGCGAACATGATGGCGGCGATGAAGATCGCCACCAGCATCTCGATCAGCGTAAAGCCGTGCGCGGGACGAGCCCGGGTTGCAACACTCATGGCGGCGAGGGCACCGCACCCGGCATACCGGTGGCGATCGGGACGATGGCGCCGGGGATCCACTGCGGCAAGAGCGGATCGGGCGGGGCGATCGCACGGCCGATGTACCCCGTCACGCTCGCAGTCCAGCCCCGCCGCTGGTGCTTCGGACGGGCCATGACCTCGATGCTCTGCACACCCGGGACCGGCGTGTCATGCACCACCTGACGCCAGCGCCACGTGTGCTTGGCGAATTCGACCTTGCCGGCGCTGGTGCCGTTCGGCGGGTATTGGCCGGACAGACGCACACGCTCGAGCTGGTTGAGCGCGACCCATTCGGCGAACGTTTTGCGGCGCAGAAACAGCGTCACGTTCGCCGAAGAGGTAAGCGCCTCAAGAACCGCGGCCATGCCGATGGTGACGATGGCCAATGCCACCAGCACCTCGATCAGGGTGAAGCCGCGCGCGTCGCTCAATGCGCCGCTCCCGTCAGCGGCCGCTCGGTGATGCGGCCGTCGGCATTGGGCTTGATGACGAACCCATGGTGGGTTCCCTTGCGCTCGAGTGTGATGCTGAACGATGACAGGTCGCCGCTCGAGTAGATCATGACCTGAGGGGTGAGCGCGCCGGGGTGCTTGCGCCGCCGGCGGTGTAGGACGATCGGACGGCCCTCGAGCCGCACCCGCAGCGACACATCGGTGGGCAGGCGGCGCGGCCGCAGCACCTCGGCCCGGGCCACGGCGCGCCATTGGTTGCGCTCGGTGGAAAACACGAGGAAGCGGTACCCGTGCGGACTGAACAGAATGCCGTAGTTGCGCGTCTGCAGTTGCGCCTGACTGCGCGTATAGCGCAGCAGTGTCACCAGGCGTCGCGCGGCGGTGTCGAGTGCAGAATTGCCACCGCTGAAGTTCAACGACAGCACCACCCCGGCGGTGACGATGGCGATGATGGCGAGGACCACCAGAATCTCCATGAGCGTAAAGCCGCCGCTGCGGCCCGCCGCTCGCCGTGCGCTCGGCTGCGCCCGAGCGTCAGTTCGATTGGGTGAGGTTCCAGTTGGCGATTTCGGCATCTTTGCCGGTGCCCCCCGGCCGATTGGTCGGGCCGAGGCTGTAGAGGTCATAGGGCAGCCCATGGGTACCGGGATAGACGTAGTGATAGGGGTGCCCCCAGGGATCGAGGCTGAGCCGCTGAATGTACGGACCGTGCCAATTGGTGAGATTGGGGTCGTTGGGCTTCTTCACCAGGGCCTCGAGGCCCTGTTGGGTGGTCGGGTAGGTCGAATTATCGAGCCGATACTCGGTGAGTGCCGTCTCGAGGCTCTGGATGTCCTCCTTGGCCTTGGCGACGCGCGCCTCGCTCACTTTGTTGATCACTTCCGGCACGATCACGGCGGCCAGCAAGCCGATGATCACCACCACCACCATGATCTCGATCAAGGTGAAGCCGCGCGCAGCGAGCGCGCCGCGCCGCTGTGCACGTAATCGGTCGATTTGCTGTCTCATTGTGATATTCCAGGAATTCGGCGGGCGCACCCGCAGGCAGAGTCGTGCGATGGTAACAAATTGCGCACACTGTCGGACCGTGCAGTGCCGGCCGTAGCGTAAGACTGGTCGCATCGCCGGTGGTTCGGGCGCGGGCGGCGGCGCAGCAGTCACGCTATACTGCGCCCTTGCTGTGTGGACCGCACGAGACATGTGCATGGGACTGGCTTTCGTATTTCCGGGACAGGGCTCGCAATCGGTGGGCATGCTCGCGGGTCTCGCCGCCGCAGGCAGCGGCGAGGTGCTGCGGGCAACGTTCGCCGAAGCAGACGCGGTGCTGGGCTATGATCTTTCGGGGCTGATCGCAAATGGCCCTGCCGAGCAGTTGAACCGCACCGAGTTCACGCAGCCGGCGCTGCTCGCGGCCGGCATCGCGCTGTGGCGGCTGTGGCGGCACCGCGGCGGGACTGTGCCGGCGGTGGTCGCGGGACACAGTCTCGGGGAGTTCACCGCGCTCGTCGCCGCCGGGGCATTGGAGTTTGCCGAGGCATTGTCCCTGGTGCGGGTCCGCGGACAGCTCATGCAGGGTGCGGTGGAGCAGGGGCGCGGAGCGATGGCGGCCATCCTCGGTTTGCAGGAGAGTGCGGTGATCGACGTGTGCCGACAGAGCGCCGAGGGTCAGGTGCTCGAAGCGGTGAATTTCAACGCGCCGGGACAGGTGGTCATCGCCGGCGAGCATGAGGCTGTGTTACGTGCGATCGAGTCGGCGCGACGGGCCGGAGCCAAGCGCGCGGTGGTGCTGCCGGTGAGCGTGCCGGCGCATTGCAGTCTGATGCGCCCGGCCGCGCAGCGGTTCGCCACTGAACTTGCCGCAGTGCACTGGCGGAGGCCGCAGCTGACTTTCATCAGTGCCGTCGATGCCGAGGAGCATGGGGATCCGGGCGAGCTGTCGGGGCTGCTGACCCGTCAACTCGCAAGTCCGGTGCGTTGGACCGATACGGTGCGTGCGCTGGTCGGCCGTGGCGCGCAGGTGCTCATCGAGTGCGGTCCAGGCAAGGTTCTGACGGCCCTCAATCGCCGCAGCGCGCCTGCGGGCGCACTGGAGTGCCTGGGGCTCGAGGATCCCGCCTCGTTCGAGCAGGCACTTGCGGCGGTGGGAACGAAGTGAAGAAGCTGGCAAACGAAATTGCACTGGTGACCGGGGCTTCGCGCGGGATCGGGCGACAGATCGCGCTTGCCCTGGGCGAGGCCGGGGCGCGGGTGATCGGCACGGCAACCACCCCGGCCGGTGCCGCCGCGATTGCCGCGATGCTCGCCGGCGCCGGGTGCGCCGGCGAGGGCATGCAGCTCGACGTGGCCGCCGCGGATTCCATCGAGACGTTGCTTGCGTCGCTCGATGCGGCCGACCAGATGCCGACCATCCTGGTGAACAATGCCGCGGTGACCCGGGATGCGCTGCTGCTGCGGATGAAACCCGAGGATTGGGATCAGGTGATCGCAACCGATCTCACCGCCGTCTTCCGCCTGAGCAAGGGCTGTCTGCGCGCGATGATGAAGGCCCGGCGGGGCCGCATCATCACACTGACGTCCGTGGTGGGTATGACGGGCAACGCGGGGCAGGCGAACTATGCGGCGGCCAAGGCGGGCGTGCTGGGATTTACCAAATCGCTTGCCCGCGAGGTGGCGTCGCGCGCGATCACGGTCAATGCCGTCGCGCCCGGCTTCATCGAGACGGACATGACCGGCGCGCTCGCCGAGGCGCAGCGCGCGGCGCTGCTCGGGCAGATTCCGGCGGGGCGGTTCGGCAGTCCAGCGGATGTGGCGGCAGCGGTGCTGTTTTTGGCCTCGCCCGAGGCGAGCTACATCACTGGCGAAACGCTGCACGTGAATGGCGGAATGTACATGCCCTGAGGCCCGGCGGCGCGCCGGGCGGGCGGGCGCGGTTAATTTGGCCGTAAAATCAATCGCTCGTGAAAGCTTAAGGCGAGTGGCAGGCGCTGGCGCGTTCCCCTAAAATACCGCGCCCGCAGTGCGCCCCCGGGGGGCGGGGCGGAGCACGTAACGTTCTATCACCCAGAAATAAGGACCGATTAATGAGCACAGTTGAGCAGCAGGTCAAGGCCATTGTGGCCGAGCAGCTGGGCGTCAAGCAGGAGCAGGTGACCAATGACGCCTCCTTCGTGGATGACCTCGGTGCCGATTCGCTCGATACGGTCGAGCTGGTCATGGCCCTTGAGGAAGAGTTCGAGATCGAAATTCCCGACGAGGACGCCGAGAAGATCACCACCGTGCAGCAGGCGATCGATTACATCAACGAGCGTCGCACCAAGGCGTGAGTCGCCGTTTGGTGCGGCCGATGGCGGGCGACTTGCGCACTGCTGAGCGCGCCATGTTCCCCGGAGCCCCTGCGCGCCTGAGAGCGACAGCGGGCATCGCGCTGTCCGTGGCCGTCGGCTGCGAAGTGCGCGCTGGCGGATCAGTCCGGGGATGCCGGATGTTGGACCGAACCCGAAGCTGCGCACTTGGGTGCGCAAGTTACGGAGACTGAAGTTGAACAAACGTCGAGTCGTCGTGACCGGCATGGGCATTATTTCGCCGGTCGGCAGCGCGGTCGAGACAGCCTGGAAGGCGATCCTCGCCGGTGAGAGCGGTATTGGTCCGGTGCAGCGCTTCGATGTGTCGGCATTTCCCGTGCGTTTTGGCGGCGAGGTGCGGGGCTTCGATGCCGAGCGCTACTTCGATTCGAAGGATCAGCGCCGCATGGATGAGTTCATGCACTACGGGGTGGCGGCCGGCGTGCAGGCCGTCGAGGATGCGGGCCTGGATTTTTCCAAGCTCGACACGACCCGTTGCGGTGCGGTGTGTGGGGCGGGGATCGGCGGCCTCGGCACGATCGAGCGGGAGTACGCCGAGTACGTCAAAACGGGCAATCCCCGCAAGATATCGCCGTTCTTCGTACCGGCCAGCATCATCAACATGATCTCCGGTCACCTGTCCATTCGCTATGGCCTGCGCGGACCGAATCTCGGGGTGGTGACCGCCTGCACCACCTCGACGCATGCGATTGGGCTCGCCATGCGCACGATTCAATTCGGAGATGCGGATCTGCTGATTGCCGGCGGCGGCGAGATGGCCATGACGGTGTGTGGACTCGCAAGCTTTGCGCAGGCCAAGGCGCTCTCGCGGCGCAATGAGGAGCCGCAGCGGGCAAGCCGCCCCTGGGACCGCGATCGCGATGGGTTCGTGCTCGGTGATGGCGGCGGGGCGGTGATTCTGGAGTCGCTCGAGCATGCCCGCGCGCGCAACGCGCGCATTTATGCGGAGTTGGTCGGTTTTGGCATGAGTGGGGATGCCTATCACATCACGCTGCCGCCGGAGGATGGCGAGGGCGCGCGCCTCGCGATGGTCAATGCGCTGCGCGATGCGGGCATCGAGCCGCAGGCGGTGCAGTACGTGAATGCGCACGCAACGTCGACCCCAGCGGGCGACAGGGCCGAGACGATCGCGATCAAGCGCGCCTTTGGCGAGCACGCGCGGCGGCTCGCAGTCAGTTCCACCAAGTCCATGACCGGGCATCTGCTCGGCGCGGCCGGCGTGGTGGAAGCGATCTTCTCGATTCTGGCGATCCGGGACCAAGTCGCCCCCCCGACCATCAACTATGAGAACCCGGACCCGGAATGCGATCTGGACTACGTGCCGAACGTCGCCCGGCCGATGCCGATCGATGTCGCGCTGTCGAATTCGTTCGGATTCGGTGGGACCAACGGCTCGGTAATCTTCAAACGCTTCGCCGACTGACCGCTCCGGCGAGCGCTACAGACCCGCGCGACTGCCGGGACCGAGGCTTGGCCGGTATGCGCGATGCGCCTGCGTGGGTGGCGCGCCTGTGCCATGATTGACTTATGAGTGAGCCACGCTCCACACCCGCCTGGCGCCGAACCGCGTGGATTGGGGCGGCGGTGCTGGTGCTGATTGCACTCGTTGCCGGCGGGGGCTTCGGCCTGCTCGCGCTCAACTATTACAGCCCCGGGCCCGCACCGCGGGTCGTGCGTCTGAGCGTACGCGCAGGCGAAACCCTCGGGGATGCCTTCGCCGCGCTCGCCGCGCGCGGCGCGCTGCGTCAACCGCGCGCGGTCGAGCTGTATTTGCGCCTCACCGGCGCCGAGCCGCGCATGGAAATTGGCGTGTACGATATCGCGGCGCACGCGAGTCCGGCGCAGATCGTGCGCATGTTCGCGGCAGGCCGAGTCGTGCTGGATCACATTACGGTGATCGACGGGAGCACCTTCCGGGATTTTCTCTCCGAACTCGACGCCGATCCGGATATTGTCCCAACGCTGCGAGGCAAAAGCGATACGCAGATCATGGCCGCGCTCGGCCATCCGGGCGAGATGCCCGAGGGTCGCTTCTTCCCGGATACTTACAGCTTCTCGCCCGGGACCACCGATCTGACCATTCTGCGCATGGCCTATCGCAAGATGTCCGCCGAGCTGGCACGGATCTGGGCGCACCGCGGCGCCGACCTGCCGGTGCATACGCCCTATCAGGCGCTGATTCTCGCCTCGATGATCGAAAAAGAGACCGGTGTCAACGGGGAACGGCGCCGCATCGCCGGAGTGTTCGCCAATCGGCTGCGCATCGGCATGCCGCTGCAGTCGGATCCGACCGTGATCTATGCGATGGGTCAGCGCTATCACGGCGCACTTTATGCGCGGGACATGCGCATCAAGTCCCCGTACAACACCTATCTGCACACCGGCCTGCCGCCGACGCCCATCTGTCTGCCGGGCAAGGCGGCGCTGCGCGCTGCGGTGCATCCGCAGAAGACAGCAGATCTGTACTTCGTTGCCACGGGCAAGGGCGGCCATGTCTTCTCGCGCACGCTGGCGCATCATGACGTGCAGGTGCTCAGTTATATCCGCCAGCTGCGCAAGGATCAGTTGGACGCGCGGGGTAAATTCACCGCGGCACCGCGCCGGCGGGAGCCATAGGATGCGCCGGGCGGGGCTGATTACCCTGGAGGGCATCGAGGGGGCCGGCAAGTCGACGCTTGCCGCGTGGGTGGCAGAGTGGCTGCGCGCGCGCGGGGCGAGTGTGCGGCTGACGCGCGAGCCCGGCGGCACGGCGCTCGCCGAACGGGTGCGTCGCATCGCGCTCGAGCCGGGTGCGGAGCGGATCTGCGCCGATGCCGAGACGCTGCTGATGTTCGCGGCGCGTGCCATTCATCTGACGAATCTGATCCGGCCGGCGCTCGAGCGCGGGGAATGGGTGGTGTGCGATCGGTTCACCGACGCGACCCGGGCCTATCAGGGGGCGGGACGTGGTGTGGATGCCGAGTGGATCGAGGTGCTCGCCGCGCACGTGCAGCGCGAGGTGACTCCGGTATGCACCCTGCTGCTGGATCTGCCGGTGGCGCTGGGCCTGCACCGGGCGCGGGCGCGGCATGCGGGGACGGACCGCATCGAGAGTGAAACGGAAAGTTTCTTCCAGCGTGTTCGCGCCGGCTATCTGGCATTGGCTCGCGCCGAACCGACGCGTATCCACCTGCTCGATGCGGCGGAACCGGCCGATTCGGTGCAACGGCAGGCGGCGGCGGTGCTCGAGCGCTGCGTGAAAGGGGGGGGCGAGCCGTGAATCCCGTATGGCTTGAGCCGCAGATGCAGCGCCTGCGCGCGGCTTTCGCCGCCGGACGCATGCCGCATGCGCTGCTCATTCACGAGGCACCCGGGGCAGGCGGACAGTGGCTGGCGTACTGGGCCGCGCAGCTGCTGCTGTGCACCGACCCGCCGCATGCCCCCTGCGGGCAGTGTGCGGCCTGCGCGCATGTGCGGCGCGGGCAGCATCCGGATCTGATGGTGCTCGGTCTACAGGAGCGTGCGACCCAGATTCGTATCGAGCAGGTGCGTGATCTGGCCGCCGACCTTGCGCTCACGGCGCATCAGGGCGGCTACAAGGTCGGGCTGATTTCGCCCGCCGATGACATGAACCGTTTCGCGGCCAACGCGCTGCTGAAGACTCTGGAGGAGCCTGCTCCGCGCACACTGCTGGTGCTGGTCGCGAGTGTCCCCTCGCGCCTGCCGACCACCATTCTCAGCCGCTGCCAGCGGTTGCGCCTGGGCGCGCCAACGCGCGCCCAGGCGATCGAGTGGCTCACCGCAACTCAGGGTGCGGCCGACTGGCCGCAGGTGCTCGCCGCGCTCGGCGATGCGCCGTTCGTGGCCGCAACCCTGGATCCGGCCATGGTCACGCGCACGGCGCTCGAGATGCGTCAGGCGCTGGCACAACTCGCCGACGGTTCGCTCGATCCGGTCGGCAGTGCCGAGCGCTGGGCCCGCGACGAGCCGGCACTGCGGCTGCGGTGTTTTGAGAACTGGCTCACGGAACGGATTCGCGGTGAGTTCGAGGGCGCGGATCGGGCGGCGGAATTGCGCGCTAGCGCGCACCGGGTGTGTTCCGGGCTCACTATAAAGGAGGCATTTGAGATCCTGGACGCCGTCCGGGAGCTGAGGTCATCATTGGACGTGCCGATCAACCGCAGCGTGGCGCTAGAGGCGCTGTTGCGGCGCATGGGAGCGCCCCGCGCCGCGTGAGGGCGACTGCCAGCACCCCGATGTCGAGCGCGCAGCCGAGGACCAGAATGTGAGAGCCGGTGGCAACAAGCCAAGTCTGCTGACACTGACCATCAAGGACAAGAGTGCCCTGTATCTGGCCTATATGCCGTTCGTGAAGAACGGCGGGCTGTTCATTCCCACCAACAGCAACTACCGCCTCGGCGATGAGGTGTTCATGCTGCTGAACCTCATGGGCGAGGACGAGAAGCTGCCCGTGGCCGGCCGGGTGATCTGGGTGACGCCGAAAGGCGCGCAGGGCAAGCGGACCGCTGGCATCGGTGTGCAGTTCAGCGAACAGGATCATGGTCAGACCCAGAAGAAAATCGAAACCTATCTGGCCGGCGCGCTCGCCGGCGACAAGCCGACCCACACGCTGTAGCCGAACGCGCCCCGCACAGCGTTCGATGTACCGGCGCGCGCTGCGCCCGGGTGTCGGTCCTTTACGCGCCGGACGACAGCTGCGCCGGTCGGCGGGTGACCGTGGCGGCAATCCGATCGGCAAGACGGCCGAGGAGGCGACTCATCGCGGCCGTTTGGCTGCGATAGCCGGAGGCCGGGTGCGCTGCCGCGAGCGTGATCTGCCGCGTCAGCACTGGGCGCGTGCCGTCGGGTGCAAACTGCATCCAGCTGCCCTGCAGTCGCACGGTCCCGGAAGGCCCGACATCGAAGCGCAACAAATCGATCACAAGAACGTGCGTCCCGGCCGGTGCCGCCGCCTCTGCGGGCAGTAGCGTGCTGCCGCGCAACCGCGCCGCCAGATCCTGCTCCAGCACCTGGCGGATCATTGCCGCAAGCGGCGCGCCCCAGCGGTTGCGATTGCTGAGCTGCAGCAGGTTCGGCGTGCTCTCGCGCACGATCTCCTGGCGCTCGAGTATCGCCGGGATGTGCACCGCAGCGATCTGCAGCATCAGGCCCGGCGCACGCCGCGACGCGCGGGGGGGTACCGCCGTAAGCGAATAGAATCGGCTCGGTGGTCCGGCCGCGCAGCCGGCGAGCAGGGCGGCCAAGGCGAGAGCCAGGGCGAGGACACGGGCGAGAGTTCTCATGCGTTCACTCCGGGCGTCCGCGCAATAGCGCTCCAGGATGCCGATCCAAGTAGTCGGCGAGCGCACGGATCGCTCGCGCGGCGCGGGCGAGGGCCCTGAGGGTGTGCTCGACATTGCCGCTCGGCGCAGTCGGGCTGGCGCCGAGCGCGCGCTGAGCCGCGTTCGCGCTCGCGTCGATTTGGCGGGCAACCTTGCGCAGCTGTGCGCTCGTGCGCCGCAGGCTGAGCAGAGTGGGCGCGATTTGCGGGCCGCTTTGCCGCGCAGTCCGCTCAAGGGCGGCCAGTGTTCGGTCAAGATGCACAACGCTGGCGCGCAACTGCGGCGAGGCAACGAAACGGCGTAGCTGCGCCGTGAGCGCCTGAACATCGGCGGCAATCTGCGCAAGCGGCAGCGCATTCAGCTTATGCGACAGCGCGGCAAAGCCAGCAGCCGGGGCCGCGGGAATCTGCGGATAGCGCCCGGCCGTAGCGAGGCTTCGCGGCGCCGCATCGGGCACCATTTCCAGGACCACCTGCGGGCTGCCGATTAGCGGAACGGTGCGGATGAGCCCGGCGCGCAAGCCCCCGCGCACCAGCCGGCCGAGCATGCGCGTGAATATCCGCCGTGACATACGGGCGGGGGTGTCATGAGCGAGGAGATGAAAGCGGCGGGGATCCAGATCGAGCACCACCGGTGTGCTGATCTGGCCGGTCCGAGGATCGATCCGCAGTCCGACGCTTGCGACTTGGCCGACGGTGAATCCGCGCAGCGTCACGGGGGAGTGAATGTGCAGAGTGCCAATGGCCGCGGTGAAATCCACCTCGTACGGATACGAGACGGCGAGCGTCCGGTACGGACTGCTCTCAATTCCGGTGAAAATACGGGTCGCAGCGCCGGGCCCCGGCACCATGACGATGACCGGACCGGAGATGAGGGCGACGAGCGATGCCGGGTGCGAGAGACTCGGATGCGCGCCTTCGAGAAAGAAATGGGTGCCGGTGCGCAATTCTCCCGCGAGCCTGCGCTTGATGTCGAGGTGAACGATGACGTGGGCATTGTCCCTGGCCAGCGTGACTCCCGTGACCGTGCCGACACGAACGCCGCGGTACATCACACGCGTACTGCCCGCCTGCATGCCGTGGGCGTTGGTGTAGATGACCGTGACGGCGACCCCGTGTGAACTGAGCGTGCGCACGAGCAACCACAGCACGATACTGACCGCAGCGATGGGAATACCCCAGATCCAGCCCGGCCACCAGGTCGAGCGTGTCACGGCGAGCGTACGCCGCGGGGGGTCGGCCGGTTGCGGTGCGCTGCTCATGGAGTTTGTGCCGGCGTCGCCTGCGTCTGCAGGGCGGCGTCCCACATCAGCCGGGTGTCGAATGTGCGCGACGCAAACATCGTGAAAACGACCACGAGAATGAATGCGGTGGCCCCCACCGAGGCCCCGGTGGTGACGAAACCCGGGAATTGCAGCAGCGGGGTGAACACGGCAATGGTAAATACATCGACATTGGACCAACGCCCAATCTCGTCGATGAAATGACACAAACGGGTTTTCAGCACGAGGTGGCGCGAGGAAGGATGTCGGACGGACAGCAACGACCAGGTGAGTCCGAGGAGTTTCAGCAGTGGAATGGCGATGCTCGTGCAGAAGATCAGTACGCCAAGCGGATACAGATGGGCCTGGAAGAGCTCCTCGATACCATCGACGATCCGGTGCGGCACGCGCACACCAAACTGGACGTCGGTACTCATGGGATAGATGTTTGCCGGCAGCAGCAGGACGTAACCCGCAATGACGAGCGCGAGCGTGCGCACGAACGCATCGGGCTTGCGCGCCCGGAGGCGCAGGGCGCAGCGCGGGCAACGCGAACCTTCGGCCGTGGCGGGCAGCGCGAGACCGCATGCTTCGCAGCCGATCGCTGCCTCTGCGGTATCCGGGGAGATTTCCGGGTGGATCTGCCGCCACACGGTGCGCGCATCCAATGTTGCACGCGATAGCATGCACAGCAGCGCCGCACAGATCAGGCAAATACCGCCGGCACCGATCGTGACCGGCAGCACCGCCGCCAAGCGGCCGTAGCCCACCATGCAGCCGATCAAATACACATCCGGCATCGCCCAGTGATCGAGTCGCATCGACCAGCGGAACAGACGGCCAAGCCAGTGCGGGCGAAACCCAAGATGCACCATCGCAAGCACGAGGCTCAGCAGACCGAAGCGCACGAATGGTGCGAGCACGGCAAATGCCGCCACCAGCGCGGCCACGATCACCCAGTGGTGATGCCACAGCATGATGACACCGGATCCTAAGCGGCTTCTGCGGGTCATCCCGAGCATCGAGACACTCATCAGCGGCAACAAGTTCGCCGGGAACAGCAGCATGAACGTTGCGAAAGCGCAGGCTAGGGCGGCGGTGATGCTGCGACCGTTGCTGCGCTCGAGCCGGCAGTCGCAGACGGGGCATATGGCGACCTGCGCGCCAGCGAGCGGAGGAACATCTTCCAGAGTGCCACAGTAACGGCACGCGATGGTCATACGGATCTGCCGCTGCGGACCCCGCTGGAATGCATGCTCATCCCCCGGACCCAGTTGTGATCACACCGGTAGTAAAAATGATGCTAGCACAGTCGCGCTGGGGGGTGAACTTTGAGGGTTGCCAGCGCAGTACGCCGCGCGGGCGCCGTGCGGATCCGCTGCCACTGTTCGCTCGGTTGTCTTTGACGTCGCGGCCGTTGCGTTGGCGTGAGCGTGGATGCAAGCGGACTCTGTCGGCGTTCAGCCATTGCGCAGCGCTCGGAGCGTGTGATCGAGTCCAGCACGCAGTTGCTGTCCGTGGGGAGGGTCACTCGACTCCCTGTTCACTGTGCCGCCGCGGCCCGCACGGCGCCGCATGACTTCCGAGTTGAGACACTGACTCGTGCGATGCAGCGCCGCGGACTCCATGAGCAATTCGGCACTGACGCCGCACGCACAGTAGGAAGTTCGAGCAAGCGGAAAATCCGTCGCCTCAATCTCAGCTTTGTTATTCGAGCGCTCGAATTGCGAGTCCTGGGGCGAGAGAGCCACGACCTACGGCGCGGCGCACTGCACGCGGCGCTGAAGTTGGACGGGCATTGGCAGTGCTCAGCGTGTGCGACGTGGTACGACCGCGATGGGAACGCGGCGACGAACCCGAAGGCCTGCGCGGTTGAGCG
>JAKARC010000080.1 GCA_021822385.1 Pseudomonadota bacterium
ACCGGCGCAATCTCAGCGGCCTTGCGCTGGAGACGGTGGTCGGTGATCTCACCGACGTGCCGTCACTGTATCGGGCCGTCGACGGGTGCGATGCGCTCTTTCACGTTGCCGCGGACTATCGGCTGTGGGTGCCGGATCCCCAGTCGATGTACCAGGCCAATGTCGAGGGTACGCGCAACCTGCTGGCTGCGGCGCGCCGCGCCGGCGTCACGCGGACCGTCTACACCAGCAGCGTGGCGTGCATCGGCTTGCCGGCCGACGGAGGTCTCGGGACCGAAGCGACCCCGGTGTCCCTGGCCGACATGGTCGGTCACTACAAGCGCTCTAAGTTTCTCGCCGAGCAGGTTGCGCTCGAGGCCGCCGCGCGCGGCGAGCCGGTGGTGATCGTGAATCCCGCCGCACCGATCGGACCGCGGGATCTGAAGCCGACGCCCACCGGACAGATCGTGCTCGATGCGGCGCTCGGGCGCACCCCGGCCTATATCGACACGGGCTTGAACATCGTGCACGTCGATGACGTCGCCGCCGGACACCTGCAGGCGTATGCGCGCGGGAACATCGGCGAGCGCTACATTCTCGGCGGCGAGAATCTACCCCTGCGGGATATCCTCACCGAGGTGGCCCGGCTCGCCGGCCGCAGTCCGCCGCGCGTACGGCTGCCGCACGCGTTGGTGCTGCCCATCGCGTATGCGGCCGAAGGTCTGGCGCGTCTGCGCGGCACGCCCACCCGCATCACCGTGGACAGTGTGCGCATGGCGCGCAAACGCATGTACTTTTCGAGCGCCAAGGCCGAGCGCGAGCTCGGGTACCGTTTCCGTCCGGCACATCTAGCCTTCGAGGACGCTCTGCGCTGGTTCCAGGAGGCGGGCTACATGCCCGGTGCGGTCGCTCAGAAGGGATAGCCGATGCCGGTGAATACCGCGAGCCCCTGGCTGCTGCGGCCGAGTCCTTCCCCGAGATCGACGTAACCGACCACCGAAGGGGCAGCGATGGCGCGAAAGCCGACGCCGAGCACGGTGTGCAGGTGACTGATCGGCCAGTCGCCATAGTGCGCGAAAACCCGTCCGGCATCGATGAACGGGGTCACCTGCAGCGCGATATGGGTGGAGAATGCCGCGAATTTGACCACGGTCTGGCGCAGCTCGAGGTTGAAGTCGAAGGCGTTGCGGTCATAGAAGCGCGAGGTGCCGTAGCCGCGCAGCGGTTGCGAGCCGCCGAGGCTCTCGTGGTCGCCGCCGAGGCTGCTCAGCGCCCAGAACGGAACATGGTGGGTGGTCGGTTCATAGCGCAGGTCGAAATGGGTGGCCACAGTCAGGCTCGGTGTCGGCGACCAGTAGAAGCGTCCATCGATCCCCGCCTCGGTGAACAGGGAGCTGTCGAGGTCCACGTTGCGGCTGGCGACGCCGCCGTAGACGATGACGTAGGCCCCGCTGGTCGGAATAACGATGTTGTTGCGGGTATCGTAGACCAGCGCGACCCGCTGCAGCAGTTCGTGGGTGACGCCGAGTCCGAGGATGTTGCGAAAGCGCGTGGTGATCGAGGGGATGCCGGGCAGGTGGCTCGCCGAGATGGTCACCTTGCGGGCGATGAAGGTGTAGGCGAGCTGCCAGGTGTGGGTGATGTTCCAGCCCAGTCGGGCCCGGGCGAACATCTGCTGATCGGTATACACGGTCTGATTGATGCGCAGCGAATTGTTGCCGAATCCGTAGAAGCGCGGCGTGCCGCTGCGGTTGTAATTGAGCTCGACGCTCCAGGACCAGCGGCTCTCGCGCAGCCGGCCTTGCTCGAACTTGGCATCGAATGAGCTCGCCACGCGCTGACTCACTCCGCCATCGACGTACCACTCGGTGTTCTGCGACGGGTAGTCGAAGATGCGCCAGTCGACGCCGACGCCGTAATTGGAGTTGTAATCGATGTCCGGGGCGATGATGCGATTGATCTGGCCGGCCGCATTGGTGTGCAGCACGGTCGGAATGATCCCGAGCGTGAGGCCGCTCAAGGGATTGACCGCCGTCAGGGGTACCGGCAGCACCGGCCAGGTGGTCGGGTTGAGCCAGTCGATCTTGTGTGCCGGCGCATGCGGTGGCAGTGGCGTCGCGGCGTGCACGGCGCTCTCGGCCGCGGCGGCGCTCGAGCCGGCGCGCAGCTTCGGAGCCGCAGCGCTGCGCGCACGGGTGGCCGCGTGCGCGCTGCCTACGAACGCGAGCGCAAGCAGGGCCGCTGCCCGCAGGGTGCCTGCTGGGCTATGCTTGGCGCGCGTGCAGATCCGTGTCATCAATTCAATCAGCGTTCATTCCGCGTCCTGTGCACGCGGCCTCGGGCTTGCGCATGGGGTCCCGCGGTCGTTCCGGGCCCGTCTTGGGCCGGCCGGGGTGACCGTGGGCAGCGGATTATATCGACGAATCATGATTCTCACAGGACAGCAGAGTCGAAGGTCAGGAAGGGCGGAGTGCCATGAGGCTTGAGCTGTCTGCGGCCGCCGTCGTGCCGCTGCTGATCTGGGTGTATCTGGCGCTGTTTCGCGGTGGGTTCTGGCGGGTGCGCACCCTGCCGCCGGCGCGCGTCGAGCCGCAGGTGCGCGTCGCGGTCGTCGTGCCGGCGCGCGACGAAGTCGAGACCATCGGTCGGGCGGTGCGGTCGCTGCTGACGCAGCGTTTCGTGGGCGAGCTGCATGTCTTTTTGGTTGATGACGGCAGCACCGATGGCACGGCCGCGGCGGCGCGCGCGGCCGCCGGGGCGCTCGGCGCCGGCGAGCGCTTGACGGTGCTCACCGGGGCGGCGCTGCCACCGGGATGGACGGGCAAGCTCTGGGCGATGTCGCAGGGCGTCGCGGCCGCAGAAGCGTTGCATCCAGACTATCTGCTGTTCACCGATGCGGACATCGAGCATGCGCCCGACAGTGTCGCGGCGCTGGTGTCCCAGGCTCAGACCCTGGGGTGCGATCTGGTGTCGGTGATGGTGCGGCTGTCGTGTGCCACGTGGGCGGAGCGGTGCCTGATCCCGGCGTTCGTTTTCTTTTTCTTCAAGCTCTATCCGCCGCAATGGGTGGCCGCGCCGCACGCGCGCACGGCCGGTGCAGCGGGGGGCTGCATGCTGGTGCGGCCGGCCGCGCTGGCACGTGGCGGGGGACTGGCGCGCATCCGGGGTCGCATCATCGATGACTGCGCGCTGGCGGGGCTCGTGAAGCACAGCGGGGGGTCGCTGTGGCTCGGGTTGTCGGCGACGACGCGCAGCCTGCGTGTCTATGGGCATTTCGGCGAGATCGGCGCGATGATCTCGCGCACCGCCTTCGATCAGCTGCGTCACAGTGTGCTGCTGCTTGCGGGTGCGCTGGCGGGTCTGCTCGTGACCTACGGTGTGCCGCCGCTGCTGCTGCTCACCGGGAATCCGTTGTGCATGGCGAGCGGGGCGGGCGCCTGGGCGCTGATGACGGCGTGCTATCTGCCGCTGGTACGGTTCTATCGGGTCCGCAGCGCGTACGCGCTGGCGCTGCCGGCGATCGCGGTGTTCTACGCGGCGGCGACGCTGCACTCGGCGATCCGCTATGCCCGCGGCCGCGGCGGCGAGTGGAAGGGCCGGGCGCAGGACGTGCGGGGGCCTGAAGCCGGATGATCCCGGGAGCGCAGCCCGCGCCGGCGCAGGGACTCGCGCCCCGACGCATCGAGCTGTGGTGTACGTTCCTCGCCGATATCGATGCCGCGGACCTCTGGGGGCACTATCCGCGGCTGCTCAGCGCGGACGAGCACGCGCGCCAGGGGCGATTGCGCCGTGCAGCCGATCGTCGGCGCGATCTTGCGGCGCGCGCGCTGGTCCGCACCGTGTTGTCGCGCTACGCACCGGTCGCTCCCGAGGCATGGGTCTTCGGTGCCGATGCACACGGCCGGCCGCACATCGTCGCCCCGGCGGTGCCGCTTGAGTTCAATCTGACCCACAGCGGCGAACTCGTGGTGCTGGGTGTCGCGAACGCAAGGTCCGTGGGTGTTGATGTGGAGCATGTGGTGCGCGCCACGAATACCACCCTGCTCGAGCGGTATTTCTCCCCGCCGGAGGTCGAGCAGCTGAGTCAGATGGACACTGCCGTGCGGCGGTTGCGGTTCTTCGAGCTCTGGACGCTGAAGGAGGCGTATCTGAAAGCCCGGGGCGTGGGTCTGCGCCAGCCGCTGCGGACGCTGACGTTCGACCTCACTGCACCGGGCACGGTCCGCCTGTCGCTTGCGCCCGGCTGCGCCGATACCGCCGCGCGGTGGGCATTCGCGCAGTTCATGGTGCGTGAAGAATACGTGCTGGCGCTGTGCGCCGAGCGCGCCGGCCCGCGTCCGTTGCAGCTGGCGGTGCACGAGGTCGTTCCACTCGTATCCGCGCGCGGACTGAAGTCGAACCCGCAGCGCGTCGCCGGCATCGAGATTGCACCGTAGGCGTGGGTGAATGCCGCCCCCGTGTGTGTTGCGCGCGCCCAGCCGCTCAGGTACCCGAATGTTCCCGGGGGGGGGGCGTTGACTCCAGGTGTCATTGTGCAGCGGACCTTGAGTGCAG
>JAKARC010000081.1 GCA_021822385.1 Pseudomonadota bacterium
CTTCGTCTTACCCTGCCTCTCGGGTGGCGCGGCGTGAGAACCAATGAGTAGGCTACGTACGTAGAGCCTGAAGTCTAGGACTTGCGGACGGGGGTTCGATTCCCCCCGCCTCCACCAATACCAAAAAGGTCAACAGTTCGCTGTTGGCCTTTTTCTTGCCCGAACGCGCCGGTTCCTGCCGGTTCGGGGGGACTCCTGCGGAAAACTGCGGACTTCGGCATCCGGACCATCGCCCCATTCAGGGCCACCCTCGACTCTCTCCCGACCGTTTTTCTCTCCGGCCTCGCTCCCTTGGGACGCACCCGAAGTCCACAAAGGCCGCGAGGACGACACTTGCAACTCAACGGGTTACGCGCGGACGAAACAAGCGGTTGGATCGAATCATCACCCGACCAGAGGAAACCACACCAAACATACCGGCGCCAAGACGGTTTGAAGAATGGCAGAAAGTCTTATTTACTTCTGACAAACGGAGACCACCCCCATGAGCCCCCTCAGCGCAGCCATTTTGTCCGCCGCCCAGGTCCTCCCAGAGGGAGGCTTGGTTGCGCCCAAGGAATTCCTGCATCGGGCGTCCAGAGCGGCGGTGGATCAGGCGCTGTCCAGACTGGCGCGCGAGGGGGAATTGCTGCGCGTCGGACGGGGGGCCTACTGCCTGCCAGTGGCCAGCCGCTACGGCTCCCGCCCGCCCTCGACCGAGGCCGTCGTTGAAGCGATCGCGTCCACCCACGGTGAAGTCGTCGTGCCCAATGGCGCAGCGGAAACTAAAGTGCTGGGGCTGACCACGCCGGTGCCGACCCGGGAGATCTTTCTGACATCGGGACCCACGCGCACGCTGCACCTGGGCAACCGCACCGTCGATCTCAAACACGGCAGCCACTGGCAGCTCGCGCTCGGCAAGCGCACGGCCGGCAAGGCCATTCGCGCCCTGTCCTGGCTGGGGCCCGAACAGGCATCCTCCGCTCTGAACATTCTGCATGCTCAACTGCCCGCGGAAGAATGGGCG
The DNA here is from genome assembly GCA_021822385.1 of Pseudomonadota bacterium. GTDB lineage: Bacteria > Pseudomonadota > Gammaproteobacteria > Steroidobacterales > Steroidobacteraceae > 13-2-20CM-66-19. The sequence goes on from JAKARC010000081.1 coordinate 1,007, forward strand.
GCCCTGCCCGGATGGATGGCCCGTGCCGTCAGCGCGATAAATGCGCATGGCTGAGTCCTCGTTCGCGCTCAGCCAGACCGATTGGGTCGAGGCCCTGGAGTACGCGTCGGCAAGAAGCGGCCGCCCGGCACATTTGCTGGAAAAAGACAATTGGGTGGTGTGCACGCTCTCGGCAATCTACGCCTCTCCCATCGCGGACGCGCTGACGCTCAAGGGCGGCACGTCGCTTGCCAATGCCTAAAAGGTCATCAACCGCTTCTCGGAAGACATTGATCTGACCTACGACATCCGCGCCCTCGTGCCGGAGGTAATCCGATTCGCGCATCGATGTGCCAGGAAAAGAAGATCACCCGCGCGGTACGCGCACGGCATGCAGGCAGGCTTGGGCCGCGCTCGCCAGGATAGCGATAAGTTGATCATCGCCTATTCCGTGCCTATTCCGTGCCTATTCCGTCGTGAAGATCGGCGCAGGCCATGTTGCCGCGACCGTCCAACTGGAGTTCGGGGCGCGAGCCACCGGCGAACCGCACGATTTCATGACCTGGTCTGCGCCATCGCGCCATGGATCGACGGTGTGACGTTCCGGACGACACGGCCCCTGGTCATGGCCGCCGAACCTCCGTTCTGGGAGAAGGCGACGGCCGCACATCTCCACTGCCGTCAGGCACGCCTGCGCGGCGATCGCTATTCACGTCATTGGTACGATCTGGTGCCGCTGGCGCAAACCGAGCATTTCGCCAAGGCGGCCGCCGAGCGACAACCGGCACTTCAGCTGGCCAAGCACAAGTCGATGTTCTTTGCCGAGTCAGGATGCCAACGTCGGCAAGATCGACTACATCGAGGCTGTGAGCGACTCGCTGAAGCGGGCACCGAAAAGCGCATCGCGCACCGCATTGGCGCAGGATTTTGCGGCGATGCGTGCGGACGGCCTGCTGCCGTCGGATGTGCTGGAGTTCGATGCAATACTGGAAACCTGCGCCGCCATCCAGGACAAGGTCAAGCGCCTGGCGTGCGGTCAGCCGCTTCCGAGCTCAATGCAGATTACGAACGAGCGCACCCAGCCAGGGTTGATGCTGTCCTTGTTGGGTGTCATCGCCGAGCAAAGCATCCGGAGCCCGCGCGAGTTGCCAGTCAATGACTGCGTGCGCTGTCTTCCAACCACTACATTTTTACAACAGCTGCCCTTGTCCGTCTTGTTCATCTTGGCGACCTTCCCGGCTACAGCAAGGGCCTGCGAGCCGCGCAACCACTCGACACGCACCGCGATTGGTGCTGGTAGCCCGCGAGCAATTCCCATGCCATCGATTTGCACGCCGGCCGGTTGCGACGATATTCAACGCGCCGTCAACAATTTGGAAACGCCCAACGGTCCAGGACCTGCGTCAGCCGCATAAACCGGTCCGTTTTCCCCTGGCGCCGCGGCGCGGACAGCAGGAGCAGATGAGGCGCGGCCTCGCCTGGGCATTCCAATCGACCGCGACCGCTGCTTGCGGACGCAGGCTCGAATACCGCTCTGAAATCAAACTGACTCACCGCAGCGCATGCGGTTGCGGCCGCCCGTGGCAACCGATGCGGACGCAAAGCCCGCCGGTCCGGTCTTGCCGAATGGCGTAGCGGCAAGCTTTCCGATGGCGCTCGCACGGGTTTGCAGCAGCCCGCCGAGCTGCAGCGGTGCACCGACATTTTGCGTGCGCTGGCGGCGCGGATGTTAGTTCCTCGGTCACGCGATCCGATGCGCGGGCCCATCCCGGCTGGGATGCGATACTCGGGCCGAACACAAATGGGCACATTGGGCGCACCCGAGTGTTCCGCTATCGCGACAGATGCGCTACGCTTTCGCATCGATTTCATGTTCCCTCAGACGGCGACCTGTCGCTATTTTAAGACAGCCGTAAGGATTGAGCCGCAAGCCCGGTTCACGCCGCGACTGCGTAGGTTAGGACTACAGACACATTGGCAGCCAGTGCTCGTCATACCCGCCCGCTCATCGCGTGGGCGCTAATCGGCCTTGGCTGTGCACCGGGCCTCGCCCCGGCGCAGCCGCCGCCGCGGCCGTTCACCTTCGCCACCGTGGAGCATCTGGCGGCACTGCGCGCGCAACGGCCCTATGCCGTGCACTCGAGTGCGCTGCCGCAGGCGCTCGCGCGCTTGAGCTACGCGCAGTACCGCTCGATACGCTTCAAGCCACAGGACGCTCTGTGGCCCCGCGCCACGGGCACGATGTTCGATGTGCACTTTTATCCACGTGGTTTTGCCTTCACGCACGCGGTGCGCATCTATGCCGTCTCGTCGGCGGGCGTGCACCGGGTGCGCTACCGGCCCTCGATGTTTGCGGTGCCAGCGGACCTTGCGCGCCTGCCGCGGCCGCACAACCTTGGCTTCGCGGGCCTCTCGGTTCGCTTTCCGCTCAACTCTCCGCAGCAGCGCAGCCCCGTGCTCGCCTTCCTCGGCGGCACGTATTTCCGTGTGCTCGGGCGCAACCAGGTACCGGGGATAACGGCACGCGGCCTGTCGATCGACACCGCAGCGGTGAGCGGCGAGGAAACGCCGTATTTCACCGATTTCTGGCTGGTACAGCCCGCTCCCCGCGCGCGCACACTGACGATTTACGCACTGCTCGAGAGCCCGAGCGTCACCGGCGCATACCGCTTCGTGCTCACGCCGGGGACCAGCACGCGCGTGACGGTGAGTGTGGTGCTCTACCCGCGTCGCAACATCACCCAGCTCGGCATCGCACCGCTGACCTCGATGTTTCTTTACGGCGTCAACTCGGCACGACGTCGCTTCGAGAACTGGCGCCCGCAAGTGCATGACAGCGACGGCCTGCTGATGCAGACCGGCAGTGGCGAGTGGCTGTGGCGCCCGCTGCAGAACCCATCGCGGCTCGAGGTCAACCGCTACATGGCGCACGATCCGCGCGGCTTCGGGCTCATTCAGCGCGCGCGGAGTTTTGCCGACTACGAGGATCCGGTTGCGCGCTACGAGCAGCGGCCAAGCTACTGGATACAGCCGCTTGGGCATTGGGGATACGGCGGCGTCGAACTGGTCGAGATCCCCGCGACCGAGCCCATCGACTACAATGTCGATGCCTACTGGGTACCGAGCGCACCGGTGCGTGCCGGCCAGCCGCTCGCCTTCTCCTATCTACTCTCGGCGTATCTGCATTCCGGTGGCCGCTGGCCGCCGGGCGGCAAGGCCGTGACCACACGCTTCGGTGCCGTGGTGCGCGACATGCATGCACTGCGCCACTGGCGCCGAACGGTGATTGATTTCGCCGGCGGCGACCTCTCGAGTCTGCGTGCCGATCAGCCCGTGCACGCGGTGGTGACGGCCACTGGGGCGAGAGTTACTGCCGTGCACGTACAGCGTCTGCCGGAAAATGGCCACTGGCGTGCGCAATTCACGGTGCACCCGACCGGCGGCCCGGTCAATCTGCGCTGTTACCTCGAGCTCTACGGAGCCCCGCTCACGGAGACAT
>JAKARC010000037.1 GCA_021822385.1 Pseudomonadota bacterium
TCCCGACCGAGACCCCTTGCGCCAGCAGGCGTTCGAGCGCAAGCAACGCGAACGGATCGTCCCCGAGGGGGACGATGTCGGCGGCCGCCGCCGGGTTCAGCACCGCCAGCGCGGCGTTGATCTTGCGTGCATTGCGGGTGTGCGCCGCCATGACCACCGGTATCGCCGCCCGTCGTCCGATCGCCCGCGTGATTTCGAAACTGCCCACATGGGCCCCAAAAAGCAGCACCCCGCCCGGGCCGCGCGCGAGCAGTGCCCGCACCTCGGCCTCGCCGCGGATCTCCAGATCGAACGGCGCGAAGCGATCGGTGAGCAGATACACCCGGTCGTGGATGGTGGTGGCGAAGGCGAGCACGTGGCGGAAGCGCTCGCGCGGGCTCGGCCGGCGCCCGAGCGCCCGGGTGAGATAGCGCTGCGATGCACGGCGCGCGCGCGGGGCAAACAGGAAGTAGTAGAGGGCGACGCCGTAGAGCACGGGCCGGCTGCCGCGGCGCCCGACCCGCAGCGAGAAACCGGCCATCAGGCGCAGCAGCGCGAGACTGCCGCGCTCGCGGCGCGCAGCCCAGCGCGCCGCGGCACTCATGCCGGCCTCAGTGTGCCGTCGGCCACCGTTTGGCCGGCACTCTCGACGTGAAACGCGATCGCGCCGTCCGGCTGGGGGTGGAATTCGAGCTCGAGCGGCGCGCCCGGGCGTACGGCGCGCAGGAATTTCACCACCGGGATGCGCCAGCGGCGACCCGGCACCGCCGCCTCGATGGCCGCGAGGGCCGCATCGAGCAGGACGGCTCCGGGCAGCACCGGCGCGCCGGGAAAGTGACCGGCATAGGCCGGGTGATCCGTCGCGATCGTCAACGCCACACGACTCATCGCGCCGCTCCGCCCGCATTGGCCAACAGGGCGTGCAGTGCCGCGAGCGGCAGCTTGCCGGTGCTGTTGCGGGGCAGGCGATCGAGCAATAACAGCGGGCGTGGCAGAAACACCGGGTCGATCCGTCCGCGCAGCGCCGTGCGGATGTCCGCTGCGCTCAACCGCGGGGCCACCGCGGCGGCGGCTACCCGCGTCGGCAGCTGCTCGGTCCGAGCGCCGGTTGCGGGCAGGAAGAACGCCCCATCGCACACCCCGGGAATGTCGAGCAGCTGATGCGTGAGATAGGCGAGGGAGCTGCGCTTGCCGGCGATGTTGACCAAATCCGCGAGCCGGCCCTGCAACACCATGTGCGCGGCGTCGAGCAGCGCGATCCGATCGGCGAGCGCCGTCGGTTGCTCGAGGTGCCCGCCGCGCGCCCAGGCCCGCCCGGCCTCGATCGTGAGCGTAACCCCCGGCAGCAGCTCCCAGGCTTCGGTCCGCGTGCTGGCGCGCGTGGCGAGCTGGCCGGTCTCGGTCGAGCCATAGATTTCAGACAGCGGCGCGCGCAAGCGCTCCTCCGCCTCGAGCGCGAGTGCCGGGCCGAGCGGCGCGGTCGCCGAGACGATGCGATCGACCTGCGGCAGCGGGTCCGGACAGGCCATCAGCGCGCGCAGATGCAGGGGCGTGGTGAGCAGCACGCGTGGCCGGGGGAGCGATGCGAGCGCGTGACAGATATCGGCCGGATAGAATGGCTGCTCGGCGCACAACGCCGCACCCGTGGCGAGGGGCAGCAGCACGCTCGACTCCAGTCCGTACATGTGTTGGGCGGGCACGGTCGCAAGCAGGGCCGTGCCCGGCTCGAGCGCCAGGCGCAGCGCCCCGGCGCGTACGCCCTGCAGCAGACGGCCCCAGGTCTTGGTGTGCGCGACCGGGATGCCGGTGGAGCCTGAGGTGAAGACGACGGCGATCGCCCGCGTGGCCTCGATCAGCGGCGGCTGCCATGGGCACGGGCGTGGGGACAGCGCCGGGTAGTGAAACTGCGGTATGTCGATCGGACGGGGCGCATCGGTGAGGCAGAACACATCCGGGAAAAGCGATTTGAGGTGACGGACCACCTCGGGGGTATGATTCGGCGGTAGGAGGCTCAGTTTGCCGCCGAGCATCGCCGCGCCCAAGCCGACGGCAAAGCGGTAGCGGTCGGCACAGGCGTTGATGACATGCCCGCCCGCGGGCAGGCAGGCGGCCAGCGCGTGCACTTCGGCGAGAAACGTCCCGGCACGGAGCGGCGCTGCCCCGCGGTAGGCCAGCACCGCCTCGGCCGTTGCGTGCGCGCACAGCGGATACGTGGTCAGAGGTTATTTCGTCCGGTGCGCCGCAATGTATGCGGCCAGGTGACGCAACGAGCGGAAGATCTGCATGTTCTCCGCGCCATCGGCGCGCAGCTGCACGCCGTAATGCTTCGATACCACGAGGGCGATCTCCAGGATATCGATCGAATCGAGACCGAGCCCCTCGCCGTAGAGGCGGGCTTGCGGATCGATCGCACCGGCGTCCACCGGCAGGTTCAGCGCCGTCACGATCAGCCCGGCCAGCTCGCTCTCGAGCGCCGCGTCACCGATGGCCGACAAGTGTGGGGCAAGTTCCGACATCGACATCGAATTGCGCTCGGGCTCCGCGTTGATCGAAGTCAAATTATACAGTGCGTCGCCCGCGCGCAAGGCGCTCGCGACCAAGGTGCGACCGGCCGCTCACGCGCGCGCGCGTCGGCGGGCGAGCAGCAGCGGCAGCCGCCGCACGAATCCGCCCATGAGCCGGATGTGCATGGCCGCGAGCAGCGCATTGTCCCGGCCGTAGCGGAAATGCGACACGCCGCCCTCGGCGGCCGTGAAATAGCGCACCGGCGCGGGTCGATTGAGCGCCGGCACGCCCTGCCAGCTCAGGCGCACGGCCGCCTCCACGTCGAAGTCGAAGCGCCGCATGCCGCGCTGTGCGCGCATCAGCTCGACGAGCGGCGCGAGCGGATAGACGCGAAAGCCGAACAAGGAGTCCTCGATGCCCGCCCCGAGGGTCTCGAGATCGGCCCAACCGTTGGAAATGCGCCGGCCGAGCACGCGCACCCAGGGCGCGCTGGCATCGAACCGCGGCACGCCGAGCACCATGGCCTCGGGGTGTGCGAGCGAGGCCTGCATGAAGGCTGGAATGCACTCGGCCGGATGCTGGCCGTCCGAATCCATCGTCAACGCGTGGGTGTAGCCGCGCGCCAGTGCCGCGGTGAATCCCGTGAGCAACGCCGCCCCTTTGCCGCAATTGCGCGGGTGCGCAAGCACCGTGAGGTCCGGGTCGCGCGCCGCGAGCCCCTGCAGAGCCGCGCCGGTGCCGTCCGTGCTGCCATCCACCACCACCCAGACCGGTGCCCACTGCGCGCGTGCGGCGCGCACGGTCTCGAATACTTTCGCGCCGGGATTGAAGCTCGGAATCAGCACCAGGTGCGTGCGCGACGGCACACTCATCGCGGTGGTCCCGGCGGCGGCGACCCGCGGTGCCAAGGAGCGGCGAGCTCGGCGGCGAAGCGGGCGGCGAGTTCGCGCGTGCATGCCGCAACGTCCGCGGGCGCTTGCAGCCGCGCTCCGAGGCGTACCCGATAGCGAATCGGCAGACGCGGGGCCTTCAGCGCCGGCCAGCCCTTGCCGAGATAGGTCGAGTCCGTTTCGATGAGCACCATCTGAATGGGCGCACGGGCGTGCTTGGCGATCACCGCCACGCTGGCGGTGAGTGGATTGACCGGCGCCCGCACGCTGCGCGTGCCCTCGGGAAACAGCAGCACGGCGGCGCCGCGCCCGAGCTCGGCGATCGCTGCACGCACCATGACCCGGGGCGGTTCGCTGCTGATGAACTGCGCGAGGCGGGCCCCGGGGCCGAGGAGCGGATGGGTGAGCAGCTGCGGCTTGAGCACGCAGGCGAGGTTCGGATGGCGGCTGAGGAGCACGATCGCATCGAGGGCGCTCGGATGATTCGGGGCGAGGATCAGCCCCGGCTCGCCGGCGAGCGTGTCGAGTGCGCCGAGCTCGAACCGATAGGCCCCGAGCGCGCTGAGAAAGTGCGTGAACAGCCGCAAGCCCGCCATCATGCTGTGCCGGGCCGCGGCGCGGCGGCGGCGCGCCGGCAGAGGGGCGAGCACCGCCACCGCGAGCACGGTCCACAGGAGGATCATCGCCGCGAGGACAGCGAGCAGCAGATACGTCACCCCATAGTCATGCAGCCGTTTCAACATGTCGGCGCCCCGCACCAGGCCCGTCACGGCTCCGCGCAGCCGCCCGTCGCCTCGATCTCGACCGCCAGTTCCGCACGGCACACGTCCGCCTGCAGATAGATGCGCGGCGCAGCCGTGCCGATCGCCGCGTCGACTTCGCGCTGCACCAGCGGCAGGTCGGCCGCGTGGCGCACGTAGATCTTGTAGGCGAGGTCGGCGAGCGTGAATTCTGGGATCTGCGCGAGCAGAGCCTCGATGTTGGTCAGAGTCTCGCGGCTCTGCGCCGCCGGATCGCCGGCGTGCAGGGTGCGATGGCCGACGATGCTCGAGGTGCCCGAGATGAACAGCCGCGGGCCCGTTGCTGACCCGAGTACGGTGGCGCGCGAGAAGCTCGGGGCGCGCGGTCCGTATTCGCGTGGATAGTGATACGCGCTCACCTGGCGCGGATTTTCAATGAAGCGGGGTGCGCTGCGCGCGGCGAGGAAGTAGATCGAGAGCGGGCCGCGGGCGCAGCCGAGGGCGCTCGCCGCCGGCACGGCCCCGGTCGTCGGCAGACCGCCGGCGAGCAACGCGCGCCGGCGGCCGGCGTTGAACTGGCGGTAGCGCTCGAGGCCGTGCGTCTCGACGTTGATGTCCGGCAGGTAGTTCCACACCCGCAGCAGATGCGGCCAGCCCGCGCGCGCGAGCGCGCTGTGAATTTCCCCGTACGCCCACTCTGTGGCGACCTCGAGTGCGGACCGTCCCGCCGGCGCCGGCACCGTTTCCGCCGCGCTCACCGTGCCGAAGACGAGCGTGCTCGTGCACGCGAGCTGCACCGCACCGGTGCGGGTGTAGCGGATCGGCTCGCCGCTGCGCCAGCGCTCGATCCACAGCGGTGCGCCGGCGAGTACCGGCATGCACACGCTCGCCTGCGGCACCGTGGCGGGCAGCGCGGCGGCGCGCGTATCGGTACCGAAGACGATGGCGCCAAGCGCATCCTCCCAGTGCGCGCCAGCCCGTTCGGCCTCGAGGTACTCGAGCGCGAGGCCCATCACGCGCTCGACACGCGCACCTCGCGGCGGCGGTGCGCCAGCGCCCGCAGCGAGCGGCGCGGCATCGTCAGCGCGGTGAGGTAGTAAAGGCCCTGGAAGGCGCGCAGCGACGGCCCGATGGGGGTGTCGGCGAAGATGTCGCCCGACAGCAGCGACAACAGCGCCTCGCGCATGCGCAGCGCATTGCGCGGCGCGAGAAACAGCGCCTGCATCGCTGGGCGGGTCATGTGGTGGATGAACCAGGCGAAGCGGCGCGGTCCGCGCCGCACCGTGCGCTTGAACCGCCGCAGCGCCCGGCGTTTGCGGCCCGGCTCGCGCAGGCACTCATCGAGCGCCTCGCCCGCGGCAATGCCGCCGACCATGGCAAACAGCACGCCGGAGGAAAACACCGGATCGACGAACGAGTAGGCGTCACCGATGATCAGATGGCGCGCACCGTGTGTGTGCGCGCAGCGGTAGCTGTAACTGCCGGTGGCCTCGACGTCGCTCGCGAGCCGCGCGCCCGCCAGGCGCGCGTTGAGCGCCGGGGCGCGCGCGAGCGTCTGCAGAAAGAACGTGCGCAGATCCTGGCTGCGGCTCTTCATGTACGACGGCCAGACCACCGCCCCGACGCTGCTGATGCCATCGGGCAGCGGGATGAACCACAGCCACCCGTGCTCGAACCAGAAGAGCGCAATATCGCCGCAGCGCAGCGCATCCGTCTCGCAACGCGCATCGGCGAAATGCGCGAACATCGCGCAGCTGGCGTGGCGGCGGTCGCGACGCTTCTCGCCCAGGCGGTTGCCGAGGAACGTGTCGCGGCCGGAGGCGTCGATCAGGTAGCGTGCCGCGAACGCGCGCTCCGTTCCAGCCCGCTCGGCGCGCACGTGCACGCACTCAGGATCGGTGAAGTCGACCGCGCGCGCGCGACATTCCTCGACGACGCGCGCCCCGAGTGCGGCGGCCCGCCGGATCAGGATTTCATCGAATTGCGAGCGGCGCACCTGATAGGCGAGCGGCAGGCGCGGGTTCCAACTGTCGGCGAACGCGAAGCGCTGCGTGCGCGCATCGGCGTGCGCATGGAACTGCGCGCCGCGCTTCGGTACGCCGATGCTGCCGATGGCTGCGGCAACGCCGAGCCGCTCGAACAGCGGCAGGTTCGCCGGCAGCAACGATTCGCCAATGTGAAAGCGCGGATGGCGCGCCCGCTCGAGCAGCACGACCTGATGGCCGCGCTCGGCGAGCACCGCCGCGGCGCTGGCGCCGGCGGGGCCGCCGCCGACGATCAGGACATCGCAGCGCTCGGTGTGCGCGCTGTTCGGGTCGTGCTCGGGCATGGGTGTCAGTGCGGCATATGCCGTCGCAGCGCGGCGCCGATCCGTTTCGCGCTGCGCACCACGGCGTGACCGACCCGCTGCGCGCTGCGCGCGAGGGCATGGCCCACGCGCGCGGTAGCGCGCCGGAGCGAGCGCCGCGCGGGCCGGGTCTGGCGCCGCAGGGTATGGGCGAGATGCGCCGAGGCGCGAGCGGCGCGCCGGCTGGCGGTGCGGGCATCGCGGGCAATGTCGTGGCCGACAGCGTGCAGCTCGTGGGACAGGTGCCCGGGGTCGGCCCGCGCGGCCGGCGGGGCGAGTGCGGTGAGCGCCGCGAGCGCGGCGGCGCAGACGAGCAGTGATCGCAAGGTTCTCATGGTCGAACGCTCAACGGGCGGACGCCGAATGGTAGCGTACCGGGGTGCGGGCGGTGCCACTTGTCGCTGCAATCGGGCACACTTGGTCCGATGAGCACCGAGCGGTTGCCGATCTCCGTCTTGCGTCGCCGCTTGCTGCCGGGTCGTTGGGATCTGGTGGCCTTCGTGCTCGTGTTCGGGACGCTCGCCTATCTGGCGCACACCGCGGTCGGGCTCACGCACCCCTTGTCGCGGCTGACGGCCGCGCGCATCTCGCTGAGTCCCTGGGCGCTGCCGGGCTACGCGGCGCAGACGGCGCTGCGGATGCTGGTGGCGATGCTGGCCTCGCTCGTCTTCACGTTCACTTATGCGACGCTCGCGGCCAAAAGCCGCCGCGCCGAGGCGGTGCTGATTCCACTGCTCGACATCCTGCAGTCGGTGCCCATCCTCGGCTTCTCGTTCACCATCGTATTCTTTCTCTCGCTCACGCCGGGGCGCGCCGCCGGCGCGGAGCTCGCGGCCGTGTTTCTGGTGTTCACCAGCCAGGCTTGGAACATGGCCTTCAGCTTCTATCATTCCCTGCGCAGCATTCCGGCGGAGCTCGATGAGACCGCACGCGCGTTTCATCTGGGACCGTGGATGCGCTTCTGGCGCCTGGAGGTGCCGTTCGCGATGCCCGCGCTCATCTGGAACATGATGATGTCGATGTCGGGAGGTTGGTTCTTCGTGGTCGCGGCCGAGGCCATCAGCGTCGGCAATACCACCGTGACGCTGCCGGGGATCGGCTCGTACATCGCCCGCGCGATCGCCGCCCGCGACCTTGGCGCCATCGGCTGGGCAATTGCGGCCATGACGCTGGTGATCCTGATCTACGATCAGGTCATCTTCCGCCCGTTGATCGCGAGCGCCGACTGGTTCCGACTCGAGCAGGAAGCCCGGCTCACCCCAACCCGCTCCTGGGCGCTCACCCTGATGCGCCGCTCGCGGCTGTTCACGCGCGGCGCGGACGGGTTCGCCGGGTTGGTGCGGCTCGGCTTCAATCGGCAGCTGCTGCCGCGGCGTCGCCCGCCCGCCCGGGCGCGCAGCCAGTGGGCGGACGCGCTGTGGTATGGCGCGGTGGCGCTCCTGACCGGCTACGGGATCTGGCGCACCGGGCAGTACCTGCTCGCGCACATCTCTCTGCTGCAGATGCTGCACGTGCTCGGCTTGGGCGGGCTGACGCTGCTGCGCGTGCTGGTGCTGATCGCGCTCGCGAGCGTGATCTGGGTGCCGATCGGGGTGTACATCGGGTTGCGCCCGCGCCTCGCGGCGGCGCTCGAGCCCGTGGCGCAGTTCCTGGCCGCTTTTCCGGCCAATCTGCTCTTCCCGGTGGTGGTGTCCGCCATCGTCGCCTACAAGCTCGACCCGAACATCTGGCTGAGTCCCTTGATGATCCTCGGCACGCAGTGGTACATCTTGTTCAACGTCATCGCCGGGGCGTCCTCGCTGTCGAGCGAGTTGCGCGAGGTGGGCAGCAATTTCCGCGTGCGCGGCTGGCTGTGGTGGCGGCGGATCGCGCTGCCGGCGATCTTCCCGTTCTACGTGACCGGCGCCATCACCGCCGCTGGCGGCTCCTGGAACGCGAGCATCGTGGCGGAGGTGGCCAACTGGGGCCGGCACCATCTGGTGGCCGCCGGCCTCGGCGCGTACATTGCGCAGGCGACGGCGGCGGGAAGCTTCGCGCACATGCTGCTCGGGATCGTGGTCATGAGTGCGATCGTGGTCAGCCTGAACCGCCTGCTGTGGCGCCCGCTGTATGCGCGCGCCGAGCGCAAGTACCGCATGAACTGAGGTCATCGCCACGCACGCATGAACGCCGCACCCGAGATTCACCCCGAGCCGCTGCTGCAGGTGCAGGGCGTCGGCAAGAGCTTCCGTAAGCCCGATGGCGATGCGGTGATCGTGCTGGAGGATGTCGATCTGCAGCTGCGCCGCGGGGAGATCGTCGGGCTGCTCGGTCGCTCGGGGTCCGGCAAATCGACCTTGCTGCGGCTGATTGCCGGTCTGGATGTGCCGACGCGCGGGGCAGTGCGCTACCTCGGGGCGCCGGTGACAGGACCGGTCGCGGGCGTCGCGATGGTGTTCCAGGGATTTGGCCTGTTTCCCTGGCTGACCGTGCTCGGCAACGTGCAGCTCGGCCTCGAGGCGCTGCGCGTGCGCGAGCCCGAGATGCGCCGGCGCGCCCTCGAGGCCATCGACCTGATCGGCCTCGACGGCTACGAGTCGGCCTATCCGCGCGAGCTCTCCGGCGGCATGCGCCAGCGGGTCGGATTTGCGCGGGCGCTCGTGGTGCATCCGAACATCCTGTTGATGGACGAGCCGTTCTCGGCGCTCGATGTGCTCACCGCCGAGACGCTGCGCACCGACTTTCTCGAGCTGTGGGGACTGGCGGAGCTGCCCATCGGGTCGGTGCTGCTGGTCACGCACAACATCGAGGAGGCGGTGCAGATGTGCGACCGGCTGCTCATCTTCTCCACCCACCCGGGGCGGGTGGTGAGTGAGATCCCGGTGAATCTGCCGCAGCCGCGCGCCGCGCTCGATCCCGAGGTGCGTGCCCTCGTCGATCGGGTGTACATCGAGATGACAGCGCGGCCGCGCGCGCGGGGCGCGGAGGCGCGGGGTGATGCGGCGAGCGCCGTGCGCATCGATACGCCCCTCGAGCACGTCTCGACCAACCTGCTCGCCGGCCTGATCGAGGCGCTGAGCGCAGCGCCCTACGCGGGCCGCGCGGACCTGCCGGCGATCGCGCAGGCGCTGCACATGGAGGCCGATGATCTGCTGCCGGTGGCCGAAGCGCTGCAGCTGCTGCATCTGGCCGAGATCGAGGGGGGCGACATCTGCCTGAACGAGGCGGGCCAGGCGTTTGCGCGCGCGGCGACCGACGAGCGCAAGAACCTTTTCGCCCGGGAGCTGCTCGCCCACGTGCCGCTCGCCGCACACGTGCGCCGGGTGCTCGATGAGCGCAGCACACACGTGGCGCCGAAGAGCCGCTTCCTCGATGAGCTCGAGGACTCGATGAGCGCGCAGGCGGCCGAGCAGACGCTGCGCGCGTTAATCAGCTGGGGCCGCTATGGCGAGATCTTCGCCTATGACGATCAACGGCAGATCTTCAGCCTGGAGAACCCAACATGAGCGCGGCCGAGGCGGACGGTCCGACGCGTCTGCTCGTCGTCGATGACGATCGCGAGCTCTACACCATGCTGGCGGAGTACCTGGGGCCGGAGGGGTTCGCCACCGAGAGCGCCATTGCCGCCCCCGCGGCCCTCGATCGGCTCGGCCGCGGTGACATTGATCTGGTCGTCCTCGATGTAATGCTGCCGGGGATGTCGGGTTTTGAGCTGCTGCGCCGGATCCGCGGCTTCAGCCGCGTGCCGGTGTTGATGTTGACGGCCCGAGGGGAGGAAGTCGACCGGATCGTCGGACTCGAGATGGGCGCCGATGACTATCTCGCCAAGCCCTTCAGTCCGCGCGAGCTGGTGGCGCGCATCCGCGCGGTCCTGCGCCGCATGAGCGATGCGCCGGAGGCCGGCGTGCTCAGCTTCGGTGACCTCAGTCTCGATCTGCGCGCGCATCGGGCGCTGCTTGCGGGCGAGGACCTCGCGCTGACGAGCGCGGAGCTGCGCATTCTCGAGCTGCTGATCCAGGCCGACACGCGCACCGTCGCGCGCGAGGAGCTGATGCTGCAGGCGCTCGGGCGGCGGCTGCTGCCCACCGACCGCAGCCTCGATACGCACGTGAGCAATCTGCGCCGTAAACTTGCGCGGCACACCGACAGCATCAGCATTCAGAGCGTGCGCGGCGCCGGTTACGCGCTGACGCAGCGCTGAGGGCGCGCCCCATGCACTCGCTGTTCTGGCGGATCTTCTGGTCGTTCTGGCTCGCCACGGCGATCATTCTGGCCGGCACGGTGACCGTGGCCGTGGATGAGGCCTTCCAGTTTCGCGCCCGCATGCCCTGGGTGCAGACCGGCAAGCTGTTCCAACAGGCTGCGGTCGCCTTCGAACACGGCGGTGCACCGGCGCTGAAGCGCTGGACGGAGCACCTGAAGGGCGGACCGTACTATTGGCGCACGTTCGTCATCGGCCCGAACGAGCGCGATGTGCTCGGTCGCCCGTTGCCGCCGGTGCTGCGCGATTTTCTCGTGCCCGGACCCACAGGTCCACGGCACGCGCAGCCGCCGCCCTTCGGCGGCGCGCTGGTGCTGACCACGCCGCACGGCCGGATGTATCAGGTGATCGTGACCGACTTGAAACATCATCCGCTGCTGTTCTTCGGTGCGCTCGGGCTGCCGGGCGTGCCCGGCACCACCATCGCGCTTGCGCTCGTGGTGAGCACGCTCACGTGTTTTCTCCTGGCGCGCTACCTCGTCGGTCCGATCGATCGGCTGCGCCAGGCGGCGCGGGCCGCAGCGGCCGGCAACCTTGATGTGCGCGTCGCGCCGAGCATGCGCCACCGGCACGACGATCTGGCGCGCCTCGCAGCCGACTTCGACGCCATGGCCGAGCGCGTGCAGGGTCTGCTCGAGTCGCGCCAGCGGCTGCTGCGCGATGTGTCGCACGAGCTGCGCTCCCCGCTCACGCGCTTGCAGTTGGCATTGTCGCTGGCCGTGCGCCGCGAGGAGCTGCCGCGGCAGTTGGAACGTATCGGGCGCGAGGCGGACCGGCTCGAGCAGCTGATCGGGCGCATTCTGAAGTTGGCGCGCCTCGAGCGGGCGCCGCGCGAGATCGCGGGCGAGACGCTCGATGTCGGCGCTTTGCTTACGACCATCGCCCGCGATGTGGCCATCGAAGTCGATGCGCGCGGCGGCGCGCTTGCGCTCAGCGTCGAGCCGCAGCTCGTGACCACCGGGGATCCCGAGCTGTTGCGCAGCGCCTTCGAAAACGTGATTCGCAACGCCGTGTTGTATGGTGCTGCCGGCACCGAGGTGACAGTGCGGGCGTGGCGCGCACCCGCGGCGGACGGCGGGCCGCCCGCCATCGAGGTGAGCGTGTCCGATCATGGTCCGGGCGTGCCGCCGCAGGATCTCGCGGCCATCTTCGAGCCGTTTTTCCGCGTCGATGCGGCGCGCGACCGCACGCAGGGCGGGGAAGGTCTCGGTCTTGCGATCGCGGCGCGTGCCGTGGCGCTGCACGGGGGGCACATCGGCGCGCACAACCTCGAGCACGGCGGGTTGGAGGTGACCCTGTCGTTGCCCGTGCGCATGCCGCCGTCGGCACCGGCGCCGGCGCTGGCAGGTCCGCACTGATCTGTTATGATTTGCCGCATGAACATCGTAACTGAATCCGCCCGCGGGCATGTCGGGTTGGGGATGAACCCCGCGCTGCCGGTACGCATGAGGACCGGCCGATGGCGCCGTCGCGCCGATCTGTTATGATTTCGGCCATGAAAATCGCAACAGTCGTCGTCATTGCGGTGGGCTTGAGCGTCGCGGTGGGTGCACTCGCGTTTCACTTCGAGGTGGCCGCGCGCGCGCGCGCGTATGCGCAGGTACGCACCTTGCGCACCCAGACCGCGACCGATCTCGATCAGCACCGGATCAGCGTTGCCGAGGCCAACAGCATCGACGATCTGCTTGGGGCGGCCCGAGTCGAGATCGCCGAGGACAATGTCCGCGGCGCGCAGCGGGCGATGCGCACGATCCGGGCTGAGCTCGCCGCTCCGCACGCGCGCGCGGCCTGAGCGCGGCGCGTACGCGCGGTTGCGAGCCCCCGCGGCCCGAATGGCGCTGAAATTCTCTTAAATGTCGTGGCGGCAGCGCGAGCATTGCAATTACAATGCCGGCGTGAACCAAGGAGTGCCATTCGCCGCAGGCAGCGCTAGGCACCGCGTGCGGCACAGCTGGATCCAGGCGCACGGCGGCCCGACAGCGCAAGTGTGGCTACGGCGGGCGGGAGCGCGCGCGGCGACCGCAGGGAACGGCAGGGATGTTGGATTGAGCGACAGGGACCGCTGATGAGCGGGCCGGGGCCGCAGGATCCTCCCCCGCCACCCGGCACGCCGTGGCGGTCGGACGATGCGGCGGGCGCGACGGCTGCGCGTGGGGAGCCGCGCGAGCCGGACAACCCCGTCGCTCCCATGGTGCCGCTCGATGCGCCGCCGGTGTTCGTTACGGTGCGCAGATTCGGTGCACGGTTCCGGCGGCGCGCGCAACGGCTGCTGACACGCCGCGGCCGGCGCCTGATGCTGCAGGTGGGGCTGCCCTGGTTTGCGGCCGTGCTCGTCGGTCTGATGGGCGTGTTGTACGCGCACTGGATCCGCGACGCCTACGGCCTGTTCCGCACGTTGATTCGCGGTCGCGCGTGGCTCGCATTCATCATCACGCCGACGCTGACGGTGCTCGCGGTCTATGGCACGCGCCGCTGGTTCTACGGCGCCGAGGGCGGGGGCATCTCGCAGGTGATCGCCACGATCCACGCCCCGCGCACCGATGAGGACACGATGATGCGGGACTTCTTCGGCCTGCGCATCATCATCGGCAAGATCGCGATGTCGCTGCTCGGCTTTCTCGCCGGGCTCAGCATCGGACCGGAGGGGCCAACGGTGCATCTCGGCGCCGCCATCATGGTCGAGACCCGCCGCTTCTATCCGCACCGCACTCGCGCGCTCGAGCGCCGGCTCCTGCTGGCGGGCGCTGCCGCTGGGCTGTCCGCCGCGTTCAACACGCCGCTCGCGGGGGTGATCTTCGCCATCGAGGAACTGGCGCGCGACTTCGAGACGCGAACCAACGGCACCATGATTACCGCGGCGGTGTTCGCGGGCCTGACCACCATTGCGCTCGCGGGCAATTACCTCTATTTCGGCCAGCTCAACGTCACCTCGCCGGTGCGCGCCGCTTTCGTGCTGCCGGTGATCGTCGCGGCGCTGTTGTGTGGACTGCTCGGGGCGGCATTTTCATACGCATTACTGCATTGGCGCGCATGGCTGCCGCGGCGGCTCGGGGATTTCAAGACGGCCAAGCCGCTGTGGTGGGCGTTCGGCTGCGCGCTGCTCATTGCCGCAGTGGGCGTGGCCACGCGCGGCCAGACCTGGGGTAGCGGTTACGATCAGGCGCGCGCGCTGCTGCACGGAACAGCGCCGCTCAGCATGGCCTTCGGGGTGACCAAGTGGGTGTCGATGGTGCTCACCAACCTCGTCGGCATTCCGGGCGGGCTGTTTTCCCCCTCGCTCTCGATCGGCGCCGGTATTGCGCAATGGGTGCACGCGATGTTCACCTGGACATCCATGGCGGCGGTGATCGCGTTGTGCATGGCCGGTTATCTCGCCGCGGTCACGCAGTCGCCGCTCACGGCGTTCGTCATCGTGATGGAGATGACGAACGGCACGGCGATGGTGGTGCCGCTGATGGCGGTCGCGCTCGCCTCGGCGCGCATCGCCGGTCTGTTCACCCCGCCGCTCTACCACGCGCTCGCCGAGCAGCGCTACTACCACTACGAGACGCCGCCGGAGAGTGTCCCGGGGCGCGCCCGCGCGGCGCAAACTCCGGCGGCATAACAACACGCGTGGCATTCGACCGCTGGTGTGTTGGCAGCGCGCCGGCACGGTGCAACTTTTCAGCGCGCGGCGGGTCTTTCCGGGGTCACATCAGGAGATTGACCATGCACACGATTCGGAAAATCATTGTGCTCACGCTGGCGCTTCTGGCCACCCTCGCAAGCGCCGCGCTCATCGTCTCGCCGGTCGCGTTCGCGCACAGTGCCGCGCACGTGCGTCGGCTCGAGACTGCCGGTGCACACGGAATGCGCCCGCCGGCACGCGCGTAAGCTGCGGCACGCGTCGGATCGGGACGCCAGCGCACTCATTTCCAAGTTCATGCGGTGATACCGGGTCCGGTGGAGCGGAGCTGTTGTCGGCTCGATGGGTATGACGCCCGTCGGGCGGCCATCGATCTCGCGCCGGTGCCGGTGTGCGCGGTTGATGCCGAGGGCGCGCCCGGCCCGGCCTGAGTTGTGTGCGCCTCGGCAGCGGTGCTCTCGACGGCGCCGCGTGAACGCGGCATGATCGCCGCCTGTATGCGCCTCGTGAACCCGATATTGCTGCTGGTGTGCACGCTCGGGCTGTGCGGCCCCCGACCGGCGTGTGCCGCTGCGATGCGCTGTAGCGGCAAGATCATCCAACGCGGCACACCGGCGGTGGTCGTCAGGGCGATGTGCGGCCGGCCGGCATCCGTGCAGAACGGCTATCGCGGGCGCTCGAGCACGGTACGGGTCGGTGGACCGGGGAGCGGTCATGCGCACACGGTCGGCACCGTGGTGCCGGTCGAGACCTGGATCTACAACCGCGGGCCGGGCAAGTTGCTGGTCCGTATCCGCCTCGTCAACGGCGTGGTGACGTCGATCCACAGCTTCGGGGTGCGCGGCTACTGAACTGCATCGCGACCGGGCGCATCGGTGCCCGACCGTCCGGTCGAGGGGATTTGCGTGGGAGCCTGGCCGAGACGAATGGCCCGCCGCCTGCGACGAGCCGAGCCCGTGCCGCGATCCGGCATGACAAGTCCCTAAGAAATCTTGACAATTCTCCCATCAGCCGCCCACTGAACGGGGTGGACACAATGATAGTCTGAGCCCCTATGGAAAATCATCAAGACGGGCAGCCTGATCTGCCTCCGGCAACCGAACCGCCCGACCCGGCCGTCGTACGGCGCCACCGGCGTATTGCCGCGCTTGGGCTGCTGGCGTTTTTCGGCCTGATTGCCTTTGCGATCATACGCCATCACGAGGATGCGGCGGCGGACCGCTTCCGCCGCTTCAATGGGCCGATGCCGGTGGTCGTGGGCACCGTCGGACGCGCCAATGTGCCGGTGATAGTCGATGCGCTCGGCACGGTGACGCCGCTCACCACGGTGAATGTGACCCCGCAGGTGAGCGGGCCGCTGGTGCGGCTGCCGTTCAAGGAGGGCCAGATGGTGCACGCCGGTGCGCTGCTTGCCGAAATCGATCCGCGCCCGTACCGGGCGGCGCTCGATCAGGCGCTCGGTGAGCTCGCCACCGCCGAGGCGGCGCTTGCCACCGCGCGCACCGATCTGGCGCGTTACCAGCGCCTGATCGCGCAGGATTCGATCGCGGAGCAGACCTATGCCGATCAGAAAGGCACGGTGCAGCAGGATGCCGCGACGGTCAAAACCGACAAGGCGCTGGTCGAGACCGCGCGGCTGAACTTGAGCTACTGCACCATCCGTTCACCGGTGACCGGCATGGTTGGGCTCCGCCAGGTGGACGTTGGCAATCTCGTGCAGGCCAATCAGTCGACCCCGATCGTCGTGGTGACGCAGATGCAGCCGATGTCGGTGCTGTTCTCCGTGCCCGAGTCGGATCTCGGGGAGATCTTCCGGCAGATGCACGCGGGGCGCACGCTCATCGTGCGTGCCTACAGCCGCGACATGCGCCACCTGATCGCCACCGGCACGCTCACGGCCATCAACAACCAGATCAACACCTCCACGGGCACGCTGCAGATGCGGGCATTGTTCAACAACCACGACCTGGAGCTGTTTCCGAACGAGTTCGTCAACGTCGCGATCGTCGTGCGCACGCTGAAGTCGCAAGTGGTCGTGCCGGGCGCGGCGGTGCAGAACGGCCCGTCGGGGAATTTCGTCTACGTCGTCGAGCCGAACGACACGGTGCAGATGCGCCCCGTGGTCACGGGGCCGACCGATGGGACGCTCATGGCGGTCATGAAGGGCCTGACCCCCGGTGAGGTCGTGGTGACCGACGGCGTGGACGAGCTGCGCCCGGGAGCCAAGGTGCGTATTCCGGGCCGCACGGCGCCGATCGGCCGGGCGGTCACGCGCACTCGGACGCGCGGCGCCGGCACCCCGCACAACGCGCGCGGCACCCCCCCATGAACCCATCCCGGCCTTTCATTCTGAGGCCGGTCGCCACCTCGCTGCTGATGGTCGCGATCGTCATCCTCGGGGCGATCGGTTACCTGCTGCTGCCGGTCTCGACGCTCCCACAGGTGGACTATCCGACCATCGTGGTCTCGACGTACCTGCCCGGGGCGAGTCCGGAAGTCATGAGCGCCACGGTCACCGCGCCGCTCGAGCGGGATTTCGGCGAGATGTCCGGTCTCGACCAGATGTCCTCGAAGACCTCCGCGGGCGCCTCGCAGATCACACTGCAGTTCGATCTGAACCTGAGCCTGGATGTGGCCGAGGCGGAGGTACAGGCCGCGATCAATGCCGCGCAGTCGCTCCTGCCGCAGAGCCTGCCGGCCCCGCCGGTGTACGCCAAGGTCAACCCGGCCGATGCGCCCATCCTGACGCTGGCGCTCACCTCACGCACTCTGCCCATCACGCAGGTAGAGAACCTGGCCGATACCACCATTGCCGAGCGCATTTCCCAGGTCTCGGGCGTGGGCCTGGTGAGTTTAAGCGGGGCCCCGAAGCCGGCGGTGCGGATCGAGGCGAACCTCAATCAGCTCGCCGCCTACGGGATCAGCCTCGATGACCTGCGCACCACGATCGCCAATTCCAACTCGGATGCGCCCAAGGGCAGCTTCAACGGCTCGGCGCACGCCTACACCATCGACGCCAATGATCAGCTGACCAGCGCCGCGCAGTACGCGAACCTCGTGGTCGCCTATCGCAACGGCTCGCCGGTCTATCTGAAAAACGTCGCCAAGGTGGTGATGGGCGCGGAGAACAACCAGCTCGCGAGCTGGGTCAACAGTACCCCGGCGGTGCTGATCAACATCCGCCGCCAGCCCGACGCGAATGTGATCCAGGTGGTCGACAGCATCCGCGCGCTGCTGCCGCGGCTGCGCGCGACGCTGCCCTCGGGCGTGAATCTGCGGGTGGTCACCGACCGCACGCAGACGATCCGCGCCTCCGTGGACGACGTGCAGTTCGAGCTCACTCTCGCCGTGGCGCTGGTGGTCATGGTGATGTTCCTGTTCCTGCGCAGCATCCCCGCCACCATCATCCCGAGCCTCTCGGTGCCGGTGTCGCTGATCGGCACGTTCGCAGTGATGTACCTCGCCGGCTTCAGTCTCGACAACCTGTCGCTCATGGCCCTCACCGTCGCCTCCGGCTTCGTGGTCGATGACGCCATCGTCATGATCGAGAACATCTCGCGGCACATCGAGCGTGGCAAGGCACCGCTTGAGGCCGCCCTCGAGGGCTCCGGGGAGATTGCCTTCACCATCGTGTCGCTCACCATCTCCCTGATCGCGGTGCTGATCCCGCTGCTGTTCATGCGGCAGGTGGTCGGCCGGCTGTTCCGCGAGTTCGCCATCACGCTCGCGATCGCGATCCTGATCTCCGCAGTGGTCTCCCTCACGCTCGTGCCGATGCTGTGCGCAAAGTTGTTGCGGCCGCACGCCGATACGCTGCGCAAGCAGGGTCGCTGGGCGCATTGGGCCGAATCGGCCTTCAACCGCTTGATCGCCGCGTACGGGCGCGGACTCGACCGTGCGCTCGCACACCAGCGCCTGGTGCTGTGGATCGCCGCCGGCACGCTGGCGCTGACGGTGGCGCTCTATATCATCATCCCTAAGGGCTTCTTCCCGCTGCAGGACACCGGGCTGCTGCAGGCGACCACCGTCGGACCGCCGTCGATCTCCTTCAAGGCCATGGCCGCGCGCCAGCAGGCGCTCGCCGCCGCCCTGCGACGCAACCCGAACGTCGTCAGCCTGACCTCGTATATCGGGATCGGCAGCAACAACATGACGGTGAACCAGGGCAAGATGCTGATCAACCTGACGCCGAAGGACGATCGGTCGGTGGGCATCACCACCGTGATGGATCAGTTGCTCGCGGCGGCGCGCACCGTGCCGGGCATTCACCTGTCGCTCGAGCCGGTGCAGAACCTGACTATCAGCTCCATCACCAGCCGCGCCCGCTATCAGTTCATCCTCGGGGCCGGCACGCGCGCGATCCTCAATCCCTGGGTGCCGAAGCTGCTCGCGGCGCTGCGGCGACAGCCGACGCTCACGCACGTGTCGACCAGCTACACCGAGCAGGGACGGACCATTCAGATCGATGTCGACCACAGCACCGCGGCGCGCTTCGGCATCACCAATGCCACCATCGACAACGCGCTCTATGACGCCTTCGGTCAGCGCATCATCTCGACGATTTATACGCAGTCGAACGACTATCGGGTCATCCTGACGGCAAATCCGAGTCTCTCGGACACCGTGCGCTCGCTCAATACATTCTACATTCCCTCGGCGGCCGGCGGTCAGGTGCCGCTCGGCTCCATCGCCCACATCGAAGTCAAGGATGCGCCCCTGATGCTCGATCATCTCGGGCAGTTCCCGGCGGCGATGTTCTCCTTCGACACCGCGCCGGGCGCCTCCCTCGGGGCCGCGGTGAACGCCATCCGCGCCACCGAGCGTAAGATCGGCCTGCCGGTGAGCATCAGCACCACGTTCGAGGGTGAGGCGCTCGCCTTCGAGTCCTCCCTCACGAGCGAGGTGCTGCTGCTGCTCGCGGCGATCGCTACCGTCTACATCGTGCTCGGGGTGCTCTACGAGAGCTACATCCACCCGCTCACCATCCTCTCGACGCTGCCGTCTGCCGGCATCGGAGCGCTGCTCGCGCTGATGATGGCCGGGGAGAGTCTCGACATCATTTCGATCATCGGCATCGTGCTGCTGATCGGCATCGTCAAGAAGAATGCGATCATGATGATCGACTTCGCGTTGAACGCCGAGCGCGAGGAGGGCAAGACCCCGATCGAGGCCATCAAGGAGGCGGCGCTGCTGCGCTTCCGGCCGATTCTGATGACCACCGTGGCGGCGGTCTTCGCCGCGCTGCCACTGATGCTTGGCACCGGGACGGGCTCGGAGCTCAGGCGTCCGCTCGGCCTCGCGATAGTCGGTGGTCTGCTGCTGAGCCAGCTGTTGACGCTGTTCACGACGCCCGTGGTCTACCTGTTCTTTGATCGCCTAGCGCGGCGCGCCAAGGCGTGGGCCGGCGTGCCGCTGCGCCCCTCGGGGCCGCTGTCGATCGATTCGCCATGAGCGTCGCATGAACATCTCGCGCCTGTTCATCACCCGCCCGGTGGCGACGACACTGCTGTCGTGCGGGCTCGCGCTCTCGGGGCTGATCGCGTATTTCCTGCTGCCGGTCTCGGCCATGCCGCAGGTCGATTTCCCCGCGATCGTGGTCGTTGCGAGTCTCCCCGGGGCAAGTCCGCAGACGGTGGCCACCAGTGTCACCACGCCGCTCGAGCGGCGCCTGAGCTCGATCGCGGGTGTCGATCAGATGACCTCGCAGAGCACCGAGGGGCGCTCGCAGATCGTGCTGATCTTCAGCCTGAGCCGCAACATTCACGGCGCCGCGAGCGATGTGGAGGCGGCCATCCAGGCGGCCCGCACCGACATGCCGGCCGCGCTGCGCAGCAACCCGCAGTACTTTGCCTACAATCCCTCCGAGGCGCCGATCCTCATCCTCGCGCTCACCTCGAAGACCCTGCCCATCGGCCAGGTCTACAACGCCGCCTCCACCATCATCTATCAGAAGCTGCTGCAGGTGCCGGGCGTGGGCGAGGTCGACATCGGCGGCAGCTCGCTGCCGGCGATCCGCATCAACCTCGATCCGCGCCAGCTGTTCAAATACGGAATTGGCCTCGAGAACGTGCGCGCGGCGATCGCGGCGGCCAATGCCAACAGCCCCAAGGGCGCGCTGTCGTTCGATGGCCGGCGCTATCAGATCTACGTCAATGATTCGGCCACCAAGCTCAGCCAGTACCGCAATCTCATCATTGCCTACCGCAACGGCGCGGCGGTGCGCTTAGGCAGCGTCGCCACGATCACCCACGGCGTCGAGAACGTGCAGACGCTGGGACTTTTTGACGGCCACCGCGCGGTCGCCATGATCATCCGCAAGCAGCCCGACGCCAATGTGATCGCCACGGTCGATCGCATCAAGGCGCTGCTGCCGGCCATTCGCGCCAGCATCCCGAGCGGCATCAACCTCGTGGTGACGCACGATCAGACCGGGCCGATCCGCACCTCGCTGCACGACGTGGAGATCACGCTGCTCCTCGCGGTGCTCCTGGTCGTGACCGTGGTGCTGGTGATGCTGCGCAATCCGCGCGCCGCGCTGGTGCCGGCGGTGGCCGTGCCGCTTGCGCTCATCGGCACGCTGGCGGTGATCTATTTGCTCGGCTTCAGCCTGAACAACTTCTCGATGATGGCGCTCACCGTGTCCACGGGATTCGTGGTCGACGATGCGATCGTGGTGATCGAGAACATCACGCGCCACATCGAGGCGGGCGAGCCGCGCCTGCGCGCCGCGCTCGAGGGAGCACGCGAGGTCGGCTTCACCGTGCTCGCCATGAGCTCCTCCCTGATCGCGGTGTTCGTGCCCATCCTGCTGATGGGGGGGCTCGTCGGGCGCGTGTTCCGCCAGTTCGCCCTCACGCTCGCCATCACCGTTGCGCTCTCGCTCGTGATTTCGCTCACCACCACCCCGATGCTGTGCGGGCGGCTGTTGCGGGCGCACCCGCGCCAGGGCCGCTTCTTCCGCGCCATCGAGCGCGGCTTCGGCCACATGCGCGATTTCTACGACCATACCCTCACGATCGCGATCCGCCACCCGCGCGCGGTGATGCTCGCGCTCCTCGGGGTGGTGGTGCTCAACTTCTACCTGTTCGCCATCGTGCCGAAGACCTTCTTCCCGCAGCAGAACTCCGGCAACATCACCGGCTACATGGTCGCCGATCAGAGCAGCTCCTTCGAGGCGATGCAGAAGAAGCTGCGCTACGTCGTCAACATCATCAAGCGCAACCCGGCCGTCGCGCACGTGGTCGGGTTCACGGGCGGCGGCTTCTTCGGCGGCAGCAACACCGCGCACATGTTCATTTCCTTGAAGCCGCTGTCCGAGCGTAAATTCTCCGACGCCGAGGTGATCGCGCAGCTGACGCGAGCGCTCAAAGGGTTCGCCGGCGCGCGCTTGTACCTCAAAACCGCGCAGAGCATTCACTCGGGCGGCCGGCAGAGCTATGCGCAGTATCAGTACACATTGCTCTCGAGCAGCCTGCACGCGCTGAACACCTGGGCGCCGCGCATCGAGCGGGCGTTGAAGAAGGTGCCGCAGCTGCGCGACGTGAACTCCGACAGCCAGGAGGGCGGCCTCGATGTGCAGCTGCATATCGATCGCCAGCGCGCCGCGGCGCTCGGCCTGAATCTCTCGGAAATCGACAACACGCTCTACGACGCCTTCGGGCAGCGTCTGGTCTCGACCATCTACGAGGACATGAACCAGTATCACGTGGTGATGGAGGTCAACCCCAAGTTCTGGAACAAGCCCTCGACACTGAAGGATCTGTACGTCAGCACCTCCGGCGGGGCGCTCTCGGGCACCGAGGCCACCATGGGGGCGGCCGCGGATTTCCAGTTTCCCGGCGTGACGCAAAGCACGGCCGCACTCAACTACGCCGAGAATCAAATCGCCACCACCACGGGCGGGGTGTCCACGGCGAGCGCCGTCAGCACCAGCCCCGAGAACATGATCCCGTTGGCGGATTTCGCGAGCTACAGTCCGGGACTCACCCCGCTCGCGATCAACCACCAGGGACCGTTCGTCGCCACCACGTTCTCGTTCAATCTGCCGGTGGGGGAGGCGCTCGGTGTGGCGACCGCGGCCATCGAGCGGACCATGCGTGATCTCGACGTGCCGAGTGACATTCACGGGCGCTTCGCCGGCAATGCCCGGGTGTTTCGCAAGACCGTCGAAGAGGAGCCGCTGCTCATCCTGGCTGCGCTCGCGGCCGTGTATATCGTGCTCGGCGTGCTCTATGAGAGCCTGACGCAGCCGATTACCATCCTCTCGACGCTGCCCTCAAGCGGCGTCGGGGCGGTGCTCGCGCTGCTGCTGTTCAACGAGCCGTTCAGTCTGATCGCGCTCATCGGCGTGATCCTGCTGATCGGCGTGGTGCTGAAGAACGCGATCATGATGGTGGACGTGGCGTTGGTCGCGCAGCGTACCGAACGCACGGATGCGGCTCGCGCCATTCACGAAGCCTGCCTGCTGCGCTTCCGCCCCATCATGATGACCACCATTGCCGCCATGCTGGGAGCGCTGCCGCTTGCGCTGATGACCGGGCAGGGCTCGGAGATGCGCCGGCCCCTCGGTATCGCGGTGGTGGGGGGGCTCGCGATCAGCCAGATCCTCACGCTCTATACGACGCCTGTTGTGTATATCTACCTGGATCGATTCCGCCTATGGTTCATCAGAACGTTCACGCGCCGCGGCGGGGCGGCGCTGCCGGCCCGGAGCGTCACGACATGATGTCCGCAGCGCGACTGCTGCTCGCGGCCAGCCTGTGCGCGGCACTCAGCGCATGCGCGGTTGGCCCGAATTACCGCCGCCCGGCGGCGCCGCCGGCGCCGCTGTTCAAGGAAGAGCGCGGCTGGGTGCCGGCGACGCCGGCGAAGATCGTGCCGAGCGCGTGGTGGTCGATTTACGACGATCCGGTGCTCTCGCGGCTGGAAAGCCGGGTCAACGTGTCGAACCAGACGCTCAAGGCGGCCGTGGCCGCCTATTACGCGGCGCGGGCGGCCGCCGGCGTGACCCGCGGGTCGCTGTTTACCTCGATCA
>JAKARC010000082.1 GCA_021822385.1 Pseudomonadota bacterium
CCGGTGGCCATTGCCTCGAGCCACGTCCAGGAGAAGAGCTGCTCGGCGCAGATCGACGCCCACACCCGCTGCCCGTTGAGCTCGAACGTATGTTGCCACCACGCCGGCCGCAGGCCGTGAATGTGGGCGCTCACTGACCAGGGGAGCCAGTCCCCGCCGATCAAGACGGCTGCGGCGCGGGTCTGTGGCCGGCGAACAGGGTGTCCCGGCCGCACGGCGACGAGCGCGTCGTAACCGTATGCCGATGCGCCGATCAACCACGTGGAATCGCGCGACACACCGGCGAATCGCATGCCATCGGCGATGTACTGCTGGGTGCCGGGCCACCAGTCATCGAGGAGCCCCTCGCCGAACACCAGGACCGGCTCGCTCCCACGATTGCCGTGTGTGCCGGCCGCGAGGATTGCCTGCCAGTTCGTGATCTCGCGACCGACGTTCCAGCGTGCGGGCGGGATTCGAGTGTCGACGCCCATCCAGTCGGGTGGCGGCGGCAGCGGGCAATAGCCGATGTTGAGCGGGATGGCGGTGAGCGCCAGGAAGAGGAGTCCGACGCTACTTCGGTGGCGTCGCTGCGGCAGATCGGCGAGCAGGGCGACAGCCACGACCGTGAGGCCGACGCCGATCCATCCTGAGTTCGGGAAGAACACGCCGGCCGCATTCAACGGGGATTCCCACCCGATGAGTCCGATCGGCGGCAGCGCGGTAAGCGCGAGCGCGAGAAGCGCGCGCGGCCAGGTGGAGGCGAAGGCCCAGGGGGTCGCGAGGAGCAGGCTCGCCCCGATCCACGCACCGACGGCAAGCGGCACGATGTGCGGCGCGGCGGTGCCCGCCGCGGAGCTCCAATAGCCTTCGACCGCGCCGAGCACCGGCCAGGAGCATTGCCCGTAATAGAGAAGCGCCGTGAGAAGCCGTGCGCGCCAACTGGGGGCGAGGGCGCACGCGAGCGGCAGGAGGATCGAGAGCGCCGGCCCGGAAAGGCCGGGACCGGCGTGCAGCCACGCGAATCCCGCGAGGCCGGCGAGCACCAAGCCGGCGGATTCGTCAATTGACCGGCGGTGACTGAGTAGATAGCGGTTCAAGTGGCCTCCTCGCACGTCGTC
The DNA here is from genome assembly GCA_021822385.1 of Pseudomonadota bacterium. GTDB lineage: Bacteria > Pseudomonadota > Gammaproteobacteria > Steroidobacterales > Steroidobacteraceae > 13-2-20CM-66-19. The sequence goes on from JAKARC010000082.1 coordinate 1,101, forward strand.
TGCGAGTGATTGCGATAGGTTGACCAGGTGGGGTAATAGGCGCTTGCTTGGTCTCCCCAAGCCGACCACCCCGGGCGCGCGCCGCGCGCGAATAGTTCGAGGTACGGACCGGGGCTGGACGCCTCGATGATCGGGTACAGTTCGTCGGGTTTGCGCGAGTGCTCGCGCTTGCGTGTCGCGAGAAGATTCACCTGCCGGCGAGCGGGGTCGAGCGTGCGGGCGTTCTTGCCGCGCACGCCGAAGAGCACGAGTTCGGTCACGTTGCGGAAATAGAAGCCGACCCCGCGCCCATCCGACCCGCCGTCCTTACGGACCTTGTGCCACACGATGTTGCTTTTGTACTGGAAGCCCCACGCGGCCATGACGCGCAGACCCTCGGGGAGCAGTGCGTTCGGGACCCACAGGTACAGGTGTGCCGGCCCGGTCACGAGCTGCGCGACGGCGAGCGCGGCGATCTCATCCAGCGGCATCGTGCCGTAGCGCGTGAGGCGCTTGTGCTCGGGGGCGACTTTGCCCGTCTTGTTCTGGAACTGCCACGGCGGGTCGGCGAGGACGGTATGAAAGCCGCACCGCCCGAAAGTCTCGAGAAGATCTGGGCAGTTGCAGCGCGCGGGATTTGATGGCATCCCTGCCGCACCCGGTGTCGAGGCTACGCCCACCGCAAATCCATCTGTCCGCCGCGGGCGGCTGTGCCATTGCGCTCGAGCACGGCCTGATCCTCGAGCGCGATCCGCTGGCGGGCGATCTCGAGGTAGGCGGCTTGCGCTTCGATTCCGACGAAGCGCAGTCCCTCGCGCACCGCCGCCACCCCGGTAGATCCTGACCCCGTGAAAGGGTCGAGCACCGTGCCGCCAGGCGGGGTAACCAGGCGGCAGAGATAGGCCATCAGCGCGGTGGGCTTGACGGTCGGATGCGAATTGCCGGTCCCTCGATCCGCGCGGCTTGCCTTCGCGCAGTAGAAGAACCGCGCGGCAGTGCGCCCGTCATCCCCGCAATCCGCTCGCGGTTCAGGCTCTCGAGTGACGTGCTTGAGCGCGCCGTACACCGCGTTGCCCTGCGAGTCCCCGTCGTTTTTTGCCGGCGCGAGCTGGCCCGGCGCTTCTGGGAAGGCGGCGAGAACCTCATCGCTGCCGTCATGGATGACGTTCGCCGGCCAGCGTCCAAGGCGCTGCGGCTCCGTCCTCGAACCGCCCTTGAGTCCACCGCCGAAGCCGCGCTTCGCTCCGCTTTCGAAGTGCGCGACTCGAACCACGGAGCCCTCCGGGGCCGGCACGCGGCAGGCATCGATATTGAGTGCGCCGGTTCCGTAGCGCGCGACGTTCGCCTCGAGCGTCCGCTCCGCGAGCGGCTTCCTCGCGAGCACGATCGGCTCGTGCGCGGGCTTCAGCGCCGAGCCCCATCCCTGGCGCGCGCCGACGAGGTTCTTCGATTTCGGGAATCCCGAACCGTAGATCCAGAGGATCGAATCGCGGATCTCGAACCCTGCATCCTCGATCGCACAGACCATCCGGTGCGCGGTACGGGTGCCGCCGAAGGCAAGCAGGTGTGCCCCTGGCTTCAAGACCCGCAGGCACTCGCGCCAGAGCGCCGGGTCATACGCAATCCCCGTCGCATCCCATTCGAGTCCCATGAACCCGCGCATCACCGCGCCGCGGGTTGCGGCGCTGCGCCCGCCGGGGCGGGCCGCGGTGAGCTCGTAGGGTGGATCGGTGACGATGGCGTCGATCGACTCGGTGGCGATCGCGCCGAGCATCACCCGGCAGTCACCGAGGTGGAGCGCGTACCTCGAGGGGTCGGCTGGCGCGTCAGGCGAGTCGTTCGACGACATAGCCTGAATCCGGTGACCAGCCGCGCACGGTGGCGACCTCTTCGACGCGCCGCCCATCCTGGGTGCGGGTGATGAAGATCACGCGGTTGATGGCCGCGGCGATGATGGCTGGCTGCGGCTTCAGATCGTTGAGCGCGATGAGCTGCTCGATGCGCACGAGCGCGTCCCGGGTGCTATTCGCGTGCACCGTCGCCACCCCGCCGGGGTGGCCGGTGTTCCACGCCATGAGCAGGTCATTCGCCGCCCCGTCGCGCACCTCGCCCACCACGATGCGCTTCGGCGTCAGGCGCAGCGTCGCCTTCAAGAGCTGCTGCATGTTCCGCCCGCCGCGGCCGTCTTTCGTCGGCGCGGAGGTCAAGAGCTGCACCAGGTCCTCGACCGCGATCTGAAGTTCCGGCACGTCCTCGATCGTCACGACGCGGTCGGCGGGGAATTCCCGCGCGATGCAATCGAGGATCGCGTTCGTCAGGGTGCTCTTGCCGCTCGCGGTGCCGCCGCAAACCAGGATGTTCTGCGATGCCTTGACGGCGGCGACGATCTCGCCCTGCTGTGCCTCGCTGAGGATGCCCTGAGCGACGTAATCCTCGAGCGTGAAAATCTTCACCGCCTTCTTGCGCAGTGCGAAGGTCGGCCGCGGCACGGTCGGGGGAATGATCCCGATGAACCGGGAGCCATCGATGGGGAAGGATCCCTCGATGCTCGGATCGTCCTTGTGGACCGTGCTGTCCACGCCCTCGGCGACGGCATTGATGACGGCGAGCGCATTGGGCCTGCTCACGGTGCCGATGACGGGATTCCCGGCCCCGATCCGGGCGGCGCGTAGAGCGCCGTCCGGGTTCAGCGTGACCTCGAAGACATCGGGGTCGATCAGCGCCGCCCGCAGCGCGGGGATCATGGATTCGCAGAGCGCGCGCATCTTGCGCAGCCAGTCGAGCGCCATCCCGGTATCGAGCTCGGACACCTGGCGGCGGATGAATTCGACCATCTTGCCCGTCGCCGGCATGAGCGCTGGATCGAGACCGCTCACGAGCGAGCCCATCAGGTCCGCCCATGCCGCGATGAGTGCCTGTCCGGGCTTGGGGCAGCGCGAGATGGTGTGTTCGATCCACGCCGGCCAGTCCGTCGGCGGTGGCGGTTCTGCGGCCGGCGGCGCGTCGGGTGAAGGCGAGGATGCCCTGGCGGCGGTGCCAGCCTGTGTGCCGGAGAAGGGCGTGATGTTCATAGCCCTTCTCCCCGGCACGGGCCCTATCGACTGTGACAAGCCCCCGAAGGGAGGCGCGGAACGGTCGCAATGGTTCAGGTCACAAGGGGTGTCGGGGCGTAGCCCTGACCAAGGCGGGGTCGGGGCGAACGGAGCGGCAGCGCAGTGTGGCCACCGACCCCTTACCTTGTAGGCTTCGGTGGCCAAATCAAAATCTACGG
>JAKARC010000038.1 GCA_021822385.1 Pseudomonadota bacterium
TGACCTTGGTCGAGCGCGCCGGGACGCTGGGCGGAGTTTGCCTGAATGTCGGCTGCATTCCCTCCAAGGCGCTGCTGCATGCCGCCAAGGTGATCGAGGACGCGCAGGCCATGGCCGCCTGTGGGATCGAGTTCGGGCGCCCGAAGATCGACCGGGCGAAACTGCGCGCCTGGAAGAACACGGTGGTGGGCAAGCTCACCGGGGGGCTCGCGGTGCTCGCCAAGCAACGCAAGGTCGAGATCGTGCGTGGCGTCGGCCGCTTTGCCGGCCCCAACGAAATCGAGGTCACCGGCGCCGGTGGCAGCGAGCGCATTCGCTTCGAGCAGTGCATCATCGCCGCTGGATCGGAGGCCGTACGCCTACCCGGTTTGCCTGAGGATCCGCGCGTGATCGACTCGACCGGCGCGTTGGAGATCGAGGCATTCAGTGGTGAGCTGTTGGTGATCGGTGGGGGCATCATCGGCCTGGAGATGGCCTGCGTGTACGAGGCCCTCGGCACGGCGGTGAGTGTGATTGAACTCACCGAGCAGCTGATGCCCGGCTGCGATCCGGATCTGGTGCGCCCGCTCGAGCGGCGGCTGCGCGCCCGCTACCGGCAGATCCTGCTCGGGACCGCGGTGAGTCAAGTTGAGGCGCAGGCGGCGGGACTGCGGGTGAGCTTCGCGGGCGAGCATGCGCCTGCGCCGGCAGTCTATGACCGGGTGCTGGTGGCCGTGGGGCGCGCGCCTAACGGGCGGCGGATCGGCGCGGATGCGGCCGGTGTGAGCGTCACGGAGCGCGGGTTCATCCCCGTGGACAAACAGATGCGCACCAACGTGCCGCATATTTTTGCGATCGGGGATATTGCGGGCGCGCCCATGCTCGCGCACAAAGCGGTACACGAAGGCAAAGTGGCGGCCGAGGTTGCCGCGGGCGAAAAGCGCGCCTTCGATGCGCGGGTCATCCCGTCGGTCGCCTATACGGATCCGGAAATTGCCTGGGTGGGCCTTACCGAGACGCAGGCCAAGGCCGAGGGCATCGCGATCGAGAAGGGCGTCTTTCCTTGGGCGGCGAATGGACGGTCGCTGTCACTTGGGCGCGATGAAGGCCTCACCAAGCTGCTGTTCGACCCGCACTCGCACCGGGTGCTGGGCGGCGGCATCGTCGGCACGAATGCCGGTGAGCTGATCAGTGAGGTGGCGCTGGCGATCGAGACGGGCTGCGATGCGGCCGACATTGGTCTTACGATTCACCCGCATCCGACACTGTCGGAAACCGTGGGCGCGGCGGCAGAGGCGTACGAAGGCACGCTGACCGACTTGTACATTCCGAAGAGGCGCTGAAGTCGCTCAGGCGGGCTCGGCGCGATTGCGTGGCCGTACGTACGGCCTGCCGGCCGCACGCCCCAGGGTATCGGCGGGGTGAACGACCACCGCGACGGTGACGCCGAGATCCGCTTTCAACCGCCGGCCGAGTTCATGCTCGAGTGCACGCCGTTGCGGCTCGCTGCTGCTCTCGCCCGCGAGCACCTCGACGTGCACCGTGAGCGCATTGAGCGCGCTGTGATGGTCGAGCTCGAGGTTGCACCGCGGCGCGAGCCCGCCAAAGCGGGCGATCGCCGCTTCGATCTGCGCCGGGAATATCTTGACGCCCCGGATCACCAGCATGTCGTCGGTGCGCTGGAGCACCCGCGCCATGCGTCGCAGAGGTCCCTCGAGGGGCGGCATAAGCCGAGTTAGGTCGCGCGTGCGGTAGCGGATCACCGGCAGCGCCTCCTTGGTGAGCGCGGTGAGCACGAGCTCACCTTCCTCGCCGTCGGGCAGCACCGCGCCGGTGACCGGATCGATCACCTCCGGATAGAAATGATCCTCCCAGAGGACGAGTCCCTCGCGCCGGCCGTGACGCTCGCAGGCCACCCCCGGGCCGATCAGCTCTGCGGTGCCGTAAAGATCGATGGCATCCACGCCCAGGCCCGACTCGAGAGCCGCGCGCTGCTGCTCCGTCCACGGCTCGGCGCCGAAGATACCAATGCGCAGTGAACAGGCGCGCGCGTCGAGTCCCGCGTGCTCGAAGGCATCAACAAGGTGCAGCGCATAGGACGGTGTGGCCATGAGGATGTCGGGACGGAAGTCCTCGATGAGCTGCACCTGCCAATCGGTCCGTCCGCTCGAGGCGGGAATGACGGTACAGCCGAGCCGTTCGGCGCCGAGCTGCGCACCGAGGCCGCCGGTGAACAGCCCGTAATCGTAGGCAATATGCACGACGTCCCCGGTGCGTGCGCCGGCGACACGGATGCAGCGGCTCATCAACTCGGCCCAGACGCCGAGATCCGCGCTCGTGTAGCCGACCACGGTGGCCTTGCCCGTGGTGCCGCTCGAGGTGTGGATGCGCGCGATTTTTCGATACGGGACGGCAAACAGGCCGAACGGATAGTGGACGCGGAAGTCTTGCTTGGTGAGGAACGGGAACCGGGCGAGATCGGCAAGCGTGCGCAGGGTGTCGGGACCAACCTGGTGTGCGTCGAACGCCTTGCGGTAATGCGCGACGTTCTCGTAGGCATGCCGTACCGACTGGCGCAGCCGCTCGAGCTGCAGGCTGCGCAACGCCGCGATACTCACCGCCGCAAGCGGCTCGTCGTCCCGCATCGTTTCATCGCCGTTCACGGGAGCTCGGCCGCTCCCACGGCCCCCATTCTAACAGGACAGCGTGTCTACAGCGTACGCAGCCGCTCGAGATAGTGCTGCTCATCGGGCATGCGGCCAGCGCGCTGCGCGGCCCAGAGCGTCTCGGCGAGCCGCTCGAGCAGTGCATGTTCGGCGGCATGGGCATCGTCCATGCGCGCGGCGAGATCGCGGTAAATCCGGGCAATGCCGGGCGGTCGGTCGGTTGCGACCTGCTCGCGGATCGCCAGATGCAGGCTCATGTGCAGGAAAGGATTGTGCTGCCCCGCCTCAGGGGAGAACTCCACCGTCAGCGCCTCGGGGGACTCGATCAGCGTCTGATATTCCGGATGCTCGGCCACGACCGCGGCAATCTGCGCCTCGAGCGGCTCGAGCGTCTGCGCAGCGGTGAATTTTCGCCACGCCTCGCGGAACTTCTGGCGCAGCTGCTCGCGGCTCTGGCCTGCGAAAAGCGGCATCGGTCTATTCCCGCCGTGCGGACTGCCGGCCCGCGGCCGGCCCGCCCGTGACGCGGGCGGTGTGCGGGTGGGATGGAGTCTTGAACGGATACGCGCACAAATCTGCAAGTACGCAGCGCGGGCATGCCGGTTTGCGCGCCGTGCAGACATAGCGGCCGTGCAGCAGCAGCCAATGATGAGCGTCGCGTCGGAATTCGGCGGGCGTGTGCGCGAGCAGAGCGCGTTCAACGGCAAGCGGTGTCTTGCCGCAGGCAAGACCGGTGCGGTTGGCAACCCGAAAGATATGAGTGTCGACCGCGATTTCAGCCTGGCCAAATACCATGTTGAGAATGATGCTCGCGGTCTTGCGGCCGACTCCCGGCAGCGCTTCGAGCTCGGCGCGTTGCGGCGGAATCTCGCCATGGTGGCGCTCCATCAGTTGACGGCACAGACCGATGAGATTGCGCGACTTGATGTTGTGGAGTCCGACCGGCCGCAGGTACGGCCTGATACTCCGCTCCCCGAGCGCAAGCAGCCCCTGCGGAGTGTTGGCGACCGGGAAGAGGCGGGCGGTGGCGGCATTGACGCTTTTGTCGGTCGTGTGCGCCGAGAGCATGACGGCGACCAGCAGCTCGAATGCGGTGCTGTAGTGCAGCTCGCTGCGCGGCGCGGGGTTGGCGCGCTGCAGGCGGCGATAGATCGCGCGACGGGTGGCCGGATGCATGGCCGCTTACGGATCGCAGGGAGGCGGGCCGCCCGCCCATTGCTTGCGGGCCGCAACCACTTGCGCGCGCTTGCGCGCGCGGCGGTCGGCGCGATCGTTGTGTGCGCGGTAGCGACTGCGGTTGTCGGCCGGTGTGGGTGCGGGCGGTGCTGCGGCGATCGTCGCACGCGGTGCGAGCGTGATGCAGTCGACGGGGCAGGGGGCGATGCACAGCCCGCAACCCGTGCACAGCGCTGTCACGACGGTATGCATGTGTTTGCGCGCCCCAATGATGGCATCGACCGGGCATGGCGGCAGGCACTTGGCACAGCCGATGCAGGTGTGCTCGTCGATGCGCGCAATTTGTGCCGGTCCCTCGCTGCCGTGGGTTGGATCGAGCGGTTTCGGTGCGCGCCCGAGCAGCTCGGCCAGATGTTCGATCACGGCGGTTCCGCCGGGTGGACATTGATTGATATCGGCTTCGCCCCGGGCGATGGCTTCAGCGTAGGGCCGGCATCCCGGAAAGCCGCAGCGCGTGCATTGGGTCTGCGGCAGCAGCGCGTCAATGGCGGTGGCATCGGGCAGCGTCGCTGCACCGGCGTGCTCGGCTTGGACTGAGTGCTGTGGGTTGCTGGCCTGGCTCATGCGCAAACCGTGGCCAATGCTAGCGAACGCGCATGCCCGCGCGTGCGCCGCTGTCCGGCGCCAGCAGATAGGGACCGCCGCTTTCGCCGCCGGCCGCGAGCACCATGCCCTCGGATACACCGAACTTCATCTTGCGCGGCGCCAGATTCGCCACTACCACGGTCAACCGTCCCACCAGCGCCGCTGGGTCGTACGCGGATTTGATCCCGGCGAACACCGTACGTGTCTCGCCGCCGAGGTCGACGGTCAGACGCAGTAATTTGTCGGCCCCGGCGACCTGCTCGGCCGCCACGATGCGTGCGACGCGCAGATCGACCCGGTTGAACTCGTCGATGGAGATGTGCTCGGGTGCGGCAACGGCGGTTGGGGGGGATGGCCCCGGCGCTGCGGTCGTTGTGCCCGCGGGTGCGCTTGCACCGGGGGCGAGCAGCGCATCGACCTGCCGGGGCTCGACCCGAGTCATGAGGTGACGGTAAGGCTGGATGTGTCGCGGCGGTTCGAGCGCATCGGTCCAGGTGAGCGACCGATCAAGTCCGAACAGCTCGCGCGCCACCCGTTCGGCCAGCTCCGGCAGCACCGGCGCGAGCAGGCAGGTGAGGGTCTTGAAGCCATAGAGCGCCCGCGCGCAGGCGTCCTGCAGCGCCTCGCGCTGGTGCGGATCCTTGGCGAGCACCCAGGGCTGGCGCGCATCGAACTCCTGGTTTATACGGTCGGCAAAACCCATGATTTCCCGCATCGCCCGGCCGAACTCGCGCGAGCCGTAGCTTGCGCCCACGGACTCGACTACGCTGCGGGCCTGCTCGGTGAGCGCAGCCGTTCCACCCGGATAGTCGATCACACCGTTGCAATGGCGGCTGATGAAAGCGGCGGCACGGCTGGCGATATTGACGTACTTGCCGATCAGGTCGCTGTTGACCCGCGCCACGAAATCCGCGGGGTTGAAATCGAGATCCTCGACATTGGCATTGAGCTTGGCGGCGATGTAGTAGCGCAGCCACTGCGGATTCAAGCCGAGTTCGAGATAGCGCAGCGGGCTGATGCCGGTGCCGCGCGACTTGGACATCTTCTCGCCCGACACCGTGATGAAGCCGTGCACGTGCACGTTGTCCGGCACCCGGTACGGGGCGCCGGCGAACTTCAGCATGGCCGGCCAGAACAGCGTGTGAAAGTAGATGATGTCCTTGCCGATGAAGTGGACCTGGCGCGTATCGGACGCACCCAGCAGCTGCGCGAACGTGCGGGTCTCGCCGCGCGCACGGGCCTTGCCGCTGTCGATGTAGCTCTTCAGCGCAGCGAGATAGCCGACGGGTGCGTCCAGCCAGACATAAAAATACTTGCCGGGCGCATCCGGGATCGGAATGCCGAAGTAGGGCGCGTCGCGCGAGATGTCCCAGTCCGCAAGCGCTCGCTCGCCCCGGCCCTCGAGCCATTCGCGCGCCTTGTTGGCGACCTGGGGCTGGACGTGTCCGGGCGCATCGAGCCATGCGCGCAAAAACGCCACGCAGCGCGGGTCGGAGAGCTGGAAGAAGAAATGGTCGGAGCGTTGCAACACCGGCGGCGCGCCGCTCAGCGCCGAGTAGGGGTTGATGAGGTCCGTCGGGACATAGACGCTACCGCACACCTCGCAGGCATCGCCGTACTGATCCTTCGCGTGGCACTTCGGGCACTCGCCCTTGATGTAGCGATCGGCAAGGAACATTTTCTGCACCGGGTCGTAGAACTGCTCGATGGAGCGCGAGTCGATCAGCCCGGCGGCCTGAAGGCGTCGATAGATGTCCTGGGAGAGCTCGGTGTTTTCGGGCGAGTGGGTCGAGTGCCAGTGGTCGAAGCCGATGAGGAACCCCTCGAGATAGCGTGGCCGGTCCGCGCCGATGCGCGCCACCAGCGCCTCGGGCGTGATCTGCTCGGCCTGCGCCTTTAACATGATGGGCGCGCCATGGGCATCGTCGGCACCGACGAAATGCACCGCCTTGCCCTGCATGCGCAGGAATCGCACCCAGATATCGGCCTGGATGTACTCCATGATGTGGCCGATGTGCAACGGCCCGTTCGCGTACGGCAGGGCGGTGGTGACGAAGTAGGTCTCGCTCATAGGTGCCGAGTGTACCGGGAGCGGCTGCGGCGCGCAGCCGCTTGGCATCCGGATCCGGGCCCCTTTCAGCCGAGGTCCTTGACCGCCTCGAAGCGCGCCTTGTTGAGCGCTTTGGCGTAGGCTTCGCGTCCGGTGACCAGGCGCTGATCGAGCAACTGTTGGATCGCCGAGTCCATGGTACGCATGCCGAACTGTGCGCCGGACTGCATGGTGTTCTCGAGCTGATCGAGCTTGCCCTGACGGATCAGGCTGGCGGCCGCCGGGGTGTTGATGAGGATCTCGAGCGCCGCGATGCGTCCGGGGCGATCGGCGCGCTGCAGCAGCTGCTGCGAGATCACTCCGCGCAACGAAGTCGACAGCATGGCCCGCACCTGCGCCTGCTTGTCGTTGGGGAACACGTTGACCATGCGATCTACGGTCTGCGCCGCGCCGTTGGTGTGCAGGGTGCCCATGACCAGGATCCCGGTCTCCGCTGCGGTCACCGCGATGCTCATCGTTTCGAGGTCGCGCAACTCCCCGACCAGGATGACGTCCGGGTCCTCGCGCAGCGCCGAATGCAGCGCCGCGGCGAAGCTCGAACAGTGGACCCCGATCTCGCGCTGGCTCACCAGACAGTTCTTGCGCTGATGCACGAATTCGATCGGATCCTCGATGGTGAGGATGTGGCCCTTGTCGCGTGTATTGATGTCGTCGATCATCGCCGCAAGCGTGGTCGATTTGCCCGAGCCGGTCTTGCCGGTCACGAGCACTAGGCCGTTGTTGATGCGGCAGAGCTGGCAGACCGCCGGCGGCATGCCGAGTTCCTCGAGCGTGAGAGCCTTGGAGGGGATGGCGCGAAACACCGCGCCCATGCCGTTCAGCTGCCGCATCACGTTGACGCGAAAGCGGCCATGCTCGGCGATGCTGTAGGCGAAATCCGCCCCGTCCTGCAGCTCGAAGCGATCGGCGGCGATCTTCGGCATGATTTCATAGAGCGCCTGTTTGACGAAGTCCTGCCCGAGCGGCTCGCGCATGAGCGGCATCAGTTCGCCAAACAGGCGGATGCGCGCCGGCTCGCCGGCGATGAAATGCAGATCCGATCCGCCCTTGTGCAGGACTTCGAGCAGCAGTTTGTCGACCGATGCCATGGCGCGCAGGCGCTAGACGCCGGCGAGCTCGGCCCTGGGCACGAGCCCCGGGTCGGTCACGAGTTTCTGGAAAGGCCGCTTGTCGGTGGCATATAGATACGCCTCCTCCGGATCCACCTCGCGGGCATTGACCGCCGCGAGCAGCGCCTGATCGAGCAACTGCATGCCGAAATCCCGTCCGGTCTGCAGCATGCTTGGGATCTGAAAGGTCTGCTCCGTCTGGATCAGCTTGGCGATGGCCTTGGTCATGATCATGATCTCGCACACCGCTCGGCGGGCGCGCGCATCGGGGGTCTTCAGCAGCACCTGGCTGATCACCGCGAGCAGGCTTTGCGCCAGGAAGCTCTTGGTCTGCTCGCGCTGCTCGACTGGCAGCGCATCGACGATGCGGTCGACCGTCTTGACGGCGCTCGTGGTGTGCAGGGTACCAAGGACCAGATGACCGGTCTCCGCCGCGGTCATGGCCATGCCGATCGTTTCGGCATCGCGCATCTCGCCGACGAGGATCACATCCGGATCCTCGCGCAGCGCCGCGCGCACGCCCTCGGCAAAGCTTGGAATGTGGGTGCCGAGCTCACGCTGGATCACCTGGCTGGTCTTGCTGCGATGCACCACTTCGATCGGATCCTCAAGCGTGATGATGTTGAGCTTTCGCGTCTGATTGATGTGGTCGATCATCGCCGCGAGCGTGGTGGACTTGCCGGTGCCGGTCGCGCCGGTGACCAGGATCATGCCCTGATGGTAGTCGCAGAGCGTCGCGAGCACCGCCGGCAGCCCGAGCGCCTGCAGCGAGGGCACTTGCGAAGGAATTGTGCGGAAGGTCGCCCCGATGCCGGTGTCCTTGCGAAACACGTTGACGCGAAAGCGGCCGCCCTCGGCCGACACGTAGGAGAAATCGAGATCATGGCCCGCGGCGAAGCGCTCGGATTGTGTTCGGGTGAGAATCTCGCTCACGTAGCCCTCAAGTTCCCCGGCGCGCAGATCGCGGAACTTGATCGGTAGCAGATCGCCCTGCATGCGCAGCATCGGTGGCACACCGACCGCGAGGTGCACATCGGAGCAGCCTTGCTGGACACCGAGCTTCAGGAATGCGTCGATACGGGCCAAAGGGTACCTCGCTGCCGGGAACGGAGCGGCTACTTTTGCCCCGTACTCGCCTGAAAATCAACCGGATACGCCGGAAATGGTGCGCTGCGACACGTAAACCAGTCCGCCAGGGGGCGCGTGCGGCGCCCGACCTACAGGTACTTCTCGAGCGCCCCGCGCACCTCGTCCATGTGCTGGAAGCGCTTGGCCTTGTCGACCGACATGGCGCGCATGACCACCTCGGACAGTCCCGGCGGCAGGCTCGAGTTCAGCTCCTGCGGGGCACGCGCCTTGCCCTGCACGTGCTGATACATCACCGACATGTGGTCGCCGCGCGAGTACGGTGGAGTGCCCGTGAGCATCTCATAGAGAATCACCCCGAGCGCATAGATATCGGCGCGCTCATCGACCCGCTTGCCGAGGATCTGCTCGGGGGCCATGTATTTCGGGGAGCCGATCACGTAACCGGTGCGGGTCAACTGTGTTTCGCTTTCGCGCTGCGCGGCGGCCACGCCGAAGTCGACGATCTTCAGCAGCCCCTCATGATTGATCAGCACGTTGGCCGGCTTGAGGTCGCGGTGCACGATGCCGGCCTGATGAGCGACGGCCATGCCGGTACAGATATCGATGCCGAACTGTAGTGCCCGCTTCAGCTCAAGCGGCTTTTCCCCGGTGAACTCGGCGGCGAGCGTGTGCGAGGGGAAGTATTCCATCGAGATGGCGTAGTTGCCCTGAATGAAGAGGAAATCGTAGATGCGAATGACGTTGCGGTGCGTGATCTTGCGCGAGTAACGCAGCTCATGCACGAAGCGCTTCATGACCTCCTCGTCCGTCGCCACGTTCGGGTTGAGGAACTTCAGGATCAGTCGCTCATCGACCACGGTGTCCTCCATCAGCAGCACGGTGCCGAAGGCGCCGCGGCCAATGCGCTCAAGATACCGGTAGCGCCCCTCGATGATGTCCCCGGAGCGCAGCGTCTGGATGTCGAGTCGGGCGCTGTCGGCCGCGCGGACGGCCGCGGCCGCCTCGGGCGGCTGGGGCGCGTCCGCCGGCGGCAGCGGCTGTGGGGCTGTGGCCGAGCCGACGACCCCGGCGGCGCCCGTGATACGGCGCTCGAGTTCGGCCAGCGCCGATTCGGCGGCGCGGGCGATGGTCTGATCGAGGGTGCTCGCCTGCTGCTTCAGCTGCAGGCGCACCGGCTCCGGGTTCGACACATCGGCTACGTTCGCGAGCGCCTGGAGCGCCTCGATGCGCACCTCGCGCTCGGGCCGGGACAGGAGCGGGATCAGCGTGCCGGTGAGTTGGGTGTCGCCGAGCTTGCCGAGCGCGCGCACCACCACCGGCAAGGTTTTCACGCGCCCCTCGCGCAGCATCTCGAGCAGCCGCGGGATCGCGCTCTTGCTGCCGATTTCGGCCAGCGCATCGACCGCCCGCTCACTGACCCACCAATCCTCATCGCGCGTCGCCTGCAGCAGCGCCTCGCCGGCGCGCGGATCCTTGGCCTGATTGAGGATCTCGATCGCGGCGCGGCGGATATCCTCATCCGGGTCCTTCACCAGCTGCAGGACCGCATCGATGACGCGCGGACCGCCGATCCGGCCGAGCGCGTCGGCGGCGCGCGAGCGCACCCACCAGTCGCTGTCCTTCAGCGCCTCGAGCAGATGCTTGACCGATTTGGCGTCACCGACCTCGTTCAGCACCTCGACCGCAGCGCGGCGCGCGTTCTCGTTCTCGTCCTTGAGCACGGCGATCAGATAGCGGATGGTCTCGGGATGGTTGGCCCGGATGACAACGTCGATCGCGCGATTCTGGACGTCGATTTCCGGATCCCGCAGCAGCTCGCATACCCGCTCCACGTCGATCATGCCGTCCATGCGTTGCAGCGCCGAGAGCGCAGCGCCCCGAATCAGCTTGTTCGGATCCTTCAGCAGGCCCTGCAAGGCGGTATGCACCTCGGGCGTGCCGTGACGCGCCAGGATGTTGATGATGTGCACGCGCGCGATGGCGTCTTTGCCGTCGAGGCGCTGCAGGAGCTCCGGCAGCGCCGCGGGTGTGATCGTGTCGGCGATGACGCGAAACAGAGCCGCCTTCTCGTTGGGCTCCTGGTTGTATGCGGCCGTGAGCAGCTCGCGCAGCGTGAAGCGCGACTTGTGTGCTGTGATCACCTCGAGCAGCGCCGATTTGGCGATGCCCGGAGTCGAGAGTGCATCGAGGAGCAGGTGCGGCGGGAAGTTGCGGCTGCTGGTGAGCGCCCAGGCAATGCCAGCGATGACCCGGGGACTACCCTGCACCAGACCTTCCATGAACTGTGGAAAGGTTTTGGCGCTCACCAGGCCGGAGAGCACCTCGACGAATGCGACGGTGGCGTTCTTGTCGGCCTCCGGGAGCGAAGCCATGATCGGGGCAATGACCCCGGGTCCCAGGTCCTTCAGGCGTGCGATAGCCTTCTGGGTTTCCGGACTGGCGGGGTCTGCCGACGAGCGCAGGCCGGTGATCAGCCGGTCGGCGCGCAAATTCACTAAAAAGGTCATTCAGCCGATCCGCGGGTGGCCGCGCAGCCTGTTCGCTTGCACACAGTGTACGCACCTCGAGGCGCGCTCCCCGACGCGTCTCGGCCTGCATTGTACCGGCCAGGTCCGCGGCGCGCGCAAAGTATGTCACAGGGTCGAGAGACTGCAGTGCGCGAACCGTGACTTATCTCTACAATGGCAAGTTTGCTGCCCACCTGGACTTGCTGCACCGGTGCCCATGGCTGAGGATTCCACTCTAGAGACTCTGCGGACGGCCCTCGAGAGCTACGTCGAGCCGTATCTGAACCAGACCCTGCGTCAGGCCGGGGCGCTGCGGGAGCTGACCCGTACCGGGGAGGGCTATGCCGCGCATCTCGTGCTCGGCTTCCCACTGGGGGGCTATGAGCCGGTGCTGGCTGCGGCACTCACGGCACACCTCGCCGCGGCGGGACTCGCCGAGCCGGTGCACTTCAGTTTCGAGGCGCAGATCCGCCCGCATGCCGTGCAAAGACCCCTGCAGCCGCTGGCGCAGATCAAAAACGTCGTCGCGGTGGCCTCCGGCAAGGGCGGAGTCGGCAAGTCCACCGTGGCTGCGAACTTGGCGCTGGCTTGGGCTGCGCAGGGCGCGCGGGTCGGGGTGCTCGATGCCGATATCTACGGACCCAGCCAGCCGCTGATGCTGGGTCTGGCCGGTGAGCGTCCGACCTCGCCCGATGGCGAGCACATCGTACCGCTCAGCCGTCACGGCGTGCAGGTGATGTCGATCGGGTTCATGGTCGATGCCGATCAGCCCATGATCTGGCGTGGCCCCATGGTCACTCAGGCCCTCACCCAACTGCTCACGCAGACACGCTGGAGCGAGCTCGACTATCTGGTGGTCGATATGCCGCCCGGAACCGGTGATATTCAGCTCACCCTGGCGCAGCGTGTGCCGGTAGCGGGCGTTCTGATCGTGACGACGCCGCAGGACATTGCGCTTGCCGACGCGCGTAAGGGACTGAAGATGTTCGAGAAGGTCTCAGTGCCGGTACTAGGCATCGTCGAGAACATGAGCGTCTATGTATGCTCCGAGTGCGGGCACGCGCAGCACATCTTCGGCGCTGGCGGTGGAGCGCGCATGGCCGAGCAGTATGGTGTGCGTCTGCTCGGGGAGTTGCCCCTTGATGCGAGCATCCGCGAAGGGGCCGACAGCGGCAACCCGACGGTCGTGTCCGAACCCGGCTCCGCGCGCGCCGAGGCGTATCTGCAGATGGCGCGGCACGCGGCTGCGGCACTGGCTGCCCGCCCGCTCGATCGCAGCGGAACGTTTCCCAAGATCGTCGTCGAGAAGAGTTGACCTGCCGCCCGTGAGCATCAAATCCGACCACTGGATCCGCCGCATGGCGCGCGAGCACGGCATGATCGAGCCGTTTGCGGGCGAGCAGGTGCGCTACGTCAACGGTCAGAAGATTGTCTCCTACGGCACCTCGAGTTACGGCTACGATGTGCGTTGCGCCAACGAGTTCAAGATCTTCACCAATATCAACAGCACCATCGTCGATCCGAAGAATTTCGACGAGAAGAGCTTCGTTGATGTGGTGGCGGACGTGTGCATCATTCCGCCGAACTCCTTTGCATTGGCGCGCACGGTGGAGTACTTCCGCATTCCGCGCAATGTCCTGACGGTGTGCGTGGGCAAGAGCACGTTCGCGCGCTGCGGGGTCATCGTGAACGTCACTCCGCTCGAGCCGGAGTGGGAAGGTCACGTGACGCTCGAGTTCTCCAATACCACCCCGCTGCCGGCGAAGATCTATGCGCATGAGGGCGTCGCGCAGATGCTGTTCTTTGAGTCGGACGAAGTCTGCTCGACCTCGTACAAGGATCGCGGCGGCAAGTATCAGGGGCAGCGCGGCGTCACGTTGCCCAAGACCTGACCGCCACGCGCTCAGGTGCGCTTGAAGCTACGGATGGTGAGCGCGTATAGCGTGCCGTCGCCGCGGCGCTGCTCGAGCCGCGCCGGTAGATAATCGAGTGACGGCGCGAGCCACATGTAGGTGGTGCGGCGCGCTTTGGCATGATGGCTGGTGTAGAGCACCGTGGGCAGCCGGCCCATCGGCGTGGCGAGCGTGGCCGCGCCCCGGCGCACGAAGGCGAAACGGTTGATCACGTTCGTGTTGAGCAGCCAGAAGCTCGACGGCGGGTGCCCGCGCTCGAACGCGAGCATTAGCGCGATTTGCACCGAGCCGGGGTCCTGCGTGCCAGGCTCGAGCTTCAAATCGAGGCGCTGGTGTTTGGCGGTGCCAACCACCCGTCCGCGTCTCCATTCGAAGCGTACAGCCTCGGCGGGACCGCCGCCCTCGGAGCGGAAGCTGAGCGGCTGGACCCGGCCGTCCACGAGCCGGAAGCGGCTTTCCTGAGTGATCGCATGCCGGAAAAAGAGGCTGAACAATCCATCGGCCCGATCGACGGAGCGGTATTGGTACGTGTGCGCTGCGGTGCGCACCAGCGTCAGGGTGGCGGTACCGGCTGTGATTCCGTGCCAGGCAATGGAGTACCGGGCAATGAAGGTGGGCGGCACGACCCGGACCGCCGGCGGTGATCCGGCGCGGCAGAGCCCGCTCGCCCAGAGCGCAACGGTGGCGCTTGCGGCCCGCAGCGGCCAGTGCTTGCACTCACGCATCGAATCTCTCCACCACCGGTTCGGTGAGCGGCGCCCCGTCGAGCCAGGCTGCGCCGGCACGCCACTGCAGCCGACCTTCGGCCCGCCAGCCGATGACGCGCGGGTAGATCACGTGCTCGGTGGCCAGAACCCGCGCCGCGAGGCTCGCCTCTGTATCGCCGGGACGCACGCGGATCTTGGACTGCAGGACTCGCGGGCCGTTGTCGAGTTCCCCGGTGACGAAGTGTACCGTGGCGCCGTGTTCGCGCTCGCGTGCGGCGAGCACCCGCCGATGCGTGTGCAATCCCGGGTACAGCGGCAGCAGTGAGGGGTGGATATTCAGGATTGCGCCGGCATGTGCGGCGACGAACGGTTCGGACAAGATGCGCATGAACCCAGCAAGGACCAACAGCTGCGTATCCGCTGCGGCCATCGCGGCCGCAGCGGCCTGCTCGAATTCGGCGCGGCGAGCCGCTCCCGGCCAGGGGATCGCGCGTGCATCGAGGCCCCACTCGCGGGCTATCAGGAGCCCAGGCGCCTCGGGCCGGTCGCTCACGACCAGGGCGACCTCGGCGCCGATGCGCCGCTCTCGACAGGCGTGCCCGAGTGCCGCCAGGTTCGAGCCGCGGCCGGAGATGAAGACGGCGAGCCGCAGAGGCGATCGGGCACTCAATCGATGACCACACCCTGCATGCCGGCGCGCACTTGTCCGATCACACGCGCGTCCTCGCCACGGGCGGTGAGGAACTGAACCGCGGCGTCGGCGTGCGCCGGCGGCACGATCACCACCATGCCGATCCCGCAGTTGAAGGTCCGATACATCTCGTGCGCCTCGATGTTCCCGGCGTCGCGCAGCCATTCGAAGAGCGGATCGTGCGGCCAGCGGGCGCGTTCGAGATGTGCCTCGAGCCCCGCCGGCAGCACGCGCGGGATATTGTCGATGAGCCCGCCGCCGGTGATGTGCGCCAGAGCGTGCACCGGCAGCGTGCGCATGAGCGCGAGCAGGGGTTTGACGTAGATGCGGGTCGGTGCGAGCAGCCGATCAATGAGGGGTGTACCGTCTACGCGCACGCTCGCATCGCCACCGTGGTTCGCGAGCAGCTTGCGGATCAGCGAGTAACCGTTCGAATGCGCCCCGGAGGCGGCGAGCCCGATGACCGCATCGCCCGCGCCGACCGCGCGTCCGTCGATGATGGACTCCTTCTCCACCACGCCGACGCAGAAGCCGGCGAGATCGTAGTCATCGCCAGCGTACACGCCCGGCATCTCGGCAGTCTCCCCTCCGACCAGCGCTGCACCGGCTTGTGCGCAACCCTCGACGATGCCCCGGATCACGGTTTCCGCCACGTCCACCTGCAGTCTGCCAGTGGCATAGTAGTCGAGGAAGAACAGCGGTTCGGCGCCCTGCACGATGACGTCGTTGACACACATCGCCACCAGGTCGATGCCGATGCTCTCGTGCCGGCCGTGGTCGATCGCTAAACGCAGCTTTGTACCGACCCCATCGGTGCCCGATACCAGTACCGGATGACGGTAACCGGCCGGAATCTCCACCACTGCGCCGAAGCCGCCGATGCCGGCGAGAACTTCGGCGCGGCGCGTGCGCGCGACATGGGGTCTGATCCGTTCGACCAGCTCATCGCCGGCATCGATGTCGACACCCGCGTCGCGATAGGTCATGCGGGGAGGCGTTTTCCCTTCAGTCATGGATCACTTTCGAGGGTGGGTCGGAGGCCGTGCGGGTCGGTGCACGTATGGTATTGTACCCGCCGTCCGCCGCGCAGGCGTGGCTCGAACGGACAGACAATGCCAGCTCGCTCGATCACCTATTTTCGCCGACTGTGGCGCCTGCTGCCGGCTCTGGTCTGCGCAGGCCTCCCGGCACTGGCGCGCGCCAGCTACGCAACGCAGGTGTACACGGTCAATACCGTGGACCGTACGCCCGCGGCCCTCGCGCAGGCGATGCGCACCGCCCTGGTTCGGGCCACGGGCCATGTCGAGGTCGGCGCAGATCCTGCCCTGGCCGGGCTCATCTCCGGCGCGCAACGCTATGTGCTCGGCTACCTGCCGGGTCCGAGCGGCACGCAGCAGGTGATGTTCGACGGACCGGCCATCGATCAGGCGATTCGGGCCGCAGGACTGAGTGTCTGGGGCTCGAAGCGGCCGTTCACACTGGTCGTGCTGAGTCCTGCGCCGCCGCAGCGCGACCAAAGCAGCGATGCTGCGGCCCTCAATCAGGCGGCCGAACTGCGCGGCCTGCCGATCAGCGTCGTGCCGATCAGGGTGCGCGACGCGAACGGGCGCATACTGCCGGCGCGCTCGCTGCTTGCGACCGCACAGAGTTTCAGTGCCACCGAGCTGTTGATCGGACATCCCATCGGTGCCCAGAGCATCGAGGGCGGACCGGTGCTCGGCTCGGCGCAGGCCCCGCTTGCCGGCACGGGCGGCGGCGGGCAGTCTGCGTTGTGGCGCTGGACCCTGGTCACGCCGTTCATGACGCGGCATTTCACCGGCTCGATCAGCAGCGGGATCGATCGCACGGTCGCGCTGCTCGCCCCGCCGGTCGCGGCAACCGCAGCGGACCGGGTGAGGGAGGTGCGCGTCCGTATCGAGAATGTCGCCACATTGCCGGATTACGCCCGCGTCGAGACCATGCTCGCGGCCGCGCCGGGGGTCGAGCGCGCAATGGTCGCGCGGGTGGTCGGGGCATCGGCTGGATTCGACCTGTGGGTGCGAGGTGGCGCCGTGGCGCTCGCCCGCATGCTCGAGGGATCCGCGCGGTTCCAGCGGATCGAGCCGGCCGCGGGGCTCGTCTTCCGCTACCGGCCGCCGGTGGCTGCGGATCTGTCACCCTGATGCCGTGCGTCATATCCCAAACCTCATCTGCCTGATCCGGCTGCTGCTGGTCTGGCCGGTCGCAAGCGCGCTGGAGCATGCGCGCTACGCGCTGGCGCTCGGGCTGTTCATTGTGGCGGCGGTCTCGGATGGACTCGACGGCTTTCTCGCCAAGCGGTTCAACTGGACCTCCGAGCTCGGCAAAGTGTTGGATCCTGCGGCCGATAAGCTGCTGCTGGTGGTGGTGTTCGTCGAGACCGCATGGCTCGGACTGGTGCCCTGGTGGCTCACCGCCGCAGCGGTGGCTCGAGATGTGATGATCGCCCTCGGTGCGCTCGCCTTCAGGCTTGGCATCGGCCCGTTGCACGGCCATCCCACGGTGATCAGCAAGATCAACACCGCCGCACAGCTGTTGTACCTCATCGGGGTGATGTTTGCCGCCGCGGCGCTGCTGCCGGCGGCCGGAGTGCTGCGCGCTGCGGCGCTGCTCGTCTTCTCGACCACAGTTCTCTCCGGGCTCGATTACCTGGTGACGTTCACACGGCGAGCGTGGACGGCGTCGGCCCGTTCTGCCTGAGACTGCGCGTATGCAGCAATTGCCGCTCGGAGTGCGGCTGCACGATCGGGCCGTGTTTGCCAGTTTTCTGCCGGCGCGCAATGCCGAGGCGCTCGCGCACGCGCGCGCAGCGGCCGCCGGCCGCGCAGGCCTCACCTGGCTTGCGGGCCCCCCGGGCGCGGGCAAAACCCATCTGCTGCAGGCGGTGTGCGCGGCGGCGCCCGCGGCCCGCCGCTGCGGCTACGTGCCGCTGCGGGAGCTGTCGGCGCTCGGCGTCGAGGTGCTCGAGGGACTGCCGCAGCTCGAGTGCCTCGCGCTCGATGATGTGGATGCGGTCGCGGGCCGCAGCGAGTGGGAGCGCGCGCTCTTTACGCTCGTGCGCGAGTTTGCCGAGCGGGGCGGGACGCTGCTGCTCGCCGCTGGCGTACCACCGGCGCGATGTCCCTGGGTGCTGCCCGATCTGGGCTCGCGCTGCGCGGCTGCGGACGTCCTGCACTTGCACGCGCTCAATGAGTCCGAGCAGCAGGTCGCCTTGCGCTTGCGCGCGCGGCTGCGCGGGCTCGAACTCTCGGGGCACACCGCGCGCTGGCTGCAGCGGCGGTTTCCACGCGATATGCGCACGCTCTATCAGTTGCTCGACACGCTCGATGAGGCGGCGCTGACGGCGCAGAGGCGCCTGACGATACCCTTCATCCGCACCGTGCTCGCCCGCCGAATGCCCCGCTGAGCGCAGGCATCACTGCGACTGCCGACTGAGACGCAGCGCGAGGGCGGCAACCCGCCGGCCGAGCGCCTGGGCGAGTTCGCGCTCCTCGGGGCCGAGTTCGCACGCAGCCTGCGGGCCGGCGACATGCGAGGCGCCATAGGGGGTGCCGCCCGCCGCGGTCCGCTGCAGCGCTGCCTCGGTATAGGGCAGTCCGACCAGGTACATGCCATGGTGCAACAGGGGCAGCATCATCGACAGGAGCGTCGATTCCTGTCCGCCGTGCTGCGTCTGGCTCGAAGTGAACACGGCCGCGGGCTTGCCGGCGAGGGCTCCGGAGAGCCACAAGCTGCCGGTGCCGTCGAGAAAGTACTTCAGCGGCGCGGCCATGTTGCCGAAACGCGTCGGGCTGCCGAGCAGCAGCCCGTCGGCAGCGCGCAGATCCTCGAGCGTGGCATAGGGGGCGCCGCTCTCGGGGACCGGCTTGACGGGCCGTTCGCTCGCGGCGCTCACCGGCGGCACGGTGCGCAGTGTCGCCGTCGCGCCGGGGACGCTTTCGATGCCGCGACAGGCCTGCCGCGCGAGCTGTGCGGTCGCTCCGCTTCGGGAATAGTACAAGACGAGAATGTTGGCCATGGGTTCGCTCAATGACGCTCTGCCGCTATGATGCCCGCAGGGGCACCGGTGTGCCTGTGATATCGTTCCAGCCGATGGTCTGCAAGCTTTGTATCGTTTCCGGCCGTGTTCAGGGCGTGTTTTACCGCGCCACCTGTCAGCAGCGGGCCCGTGAACTCGGGGTGCACGGTTACGCGCGCAACCTTGCCGACGGGCGGGTGGAAGTGCTGGCCTGTGGCGCCGCGGCTGCGGTCGAGACGTTCGTGGCCTGGCTTTGGCAGGGTTCGGCGGCCAGCCGGGTGCGTGCGGTCGAGGTGCGCGCGGCGCCGCCGGACACACCAGAGCCACCGCCGGGATTTTTTACCGCGTAGCGCGACGCCGGAACCGTCAAAGCAGCGGCTCGCGGCTGCGATCCGGCATCAACGCGAGCGCCCCGATTGCCAGCAGCGCCGCGGCGGTGAGGTAGCCTGCGGCGGCAAGTTTGTGCTGGGTCGCTCCGATCAGCGCCGTCGCGATCAGCGGCGCCGTGCCACCCCCGAACCCAAGTCCCAGGTTGAACGACACCGAATACCCGGACAGACGGTACTGGGAGGGGAACTGCTCGGCGAGCATGGCCGGCGCGCTGCCCATCACCACGCCGAGGCAGATCGCGAAGCCGAACTGCGCGCTGGCAACCGCCACGAGCGTGCCGCGGCCGGCCAGCGCGAACAAGCCGACCGCCGCGCAGCCGATCAGCGCGAATGCCAGGATCAGCATCGTCCGCCGGCGCAGTACGCGGTCGGTCAGCCAGCCGGCGAGCGGGATGACGGCAACAGCCAGCGCGTCACCGAGGGTGTTGATCGCCAGCGCGCGGCTGCTCGCCAGATGGCCGAATTCGCTGGCGAAGGTCGGCAGGAATACGAGGGTCAGATAATCGGCGACACCGTATCCCCACGTGAACGCGACCGCGAGCAGCATGGCGCGCGGCGCGCCGGTGAACGCCTGTTGCAGTGGCAGCTCGCGCGCGGCGGCCGCAGTCATTGGCGGTGGCTCGTATCCGCTGCGACGCAGGCGGGTGCGCATCCAGTAGGCGAGAATCGCGATGAGGCCGCCGGCGAGAAACGGTACACGCCATGGCCCGATCGGCCAGCGTGCGTGTGCCGCGAGCACGGCGGTAACCGTGGCCGCGGCGGCCGCGAGCAGATAACCGCTGGTCGAGCCGATATTGGCGAAGCTGCCGGCAATGCCGCGCCGGTGGCGCGGCGAGGTCTCGACCAGATACGACACCGAGCCGGTGAACTCTCCGCCCACGGAGAAACCCTGGAAGATACGCACGGCCACCAGCAGCGCCGGCGCCCACAGGCCGATCTGTCGGTAGGTGGGCAGCAGGCCGATGGCGCAGGTGGCAACTCCCATCAGCACTACCGAGGTCACCAGTACCGTGGTGCGTCCGATCCGATCGCCGATGTGCCCGAGCACGGCGGCCCCCAGCGGGCGCATGGCAAAGCCGACGGCGAATACGCTGTAGGCGCCGAGGAGCGAAGCAATACGGCTCGTCGCGGGGAAGAAGTTCGAGCCGATCACGGGCGCAAGATAGCCGTACAGGCCGAAGTCGTACCATTCGAGGATATTGCCGATCATGCCCGCAAGCAGCGCTTGCGGGGAGAGCTGTTTGATGTTGTTGATGGCAGCGACATCGGTCCGGCCGGTGCCTGGCGTGCACATGCGCTGTCTCCAGGTTTAGCGGGCACGCCGTGTGCGGCATCATCTGCCGATCGCTCGTCCGCACCCCGCGCATGCCTGCGGGCGCAAGCGCGACGGCGCTCAATCCCGATCGTATCGAGTGTGATCGCCCGCAGTGGTGTTGGCAACCCCGGAGCTCCGCCGGAGCGTGTGCGCCGGCTATCTGCGCGCTGCGGCGCGCACCGGAAATCCCAGGCTATCCGCGCCGTTCCAGTGTTCCCATGCGGTGAGCACGCGGTCGGGATAGGCGGCGTGGCCGATGCTCCCGTTGTACTCCTCGAGCGCGAGGCGCACGTTGTCGTGGGTCGACTGCAGGTAGTAGCGCAGGATGGCGCAGCCCATGCGGATGTTGGCCGCCACCCGTACCAGCTCGTAGCCCTTCATGCCGAGCCGCTCCGGCCAGTAGGGCATTACTTGCATCAGGCCGACCGCGCCGCTCGGGGACACCGCCCAGCGATTGAAGTCGCTTTCCACCTGCATCACCGCGAGCACCAAGCCGGGCGGGACCCGCCCGACGCCGGGCTGATGCGTCACGCAATACACCTGCTTCAGGATGTGCAGCCGCTCGGTGGGATTGCGCACATAGCGCGCCAGGCGTGGGTCCATGAGCGTGTACCACACCGCGGCATCGAAGCGGTTGAGGAAGCATTGCGCCCGGGCAATGGCCCTCTGGACGATGGGGCGCAGGGCCGGGTCACGCTGGGCGCCGGCCTCGGCACGCGGGGCGAGCCCGAGGGCAAGCACCGCGAGCAGGGCCCACGCGCTGTTATTGACCCATGCGTTGGCGGAGAAACTGAAGCGCCTCATCTGCGGGAAACTCCACACTCTCACGGTCGCGCCGGTGCCGGTACTCCAAGCGCGCACGCGCGAGACCCCGGTCGGCCACCACCAGCCGGTGCGGGATGCCGAGGAGCTCGGCATCCGCGAACTTCACCCCAGGGCGCGCCTCGCGATCGTCGTAGAGCACCTCGAGACCCGCGGCGGTCAGCGTCGCGTACAACTGATCGGCCGCCGCACTCACCTGCGGCGATTTCGCTCCGCCCAGGCTGATCAGCACCACCTGAAACGGGGCGAGCGGCTCCGGCCAGATGATGCCGCGCTCATCGTGATTCTGTTCGATGGCGGCCGCTACGACACGTGTCACGCCGATGCCATAGCAGCCCATGAACAGCGTCACCTCCTTGCCGGCCTCATCGAGCACCACCGCCCGCAGGGCACTGCTGTACTTGCGGCCGAGCTGGAAAATGTGGCCCACCTCGATGCCGCGGGCGAGCCGCAGCCGCCCCGAGCCGCTTGGGCTCGGATCGCCCTCGCATACGTTGCGCAGGTCGGCTGCAACGTAGCCCTGCACGTCGCGATCCCAGTTCACCCCCGTCAGATGCATGTCCCTTTCGTTTGCACCGCAGACAAAGTCGGCGACCGCGAGCGCGCTGTGATCGACGTACAGACGGCATTTGAGACCCACCGGACCGATGAAGCCTGCCTCGGTCCCGGCGGCGTGCTCGATCCGATCGGCGCCCGCCAGGCGCAGCGGGCTTGCGACCCCGGGCAGGCGTTGCGCCTTGGCGGCGTTTAGCTCGTGATCGCCCCGGAGCACGAGCGCCACGACCGGCTCGTCGCCTGCGCCTTCGACGAGCAATGTCTTCAGGCAGCGCGCCGGGTCGACCCGCAGCAGCGCGGCCACTGCTGCGATGGTCTTGGCGCCGGGGGTGGATACCTTCTCGAGCCGTGCGCTCGGCGCGGGCCGCGGCGCGTCCGGTGGCAGTGCCGCAGCGGCTTCCATGTTGGCAGCATAGTCGTCGCCGTCGGAGAACACGATGGCGTCTTCGCCGGAGGCGGCCAGTACGTGGAACTCCTGCGAAACATCGCCGCCGATCGGGCCGGAATCGGCGCGCACGGCGCGGAATTCCAGGCCCATGCGCGTGAAGATCCGCGCATAGGTCGCGTGCATGAGCCGATAGCCCTGCTCGAGCGATTGCTCGTCGGCATGGAACGAATAGGCGTCCTTCATGATGAACTCGCGCGCACGCATCACCCCGAAGCGGGGCCGGATCTCGTCGCGGAATTTGGTCTGAATCTGATAGAAATTGACCGGCAGCTGCCGATAGCTCTTCAATTCACGCCGCGCGATGTCGGTGATGACTTCCTCGTGGGTCGGCCCGGCGACGAAATCGCGCTGGTGGCGATCCTGAATGCGCAGCAGCTCCGGCCCATATGCCTGCCAGCGCCCGGATTCCTGCCACAACTCGGCCGGTTGAATGACCGGCATCAGCAGCTCGAGCGCGCCGGCGCGGTTCATTTCCTCGCGAATGATGGCCTCGGCCTTGCGCAGGGTGCGCAGACCGAGGGGCAGCCAGCTGTACAGTCCGGAGGCCAGGCGGCGGATCAGTCCGGCGCGCAGCATCAGCTGATGGCTGACGATTTCGGCTTCGGCGGGCGTTTCCCGGGTGGTCTGAATCGGGTACTGCGAGAGCCTCATGGCATGGTTTCTGGACGGTGAGATCGG
>JAKARC010000039.1 GCA_021822385.1 Pseudomonadota bacterium
GATGATGCACTGCTCGAAGCGAATGCGCTCGCTGCCACCGGCGCCGGTGACCTCGATTTCGTTGGGGCCGACAAAGCGGCCGACGCCACGCACGATCTCGACCTTGCGTTGCTTGGCGAGCACCGCGAGCCCCCCGGTGAGCTTGCCCACCACCGTGTTCTTCCAGGCGCGCAGTTTCGCTCGGTCGATCTTCGGACGCCCGAACTCGATCCCGCAGGCGGCCATGGCCTGCGCGTCCTCGATCACCTTGGCGGCATGCAGCAGCGCCTTGGAGGGAATGCAGCCGACATTCAGGCAAACTCCGCCCAGCGTCGCGGCGCGCTCGACCAAGGTCACGCGCAGGCCGAGATCGGCGGCGCGGAAGGCGGCGCTATATCCGCCCGGACCCGAACCCAGCACCAGCAACTGCGCCGTCCGGCCTCCCCCTGCCGTCGCCCGCGGCGCGGGAGCAGCGGTTGCGGGGGCTGCGGGCGCGGCGGCAGCTGCCGCCGCGCCCGCCGCTCGACCCGGGGCCGCTGCAGAGGCCGGCTGCGCTGGCGCAGAGCTTGCCGGCTGCGCCGAGTCCGCCGTGTCGAGGCGCGCAATGACCGATCCCTTGGACACCTTGTCACCGGGCTTGACCAACACCTCGGCGATCACGCCGGCGGCGGTGGCGGGCACGTCCATGGAGGCCTTGTCCGTCTCGAGCGTGAGCAGCGGCATATCGACATCCACGCGCTCGCCCGGCTTGATGAGGACCTCCACCACCGCGACGTCGGCAAAATTGCCGAGATCCGGCACCACCAGGTCGATGCGGCTCACGGCACCGCCTCAACCAGGGCGTGGGGGTCGGCCAATATCGTGCTGAGGAAGGTCGTAAAGCGCGCCGCCGCCGCGCCGTCGATGACCCGGTGATCATAGGAAAGCGACAGCGGCAGCATCAGCCGTGGCACAAACGCGCCGTCACGGTAGAGCGGTTTGTAGGCGGAGCGGGACACGCCGAGGATGGCGACCTCGGGTGCATTGATGATGGGCGTGAACGCGGTGCCGCCGATACCCCCGAGACTGGAAATGGTGAAAGACCCGCCTTGCATCTGCGCGGCGGTGAGCTTGCCGGCCCGCGCCGCGCTCGAGAGTTCCGCGAGCTGACGGGCCACCTCATAGATGTCCTGACGGTCCGCATCACGCAGCACCGGCACCATCAAGCCATTCGGCGTATCGGCGGCGAAGCCGATGTGCACATACTTCTTGAGCACCAGATTCGCGCCTGTCGCATCGAGCGAGGCATTGAAGAGGGGGAAGGCTTGCAAGGCCTGCACGCAGGCCCGCACGATGAACGCGAGGGGAGTCAGCTTGATGCCGCGCGCAGCCGCACCGTCCTTGAGCTTCGCCCGCAGCGCCTCAAGATCGGTGATGTCCGCTTCGTCGAATTGCGTAACGTGCGGGATGGTGACCCAACTGGCGTGCAACCGGGGCCCGGAAATGCGCTGGATCCGCCCGAGTGGCTGCGTCTCGACCGGTCCGAACGCCGCGAAGTCGACCACCGGCACCGCCGGCAGCGCAGCGCCCGCTGCCGGTGTCGCGAGCGCACCTTTGACGAACGCCTTGACATCTTCCTGGGTAATGCGGTCCTTGCGGCCGCTACCCTTGACACGAATCAGATCCACGCCAAGCTCGCGCGCGAACCGGCGCACACTGGGACTGGCATGGGCGCGCGAGAAGCCCGGCTCATCGATCTGCGGCATCGGCGTTGCGCGCCCGGCCGGAACCGGCGTCGCGGTCGGCGCCGGTGGCGATGCAGCCGGCTCCGCAGGCGCAGCGCCTAGCGCCTGCGGCTCTGCCTGCGCCTCGTTTTGCTTCGGACTGTCGTCCTGATGCGGCTCGGGTTGCGGCTCAGGGGCCGCCGCCGGCGTTGGCGCGTCGACCGCTGCCGCGGCCGCGCCACCACTCACCCGGACACTCGCCACCAGGTCACCCGCCGACACGGTGCTGCCTTTGCTGACATGCACCTTCTCGATCACCCCGGCGACGGTCGAGGGCACGTCCATGGTGGCCTTTTCCGTTTCCAGGGTCACGAGGGGTGACTCCGCCTCGATCTGCTCGCCCACCTTGACGAGCACGTCGATCACGGCGACATCCTTGAAATTGCCCATGTCGGGCACGCGCACTTCCACGAGATGCTCTGTGGGACTCATCGTCATTCGCCTTGGACGCTCAGACTTTCCATGGCACCGGCTTCTCGGCACTCACCCCGAGTGACTGCATTGCCGCACTGACCGTCTTGGCGTCGATCTTGCCCTCATCGGCCAGTGCCTTGAGCGTCGCGACGATGATGTAGTTGCGGTCCACCTCGAAGTGGCGGCGCAGTGCGGCGCGGGAATCCGAGCGTCCATAGCCATCGGTGCCGAGTGTGACATAACGGCCGGGCATCCACTGGCGCACCTGGTCTGCGACCGCGCGCATGTAATCGGTGGCCGCGACGCACGGACCTTTCGCATCGGCAAAGCACTCGCGCACGTAGGGCACCCGCGCGGTTTCGCCCGGATGCAGCATGTTCCAACGCTCGCACTCGAGCGCCTCGCGCCGCAACTCGCTGAAGCTCGTCACCGAGTACACGTCCGCGCGCACATCGTAGTCGGCCTCGAGCTGAGCCGCTGCCGCCAGACACTCGCGCAGTATGGTGCCGGAGCCGAGCAGAGTCGCACGCAGTTTTCCACCCTTGCCGGCCGCGAGCACCCGATGCGCCCCCTTCAAAATGCCAGCCTCCGCGCCCTTCGGCAGCGCCGGCTGTGGGTAGTTCTCGTTCATCGTGGTGATGTAGTAGAAGATTCCTTCCTGCTCCACATACATGCGCCGCATTCCATCCTGGATGATCACGGCAAGCTCGTAGCCAAAGGCCGGATCGTAGGCGATGCAATTCGGTACGGTGGTCGCCACCAGCTGACTGTGCCCGTCCTGGTGCTGCAGGCCCTCGCCGGCGAGCGTCGTGCGGCCCGCCGTGGCACCGATGAGAAATCCGCGCACCTGCTGATCGCCGGCCGCCCAGATGAAATCGCCCACCCGCTGAAAGCCGAACATCGAATAGAAGACATAGAACGGCACCATGTTGATGCCATGGTTGCTGTACGCGGTGCCGGCAGCGATCCACGAACACAGGGCACCGGCCTCGTTGATGCCCTCCTCGATGATCTGACCTTTCTTATCCTCGCGGTAAGACATGAGCGTGTCCGCATCCTGCGGGGTGTACAACTGACCGACCGAGGAATAGATGCCGATCTGGCGAAACAGACCCTCCATGCCGAAGGTGCGCGCCTCATCGGGAACGATTGGCACGATGTTCCGGCCAATGTTCTTGTCCTTCAGCAGCGCGGTCAGGATGCGCACGAATGCCATGGTGGTCGATATTTCGCGATCGCCGGTGCCCTCGAGCACGGCCGCGAAGGACTCGAGCGCCGGCACCGCAAGCGGCGGGGCTTCGCGCCGTCGGGCCGGCAGATACCCGCCGAGGCGCGCGCGCTGCTCACGCAGGTAGACGGCCTCGGGAGAGTCCTCGGGCGGCTTGCGGAACGGCAGCCGCTCGATCTCCTCGTCCGAGACCGGGATGTGGAAACGGTCACGGAAGGTGCGCAGATCCTCCACCGCGAGCTTCTTCTGCTGGTGCGCGACCATCTGGCCCTCGCCGCCTTTGCCGAGACCGAAGCCCTTGACGGTCTTAGCGAGGATCACCGTGGGCTGACCTTGATGCGCCTGCGCCGCCGCGTAGGCCGCAAACACCTTGCGCGCATCGTGCCCGCCGCGGTTCAGTCGCCAGATCTCCTCATCGGACATGTTCGCCACCAGCGCGCGCAGCTCCGGGTATTTGCCGAAGAAGTGCTCGCGGGTATAGGCGCCGCCCTTGGCCTTGAAGCTCTGATACTCGCCGTCGACGCACTCTTCCATCAAACGGCGCAGCAGGCCGTGCGTGTCGCGCGCGAGCAGCGGATCCCAGCGCGAGCCCCACAGCACCTTGATGACGTTCCAGCCCGCGCCAAGGAAGGCCGCCTCGAGCTCCTGGATGATCTTGCCGTTACCGCGCACCGGTCCGTCGAGCCGCTGCAGATTGCAATTGATGACGAACACCAGATTGTCGAGGCCTTCGCGCACCGGCATGGTCAGCGCGCCCATCGACTCCGGCTCGTCCATCTCGCCGTCGCCGAGGAACGCCCAGACCTTCCGATCGGAGGGCGCGGCGAGTCCGCGGTGCTCGAGATAGCGGATGAAGCGGGCCTGGAAGATCGCCTGCATCGGGCCGAGCCCCATCGAGACCGTCGGGAACTGCCAGAAATCCGGCATCAGCCACGGATGCGGATAGGAGGAGAGTCCGGCACCGGGGCCGCCGGCCTCCTGACGGAAATGCTGCAATTGGCTTTCGCTCAAACGCCCTTCGAGATAGGCGCGCGCATATATCCCCGGCGAGGAATGGCCCTGGAAGAAGATCAGGTCGCCCGGATGCTGCGCCGAGGCCGCGCGCCAGAAGTGATTGAAGCCGACCTCGTAGAGCGTCGCCGAGGACGCGTAGCTCGCCAGATGACCTCCATATTCGGAGGATTTGCGGTTGGCTGCAACCACCATGGCGAGCGCATTCCAGCGGATATACGCCTCGATGCGCTTCTCGAGCTCGCGGTTGCCCGGATAAGCCGGTTCGCGCCCCGGCGGGATGGTGTTGACGTAGGCGGTATTGGCCGTAAAAGGCAGGTACGCCCCGCCGCGGCGCGCGTGATCGATCAGCCGCTCGAGCAGGAAATGCGCCCGCAGCGGTCCTTCGGTCTTCAGCACCGAGTCGATGGACTCGAGCCACTCGCGGGTTTCAACTGGATCTATGTCTGCAGGTTTTGGCGGTTCGGTCATGCGCTCTCACACGGAGCGCGCCGCATCCGGTCCGCGCGCCCCTCAAGGTCGATTGATTCGACATTCGCCGCTTGTGGCCGGCGACGCAGTCTCGGGCATCGCGTCGCACCCGCCCGGTGCGAAACCGCACTGCCGAATGGAGTAGGATGCGCCGCCAGCATCCCTTGCGAGCGAAAGCCGTCCGTCAATGAGCCGCGCAATAATCCGGGTTTCATCTCCCACGGTCAAGCAACGACCGGGCGGAGCCGGAGCCGCGCGGCTCGAGCCCATGCCGCCGGAAGCGGCTGCACGCCCTAGAATCGTGCGCCTGCGCACATTCGGCGAACTTGACGCCCTCCTTGTGGTGATGCCGGTCTCTGCCACAAGAGAGAGCCTGGCCGCACTGCCGGAACCGCAGCGCTGGATCGATCTGCACGCACGCGCGCGGCCGCGCGCCGCAACGGTGCGGGTCACCACGCTCAGCAATCGCCGGCAGACGCTGGCCGTGCTCGGCTTCATCGGTGCTGGCGCCAGTGTTTTCGAGCTTCTCCAGCTCGCCGGACGCATGCTCGCGGAAAGCGCGGCGCGCGCGCCGCGCAGCATCGGCTTGACGACGCTCGGCGCCGCGAGCGCGCTTGAGGCGCTGCTCGCCGCAGCGCTCGCTGCCGCATTCGAACTGCCTGCATGCAAAAGCGCTGCGCCTGCCGCCGCAAGGCTGCGTCGCATTGCGCTACCAGCCGACACACCGCTCGACACACGCTACGCGGCCGCAAGCGCAGCGGGAACCAACCTCGTGCGTTGGTTGACTGCGCTGCCGCCGAACGTGCTCGACTCGCGCGGCTATCGCACCGTGATTTCGCGACTCGCGCGCCGCCACGGGCTGGCGATGAGTTGGCTTGGCGAGGCGGCGCTGCGGCGGCGCGGCGCACACGCGTTCCTTGCCGTTGCCGCCGGCAACGCGCACCACGAGGCGGGCATTGCGCATCTTCGCTATCGGCCGCCGCGGCGCCGGACGGCCCGCGCCGACGTGGCGCTCGTCGGCAAGGGAATCGTGTTCGATACCGGCGGGATCAATCTCAAGTCGCACCGCTCCATGCTCGCAATGCACACCGACATGAGCGGCAGCGCCGTCGCACTCGCCACGCTCATTGCGCTTGCCGAGCTGCGCGCGCCGATCGCGGCCGACGCGTGGCTCGCGATCAGCGAGAATCACCCCGGTCCCAATGCCTACCGACCGCAGGAGGTGGTGCGTGCGGCCAACGGCCTCACGATCCAGGTGATCCATACCGACGCCGAAGGGCGTATGGCGCTCGCCGACACCCTCGTGCTCGCGGCCCGCACCCGCCCGGGGCTGATCCTTGATTTCGCGACGCTGACCGGTGCGTGCGTCCATGCACTCACCGAGCGGATGAGCGGCGTGTTCACCAATCACCCGGCACTGATGGAGTCTCTGGTGGCTGCCGGTCGCAGCAGCGGGGAGCGGGTCTGGCCATTTCCCCTCGATGCGGACTATGACGCGGATCTCGAGAGCCCGGTCGCCGATCTGCTGCAATGCGCCGTCGACGGCAAGGGCGACCACATTCTTGCCGCTCGCTTTCTCGGCCGGTTCGTGCCGCCGACAATGCCCTGGGCGCATGTCGATCTCGCCGCGGCCACCCGCCGCGGCGGCCTGGGGCACATCAATACGGAAGTGACCGGTTTCGGCGTGCGCTTCGCGCTCGAGCTGCTGCTGCGCCAAAATGTGCTGCACTCCCTGCGCGAGTCCCCGCCATGACCACCCCCACCCTGTTGCTGCGCGAGCCCGACGATTTCCATCTGCATGTGCGCGACGGTGCAGCGCTCGCGGCGGTGCTACCCTTCAGTGCCGCTCGCTTCGCGCGCGCGCTCATCATGCCGAACCTGATCCCCCCGGTCTGCACCACGGCGCAGGCGCTCGCATACCGCAGCCGCATCCTCTCCGCGCTGCCCGCCGATACGCGCTTCACCCCCCTGATGAGCCTGTACCTGACCGATCACACTCCGGCGCACGAAGTCGACCGGGCGCTTGCCAGCGGCTGTGTGCTCGGTTTCAAGCTCTATCCGGCCGGTGCAACCACCCACGCCGAGGCCGGTGTCACCACGATCAGTTGCATATACCCGGTGCTCGAGCGCATGCAGGAGATGGGCCTGACGCTGCAAGTGCACGGCGAGCTCACCGATCCGGCGATCGATGTCTTCGATCGCGAGGCACGCTTCATTGATGCGGTGCTCGCGCCGCTCAGCGAACGCTTTGCCCGCCTGCGCATCGTCCTCGAGCACATCACGACGCGCGCGGCGGTGGATTTCGTACTCGGCGCGCGCGCGGGAGTCGCCGCCACCATAACACCCCAGCACCTGCTGCTGAACCGCAACGCCCTGTTTACCGGCGGCATACGCCCGCATCATTACTGCCTGCCGGTATTGAAATCGGAGGCGAATCGACAGGCGCTATGCGCTGCCGTGCGGACCGGCAGTCCACGGCTTTTCCTCGGCACGGATAGCGCCCCGCACGCGCGCAGCGCCAAGGAAAGCGGGTGCGGCTGCGCCGGCATCTTCTCCGCCCACGCTGCGCTTGAGCTTTACGCCGAGGCGTTCGAGTCCATCGGCGCGCTGGAGCAACTCGAGGGGTTCGCCGCCGAGCATGGTGCAGACTTCTACGGCCTGCCTCGCAACAGCGGCCGGGTGCGCCTGGTGAAGGAACCCTGGAGTGTGCCGTCCGCCTATCCGTTTGGAGAGGAAGAACTCGTTCCGTTGCGCGCCGGCGAGCGGATTGGATGGCGGGTGGAGCGAGACGAATGAACCTGCCGCCCGAGGAGCCCGCCGCCGGGATGAGCGCCATGGCGAGCCGCTTCCGCGGCTTCCTGCCTGTCGTCGTCGACGTGGAAACCGGCGGCTTCAACGCCGCCACCGATGCGCTGCTCGAGATTGCCGCCGTGCTGATCGAGTTCGACGGCCATGGTGTTCTGCAGCGTGGAGCGACGCTGTGCTATCACGTGCAACCGTTCGAGGGCGCGCGCATCGAGCCGGCGTCCCTGCAAGTGAACGGCATCGATCCCTTTCATCCCCTGCGGCCGGCGCTACCGGAACGGGATGCGCTGCAGCGGGTCTTCCGCGAAATCCGTCATGCGCTGAAGACCCAGGGCTGCCGGCGTGCGATCCTGGTCGGACACAATGCCGCGTTCGACCTCGGCTTCCTCAACGCCGCGGTCAGACGCACCGACTTCAAACGCAATCCGTTCCATCCATTCTCGTGCTTCGACACCGCCACCCTGGCCGGCGCCGCGCTCGGGCAAACCGTACTCGCGCGCGCCGTGCAGATCGCTGGCCTCGATTGGGACAGCAGCAGCGCCCACTCGGCCCGCTATGATGCCGAGCGCACCGCCGATCTGTTTTGCCTGGTCTGCAACCGCCTGCGCGCAAGCTTCGCCGAGGCGCAGGCCCGTGCCCAGGCGCTCGGCTGGGTCAGTGCACCGGGCGAATCCGCAGCCGAGGAGGAACTCTAGCGCGGCCGCATGCGGCGGCTCACACCGCCGCGCCGAGCGCGCCCGCGCCTTCCAGCACCTTCTTCAATTCACCGCTGTCGTACATCTCGAGCGCAATGTCGCAGCCGCCCAGCAGCTCGCCATTGACATACAACTGCGGATAGGTCGGCCAGTTCGAATAGCGCTTCAATTCCTCGCGCAGCTCGGGATCCTCGAAAATATTCACTGCCTTGAACTCGGCCCCGAGCGACCGCAAAATGCCCACCGTGCGCGCCGAGAAACCACACTGCGGAAAGTCCGGCGTACCCTTCATGAACAGCACGACCGGCTGCGAGCTGATTTCGCGCTTGATTCTTTCGACCACGTCCATCGCTTTTACCTCACCAAGGACCGTCTGCGCCGTCCGAGGACGGCGACCAATTGCCATTGCTCGGCCGCGCTCATCGCGCTCCAGCCGGCGATTTCCGCCCGGGTGCGCAGGCACCCCACGCAGCAGCCGCGCTCATCCAGCGTGCAGATCTTGACGCAAGGGGACTGAGGGCGAAGCGCCGGCGCGGAAACCTGTGACATCCGCCGCCATTATGAGGCCAGTTCGCCCAGGTTCAAATTTCGATCGTGATAGCCTGCGCCGATGAACGAGCGTGCCCCTCCACAGCCCCCCCTCGATCCCCCGACAGAGTTGCCCGAGCAAGTCGCGGCCGCACTGCGCGAGGACATCGGCCGAGGTGATCTCACCGCCACGCTCGTGCCGGCGCAACGGCAGGCCCGGGGGCAGATCGTCACGCGCGAGGCTGCCGTGCTGTGCGGGCAGCCGTGGGCCGAGGCCTGCTTCCGGCAGCTGGACCCGGCAGTCCGGCTCATGTGGTATGCGCGTGACGGCGCGCACCTCGCCGCCGGCGAGGTCCTCTGCGACATCGACGGCCCGGCCCGCGCCATCCTCTCGGCCGAGCGCACCGCGCTCAATTTTCTACAGCTGCTCTCGGCCACGGCCACCGCGGCCAGTCGTTTCGCGGCAGCCGTCGCCGGGACCGAGTGCACCGTGCTCGACACGCGCAAAACCCTGCCCGGATTGCGCAGCGCCCAAAAATACGCCGTGCGCTGCGGCGGCGCGGCCAATCACCGCATGGGGTTGTACGACAGCGTACTGATCAAGGAAAACCACATCCTGGCCGCCGGCTCGATTGCCGCGGCGCTCGCGGCGGCGCGCTCACTGGCGCCCGGTACTCGCATCGAGGTGGAAGTGGAGTCCCTCGCCGAACTCGATGCAGCCCTCGATGCCGGGGCGAGATACGTGCTGCTCGATGACTTTTCGCTGCAGGATATGGCCATTGCGGTGGCGCGCAACCGCGCACGCGCGCGCCCCGCCCGGCTCGAGGTCTCCGGTTCGGTCAGCCTGCAGACCATTCGCGCCATTGCCGCCACCGGCGTCGATTACGTGTCGGTCGGCGCGCTGACCAAGCACGTGCAGGCCGTGGACCTGTCGCTGCGCCTGCAACTGTGACTCTGCCGATTACGCGGCGAGCTTGCGCTCGAGGTGCCGGGCAAGTTCAGCGATGGTCGGAAAATCGAACAACTCGGTGAGGTCGATCTTGCCGGGATACTCGTGGTCGATGCGCTCGTGGATCTCGATCAACTTCAGTGAGCTCGCGCCGAGTTCGAACAGATTGTCGTTGACGTCGAGGCGCTTGCCGCCGAGGGCGGCGGCGCAGATCGCCTGCAATTTCGCCTCGATCATCGACTGCGCATCGACCGGGTCGGCCCCCGCCGCCGCTCGCAGCGCCGCCAGCGCGCTCAGCTCGGCGGCAAACTCTCCGTTCAGGTAGCTCTGTGCCAGCGCATGCCGCTGGATCTTGCCGCTGGTGGTCTTCGGGATGCGCTTGACGGGCACCACGGCAGCGACCTCGAGCCCGGTCTGCTCGTTGAGCACGCGCGCTGCGGTGCTGGCGAGGGCCACGAACGTCGCCGGCTCTCCCCGGTGCAGAATGAACAGCACCAGCTGCTCGATATCCTCCCCGGGCGGGCGCACACCGGCTGCCACGACCTTGCCGAGCTCGAGGCCCTCGATGCGCTCGACGATCGACTCCAGATCGTGCGGGTAGTAGTTCTGACCGTTGACGAAGATGATTTCCTTCGCGCGTCCGGTCACGTACAGGTCCCCCTGGTGCACCACGGCGAGATCACCGGTGCGCAGCCAGCCGTCGGCGCTGAATGCCGCCGCGTTTGCCGCCGGGTCCTCGTAGTAACCGGCCGTGACGTTGGCACCCTGGATCTGCAGATGGCCGACATGATCCGCCGGCAGCGGCCGGTCCGCATCGTCAGCGATGCGCACGCTGCAATTGGGAATGGCCGTACCCTCGGCAACGAGCTCCAGATGTTCGCGCGCGCCGGCAGGCAGCGGCCGGATGGGCTCCCCGACGGCCAGGTGCCGACGATCGACCCCGAGGGTCCGCAGCGGCGCCCCAGGCGGCGGGAAGCTCACGGCCAGGGACGCCTCGGCGAGTCCATAGACCGGATACATCGCATTGCGGTTCAGGCGCGCCGGCGCAAGCCGGTCGAGGAACTGCCGGCACAACTCGACGGAAATCGGTTCCGCGCCGTTGAAAAGCAACCGCACTTTCCCCAGATCCAGCGCATCAACGGAACGTTCACCGAGCACCTTCAGGTAATGTTTGTAGCCGAAGTTCGGCGAGCTTAGGATCGTGGCACCGATGCGGCTCGCGAGCTCGAGCCACAGCAATGGCCGACGGATGAACAGTTCCGTCGGCATCAGATGGGCCTGCACCCGGTTGGCGAACATGATCAGGTGAAAGCCAATCAGGCCCATGTCATGGGTGAGCGGCATCCACGACAGACTGACATCGTGCGGGTTGAAGCCGCATACCGCGGTGGCGCCGCGGATATTGGCGAGAATGTTGGCATGCGTCAGTACCACGCCCTTCGGCTCGCTGGTCGAGCCGGAGGAGAACTGGATGAACGCCACATCCTGCGGACGCGCCGCATACGGGGTACCGGCACGGGCGACATCGGTGAGATCGTCCACCATGAAGGCCCGCGCGCGCAGCCGCTCGATCGTGTCTCCGTGTCCGATCTCGCCGGCAAGGACCGCGACGCGCTCGAACGTACGCCGATCCGTGTACAGGAACGGGGCGCCGAGCCGGCGCGCAACACGCAGCAGTTTGCGGCGGTGTTCGACGCTGATCCCCGGTGCCACGGGCACCGGGACGATCCCGCCGAGCAGCGCCGCCCAGAACGCGTCTATGAACTGCTCGTTGCTGCCGAGGAAGAGGATCAGCTTGTCACCGGGGCGCAATCCAAGACGCTGCAGGTGATACAGGATGCCGAGAGCGCGCTCGTGCAGCTCGGCAAACGTGACGGTGTGCGCATCGCGCTCGCCTTCGAGGTAGGTGATGCCGCCGGGCAGGGTCCGGTTGGCGGTTAGTATCTCGGTCAGGGTCGTGACATCGGGCATCAGCGACGTTCCAGTCTCATGATTACGGGGTGGCGAGAGCGCAGATTGATCATTGCCTCGAGTGCAAGCGGCGGACCGGGTACCTGTATCAGGCGCCATCGCCGCGCCACACGCTGGACATGCATCAGCATCTCATAGAGCGCGAAGGTTTCCCCGATGCAATGCCGCGGCCCGGCGGCAAACGGCATGTACGCGAAGCGCGGCCGCTCGGCCTCGAGCGCCGGCGCGAAACGCTCGGGTCGGAATTGATCCGGCTCGCGCCAGTAACGCGGATGGCGGTGCAGCAGATACAAGGGCAGCAGGACATTGGCCCCGGCCGGTATGCAATAGCCCGAGAGCACATCCGGCGCAATGGTGCGCCGCGAGAGTACCCAGCCAGGCGGATAGAGCCGCAGCGCCTCATCGATCACCTGGCGCAGATAGGGCAGCCGCTCGAGCTGTGTCAGACTCGGCGCGCGTGCGGCGGCCTCCGGCGCCGAATCGAGTTCCGCGTGCAGCTTTGCCTCGACCCGTGGGTGCTGCGCGAGAAGATACCACGTCCAATTGAGGCCGCTCGCGGTGGTCTCGTGTCCGGCAACCACCAGCGTCATGACCTCGTCGATGAGCTCGCGTTCCCCCATGGGCTCACCGGAGTCCTTGTCGCGTGCCTCCATCAGCATGCCGAGATAGTCGAAATGCGTCTCGCCCTGGGCCCGGCGGCGCTCGATCAAGCCCGCGACCACCCGACCGAGCGAACGGAATCGGTAGGCGAACTGGAGATTGCGCGCCGGCTCCTTCGCCACCACGTCGAAGGGATTGCCACCGAGCTCGTTCGCCATGCGCTCGAGGTCATGCCCGAAGATCGACCGCAGCACGATCCCGAGCGTAAGCTCGCTCATCTCCTCAGTGAGATTCACCGGCTCGCCCCGTCGCGCCAGATCCTCCCAGCGGGCGAGCAGCGTGTCGTTGGCCGCAGCGATCGTTTCAGCGAAGCGGCCGATAACGCGCCGATGGAACAGAGGCTGCAACATCATCCGCTGGCGTCGCCAGAACTCCCCCTCGCTGGTCATGATGCCGTTGCCGAGGAGGATCTTCACCCGGTCGAGACCGACGCCCTTGGTGTAATTGCGGTGGTTGGAAACCAGGATACGCTTGACGTCATCGGGATGGTGCACGACGTAGGTATAATCCTTGCGCGCCGGCACATACACCCGATAGATATCGCCATGCGCCGCAAACAGCTCGATCATCCGCTCCAGGGAATCTTCCGTCGATCCGACGTCGAACTCGACGGCCGCAAGCGGCGGGCAGTCTGCGGTTGTGGTATGTGTGCTCATGTAAGCGCTCAATTATAGCAATCGGTGTCCCTCGTGATCGGAGTCGCTCCCGCATGACCGAACCCGCCCCGCGTAATTCGATCTATCACCGGGCAGGCGGCCGGGGTCGACGGATGACGCGCACGCGACGCTGGCTGTATCGGCTCGCGACCCCCCTTGGCCTGGCGATCGTGCGCCTGTGGTGGCGGCTTGCGCCGGTGATCAAAATTGAGGGGGAAGAGCACCTGCGCGCCGCTCTCGCTGCCGCGCCGTCGGTGCTGCCGTGCTACTGGCATCAGCATCAGCTCTATTGCGCCAAGTATCTGCTCGAGCAACGCGCGCGCGGCATGAAGGTCGGCTGGCTGATCAGTCCGTCCGTGGACGGGGAAATCGGCGCCATGCTCGTTCGGCGCCTCGGTGCGCATGCGATTCGGGGCTCCTCGACCCACACCGGCGCGCGGGCATTGCGCGATTATTACCAGGCGCTGGTCCATGACGGCATCTGCCCGGCGATCACCCCGGATGGACCGCGCGGGCCGCGCAACCAGTTCAAGCCGGGCGCGATCCTGCTGGCCCAGCTGTCCGGACGGCCGATCGTGCCCATGGCCTTCGCTGCCTCCCGGGCCTGGCGCATCAAGTGGGACGGGTTCGTCATTCCCAAGCCCTTTGCCCGGGTGGTCATTGCGATCGGGCCACCGCGACATGTGCCGCGCTCGCTCGAACCGCAGGCCCTCGCAGCGCTACAGCAGGAGATGGCCGATACATTACGCCAGACGTTCGAAACCGCCCGACGGGCGCTCGAGTGACGCGGCCACCGACCAAAACGTGCGCTGCATCCCATTCCTGGCGACCGGATGACAGATTCTGTCAAGTCGACGCCTTTTTCGACCGAACAGTACGTTAGCTTGTATTCGTCACGAAGTGTGCGAGAATCCTGCATAACTCGTTATTTTAAAGGGCAGGACCCTGGAACCCGGCAGGGGCGGGCGCGACTGCAGAGGCCTGAGTCTCCACCACAGCTCAGGCTGCGAACGATGGGCTGAGAGGTAACCGGGTGATGTCGAGCCAACCGCCGGACAGGTCCGCGGATTTCACCTCCACCGACATTCTGGCCTCCGCGACCTGGAAGGACCGGGCGTCCCAGTTGGGTATTGACGGTACCTGCACGCAGATTGCCGTTGAATTTCAGAATGTGCGCAAGGACAACCTGGCGCAATGCGTGCAACGCAATCTCGCCTTGCTGCGGGAAATCTCTGCCGTGGACTGCGCCTTCCTCGCCAAGGTTCGACCCGATCATCCGGTCATCCAGGACGTCCAGTTCGAACGGATCGCGCTCGCCCAGTGCCGCCCGGAGGGCCTGCAGGAAGTGCCCCTCGATGCACTGCCATGGCTGCACAGCCGGCTCGACCATCTCCGGCTCTCGCACCTGGCCGATACCACGCACCCCGCACGCGAACAGAGCACAGACGCACAGCGGTTCGCAGCGCTTCACATCGGCTCCGTGCTGCTGGTGGCGATGCGGGTGCAGGGCAAGCCGGCCGGTCTGCTCGGACTCGCCAATACGCTGCCGCGCGTCTGGGACGTGGGTGAGCAGCTGCTGATGAAGCTGATCGGCACCAGCCTCGCCACGGGTCTGGAGCGGCTGCGCATGGACGCACGCCTCGCAAAACTCGAGGAACGCGCGCGCCTCGCCCAGGCCTGCGCCAACGACGGCATGTGGGACTTCGACGTGGAGAACAACGAGGTCTTCTTCTCGCCGCGCTGGAAGTCGATGCTGGGCTACGGCGACGAGGACCTGCGCGGCTCGCCCGACTGGAGCAGTCTGGTGCACCCGGATGACCTGCCGCGAGTGCAAGCCGCGTTACGCGACCACATCGACGGCAAGACCGCGATGTTCGAGAGCACTCATCGCATGCGTCATCGCAGCGGTGAGTGGCGCTGGATGGTCAGTCGCGCCAGCGCACGTATCGACGAGCATGGCCGGCTGCTGCGTCTGGTCGGCGTCGAATTCGACATCACCGAACGTAAGTTGTATGAGGAAGCGCTGTTTCGCGAGAAGGAAAGCGCGCAGATCACGCTGCAATCCATCGGCGATGGGGTCATTACCTCCGATGCGAACTCGGTCGTCGATTACATCAACCCAGTGGCCGAATCGCTCACCGGCTGGCGACTCGAGAGCGCCATGGGGCGGCCGGTCGAGGAAGTCTTCCGCGCATTCCACGAGGAAACCTGTGAACCGATCGAAAATCCGCTGACGATGGCGATGCGGCGCATTCGGCCGGTGAAGTCCGTGCGGCCGATGCTGCTGATCCGCCGCGACGGCAACGAGCTGTATGTCGAGAGCACGGCCGCACCCATCCGCGATGGTGCCGGCGATGTCACCGGCGGAGTTCTGGTATTCCACGATGTGAGCGAGGCGCGTGAGTTGAATCGCCGGCTCTCCTATCACGCGAGCCATGACCTGCTCACAGGCCTGGT
Organism: Pseudomonadota bacterium; assembly: GCA_021822385.1. Classification (GTDB taxonomy): domain Bacteria; phylum Pseudomonadota; class Gammaproteobacteria; order Steroidobacterales; family Steroidobacteraceae; genus 13-2-20CM-66-19. The sequence goes on from JAKARC010000039.1 coordinate 15,588, forward strand.
CAACCGCCGCGAGTTCGAGAACCGGCTGGAGCGGGCGCTAAAGAGCGCGAAAGCGCGCGAATCCTCCTACGCGCTGTGCTACCTCGACATCGATCAGTTCAAGATCATCAATGATTCGTGCGGACATGGCGCCGGCGACACCCTGCTCGGGCAGGTCGGCGCGCTGCTGAAGTCTAAGATTCGCTGGCGCGACACCCTCTCGCGTCTCGGCGGCGATGAATTCGGCATTCTGCTCGAGAGCTGCACGACCGACGAGGCGATGCGCACCGCCGAGATGCTGCGCGAGAGCGTGCGCAACTTTCGCTTCACCTGGGAGGATCGCACATTCCGCCTCAGCGCAAGCCTAGGTGTCGTGCCGATCACCGCCGACAACGAAGACGTTGCCTCGATACTTTCCGCCGCCGACAGCGCCTGCACGGCGGCCAAGGAGGCCGGTCGCAACAGGGTGCACACCTTCGCCGAGAACGACATGGAGCTGATGCGGCGCCGGCGCGAAATGCAGTGGGCGGCCCGCATCAACACGGCCCTCGAGGAGGGCCGCTTCGAGCTGCACCGCATGGCGATCATGCCGCTGCAGCGCAGTGATCCGCGCGCGCATTACGAGCTGCTGCTGCGCCTGCGAGACGAGGCAGGCCGGATCGTCACGCCAAACGACTTCATCGCCGCGGCCGAGCGCTATGGCATCACCCCGGCAATCGACCGCTGGGTGATCGAGAACGCCTTCCGGTGGCTGGTGTCGGAGGCCGATGAACGGGAAAAATTGGCGCTGTGCTCGATCAACCTTTCCGGTCAGAGCCTCGGCGATGACAAATTCCTGCCATTCGTGATCGACCAGTTTCACCGCAGCGGACTCGATGGAGCGAAGATCTGCTTCGAGATCACCGAAACTGCGGCCGTCGCGAGCTTCTCGCAGGCCAAACGCTTCATCCAGGCGCTGAAGGAGCTCGGCTGCAAGTTTGCCCTGGATGATTTCGGCACCGGAATGTCCTCATTCCATTATTTGAAGAACTTTCCGGTGGACTTCCTCAAGATCGACGGCAGCTTCGTGCGCGGCATCCTGCACGACCCCATCGATCGGCAGATGGTCCGCTCGATCAATGAGATGGGGCATCTCACCGGCAAACAGACTATCGCCGAATTCGCTGAGAACGCGGAAATCATCCAGATGCTAACCAGCCTCGGGGTCGATTTCGCCCAGGGTTACGGTGTTTCCCAGCCGCAACGGGTGCTGAAAGCCGCAGTCGCCTGAATTTTCCGCCACGGGCGTTGTGCTGCGATTATAATTACTGCCATGGGCGCTGTTGCGTCATCCTCGTACGACTTCGCGGCCCGCTGCCAGCAACGGATGGTGGAATGCGGCATTCGCCCAACTGCTCAACGTACCCGCATTGCTGCGTTACTGCTCGCAGGTCCGCAGCACATGTCCGCCGAGCAGATCCTCGACAACCTGCGCGCAGAGGGTGCGCGGATCTCTAAGGCCACGGTCTACAACACGCTGAACCTGTTCGCCTCCCATGGCTTGATCCGCCAGCTGTCCGTTGACGGTACACGCGCATGGTTCGATTCCAACGTCGAGGCGCATTATCATTTTCACGACCTCGCCACGGGTATGCTGATCGACGTACCTGTACCGGACGTCGCGTTCAGCCGCATTCCCCCGCCACCTGCGGGCACTGAAGTGGAAGGCATCGACCTCGTCATCCGCGTGCGGAAAAAATCAGGCTGAACCGCGGCCCGGACCACGCAAACCGGAGACATCGTCCGTGTTCATGTATCACTATGGTTACTGGGGATGGCACGGTGCCTGGGCATTTCCCGGGGTCTGGGGCTTCGGCTGGATGGCCGCCGTCATTGCCGTCATTCCGTTCTGGAAGATCTGCATGCGTGCCGGGATGTCGCCGTGGCTGAGTCTGCTCATGCTGATCCCGCTGGTCAATTTGATCTTCCTGTACATCCTCGCCTTCGGGGACTGGCCGAGCCTGCGCGGATTAAATGGGACACCGGGCGGCGGAAACGGCTCGAATCCATCGATACCGGGCCGCTGAACGAGCACTGCCGGGTTGAGCGCCGAGAGTCGGCGGATACGGCAATGCCTGCAAGCGGCGAGCGCGCTTCGGGACGGTCTGTGGCCAGCGGGAACAGGTTCTGTGACCTGCTCATTCCAGCGGTCATCGGACCGAGACGGCAAGCGCAAAATGCATCAAGCGGGGGTGACGAGGTCGTCGGTCGACTATAGAATCCTCGCCCCGGCGCCGGGATAGCTCAGCTGGTAGAGCAGCGCATTCGTAATGCGCGGGTCGTAGGTTCGAATCCTATTCCCGGCACCAATATACCCTCCATAAGTCTCCCGCTTTGTGCAGAGTACTAAAATAATCAAGCACTTAGCGAGCAATCGTAGAAAACATGGCCTTGTTAGACCTTGCGAGAGCGTGCCTAGTGGGGGTATATCTGAGGGTAGTTAGGGCATCCGCCAGAGCACTTGGGGGTACGGACCCGTGCAGACTACCGAGAAGCTCACCGAGCGGGCCATTAAGGCCCTGAAACCGCAGGGAAAGCCCTATAAGGCCGCAGATGGCGCCGGCCTGTACCTGTACGTCACCCCGGCGGGCGGCAAGCTGTGGCGGCTGAAGTACCGCTACGGCGGGAAAGAGAAGCTGCTGTCCCTCGGCCCATGGCCGGATATCACCCTGGACGCTGTCCGCGAGAAGGCTGCCGAGGCCCGCGCGGCCCTGCACGACGGCAAAGACCCGGCGCGGGGGTATCGAGCGGCTCGTGGGGGTACCGCCGGCGAGACGATGGGGGTATTGGCCGCAGCTTGGGCGGCGAAGCAAGCATGGGCGCCCTCAACCGAGAAGCGAGAGCGGCATCTGATGGCGCTGTGGACCCCGAAGCTCGGGGACATTCCGGCCCGCGCGATCGCCCCTGCCGATATCCGGCCCGTCGTGCTCGCCATCGAGGCCGAAGGGCACCGCGAATTCGCCCGCCGTGTGCTGGCACAGATTGGCCGCGTGCTGCGCCATGCCGTGGCGCTCGGGCACGCCGAGCGCGACGTGGCCGCCGACCTGGGCGACGTGCTGGCCCCGGTGCAGAGCGAGAAGTACGCGGCGCTCACCAAACCGGCGGAGATCGGCGAGCTGATGCGGGCAATTCATTCCTACACCGGCGACCCGAGTACCTGCTACTGCCTGCGCATTCTACCGCTGGTGTTCACACGTCCGGGCGAGCTCCGCAATGCCCGCTGGCCCGAGTTCGACCTCGATGTACCGGAGCCGCTGTGGCGCATACCCGGCGAACGCATGAAGATGCGACGCAAGAATCCCGGCGAGCATCTGGTGCCGCTCTCGACCCAAGCGGCGGCACTGCTCACCGAGTTGCGCACAATCACCGGGCGCGACCCGCATGGCCTGGTGTTTCCGGGGCTGGTGCCGGGCAAGCCGATCAGCGAAAACACCCTGAACCAAGCCCTGCGCCGCATGGGGTACGGGCCGGACAAGATTGTCAGTCACGGATTCCGCGCGATGGCAAGCACGGCGCTGAACGAGCAAGGCCATGCGCCGGACCTGATCGAGCTGCAATTGGCGCACCGCGACTCAAGCGTGCGCGCGATCTACAACCGCTCGACCCGCCTGCCGGAGCGGCGGCAGATGATGCAGAGCTGGTCCGACTATCTGGACGCACTGCGCACCAGCGCAAACGTGGTGCCGTTCCGTCGCTCCGGCGGCACTGCCTGAATCATCTAAGTGCGTACCATTGCGTCGCGTAGCGTTACGCGATACGCTAGGCTATGATCAAGAGCTTCCGGCATGACGGCCTTGAGCGATTCTTCGAGACCGGCTCAAAAGCCGGCATCCGGCCCGAGCACGCCAAGCGGCTGACGGTGCAGCTTGGTCGCCTGGATGGAGCGACCTGCCCGGACGACATGAACATGCCCGGCTGGCGCTTCCACGGCCTGCACGGAGACCTTGCCGGGCACTACGCGGTTTCGGTAAGCGGCAATTGGCGGCTCACGTTCAAGTTCGAGGGCAAGGATGCGGTGCCGGTCGATTATCACGACCATCACTGACGGAGACACCGATGACTCGCATGTACAACCCCCCGCATCCCGGCGCGGTCCTTGCGGATACCGTGTTGCGCAGGGACGGCGGCATCACCGTGACCGAGTTCGCCAAGCGGCTGCGCGTGTCGCGCGTAGCGCTCTCCCGCGTGGTCAATGGACGCGCTGCTGTGAGCGCGGAGCTTGCAATCCGGCTTGCCGCCGCGCTCGGCGGCTCGGCGGAATCGTGGCTCAACATGCAGACCGCATACGACCTTTGGCACGCCGAAAAGAAGCGCCGCCCGAAGATCGCGCCGATGCGCGAGACGACGGCCTGAACTGAAGCCGAACGCACCGCGCCTAGGGTAGCTCCCGAAAAGGCGCGAATCCTGACTGCCCGGGCGCGGTGGTTCTATCAGGAAGCGCCTACAGGAGGCGCGAGATGCCCAAAAAGCCCGTACCTGTCGCTGCAGTGGTCCCGAAGCGCGGGGACGTTCCGGCACGTGCACTGACCCCGGCGGATATCCGGCCCGTGGCGCTCGCCATCGAGGCCGGAGGGCATCACGAGATCGCCCGCCGCGCGCTGGCGCAGATTAGCCGGGTCATGCGTCATACCGTGGCGCTCGGGCTCGCCGAGCGCGACGTGCTGGCACCTGCGCAGAGCGAGAAGTACGCGACGCTGACCAAGCCCGCGGAGATCGCCGAGCTGATGCGCGCGATCTACTCATACAGCTCATACAGCTCATACAGCGGCGACCCGAGCACCTGCTACTGCCTGCGCATCCTGCCGCTGGTATTCACGCGCCCCGGCGAACTGCGCAATGCCCGCTGGCCCGCTGGCCCGAGTTCGACCTGGACGCACCCGAGCCCCTGTGGCGGATTCCAGGTGAGCGCATGAAGATGCGCCGCAAGAATCCAGGCGAGCTACGCATGCTCACGAAAACCGATCGCAGCATGGCGACCGACGCGCACGTTGGTGTGATCGGGTACATCACGATAACAGATTTGCGCGCAGAGCTGACGGCCACCGACACGGCGAACGGATTTGCCAATCGCTTTCTGTTCGCGTTAGCGAAGCAGTCGAAGTTGCTGCCTTTCGCCGGCGATCCGATAGACCCCGCCGCCCTGGCGGACGTGGGCGCTCGGCGAAATTTGTGAGGAAGCCCTAATCACATGTAAGCGCCGCTCTCGACTGCAACGGCGGAACCACCGCGAAGGGTGGCCGCGAACCTTCAGGACATCGAGCAGGCAGCGATCACTGCGTGTCGGAGTCGCATGCAAAGTCCATATGGATAGGTCCGCTCACCGGTGTGCCGTTCGGCAGCGTCGGCCGGCGCCGATGCGGTCCGTTCACGAGCTCATAGCCATGCGGGCAGATCTCCTTCGCTTCATCCTTACATTGAAACCAGAGAGTGCACTTAGCGTGATAGGCAATGGTGCCGTTCGGTTCCATGAACGTCTGCGTGCTCGCGCAACCGGACAGAGTTGCACAAACCACCCCAAGCATCGCGAGCATACCCAGGAAACCGACTCGAACGGACCATCGTGAACACACACTCATTTACGACTCTCCTACCCGACTCAATGCAAGCACGATGATCGGACTCGCGAACACCCGCTGAGAATTGAGGTGGGCTGTTGGCTCTTGCGGGGAATTCGCGCACCGGCGATGCGTATCAGCCCTGCGGGCGGCACATAGCTACGAAACTTATACCGCATCTCGGGGCGGGAGTGCCGCGGCCTGTGTTCTCGGTTCCCGAGTCGACACCGCAAACCGCCTCTGCGGGAGATGTCGAGAAATCTTACATCCGACCGCCATCACATGCATAGGGCATTGATTCGATTCACTACTGTCCCAACGTTGCACGCTGATGGCCGCGTAAGGCATTGAGCATGAACGAAGTTTTCGTCATTTTATCTGGTCTCGATTTGAGTGGCGAATGCGGCAAAGTGGCGCGGATTTCTCATCCGCGTCGAGGTCGCCTTGAACACCGGGAAGCTGGTCTTCGCACAATTGACCGCGCACCTTCCGCTGACAACATTTCGGCGCTGCGTGGCCCGTTACAATGGGGATCACAAGGTCAAGAGCTTCACCTGCCTCGAGCAGTTGCTGGTCATGATCTTTGCGCAGCTGACCTTTCGGGAGAGTCTGCGCGACATAGAGGCGTGTCTTCGCGCTCAGCCCGACAAGCTCTATCACATGGGACTTCGCTCGCAGGTTGCGCGCAACACGCTGGCCAACGCCAATGCCGTGCGCGATTGGCGTATTTACGCGGAGTTTGCACAACGGCTCATCGTGATGGCGCGCAAGCTCTATGCGAACGAGCCGCTCGGAGTCGAGCTGTCCAATACGGTCTACGCGCTCGACTCGACGACCATCGATCTGTGCTTGTCGCTGTTTCCGTGGGCACCGTTCCGCTCGACCAAGGCGGCGGTGAAGCTGCACACCCTGCTCGACCTGCGCGGGAATATCCCGACTTTCCTGCATATCAGCGACGGCAAGCTCCACGACGTCAACATCCTCGATCAGCTTATTCCCGAGGCCGGCGCCTTTTACATCGTCGATCGCGGCTATGTGGATTTCGAACGCCTCGCGAGATTCGATCAGGCCGGCGCGTTCTTCGTGACCCGTGCCAAACGAGGTATGCGCTTCAAGCGACTCTCCTGGCGCAAGACCGACCGGAGTACCGGAGTGATCTGCGACCACACGATCGCCTTGACCGTCTTCTATTCCAAGCAGGGATACCCGAAACCGCTGCGCCGCGTGCGCTTCAAGGATCCCGAGACCGGCAAGAAGCTGGTGTTCATCACCAACCATCTGGATCTCGATCCGCTCACGGTCTGTCAGCTCTACAAGATGCGCTGGCAGGTGGAGCTGTTCTTCAAATGGATCAAGCAGCACCTGCGCATCAAGGCGTTCTTCGG
>JAKARC010000040.1 GCA_021822385.1 Pseudomonadota bacterium
AGTTATGCGCAAAATGCAGTACCGCTGCAGTGGTAATGATGGATGGTTGCATGACCTGTCTGAACTGCGGCGACTCGAAATGTATGTAGTTGTCTTTGGGTTGATGCGCAAGCTGTTTTGTGGGTAGCCCCATAAGTTGAGACTTTCACCCCATAAGGTGAGACTTCACGCGAGACGGGCTTTTGGGGCGAAATCGCGCTGAGAAGGACATTTTATTCAACATATTCTGGCGGGAGCGATAGCTACCGCCTCAATTTTGGCTCGCTTTCCCTGATTGGTTCTTCACTGCGTACCGTTCGTGTTTGACTTTGAGTCTCGATAGCACATCAGGCCAGAATTGCTCCTGGAATTCCGCCTTTGCAATTCGTGTGATCGGCACGGCGGCGAGCACGTCGATGTCGTAATCGAATGCCGTGTGCGCAAGACCTGGACTAAGCGCGAGTCTCTTGACTCGCTTGATGGCCTGGAAGACGCGCCTGGTGTCCCCGGCGGCGAGCCTGTCTTCGAGAAATGCGCGAACCACCTCGACGGCGAGGCGCGCCTGTGCGACTCCAACTTCGTTCCGCTTGCTCGGCAACTGACGCAAGTTCTGCAGTCGGCTCTCGAGTACATCAAGCGGGTGGAGCACACGAACCCAGAGTCCTGAATCCGCTTCTACTTCAACCGCACGATTGTTTGCGGCTCTGGTGTCGAGGCCTACGATCCCGGACAAGAAATCAACCTGTTTCAGACCATTGTCCGGCAGCACCTCATAGACCTTGGCGGTTTGTCCACTCATGTCATCGAGGGATGCAGTGTGAAGCTCCCATTGGCCCCCGAGTCGCTTTTTGAGAAGAGCTGCAACTTTCACGGTGCCCACGAAATCAACGTCCATGGTGACTGACTCTGAGAGTACCCCGACGGGGCACACTTGGTAGTGCAGTGCCCAGAAAGCGAGCGACTGGCCGCCAATGAGGAGCGCTTGGGTGCCACAGACTGTGAGAATCTGGGTGATTTCAGCGGACGTTAGAGCTACTTCCCGAAGCTCCCTGCCGCTCATACGAGACTCGCGTTAGGCCACCTGATACGCGCGGCTCTCGCCTGCTCTGGGCGGATCAGGAACATCTCCCCGCCGCTCACGTCCTCGGAGGCAGCGATCCGCCGATCACGCTCCTGTGACTTCCGTTTGAGCTGGGCGAGTTCGACGCCTGACAGATCTTCGGCGGCGCCTTGGATGGGGAAGGGGATCCCGTTTTGCGCGACGACCTGCTTTAAGAAGAGGCGCAGAGCGTCTGAGACCTCGAGGCCACAGGACGCCAGAACCTCGGAAGCGCGCGCTTTGAGGTTGGCATCAATACGGGCTCGAACCACCGCATCTTTCATGATGCCACATTGTAGCTACATTTGCGTTAAATACAAACCAGATATCTGCACAATCTGAGGGTGCCCAAACTCATATAGGCTCATATAGGGTCCTAGACTCGAAAAAAATCATAGGGCCCTAATTGGGTAACATCAGAAAATACTCATAAAATCATTATGTTATAATTTAAGACGCCCTATAGGAAGAGGAAATCTAACTGTATGCGCAAAAGTTGGGGGTCGACTGCTGCAAGTCGGAACCCCGTAAATTGCAAGTCTGTCGGCCATTGTCCTGATTGAAGCCACGAGTTATGAGGGGTCGGTGTTTTTGCGCGCCAGGCATGGCGTGCGGCGGCGAGACGCGCCAGCTGGCCTTCTGAGGTGACGGAACCGGTGACTTGGCAGTTGCGATTCCTGCCTCCACACTCGGCAGGGGAAGATGGTAGTTGAACAGCACGGGCGCCTTATGGATGCGGTGGAATACGCCACGTTCGAATGGGTCGGTTCAACAATCGCCCACTCCTCAAGCCCATCGGTCATGCGCCACCAGAAGAGTTCGAAGCGCAGAACTATCGTCAGCAATCCGGTCTGACCATCGCGGCCTGACCCGAACCCGGAGCTCTCCGGAATACCCGGAGCGGTTCACTTACCCGATGTTGCAGTAAGGCAGACACATCTGTCGACATTTCTTGAAATGAGTCCCATAGCACTTTCCAACCTCCCGTATGAGCAATGCTTGTACCGCGAGTCATCTGCACCGCAATGCACTTGCCAGTCGCGCGCACCGGGAGAACCGAGCGGACGGGCGTGACGCCGCGTGGAATTTGGCTCCGTGCCTTGATTGCACGACCGGCTGCCAAGAAGTCGTTCGTGGCGCAAATGTCACCTGACATCGATATGCGCAATGCAAGGCATCGCGCCTGAGCTTGCGGCACGAAAAACCGCCATTTGAGCGGGTGCGGCCAGCATTTTTTCACGCAGAGAGTCAAGTTTCGCTAAGATACGGTTACATAGTGCCTTCATTTCCCTGACAGAGGAGCCAACGATATGTTATCGCGTTCAATACGACGTGTTGTCTTAGGAACCGCCTTTTTCCTTGGTATCATTGGAGTGACCATGGCGGCTCCGGCTCCCTACGTTCCGCTGCACGGCAATCCCGATGGTACCTACCGGATCGATCCCCAGCACACCAATGTCTTCTTTACAATCGGGCACGTCGGGATAGCACCGTTCACCGGACGCTTCGACGCAGTCTCCGGAACTTACACGTTCGACGAGCAGGATCCGCGGCGGGACAGAGTGGACATCAGCATCCCCGCGGCCAGTATCAATACCAATTTCGCGCTGCGCAATCAGGATCTTCGTGGAGCGGCGTTTTTCTACGTCAAGAAGTATCCCAAGATCACCTTCATCGGCAGAAAATTCGTGCCGACGGGCAAAGACACGGGTCGACTCTACGGCGAGTTGAGCTTGCGCGGTGTGACCCGGCCCGTCGTGTTCAAGGTGCGTGAGATCGGTGCCGGCGAGGTTGGCTATCTGCCGAAGCCCTGGGGGGGATACCTGTCTGGATTCGTGGCGACAACGACCATCCACCGCTCCGAGTTCGGCATGGACGCCTATCTGCCCGAAGGGCTGTCGAATGTTGTCCGCATCAAGGTTGAAGTCGAGGGTGTGAAGCAAGGCTGAGACCGGCCGGCCCGGCTCCGGCTCGATGTGCCGATCGCCGGGCCCGCTTTGGTATTGCTGCGCATTGCGAGAGCGGCATGCCCGGGCTGCGCGCGTCATCGATTCAATGCAATCGATGCGCCCTATGAGCGATACATGGCTGCGCGCTCGTGGGTATTGCATCTTCGCGGCCGGTATCCGCAGGGACAGGCCACCGGCGTGCATGGCGTGGTGCGGAGCTGCTAGACTCCGTCCATTGCGTCAATCAGCATTTGCCGCAATGCCGTCTCGACATGACCAGTAATGAGACGCAGGGGTTCCGGTAGATCGATACTGATGTGGAGCGAGCGTGACCATGCCTATTCGCAATGATCGTGCCCGGTGGGGCACCGTGTCGCAGCTGCTGCATTGGTTGATTGCCCTCATGGTCTTCGCGCAGATCGCGCTTGCTCTGATATTCAAGCAATTACGCCCGGGACCTGAGCTGTTTGCGCTTATCGGCGCGCACAAGTCGCTGGGTCTGGCGATCCTCGTGGTTGTGGTCATCCGGCTGATCTGGCGATGGTTCAATCCCGTTCCCGACCTGCCGACCACACTGAAGCCCTATGAGCGGTTTTTGGCCCGTTTCACCCACGGGGCGCTGTACTTCCTGCTGATTGCGATGCCTGTGACCGGTTGGCTCGGCTCGGCGGCATTGGGCTTCCCGATCCGCTGGTTCAATCTGTTCCAGGTCCCGAATCCCATCGCCAAGAATGTGGCGCTGGGACATGCACTATTCTTCACCCACTCGATTCTGGCCTTCGCACTGGGCGCCGTCCTCATTCTGCACATTGCCGCCGCGCTGCGGCATCATTGGGTTCTGAAAGACGACACGCTGCGGCGGATGCTGCCGGGCTTCGTGCCGAAGTCCTGAGGCAATAGGAATCAGGACGGATTAGCTGCGGAATCGTCGGGTCAACCGGGCCTTCAGGGCCGAATAAAATATGGCGAGGACGAACAGCACGCACAGGATGACGATCACGAGTCGCGCTTCGTCTTTGATCTGTACCAGCATCCACTCGGGCAGCCCGAGAATGAGAAACGTCAGGATCGCAACTGCCCCAGCCGCCAGCACCAGGTAGTGATACGTGCTGCCGATCCAGCTCGCGACGAGACAACTTCCGATCAGTATCACGCCCACCGTCACGATACCCATCGACAGCAACCAGCCTCCATAGGCGCCGATCCAGGGTACGAGTGCTCCGTCGAACGCGGTGTCCCATTGGGGAATTCCCCACAGCCAGCCGCGCACGGCCAGACCGACCATGACGATCATCGTGATCAGAGTGCTGATCAGGAAGCGGGAGGGGGATTTGAAGCTCATTGCGCCAGGTTTTTTACCACGAACTGCCGCAGCGTTCCGCTCCCGCAATCTTAACAAAATGCGCGTTCGGTTCCCGGCGCGATCATGTCCGCGCCAAGCTCGGTGCATGTGCCCGAAAATGCATCGGACCCGCCCCAACGCTGGGGTGCTATGCTTTTGACGCGCACGCGCGCAAGATGTAACACGAGTGCCGGATCCGTCGAAAATTCCCGCGTGCATTGCGGCACGGCGCGCATCGAGCCGGGTGCTCGGGCGCGGCTGTCGAATGCTCGCATCGGTGCTGCTTGCAGGGCTGCTCGCCAGCTGCGCGCTGCCGCCGCGTTTGCCCGCCCCCGCGACGCTGGCCGCTCGCGTTGCGCCTCCGGGATTCCGGCCGTCGGTGTGCTTTCTCAGCGACAACCAAGCCTATCTGCAGAAGCATCTGAACGCCGTAGTGCAGGCTGTCCGCGCCGCGGCCGGCGGCAGAGCCGTCCGGATTCTGGCGCTATCCGGCGGCGGCGCAGTTGGATCGTTCGGTGCCGGAGCCCTTTACGGCCTGGCGCAAGCCGGGCGGCTTCCCGTGTTTCAAGTGGTCACCGGGGTCAGTGCCGGAGCCCTGATCGCGCCCTTTGCCTTCCTCGGGCGCACATGGGATCCCGAGCTCAGGCGGGCTTTCGACGGTACCCGCGCGGATCATCTGTTGCGCCTGCGTCCCTGGCTGACTTTCCTGGTCCGGCCAGGCTTCTATCGTGGCGCTCCGCTGCGGGCGCTGGTCAGTCATTTCGTGACACCGCGCATGATCAGAGCGGTGGCGGCTGCTGCCGCAAAGGGCCGCGTCCTGCTGGTGGGTACCACGGACCTGGATAAGGAAGAGCCGGTGATCTGGAACATGGGCATGATCGCCGCGCACGGTGGCCCCGCGGCGCGTAGGCTGTTCATTCGCGTGCTGGTGGCATCCGCAAGTATTGCCGGCATTTTCCCGCCCGTGCTGATTCATGTCGAACGCGACGGAAGATCCTACGACGAGATGCAGGTGGACGGCAGTACAACGGTGCCGTTCTTCATCACGCCGGAAATCGCGCAGGTCACGCCGCTGCGCCTGCCCGCTCTGCGCAGGGCGCGTGTCTACGTCGTCATCAACGGCCAGCTCGACGCCTTTGCCAAGACGGTTGCACAGACACCGCTCGCCGTCCTGTCACGCAGTTACTCCGCGGCGGTCATGCAGGCGGCCCGCCAGAATCTCGCCCTCTCTGCGGAGTTCGCCCACCGCTACCATATGCGGTTGCGCTTTACCTTCCTGCCCATGACCTTCGCCTACGACGGCTCACTCGACTTCAGTCGCGCGAACCGGAAAGCACTGTTCGCCTACGGCGAGCATTGTGCCCGCACGGGCCAACTCTGGACGACACTCGCGCAGGCCGTCGCTGCGGGTCAGCGGGCCGCCACCGAAGCACCGCGGCACTCGCGTCAATGTCCTGCGCCGCCGGCGCACGTGTCTCCATGAGTGTGCCGGCCGCAACGTTCGCACCGGTGCCATACGATCTGGTGATCGTAGGTGGCGGTGTCAACGGTATCGGCATTGCTCGCGACGCCGCCGGCCGGGGTTTGGGAGTCCTGGTGTTGGAGGGTCGGGATCTCGCCGCAGCGACGTCTTCCGCCTCATCCAAGCTGATTCACGGCGGCCTGCGCTATCTCGAGCACAGTGAATTCCGTCTGGTACGCGAGAGCCTGAAGGAACGAGAAGTGCTATGGACGGCAGCGCCACACATCGTTCATCCGCTTCGCTTCGTCCTGCCCGTGCGTCCGGGTATGCGGCCGGCTTGGGTGCTGCGCACGGGACTGTTCCTCTACGATCATATCGGCGGACGCGAGCACCTGCCGCCGACACGTACGCTGCGGCGCGGACGTGCCGCAGCGTTCGCCCCACTTCGTGATTCGATACGCACCGCGTTCGAATATTCCGACTGTGCGGTCGATGACGCCCGACTGGTCGTGCTGAATGCCATCGACGCGCACGAGCATGGCGCAGCCATTGCCGTCGGCTGGCGTCTGACCGGCGCACGCCGCGCGGCGCGTAACTGGAACATCGATGTGGAGTCGTCTGGAGGCGAGCGGCGCACCGTACAGGCGCGCGGGCTGATCAACGCCGCCGGTCCCTGGGTCACGAGTGTGCTCGCGAGCGCCGGTGTGCCACGGCATCGAGCCTTGCGCCTCGTCAAAGGCAGTCACCTCGTCCTCCCGCGTCTGTATACCGGCAGGCACGCCTACACTCTGCAAGCCCAAGATGGTCGGGTCATCTTCGCTGTACCGTACGGCGACTCATACACGCTGCTCGGTACCACGGAGATCCCGTACGCCGCCGATGCGGCCCAGGCCAGCGTCAGCGACACGGAGGTCGACTATCTCTGCCGCGGGGTGGGCGAATATCTGCGAGAGCCGATTGAACCCAAGAAAGTTGTTTGGGCGTACGCAGGTGTAAGACCGTTGTATGACGACGGCAGCGTAGACGCATCCACGGTCACGCGTGATTATGTTTTCGACATCGACGCGCCGCCGGACGCTGCACCCATACTCTCCGTATTTGGCGGGAAGTTGACTACATACCGCCGCCTTGCGGAGCATGCGCTGGCGAAATTACTGCCGCGGATGCATATCGAGACCCGCCCGTGGACTCGCGGCGCAGTTCTTCCGGGCGGCGATTTTCCGAACCGGGATATCGAAGCGTTCACGGCCCGGCAACGCGTGCGCTATGACTTCCTGCCGCCCAGTACGATTCGACGGATGTGCCGAGCCTATGGCACGCGGATCGAGCGCATTATCGGTGCTGCGCGCAGCGTCGCCGACCTCGGCGATGAACTCGCGCCGGGGCTGTTTGCGGCTGAACTTGCGTATCTGCGCCGAGAGGAATGGGCGCGTTGTGCCGACGATGTATTGTGGCGCAGATCCAAGCTGGGTCTGCAATTCGATGCCAGCGTAGTCGAGACAATCAACCGCTGGTTTGCCGGCGGTGTCTAAACGCCAAGACGGGTGCGCGGGCCGGGGCCCTGGCGACGGCCGGGTGACCACGCCGGCCGCGGGTACGTTCCTCCTGTGCTATTATCAACCGAATCATAATTTGGCCTGGACAAACATTCCATGGGCAAGTCCATTGCGTGCGCACTTCTGGTCCCGTTGCTGTTGACCGCGTGTGCGGGCCGCCCCTCCGGTCCTCCCGCCCGACTGCATTATCCACCGGCACGCCGTGACAAGCTCGTCGCCGTGTATTTTGGTACACGCGTGCCCGCACCGTACCGATGGATGGAAAACATGCACAGCGTGGCGTTGCACCGCTGGGTACGGGCGGAAAATGCGTTGACACGCAGTTATCTTGCGAAAATTCCCATCCGGGGCTGGATTACGCGGCGGCTGAGGCAGCTGTGGAACTATCCGCGTCAAACCACCCCGGTCCAGGTGGCCGGATCGCGGATTTTCTTCCGGCGCAATTCCGGGCTCGAGAACCAGTCCGTGCTGTACGTGCAGGATTCTCCTTCGGCCAAGCCGCGCGTGCTGCTCAACCCGAATACACTTTCGCCGAACGGTTCGATCGCGCTCGCGGCCTTCCAACCCTCGCCCGACGGCAAATATCTGGCCTATGCGCTGTCGCGCGGCGGATCCGACTGGCAAACCATCCACGTCATGGACGTGGCAACCGGCAAGACGCTGCCGTACGCGGTGCGCTGGGTGAAATTCTCCAACATCGCGTGGACCAATGACGACCGCGGTTTCTATTACTCGCGATACCCGCGGCCACCCAAGGGTAATCGCATCAATGACGAGGTCGTCAATCAGCAATTGTACTATCACGAACTGGGCACGCCGCAAAGCGCAGACCGCCTGATCTACAGCCGGCCGGACCTGCCGCACTGGGTCGTCGAAGGCGAGGTCAGCGAGAATGGCCGCTACCTGTTCGTCACGTTGAACAATGGTACGGCGGTGCGCAACGAGCTGTATTTCGCCGATCTCGGCAATCCGCACCACCCGCAGGTGACGGCTCCGCTGCGGCCCCTGTACACCAGCAATGATGCGGAATATTCCTTCGTCGGCGTACATAAGCACACGCTGTTCCTGCTGACCACGTTGCGTGCATCGCGTGGTCGGATCGTCGCCGCCGACCTGTATCGCCCGTCGCCGCAGCACTGGCGCACCGTCGTGCCGCAAAGCAAACAGATCATCCAGAGTGCGGCGCTCGCCGGAGGCAGGTTGCTCGTGGATGCGCAGGTGGTTGCGACGAGCCGGCTGCGCCTGTATTCCCTGAGCGGCAAGCTTCTGCATCAGCTGCCGCTGCCGACCCTGGGGACCGTCACCGCCGTGTCCGCGCGGATGGATTCGTCTGCAGTCTATTATGGCTTTACCTCCTTTCTGTATCCGAAGGCCATCTATCGTTACGATGTGCGCAGCGCTGCCACCCAGGTCGTGTTCAAGCCGAAACTCGATTTCAACGCGGCGCCATTCGAGACGCGGCAGGTCTTCTATCATTCCAAGGACGGGGTCAAGGTCCCGATGTTCATCGTGTCGGCGCGCAACGTTAAGCTCGACGGGGGCAACCCCACCATCCTGTATGGTTATGGCGGATTCGACATCACCATCACGCCAGTCTTCGATCCGATGTTGCCGGTATGGCTCGAGCTTGGTGGTGTCTACGCGGTGCCGAATCTTCGCGGCGGCGGCGTGTACGGCGAGAAATGGCACCACGCCGGCATGCTCGGCAACAAGCAGAACGTGTTCAATGATTTCGCCTGGGCGGCCAAATACCTGATCAAAAGGGGCTATACGTCCTCAAAGCGTCTCGGTATCCAGGGGTATTCAAACGGCGGCCTGTTGACGGGCGCGTCGATCACCGAGCGGCCGTCGCTGTTCGGTGCGGCATACATCGGCCACGGCGTGCTCGACATGCTGCGCTACCAGTACTTCTCCGGCGGCGCATTGTGGGCGCCGGAGTACGGCGTGTCGACCAATCCGCAGGCGTTCAAGTGGCTGTATGCCTACTCGCCATTGCAGAACATCCGGCCCGGAACCTGCTATCCACCGACGTTCATCACCACCTCGTGGGACGACGATCGTGTGGTGCCCATGCATGAGTTCAAGTTCACGGCGGCAATGCAACATGCGCAAAGCTGCTCGAACCCGGTGCTGTTGCGCACCACGCGCGCGACGAGCCATATCTACATGCCGCTCGACAAACAGATCGTGCAGCGTGCGGACGTGTGGAGTTTCGAGGCCTATAATCTCGGTATCAAGAAGATTCCGGCGGCGGCCAGGTCGGCCGCAGCGCACGCCGGAAGGTAGTGGACGAAGACCGTGGTCCGCGCGGACGAGGGGCGCGTTTGGACATTGCCTGGCTTATCTCTTATGCTGACCAGGTGACGTGACGCCACACCATTCAGCCGCTTAAAAGGGGAGTGCATGGCCGGTCCAGCCAGACTGAGGCGCGACGCGGGAGTCATTGGTCTTCTGTATGCGAGCCTCGGCAGCATCATCGGTTCCGGCTGGCTGTTCGGCGCGTTGCATGCGTCCGTACAGGCCGGTCCGCGCAGTGTGTACTCGTGGATGATCGGTGGGGCGGCGATTCTCTTTCTTGCCTTCGTGTTCGCGGAACTGTCCACCATGTTCCCGAACTCCGGTGCGCTCGTGCACATGACCCATGTCAGTCACGGTGATCTGGTCGGCAAGATCTGGACATGGATATTGTTTCTCGCCTTCGTGTCGGTGCCGCCGGTCGAGGTCAGCGCAGTGCTGACATACGCCAACAATTACCTGCCGGGATTGATCCACCCGGACACCGGCTTGATGACCGGAATGGGCACCGCATGGGCGGCAGTTCTGCTCGCCGGCGTGGTAGCGCTGAATTTCCTTGCTGTCCGCTGGGTTATTGCGATCAATAGCGCGACGACCTGGTGGAAGCTCGTCATCCCGATCGCGACTATTCTGATTCTGGTCGCGTACTCCTTTCATCCGCACAATCTGGTCGCGCACGTGCACAGCACGCCGGTGAGCGGCGTATTCACCGCGGTGGCGACCGCGGGCATCGTGTTCAGCTTCTTCGGGTTCCAGCAGGCAATCGCGCTGGCGGGTGAAACGCGCAATCCCAGCAAATACATCCCGATCGCACTGATCAGCTCAGTCCTGATCGGCATGTTGATTTACATCGGGCTGCAGGTGTCGTTCATCACCGCCCTCAATCCCCGCGACATCAGTGCGGGCTGGGCGCATCTGCACTTCACCGGCATGTTCGGGCCGCTCGCAGCCATTGCGGTGGCGGTGGGGGCAGTCTGGTGGGCGGTGATACTGTACGTCGATGCGATCATTTCACCGCTCGGCACGGCCTTCATCTATGTG
Source organism: Pseudomonadota bacterium (assembly GCA_021822385.1). GTDB lineage: Bacteria > Pseudomonadota > Gammaproteobacteria > Steroidobacterales > Steroidobacteraceae > 13-2-20CM-66-19. The sequence continues at coordinate 10,724 of JAKARC010000040.1, forward strand.
ACCGCCAGTCCGCGCATCATCATGGCGGCAGGGGAAATGGGCAACGCACCGAAGCATGTCACCCTGCTCAGCCGTCAAGGCGTGCCGTGGATCGGCCTGATCGTGACGTACTTCGTCGGCTTGGTGTTGTTTTTTCCGTTCCCGTCCTGGCAGAAACTCGTCTCTGCCGTTTCTCTTATTACGGTGCTCTCCTACAGCATCGGCCCGATCGTGCTGATGCGCTTGCGTACTGCACTTCCCGATGCGAAACGGCCGTTTCGACTGAGCGCGGCTAATGTGCTTGCACCCATCGCCTTCATCGCCTCGAATTGGATGATCTATTGGACCGGCTATGGTGTGGCGCAGTGGATGTTCGGTGCGGTCTTCGTGTACATCGTCGCGTACCTGCTGTGGTATTTTGCGGTGCGTCGCCGGAAATGGCGCGAGCTCGGGTGGCGCGAGGCATGGTGGACTGTGCCGTACTTCGCCGGCTTGTGGGTGATCAGTTATCTCGGGCCGCGCGGTGCGATGGGCGGAACGGGTACGCTCGGCTTTTTCACCGGCATGTGGCTGATCGCGGCATTCAGCCTCGTCGTGCTTTGGTGGGCGGTACGGTCGGGGCAGAGTACGGCAGCGGCGCAGCAATGTGCCGATCTCATCAAGACGCTGGGCTCGAGCGGTATCGATGCGCGCATCGGCAGCGGCGACGTAGAGGTCGCTCCCTGAGCGCGCGCGGCGGTCAGTAGCGCGCGAGCCGTGCGCTGCACACGCGGTGAGCGTGCTGTGAGTGTGAGGCGACCGTGAGCAGTGGAGATATTGCATGAACGGACCAATAACCGCGGCGGCGGCCGGCCCGATAACGATCGGCGGGGATCTCACCGTCAATCGCCTGGGCTTCGGTGCCATGCGTATCACCGGACCGGGTGTATGGGGTGAGCCGCCCGATGTCTCTGCGGCTGAGCGTCTGCTGCGCCGCGCGATCGAACTCGGCGTGAATTTCATCGACACCGCGGACGCCTATGGCCCGCAGATCAGCGAGAATCTCCTGGCGCGTGCGCTGCATCCATATCCGGCCGATCTGGTGATCGCGACCAAGGGCGGGTTGGTGCGGCCGGGGGCGGGAGTGTGGAATCGAGACGCCCGGCCGGAGCATCTGCGTGCCGCCTGCGAGGGCAGCTTGCAGCGCCTGCGCCTCGAGCGTATCGATGTCTATCAGTTGCATGCGCCGGATCCGTCGATCCCGATCGAGGAGTCGATCGGAGAGCTCGTGCGGCTGCGTGTCGCCGGCAAGATCCGACACATTGGCGTTTCCAACGTTACGCTCAAGCAGCTGCAGCGCTGCGAGCAGGTCTCACCCATCGTGTCGGTGCAGAATCGTTACAACTTCGACGATCGTGCCAGCGAAGATGTGTTGACGTATTGTGCGGCGCGAGGCATCGCGTTTCTGCCATGGGCGCCGCTCGGATCCGGCCGGCACGCCGCCGCGACTCACGCCCTTGAAATACTCGCGCATGTCGCCGCGCGGCGACAGATCAGCGCGGTCCAGGTGTCGCTGGCGTGGTTGCTGCAGCATGCGCAGGTCATGTTGCCGATCCCGGGAACCGCATCGATCGCGCACCTCGAAGAGAACATCGCAGCGGCAGCCGTACGCCTGAGCGAGGAAGATCTGCGGAAGCTGCAGTGAGCATCCGTGACAGCGCTTGCAACCCTTTGAAACGTTGGATAATTAGCGCTGCGACTCCTGCGCACGCGGGGTGACCTTGGGAATGGATGACGGGCCGTCGCGACGGCCGCGCAAATTAAATTAAGTAGTTCAGCGGATACGTCGGGAGGCTCGGCATCGGTTATGATGCAACATCGAAGCGATGACCTGACGTGGGGAGTGTCTCATGCCATCTGGCCGCCTCAGACGATACATCCGTGGATTCATTTTTGCGCTGTGCCTGCTTGGGAGTTCGAGCGTCGCTGCGCTCGCTCAGATCCGCATCGGTGTCGGTATCGCGTTGCCCGGCATCCGTATCGGCGTCAACATCCCAAGTTACCCGCAGTTGGCACCGATACCGGGATACCCGGTGTACTACGCACCGCAGCTCGACACCAACCTTTTCTTTTACGACGGCTCGTACTGGCTGTTTGCGAACGATCAATGGTACTCGAGCGCGTGGTACAACGGACCCTGGTCTCCGGTCGAGCCCTATCTGGTGCCCGCATTCATTCTTCGGGTGCCGATCCGCTTCTATCGGCGCCCGCCACCGTTCTTCCGTGCCTGGGATCGCAACGGCCCGCCGCGTTGGGGCGAGCACTGGGGTCCGCAGTGGCGGCGGCGCCGTCCCGACTGGGACCGTTGGGACCGGGGGCATCCGCCGCCGCCGGCGCCTCTGCCGCGCTACCAGCGCAACTATGCTTATCGCCGTTATCCCAATCCGGAACAACAGCGGTATTTGCAAAATCGATATTACAATCACCCCGGGCCGAATCGATTTCGGCAGTGGCACGGGCCGCCGGGAGGACCGCACCGCGGACCGCCGCCGGGACCGCCGCGAGGGCGAGGCCCTGGACCGCAACACGGGCCGAAGTGGCGCCATGACTGGCATGGCCGCCATGGTCCGGGCGGGGGACCGCCCAACTGATCGGACGGGACGGGCCCGTTCAGCGTAACGCGGCCAGCCGCTCCGCGCCATCCGGGCAGTTTGTCCTGATGGCCGTGGTGGTGGCCGGCTGGGTTGCGGCTGGTGCGGCGACCGTTTGCGGCGCAGCGGAACTCGGCCGGGTGCTGTTGTGGCTCCTCACCGCCACCGTCATCGTCATCAGTGCCATTGCGAGCACGCGCGATCTGCTGCGGGGAGAAATCGGAGTCGACATCATCGCATTGCTGGCGATGACCGGTGCGCTCCTGCTGGGTCAGTATCTCGTCGGTGCCGTCATCGCCACGATGCTCGCCGGCGGCATGGCCCTCGAACGATACGCAGTTGCACGTGCGCGGCGTGAACTGACCAGTTTGATCAGTCGCGCTCCGCGCACCGCACATCTTCGGGGCGCGACCGGCTACACAGATGTGCCCGTAGAGTCGGTAAACGTCGGCGACACGTTGCTGATCAAGCCGGGCGAGGTCATTCCCGTCGACGGGATCGTCGGGCCGGAAGATGCGGTCCTCGACGAATCATCGCTGTCAGGCGAGTCGCGGCCGGTGCAGATTCGCAGCGGCGCTCCGGTGCGCAGCGGTGGCACCAATAGCGGCGCCCCGTTCGAATTGCGGGTGACGGCGCCTGCGGCGCAGAGCACCTACGCCGGCATCGTCCGCTTGGTCCAGGCCGCGGAGCACTCGAAGGCGCCGTTCGCGCGATTGGCTGATCGCTACGCGCTGGTCTTTCTCGTGGCGACTCTGGCACTCGCGTCGACGGCGTGGCTCGTGAGCGGGTCGGCGGTGCGCGCGCTGGCGGTGCTGGTGGTCGCAACTCCCTGTCCTTTGCTCCTGGCGGTACCGGCGGCGATCATGGCGGGCGTTTCGCGCGCAGCCCGTCACGGCATCATCATGAAAGGTGGTGCGCCACTTGAAACACTGGCACGCGCTGAGACCGTGCTGTTCGATAAAACCGGCACCGTGACCGCTGCGCGGCCGCAGGTGGTGGCGGTCGAAACAGTCGGCGCCGTGAGCGCCGCTGAAGTATTGCAGAGCGCGGCGGCACTTGAGCAGCTTTCGGCGCATCCATTCGCGCCGGCGATACTGGCTGAGGCGCAAGCTCGAGCGCTGCGCCTGGACTTCCCCGCCGATGTCAACGAACAGGTGGGTGTCGGCATTACCGGCGTCGTCGCGGGCCGTCGAATTGCGGTGGGTCAGCATGATTTCGTGAATGCGGGCCGCGCGCGCAGCGCACAGGTCCGCTCGATCGAATTGCGTGCTCGCCTCGAAGGCTCGTCATGCGTTTTCGTCGCCATTGATGACGTTCTCGCCGGCGTCGTGCTGCTTCAGGACCGCATCCGACCGGAAGCTCCGCGCGTGTTGCGCGCGCTGCGCGCGGCCGGAGTGCGGCGATTGTTCCTGGTGACCGGTGACCATCCCGATGTTGCCGAACTGGTCGGTGATGCGCTCGGATTCGATCGGGTGTTTGCGGAGCGGACACCCGAAGACAAGGTCGAAGTCGTCCGCGGCGCGCGCGGTGAGGGCATCACCGTCATGGTCGGCGACGGATTGAACGACGCTCCCGCTCTGGCTCTGGCCGACGTCGGTATTGCCATGGGTACGCGGGGACCGACGGCCGCGTCCGAGGCGGCCGACGTCGTGCTCACCTCGGATCGACTCGAAGGGGTTGCGCAGTCGCTGCAGATCGCACAGAGAACCCGTCGCATTGCCCTGCAGAGCGTCTGGGTCGGGATGGGTCTGTCGGTGCTTGCCATGATGCTTGCGGCAGCCGGATTCATCGCGCCGATCGCCGGCGCCCTGCTGCAGGAAGGCATCGATGTGATGGTCATCCTGAATGCGTTGCGTGCACTTGGCGGACGGCACAGAGCCGGTGCCCGCCATGCCGACCACCGGCGATTGGCGCAGTCGCTGGATATCACCCATCGGTCGCTGCGGCCGCGGGTGAGCGAACTTGCCGAACTGGCAGTGCGCCTCGATGAGTTGCCGCGCACCGAGGCGCTCGCACGCTTGCGCCAGACCGTCCGCATGCTCGAGGAAGAACTCCTCCCGCACGAGAGTGATGAGCAGCGGACTGCCTATCCGATCCTGGAGCACTTGCTACCTGGCGAGGACCCCACCGGACCCCTGATTCACACGCACGGAGAGATCCGTCGCCTGAGCCGACTGCTCTCCCGGCGCGTCGCGCAGCTTGCGCCGTCGGGACCTGAAAGCGAGGACCTGCGCGAGATTCGGCGGTTGCTGTACGGGCTGAATGCCATCCTGACGCTGCACTTCGCGCAGGAAGATGAGCTGTACAGTCTGCTTGCAGCGTAGGTGGATCAAATTCCGGCGCATTGGCCGGTGCTGGGGCGGGACAAGCGCGCGCCGAGCCCCTAGAATTCGGGCTAGGTGTGACTGCAAGCGGGCGCGGCGTGAAAATTCCGAGATTGCCCCGGGACAGCTGGTTACTCTGCTTCTCGGCGTTTAGCGCGGATCTTGGCTATCAGGGTATCACCGCGCTGTTTCCCCTATATCTGGTCTTCGATCTGCATGCGTCGCTGTATGCATACGGTGTCGTCACGGCCTTGGCATTTGGCGGTGGTGCCTTCGTCGCGTTCGCCGGCGGCCGTCTCGGCGACCGCGCGGGGCACCGGCGGATCGCTATCATCGGTAATGCGCTGATTCCCCTCATGGCACTGGCGGGCCTTGCCGGCACGATCTGGCTGGCGGCACTGCTGTACATCCTCGGCTGGTGGGCGCGTTATTCGCGCTCGCCATCCCGTCGCGCGCTGTTGGTCAACGTGACGCCACCGGAGCAAAGAGTCGAGGCCTTCGGGATGCTGCATGCGCTCGATATCGGCGGCGGAATGATGTCGGCGCTGCTCGCCCTGGGAGCGCTGTGGTGGCACGTCGCAATCGGCACAATCATGCTGTGGGCGGCGGTGCCATTGATCGTCTCGACTCTGTTGCTGATATTCGTGCGTCTCGACCGGTTGTACACCGCGGTGACCCCGCTTGCCGCGGACTCGGCGGCCGCTCGAGCGTCGACACGTGCCTTGATGGTGCCGCTGCTGGTGTCGGCCACGCTGTACGGCTTCAGCTTCTATAATCTTGGCTTTCCGATTCTGACCGCGGCAGGTGCGCACCGCTCGGCAGGCTACGAGTGGGGCGTGTTGGCCTATGTGGTCTATCTCGGGGTTTCCGCCTGCAGCGGTTACCTGCTTGCGCTGTACCGTGGCGCGGCGCCGCGCGCATTGTGGCTGATCGGCTATCTGGTCTCGGCGCTCGGCTCCGGTCTCATCGGGCTGGGTGAGTGGTTGCACCTCCCGGATCTTTCGTTTTATCTCGCCGTGGCAGTGCTCGGGTTCGGCATGGGCGCGGTCGAAACGTTCGAGCCGACACTGGTTTCCTCGGCCGTGCACCATACGCGCCTCGGGCGCGGCATGGGGTTCCTGTCAGTGTCGCGAGCCAGCGGACAGCTGCTGGCGAATCTCGCCATGGGGCTGTTGTTCGTATTCGGACAGGCGGTGCCCTACTTTTATGCGGCCGCTGCCGCATTGCTGGCGGCGATCATATTCGGTTTCGCAGACTTGTCAGGGCGCGGGCGGCGTTCCGCGTAGCCTCACGCGGCTCATTGACGCGTGACGTCGGTACGCGTGCACGCGTCGCGATCGCACGGTGCGAACCCCGATAGGCAAAGACAGCTGGTACAGCAGGCTGAGGGTTATGCGTCGTTGCCGGGAGTGCACCCGTCGGCATGGTGCGCCCGCAGATGTGGTGGTGGATGATGTCATTGACCAGTATGCTCCTTCGTTCGAGGAACTCTCATCCCATCGTTCGGATCAAGACATGCGCCATCCTCGCCTTCTTCGCCGCCATACCGAATGCTCGGCGGGAGCGCCGCGCCGGAAAGTCAGCGGCGAACGTACGGGTCGTCAACCCCATATTGAGCAACTGGGTGCACACGCAAGCACAGCGTGGCGCCAGCCGCTTCATATTGCTTCATCGGCGCTGTTACTGATCGCAACGTTCAGCCTGACAGGCTGCGGCGGTTCGGCGGGTGGCACCGCCGGTCCCGCGGCCCAAACGCGATCCCAGGTCAGTTTGCCGACGATCTCGCCTACTGCGACCACGATCTCCGGCAGCACTCCCGTGTACATCACGGACGCCACACCCGGCGCCACTATTACCTACACGCTCGATGGCACCAACCCGTCGCCGACGAATGGCGTTACCTGCGCGCCGAGCGCCACCGTCGGTTGCTTCACGCTGCTCGGTGCGGCGACGATCGAAGCCGTCGCGGAAGATGCCAGCGGCAATGTCTCCGCCGTTGTTACGCAGACCTATACTGCTCCGGCTGTAAGCAATCCTTGCGTCGGGTGGAATCCCCAGACCCTGTACGCGAGCAGTGACTTCACTGCTGATCAAGCCACGATCACGAGCGCTGGCGCAACGCTCGGTGTCGACTGCAATGGTGGCGGGTATGTGGACTACCTGAATACCGGCTATGGCAGCTTCGGCAATCTGATCGCAGTGAGCTCTGGACGCGGCTATCAGGTCTCCATCCGCGACAGCATGCACAATGGGTTCTACAATCCGACGCAGGCGGGTATCGATGACGGGGACGGCACGCCGGTCACGCTGGCGCTCACGACCTCGCCGCAAGGCGCAGGCGGCCGCATCAACATCGTCCCATTCACGATGCCGTTATTCCTGAATGGCGGCTTCTGCTTCTTCCCCCGCAGCTACTATTCGCCGGGGGATGCCAATGGGGTGCCCGGTTGCAGCAGCGGCGCGGTCACGGATGCAATATTCACCCAGGAACGCGATGCCAATATTCCGGCGGCCCAGCAGATCGCGAGCAATTTCAGTTTCAGTGGCTATTACGAAGATGCCGCGGATCTCGGCGACAACGTGGCGTCGATCTTCGCGTACCACTTCACTCTGGCCTATGTGGGCAATCCCGGCGCGCCCGGCAACCCGGGCGCAACGAGCTGGGTGGCGCCAAGGTCGAGTCAGATTACAATTCCATCTACAAATTCGGACCGGCCGCGACATTTGTCAGCGGCGGGACCAGCGCGCCTGTGCTCGACACGGCGTATGAGGCCGGCCAGTACGATATCCCGGCATATGCCGATGTCGCCGATCCCGGCGCGCTCACCGCGGTTCAACCGACTCCTACGGATCTGGTCATTGCGCAGATCGCCGCCGGCCTGCGGCTGCAACTGACCGGAGGCTACACTGACTATATGACGCTGAACGCCAGCTGCGATGCATGGAATTTGCCGCAGTCGTTGAATCTCGCGACCAGCGCGGTCACCGACGTCGGCACGATCTATCCGGTGTCATCCTCGCCGTGCGGCTCGGTGGTCGCTCTCAGCAACCCCGATGCGGAGAATGCCCCGATAATAGCGATGTACTTTCCGCAAACCGACCCGATCAACGCGCGGCAGGTTGTCGAAACAAACGTGCTGACCGGCACGAGCGTCAGCTTGGATAGACGCGTTTCGACCATGATGCTGGCGCAAAGCCACATCGTGCCGAACGTTCCCTAGCAAGAAAACAACGGCATTCAATTCGTCAGTCAGTTCACTGAAATTGTTCCGGTCATGCGCATCAGCGGATTGCTCGCGCCCAATCATGCCGATGCGGACATCGATGAGAGCGTTCAGGGCGATATATTCGTGCTCATCGGCTCACCGGCGCAGGTTCTCACGGCGCTGCAGAACATGAACCGGAACGAGGGCTGGGACTGGTAGCCGGAGGGCCTGTGGCGAGAGCCAATGATCGGACCGAGGACGCCGCATGCGCCCGGTGCAAGGCGTTCGGTTCACGGCAATCCGTGCTTTCTTGGAATTCGAGCGCCGTCGTCGATGGCGCATGCCCTGACTCGCAAGGTGGTCTTCCCCGCGGAGACGTCGGTCGAGACTCGTGCCGAATGGGATCAATGCGTCCCGGCTGCGATCTGTCGGCGGCCTCTTGCGCTTCTGACGTGACGTAATGTTCAATTGCGATCCGTAATATCCCTTCATGTGACGGGTCGTCGAGTTGCGGCAGGTACGGTCCACGGGCGGATGTCCTGAAGACGTAAAATTCCGACGGGTATTTCAAATCTGCTTATCGTGAACCCATTGCGAATCGGTAACTTGCTGAATGTAAAGAACTATCTCGAGTTCACCGGGGCGTAAATGATTTCGACGGATCGGAATAGGAAAGACCGGGCCCTATTTGGGCTGTTGTCGCTACTGCTGTCTTTTTCGCTTGGGGCCCTGGGGCAGGTGTGCGCCGGCGAATCACTGCCCAGCCGCGGTCCTGCGATCTACCGGGTCGAGCCTGGTGATACGCTGACCGGCATCGCCGCGGATCATGGCCTGACGGTGCGCGCCCTGGCCCGTCTCAATGGCATAGCGCCTGATAGCGTGCTGCAGGTCGGGGAGGCTCTGCGTGTGTCCGCCTCGCCCCAGCCCGCGTCGGCCGCCCGGCCGCCGTCGCGGCGGCCCACGCTGCTCTATCGTGTTCAGCCCGGCGATACGCTGACGGGCATTGCCGCAGACCATGGCCTGACGGTGCAGGCCCTGGCCCGACTGAACGGCATCGCCTCCGACAGCGTGCTGCAGGTCGGGCAACTCCTGCGCGTACCCGGCGCACGCGTGCCCGCGTCGGCCGTCCGGCCGCCGTCGCGGCGGCCCCTGCAGCTCTACCGGGTTCAGCCCGGCAATACGCTGACGGGCATTGCCGCCAACCATGGCCTGACGGTGCAAGCCTTGGCCCGTCTGAACGGTGTGGCGCCCGACAGCGGGTTGCAGGTCGGAGAACTCCTGCGCGTACCCGCCATGCCTTCGCCAGCACGGACGTCAGCGGTGACCCGACCGGCGCGACGGTGGCCGACCCAGCTCTACCGTGTTCAGCCTGGCGATACTCTCACGAGCCTTGCGGCTGAATATCGTCTCAGCGTGCAGTCATTGGCGCGCCTGAATGGAATTGCGCCCGATGATGTCCTGCCGGTCGGGGCGCTGCTGCGGGTGCCCCGCATTGCGGTGCCGAAGCGCAGCGCCGGTCGGTTCGCGCTGCGACGGCACGGCGCGTTCTACCGCGTGCAGCCGGGGGATACTTTGAGCGGCATTGCCGCGCAGTATGGACTGAGCGCTCGGGCCCTCGCCCGGCTCAACCATATTCCGCCCGCGGTTGATCTGAGGGTCGGACAGCGTCTGCGCGTCCCTGCCGTCGGGTCGCATGGACCGGTCCTCGCGTTCGGTCCGCTATTCCCGTGCCCGCCGGCGCTTCGGCCTGCAGTCGATTTCTGGATCCGGGTCTTTACCCAGATCACCACCAACGAAGGGTTCCTGCACGACCCCAATGATCTTGGGGTGATCTACGAGACGGTGCGCTTCGCCCCCGGAACGTCGCGCTGGGAGCGCCAGCAGGTCGTCAACCGTGCTCGTGACCGCCTGGCCGCCGAGCTGCGTCGGATCGCCGCGGGTGTCCGGCCACTCACGGCGCAGGAACAACGGATCCGCGCCCTGTGGGGTCCGGATACGAGTGCGGCGCGGCTGCTCAGGGCGGCGAACGACATCCGCTTTCAACTCGGACAATCGAACCGGTTCAGGGATGGCTTGATCCGATCCGGAGCGTGGCAGCATGCCATCGCCCGCGCGCTCGCTCAGCAGGGTCTGCCGCCGCAACTTGCCGCGCTGCCGCTGGTCGAGTCGTCCTACAACCCGCGCGCGTATTCCAAGGATGGTGCCGCCGGCATATGGCAATTCATGCCGGGCACCGCCCAGCCGTTTTTACGCATGAACGCCGCGATCGACCAGCGGATGGATCCGTTCAGTGCCACGGTGGCGGCCGCGCAGCTCCTGGCATACAACCATCGGATCCTGGGGACCTGGCCGCTCGCCATCACAGCCTACAACCACGGGCTCGCGGGCATGATGCGCGCCGTGCGGGTCATGGGCACGAAGAACATCGCCGACATCGTTCTGCACTACCGGACGCCGATGTTCGGCTTTGCGTCGCGCAATTTCTATGTCTCGTTTCTCGCCGCCCTCTATGTCGATGAGCATGCCCGGCATTATTTCGGTGTTCTGCACCGGTTGCCCGAGGAGCACTACCGAGCATTGCCGTTGCCGGGGTACGTGTCCATGCCTGCGCTCGAGAACGTGCTCGGCGTGCCGCTTTCCCGTCTGCGCGCATTGAATCCCGCTTTGTTGCCCCCGGTCTGGGACGGCGAGCTCGATGTGCCGAAGGGTTATCGATTGCGCCTGCCGTCAACGGGACCGGTCTGGACGGTCGCAGATCTTGTCGATCGCCTGGGCGCGCCCGCGTTCCTGTCCGCTCAGGTCCGTCCGCCCAGCTACCGGGTGCAGTGGGGAGATACACTCTCGGGCATTGCCGCCCGCTATGGGTTGAGCGTCTGGGAGCTGGCCCAATTCAACGGCATTCAGCCGAACGGGATCTTGCGGGTCGGGGAACGCTTGAGCCTGCCCGGGGCGCCGCAACCGGCGCCCCTGCTGGCCGACAATTCCGGGCCGGCGCCGAATGCGCTGACGCGCTACGTGGTACAGCCCGGCGATACGCTTTCAGGGATTGCGGCCCAATTTGGTGTTAGCTTGTGGGCCCTGGCGCAGATCAACGACATCCAGCCGAACGGCATCTTGCGGGTCGGGGAGCGCCTGCGTCTGCCCGGCGCGGCGCAGTCGCTGCTCGCGCAGAACGCAGGTCCGGTGCTCGGCGCGTTGCCGAGGAGCTATGTCAGATCGGAA
>JAKARC010000004.1 GCA_021822385.1 Pseudomonadota bacterium
CCCCACCGGGCCCGGCTTCGCCGTCACCTGCGTCTTGCTGCTGCAGGCCGACAGGCTCAGCGCCGCTGCGCCCACGGCCACCCACACCAGCACCCGCGATCCGCTCAACCGTTCGGTGATTCGAGACGCCATATCCAGTCTCCTGCCAACACTCAGTGAAAGTCCCCCGCCGCCAGTACGCACGCAACTGCGCCCATCCGGTGATCCAGGGTCCGTCTGCTCAAGTTGACGGCCTTCTGCTGACGACCGTTCGACCGTACGCTGTCATGTACGCACATCTGCCGCATCGCTCCGAGCATACCCATACGGTGTCAGAAACGAAACGAAAGCAGGCTCGCGAGGCGCTCCTTCGGAGGACCTCGCCAGACGATGTACATTGCGTGCACCCCATTCACCGCGTGCACGCGGGCGCTGACGGCCCGGAAACGCTGCCAGCCGCCTGTGCTCACACTGGGTACCTGCGCGATCAGCCGTCCGTGCGGAGAACGGAGCCGGAATTGGAGCGCTCCGCAGGTGCGCCGCCCGCAGGCGACGTGGACGCGTATGCGCTGGGCGCCAGAGCCAAAATCAAGCGCCGGATAGAGTGCCCAGTCGCCCGTCACAGCCCGCTCGAGCGCATAACCGCCGCGCGCACCGCCATGCTCCCGTGTCACGACACCCCAGCTGTACAGGTCGGCGGGCTGATCGCGTCCACCGGCTGCCGCAAGACTGCCCGCACTCTGATAGGCGCTCGCCGGGAGCGCGCTGATGCCCCGTTCTAAGCCCGACCACGTGAATGTCGCCCCGCTGTAGGCCGGCAGGGCATAGTGGAACCCCCGTGTACCCCACTCGACCTGGAAGGCGTTGCGCCGCGGGGTGTCGTTGAAGACCACGAGCACATGCGTACCGCTGGGATTGATGAAGGCCACCGCTTCGATGCCCATCGGATCGCTCGAGTAGACACGGCGCGCGCCGGGCCGGATGAACCGGCTGAACTGCCCCAGCGTCGCGTACTCGACGGTGCGGTGCACGGCCCCGGTCCGCGTATCGACGGTTACAAGTGCGGTGCACGTCGCGCACCCGCCGTCATGCGGGCCGTGGTGCCGATCGAGCGCGAGGCTCCACTTCAGGTAGCTCCGGCCGGCGTTGCGCAGCACTGCGATGATGGTCTCGAAGTCCCTGCGCACAGGATTGCGGACCCATGTACCGTCACTCAACTCGGTCTCGTACTCCCCGAGGCGTGGATATTTCGCCGCGAGCAGGGACTGCACCCCGGGCGTGCCGGCGTAGCCGTGCCAAGCGATACCGGCCACGAGCGGTGAATGGGCAACGACCGGTGAGGCAAGCACCGTGTTCGTATACTGCGGATCGTTCCAGTTGTGATCGTAGAGGAGCACGCGCGTGGTGAGTCCGGCGGCGCTCAACGCCGGCAGGACGTCGTGCACCAGCAGCCAACGCTGCTCGCGTGCGCGCATGCGCATTCCGGGGTAGTTGCGTGGCACGTAGCGCGGCTCGTTCTGCAGCGACATATAGTCCACCGGGATGCCGGCGCGCCGATACGCGCGCAGGAACTTCACGAGATACCCGGCGAAGGCGGGTGCGAATTGCGGCCGCAGCGACCCGCCGATCATGCTGTCGCTCGTCTTCATCCACCCGGGTGGACTCCAGGGCGTGGCCATCAGCCGCAGTGCGGGGTTCAGCCGCAGCGCCGCGCGGATGAGTGGAATGATGGTGCGCCGGTCATGCGCGATCGAGAAATGCGCGAGCGTTGGGTCGGTCTCGCCCGCGGGGAGGCTGTCGTAACTGTAGCGGGAACGGGCCAGATCGGACGCGCCGATCGGCACGCGCATCAACGACAGATCGATGCCACCCTCAGTGCGCGTGAACAGCTCGCGCAGCGCCCGTGCCCGCGCGCCCGGTCGTGCCACCTGTTGCAGTAGATAGCACGCCGAGTCGGTAAACGCCGCTCCGAATCCCGCCACCGTCTGGTACCGATGCGCATCGTCGATCCACACCGTACGCCGGCCTGCGGGCAGGATGCGCCAGCGTAACGGGCGGCCCGGGGCCAGCATCCGCTGGCCCCAGTCGGTGGAGACCGTCACATGCACAAGTCGAGCGCCGGCGGGGACGGCCGCTGTGGCGACCGCCGATCCCTGGAGCCCGCACAGCCCGGCCGCAAGGGCGGCAGCCTGCCAGCCGATGCGTGGCCCGTCCGGATTTGCCGCAATGTCCATCATGAGCCGTCAGGGCGCGCCTGGAGTAGGGCGCACCGTCGACGATCCGGGCCGGGGAGGCGCCGCAGTACGCGGCCGTACCGGGGGCCGATATTTCCGGTAGACAGGCGCAAGCGCCGGCAGCGCGTTCCGGCTACGAGCTGTGCTCGGCGGATGGATGCGGGTGCACCCCGACAATCGATCATGCCGACCCCCGCAGGCGATGAACTTGGAGTGGAAACGTTTCCAGTTTACAAATTTAGCCATCAGTCCTGCGTGTGTCAATTATTCGCGGTGCCGTACGCTGCGGACGCGGTCGGTCTGTGTTCGCACGCAAAGGTCAGATCGGGCGGCCGAGGATCACGCACGAGAGGGCAGCGCAGGTGGTTAACGGTCAGCAAGCGTTCGCGGCTGTCACGGCCAGTGAGCTGCCCGGCACGCGAACCGGGCAACCGGTCCGCACTGTGCTCAGCGCCTGCAGCTTCGCCGATGGACACCTGTCCCACCTGCGGTCGGCAGATCTCCCGCGACGCAGTATGCGGCGGGTTGATGTGGAATCAGGCGCGGACGGACGTATTCACTGGACATCCCGAATCAGCCCCAGGCGTCCAACATTCACTGTGCCATTGCACAACTCCCATCACATGCGCGCAGCGATCGCAACTCGACAATGCTGACAGGACTCGCCTGCCAGGCAACTCCTTCGCGCCTGCGGTGCTCGGACTACAGCCGTGCGCCGGACCGTCACGCACCCCGTGCGATGACGGCTCCGGACTGTGCAGAATCTCCAGAAAATACAGCGCCTGACCGAGCGGCAGGACGGGCGCGCGTTCGCTTCACCGGGCGGGCGGCCCGGAGTCATTGGCGCAGCGGTGTGCACTGCGGCGGTAAGTGGTGCGGGCGGCGGCTGCGGTGGGATGTTGTCCCGGCATTGAGCTTTGTCGTGCGTTGCGGCATAGGATAGGCTTGGCACCGGCATGTATGACTCGCAACGCCTGCGTGCCGTGATGCCTCGGGGTGCGAGGCGTGAGGAGCCCACAGTTGGAATGGAGAGTTGACATGAACGGGTGCGAGCAAAAGCGGAAAATCCAGGGCAACGGGAGTGCAGGGCGGCGCTGGTGGCGCACCGGCGGGTGGGTTGCTGCGGGCGTGTTCGCAGCGCAACTGCCGTTTGCGGCGACAGTTCCCGCGGCGGTGCGGCACTCTGGCGCGACCCATGTGGCTGCTGCGAATCCGTTTCGGATTCCGCGGGCGATCATCGTGGGCTCGCAGCGTGAGCGGCGGCGCGAGATGCGGGTGCTCGGGATTCGCACGTTGCGTGCGGGGAAGAATGCGGTGCATCCGCACCAGCCGAATTTCGCCAATTACACCGAAGCCAAAGCCAATCCGTATCCCAAGCTGCCGCCGCTGATGCGGTTGAACGACGGCATGCGGGTCACGACGCTTGCGCAGTGGCGCGAACGGCGCCGGCAGATCAGGGCGCTGTTCGCAGAGTACGTCTACGGCAAGAAACCGAAGGATGTGCCGAAGGTAACCTGGAGGGTCGTCAGTGTGCGCAGGCAGGAAGTGTACGGGGTGCCTGCCGTCGTCGAGCACGTCGTTGGCCACGTGGACAACGCAATGGACCCGCACATCACGGTGCGCATTCCGGTGAATGTGGTGACGCCCGCCGCTGCAGCCGGCCGGCGTGTGCCGGTCATCATCGGCGGTGGGACATTGCACCCGTTTTTCGCGAACTTCCACCCGGTGCGCAAGGGCCCCATTCTGTATTTCCCCGGCTCAAGCATGTGCATCGACGTCGGTCCGCCGACCGAGCCCTCCGGAGAGCTGTTGCTCAGGCGGGGTTGGGGATTCGTCTCGATCAATCTGCGCGCAGTGCAGCCGGACAATGGCGCGGATCTCGATATCGGGATCATCGGCCTCACCGACAAGGGCAGGCCGCGCAAGATGGATGCCTGGGGGGTGTTGCGCGCCTGGGCCTGGGCCATCGATCGAACGGTGAGTTTTCTGCAGAAGGATCCGGCGGTAAATCCGCATGCGATCGGTGTCATGGGCCACTCGCGCAATGGCAAGGCGGCGCTGCTCGCGCTCGCCTATGACCGGCGGATCGCGGTGGGTTACATTTCTTCATCGGGCAAGGGCGGGGCCGTGCTGTACCGGCGCAATTACGGCGAGAACATCGGCAGCCTCACCTCGTGGGACGAGTTTCAATGGTTCGACGGGAACTTCCTGCGCTATGCGTCCCCGGGCTACACGGCCAACGACCTGCCGGTGGACAGCGACGAGCTAATCGCGCTCGTGGCGCCGCGCGCCATCTTTGTTGGCAGCGGGTCGCTGCTCATGCATCCGGCCTGCGCGATTCCGGGTGATGGCTGGGAGGATCCGCGCGGCAGCTTCATGGCGCTCGCCGCGGCGAGTCCCGCCTGGAGACTCTACGGGGAGCGCGGCCTCGGCCGGCATACACCGTTTCCGCCGGTCGATACGCAGGTGGGCTCGAGGTACGCGGCGTTCCGCCAGCAGCCCTACGGACACACGCCTGCACCCAATTGGCCCTATTTCATCAAGTTCGCGGCGCGGCTGTTCGCGGCCCGGAAGTGATGCGGGACGCGCCGGTTACGCAGAGGCTGGCGCAAAGCCGCGGGGATGTCGTATGGTAGCGCTAGCAGAACTCATCGAGGAGACCGTGCCGTGCAGTATCGAGGATTAAGATCAGCCCTGATCGTGCTGGCGGCGCTCAGCCTGCCGTTCGCCGCGCGCGCCATGACATTGCCGTCCAAGCCGCAACAGCACGGCGCGCGCATCGTGCTCACCATGCCGGCGTGGCAGTCGGGCGCCTATTGGGCCCGTTACGATCATCGATTGCTCGTGGACTTTGCCGATCTGAAGCGCTTTCGCGCCGCGGACCGACGCCTGGGGCTGCCGCCGCCGGGTGTCAAGCGGGTGGTGTTCCTCGGCGATTCGATCACCGCGGGATGGCACCTGGCTCGGTTCTTTCCGGGCAAGCCGTATATCAACCGCGGTATCAGCGGGCAGACGTCCTCGCAGATCCTGTTGCGCTTCCGTCAGGATGTCATCGATCTGCATCCAAAGGCGGTGGTGATTCTCGCCGGGACCAACGATCTTGCGGGCAATGCCGGTCCGGAGACTCTCGGGCAGATCGAGGGCAATCTCGCTTCCATGGCGCAGTTGGGTCAGGCGAATCACATTGCCGTCGTGCTGTGCTCTTTGCTGCCCACGCTGCATTACTGGTGGCACCCGCAGGTGCCCGATCCGGCTGCGAAGATCGCGGCGTTGAACCGCTGGCTGAAGGCCTATGCCGCCCGCCATCACGAGGTGTATGTCAACTATTACCGGGCCATGAAGACGCCCGCGGGCGCTCTGCAGCCCCGGTTGACCATCGATGGCGTGCACCCCTCGGCCGCAGGCTACGCGGTCATGGCGCGTCTGGTCCGGGTGGGTATCGCCAAGGCTCTACGGGCGCCGGTGCGCTGACGCTAACGTGTCCCACGACGGCCCCACGGACGGGTCGGGCGCGTTTGGCTACGCGGCCACCTTGCACGGCAAGCCGTTGATTCGATGCCGACACCGGCGTTGCCCGGAGGCAACGCCGGTGTCGGCCCCTTGCCACCGTCTGCAAACACACAGTACAGGCGTATAGTCCGACACGATAATCCACGTCACCTGGGGGTATTTGCCATGACAATCAGGATTGACACGACGGAGAATCGTTGCGTAACCACGTCCACCGTGGGCTACATGTGTTTGGCGCTCACGCTGTGGATGGCCTCGATGAGCATGGCCGGTTGGTTCAGCCGCATGTATGCGCACGGCCTGGCGATGCTGATGCCGATGGCGGTGGTCCTCGGCGCCATGGGCATCCTTGCGCACCTGCGCGCGCGCAGTCTGGATGCCATCGTGTTCTTCGGCGGCGCGTTGCTGTTCTGGACGGCCCACGCAGCCGGGGGTGCCTCGGGCGAGCCGGCGAGTTATGTCGGCTGGTATTGGGCCGTGTGGGCGGTGTTCTTCGCCTATGTCTGGCTGGGCTCGTTCCATGCATCGCTCCCGCGGCAGTTGTTCCTGCTCGGGCTTGCGCTGATGTTGCTCGCCATCGCGCTCGATCTGTGGACCGGACTGGTGGTGTTCAACGTGATCGGCGGCTACATCGGGCTCATTACCGCGTTGCTCGCGGCGGTGGTGTCGGCCAGCGGGATCATCATGTTCGGCCAGGAGCAGCACAGTCCGAACGATGAGCATCACGTGGATCGCGGCGAGCCGCACCCGGTCTGAGCGCAGGCGGTCTCGGCGCGGTGGCCAGGGCGTGGGCGCGTTTCGCGTCCACGCCCACGCCTAGCGGCGCTGGCCCTGCCGGCGCCGTCTGAGGTCGATGCGATCGATGCCGATATCGATTACCTGCTGCATGGCGGCACAGGCCGTCGCCGCCGCGCCGGCCTCGATGGCATCGACCACGGCGGCATGGGCGTTCACGGTGGTTGCATGATCCTCCCGGTCGTCGATGGGGGAGCTGTGCAGGAAGGACGCGAGCAGTGCCGTCTCGATGACTCCGGCGACCGAGCGCATCATGGGATTGCCGCTGGCATCCCCGATCACCAAGTGAAAGTCGAGATCCGACTCGGCAAAACTCTGACGGTCGTGGTTGCTGCGGCCCATGATGCGCACGCACTCGCGTAGGCGTGTCACGTGCTCGCTCGAGCGGCGTTGCGCGGCGAGGGCCGCTGCGGCGGGCTCCAGCGCGCGCCGGACTTCGGCGACGTAATGCATGAAGCGATCGTCGAATCCGAGCCGGACACGCCAGGCGAGCACATCGGCGTCGAAGTAGTTCCAATGCACGGGCTGGCGCACCCGTGTGCCGACGCGGGTCTTGGAGACGACCAGACCCTTGGCGGCAAGCGTCTTCATGACTTCCCGGATCACGGTGCGCGACACCTGAAAGCGCTGAATCAGTTGCGGCTCGGGCGGCAGGTTTGTTCCGGGCGGATAGCGGCCCTCAAGCACTTCCATGCCGAGGGCGGCCGCAATATGGTCGTGAGCGGATTGGGCCCGCTCGAGCGAAAGGCGGCTCAACCGCGACAGCGGCTGCGCGGGCTTCATGGTGCGCGGCGATGACAGGCGCTCATGCGATTCCGGTCCCCCCGTCGCGCCGGAACGACGGCGGCGCACCGCTGTATAATACGGCTTTACTTCCCCAGTGGACAAGGATGCGGCGGATGAGCGAGGCAATCAAAACTGAGCGCCACGGCGGGGTGTTCGCGCTGCGGCTCAATCGACCTGACAAGCGCAACGCCCTGACGTTGGAAATGTACGGCCTGCTCACCGAGGCGTTGCAGGCGGCCGAGCGCGACACCGCGGTCCACACCGTGCTGCTCTCGGGCGCAGGCGCGTGTTTCTGCGCCGGCAATGATCTTAAGGATCTCATCGAGGGGCCGTCGCTCGAGGATCCGGCGCACCCTACCGTGCGCTTCGTGCATGCGTTGGCGGCATTTGGCAAGCCCCTGGTCTGTGCCGTGCACGGACCGACGGTGGGCATCGGCGCAACGCTGCTGCTGCACTGCGATCTGGTGGTGGCGGCCGAGGCGAGCACCCGCCTGATGCTGCCCTTTGTGTCGCTCGGACTGGTGCCGGAGGCGGGCAGCACGCTGTTACTGCCGCGTCTGCTCGGCCGACAGCGCGCCGCCGAACTGCTGCTGCTCGGCGAGGCGCTCGATGCGCGCACGGCGCAGAGTTGGGGCCTGGTCAACCGAGTGGTTGATGATTCGGATCTGATGCCGGAAGCCGAGGCGATTGCTGCGGCGCTCGCGCAGCGGCCGCCCGAGGCGCTGATGCGGACCAAACGGCTGCTCCGCCTCGATCGCGACGACACGCTGCGTGAGCGCATGGCCGTGGAGCTGCGCGAGTTCACCGCCTGCCTGGGGGGCGAGGAATTCACGCGCGCCGCCCGGGCGTTTCTCGACAAGCGCCGCTGAGCGGCGCGGCTGCCGCGCCGGCCGGTCGTGCGACGGGGAGACTGTGCTGGTGGGCACCGCGGCGACGGTGTAGGCTTGACTCGGATGAGTGCCGAGTTTGACAGCCTTGCCCGCGGCTTTCGCAACGCGCTGGGCGCCTTTGCCACGGGGGTGACCATCGTCACGACCCGGGATACCGCCGGTCGCGACGTCGGGCTTACGGCCAACAGCTTCAATTCGGTATCGCTCGAGCCGCCCATGGTGCTCTGGAGCCTGGCGAAGACCGCCGCGAGTCTCGCGGTCTTCATGAGCGCGACGCACTTCGCCGTGCATGTGCTCGCCGCGGATCAGGAGGAGCTGTCGGCGCGCTTCGCAGTGCGTGGCGGGCAGAAGTTCACCGGTTTGGCGCTCGATCGCGGCGTGGCGGGGCTCGCGCTCCTGCGCGGCTGCTCGGCCCGATTTCAGTGCCGCACCGCGTTCCGCTACGAGGGCGGGGATCACATGATCTTCGTCGGGGCGGTCGAGTCGTTCGATCACAGCACGCGGCCGCCTCTGGTCTACCACGGTGGCAGCTATGCGCTGGCGGTGCCCAAAGAGGCACCCCCTGCGGTCGATACGGGCGAACCGAGCAGCAGCTTCAGTCAGGATTTCCTGATCTACCTGCTCGGCCGCGCGCACTTTCAACTGTTTTTGATGTTGCGGCGCGAACTCGAGCGGCATGGATTGAGCGAGGATCAGTGGTTCGTGCTGAGCATACTCGGCGTCTCGGACGCGCGCACCCTGGCCGAACTCGACCGGTTGCTCTGGTACACCGGCAAGCGCGTCACCTACGAACTGCTCGCCAGTCTGACGGCGGCCGGATTCGTCGAGCTGCACGGCGGCTACGACCCGCATGCGCATGTCACCCTCACCGCGAGCGGGCGCACGGCGGTCATCGAGCTGGTGGCCGCCGCCAAGGCCACCGAGGAGCAGGCCGAACGCAGTCTCGGCTCGGCGGAAGTGCATCTGCTCAAGCGCCTCCTGCGCACCATCATCCGTGAATCGGATCCAGGTCCCCCGACCCTGCTCGCGCCCGCCCATCCCGAGTGAGGTCCCGCCCGCGATGACCGATCGAAGCGATGATTTCACGCCGCAGCTCGCCGCGGTGCGGGGCATCGCGGCGGAAGTGGCTGCCAAGCACGCCGCGGACGTCGATGCGCGCAGCCGCTTCCCGAGTGAGACGCTGGCGGCACTGCGCGCGGCGCGGCTGCTGTCCGCGCCCATCCCGCCTGCGCTGGGTGGCGGCGGCTTCGATCTGCGCCAGCACGCTGAAATCTGCGCCACGCTCGCCAAGGCCTGCGGCTCGAGCGCCATGGTGCTCGCCATGCACTACGTGCAACTTGCCTGCATCGTGCGGCACGGACGCGAACAGCCGTACTGGCGCGAGTTTCTGCGCGAGTGTGCCGAGCGGCAATATCTGCTCGGTTCGCTGACTTCGGAGAACGGCACCTTCGGGGAAATGCGCGCGAGCCTGTGTGCGGTGCAGCGCGCGCCGGAGGGCTTCGTGCTCGAGAAGGACGCCACCACGGGCTCATATTGCGCGCAGGCGGATGCGATTCTGGTGACGGCGCGGCGTGATCGCACCGCGCCCGAGACCGATCAGGTCCTGGTGTGTGTCAGGCGTGCGGATGCGCGACTCGAGCCGACGGGCACGTGGGATGCGCTCGGCATGCGTGGCACGTGCAGCCCGGGCTATCGCCTGCATGCGCGGGGGGGCGCGCAGCAGATCCTGTCCGAGCCGTTCGCGGACATTGCCGTGCAGACCATGGTCCCGTACTCGCACGTTCTGTGGTCGAGCCTGTGGTGGGGCCTCGCTGCCGATGCCCTCGGCCGCGCCGGGGAATACGTCCGCGACCTGGCCCGGCGTCACCTGGGCAGCCTGCCCGCCAATGCGGTGCCGCTCGCGCACGCCGCCGCGCAGCTTGAGGCCCTGCGCCATCACTGGCTCGGCGTGGCCGCCGAAATCGACGCGCTTGCGGCGGCGCAGGGGGAGGATCGCCGGGTGCTGAACACGATCGAATGGGCACTGAAGCTGAATCATCTGAAGGTGGCCGCATCGGAGGCATCGGCGCGCATCGTGCATGAGGCGCTGCAGGTCACGGGCCTGCTCGGCTACAAAAACGATTCGCCCTACAGTGTGGGACGCCAGTACCGCGACGTGCTGTCGGCTTCGCTGATGATTTCGAACGGGCGGCTACTCGCCAAGAATGCATCGATGCTGCTCGTCTGCCGGGAGCGCTGAGCAAGGGTCCTCATCCGGCGAGCCACGTCACGGTCGCAATCCCGGCGAACGTCATGGCGAGCGAGGCGATCACGTGCACGGCAATTTCGGCGAGCGCCCAGTCGGTGCGGCCGTCCCGCAGCTTCATGACGACTTCGGCGGAAAATGTCGAGAAGGTGGTCAAGCCGCCGCAAAACCCGGTGATGATGAGCAGTTGCCACTGGGGCGGCAGGGCCGGGAAGCGGGCAAAGAAGGCGATGGCACAGCCGATCACGTACGCCCCGAGGATATTGGCCGCCAGCGTTCCTGGCGGCAGCGACGGAAAGAGCGCGTTCAGCCGGTTGCCGAGCCACCAGCGCAGCAGCGCCCCAAGCGCCGCCCCGATGCCGACGGCCACGATTGATTTCCACATGCCGAGCGTTACCTCCACGCGCCCGGCGCACCCGGCCGCTCCAATCCCAAAGCTCCCAAAGCCATCTATGTTCGCGGCTCTGGGGCCCGTATGGCAAGGGCTGCTGTGTGCGGTCGCGGCGCCGCTACGCATCACGTCCCGTTCGAGTCGCTGATCGGGCTGCTGGTGTGGCGATCATCGCCGATGTTGATGGTAATTTGGAGTGCACGTGCCTGGCGCGCGCGCGCGCCTCGGGACCCGCCCCTGCACCGGTTCGCGGTGGCGCGAGCGCAAGGGTCGGGCGGGCGGTGGGCGGGTGCCGCCGATCGGACCATCGGATCATGCCGGGATCCGTCTCGGCATGCTAGATTAGAACAAATCTATTGGACGTAGAGGCCAACCGAGGAGGCGCCGTGAGTGTCAGTGATGAGAGCTTGATGTCCGCTTCGAACGCCGCACAGGGCGAACGGTTTACAGACGGCGCACGCTCTTTCGAGGGGCGACTCCTGCAACGGACGCTGGCTCGCCTGGGTAACCCCGAAGTCGAGTTTACGCTGTGGACGGGCGAGCGGATTGCCCCCCGGGGCGTCGAGCCGGTGTGCCGTGTGCGTATTCCGCGCCGCGCCACGTTGGTGTCGATCCTCGCGAACCCAGGCGTAAACTTTCCCGATGCCTACTGCGATGGCCATATCGAGATCGAGGGCGATCTGGTGCGATTGCTTGAGGCCGTGTACCTGGCGGGCGAGCGCGCGCCGGTACCCTCGATGCTCGAGCGGGTGCTCGGACGAATTCGCCGGCCGCACGTCAACACTCTCGCCGGCTCGCGCGCGAATATTCATCATCATTACGACATCGGCAATGCCTTCTACCAGTTGTGGCTTGGGCAGACGATGGCGTACACCTGCGCCTACTATCCGACCGAGCAGACCGCGCTCGATCAGGCGCAGCTCGCCAAGATGGATCACGTGTGCCGCAAGATGCGTCTGCGCCCCGGCGAGCACGTGGTGGAGGCCGGCTGCGGCTGGGGAGCACTCGCGTTGCACATGGCCCGCCATTACGGCGTCAAGGTGCGCGCGTTCAACATCTCCCGGGAGCAGATCGCCTATGCGCGCGAGTGGGCGAAGCGCGACGGCTTGGCCGGCGAGGTCGAGTACATCCAGGACGATTATCGCAACATCACCGGGCACTATGATGCGTTCGTGTCGGTGGGCATGCTCGAGCACGTCGGGGTCGACAACTACGAGGGGCTGGGTGCGGTGATTGCGCGCTGCCTCGGGGCGAACGGCCGCGGTCTGATCCACTCGATCGGGCGCAATTTCCCGGCGCCGATGCAGCCGTGGATCGAGAAGCGCATCTTTCCGGGCGCTTGCCCGCCTTCGCTCGCACAGATGGCGCGCATCTTCGAGCCGCACAATCTCTCCATCCTCGATGTCGAGAATCTGCGCCTGCACTATGCGCAGACGCTGCGGCACTGGCTTGAGCTGTTCGAGCTCGCCGGGGATCGGGTCCAGCAGATGTTCGATGCGCGTTTCGTGCGCATGTGGCGGATGTATCTGGCCGGGTCGATCGCTGCCTTCACGACCGGAACCTTGCAGCTGTTCCAGGTGGCCTTCGCCACGCCTCACAACAACGACGTGCCGCGCACGCGCGCGCATCTGTACGTGCCCTGAGGGGCCGATGCGCAACTGCGAGGTGCTCATCGTGGGCGGGGGACCGGCAGGCTCGAGCGCCGCCTGGCGGCTGGCTCGTGCGGGCTGTGATGTCGTGGTGCTCGATCAGGCACGCTTCCCACGCCTGAAGTTGTGTGCCGGCTGGATCACCCCGGAGGTAGTGCGCGATCTCGAGATCGACATCCGCGCCTATCCGCACCGCTTCCTCACCTTCGATCGGTTGCATCTGCACGTGAAGGGGCTGCATGTGCCCGTCACATGCGTTCAGCACTCCATCCGGCGGGTCGAATTCGATGCCTGGCTGCTCGAGCGTTCAGGCGCGCAAGTCATCGAGCACCCGGTCCGGCAGATCCGCGAGGAGGGCGGAGCGTACGTGATCGATGATGCCTTCCGCGCGCGCCATCTCATCGGCGCCGGCGGCACGCGCTGTCCGGTCTATCGCAGCCTGTTCCGGGCCGCCAACCCCCGCGCCGTCGATCTGCAGACCGTGACGCTCGAGCATGAAATCGAATACGACTGGCAGGATCCGGACTGCCATCTGTGGTTCTTCGAGCATGGCCTGCCGGGTTACGCATGGTATGTGCCGAAGCAAAATGGATGGGTGAACATCGGTGTCGGCGGCATGGCCGAGCGCATCAAGCGCAGCCGGCGCTCGATCCACGATCACTGGGCACTGCTCGCCGCGAAGCTTGAGCGCGGCTTGACGCGGGGTGCGCACTTCGCCCCGACTGGCTACAGCTATTACCTGCGCGGGCGGGTCGATGTGGTCCACCTGGGCAACGCGTTCATTGCCGGCGATGCGGCAGGGCTCGCCACGCGGGACATGGCCGAGGGGATCGGCCCGGCCGTGCGCAGCGGGCTTGCGGCCGCCGAGTCCATCCTGACCGGTGCGCCCTATCGGCTCGAGAACATCACCGGGGCGAGTCTCGGCGGCGGCTGGGCGAGCCGCCTGTTCGACTGGGCCATGACCCGCGGCGCAGGCAGTGCTCTCGCGGCGTGATTTTCCAGTGCTTCGGAGTTATGCTGAACCGGCATGAGGCTCCGGGCGCTCGGCGGGCGAGCGCGGGGTATGCGCAAATGATTGCGATCAGCACGGAGAATTGCTGTGCCTCTCGAGACCTCTGCCCGATGCGGTGCTCTGCGGCGCCTGCAGCCACGGCGCTGGATCTTCGGCCTTGACCGCTGGCTGCGCCGGCGCTTGCGGATCTACGAGTTCAGCAGCGTCGAGGGATGTCTGCTGCGGGCCGAGCGCTGCCGCGCTGATGCACGGGCCGAACTCGTCGATGGCGTGCATGTGCGCGTTGGCGATCCGCTGCTCAGACTGCATCTGTGGAACGAGCGCATTCCGCCGATCGGGCGGCACGGACCGTCGTTCACCTGGGCGCGCCAGATCGAGCGGGATCTGAGGATTTCGCTGCAGGAGCTGGCGCGGCACCTCGTCGCGCCCGCGGGCGGGGACGCGGTGGTGGCCGTGTGTGCGCAGGTGCATCTGATCAACGAGCATCAGCGCCTGCAGATCGATCGGATCTTCGGGCGGTTCGGTTTCCAACGCGTGCCCGGACCACGGCCGCACCTGCTGCGTGCGGTAGGGGAGAGCCTGCTCGTGGCGTTTCTCACCCTGGCGACAAACCCAACTTCCCTGCGTCACGGTGTGCTGCGCCGCAGCTGCGAGCGGTTGATGATCTCGCGGGCGCAGTTGCTGCGCCGCTATGGGGCGCCCGGGCGTGCGCTCGGCCGGCTGATGCTGCTCGATGGGCAGGGGAAGCCGGCCCGTGGGCGCAGCGTTAATGATGCCGCGCGGCCGGTGGCGATGCCGGCGCGCGCGCACGCACAGAAGGGCCCGGCATCGCGCCCGTTGTAGACGGGCAACATCAATTGCACCGAGGTCGCCGGCAGTCCGTGCGGCGGAAACCATTTTTTTTGCGGTCGGAGGGGGCTACACAAGTCGCGCCGGTCCCGGTATTCTTGCCTGGCGGTCCGCGGCAAACGAACGCTTGTATTAATATTGGGGCGCAGGGGGGAATATGTTGAAGAAGACCGGGCGTGTGCTCTGGGCGGTGCTCGCCGCCGCAGCGCTGGCCGGCTGTGGCCATGACAGTCAGACCTCCCACATCGCCACCAGCACCCAGCGCGGCACGCTTGCCGTCGATCCGCCGCTGCGGGTCGCCTCACTCAGCGCCACGGCGTTCGCGAGCCAGCTGAGCGCTAGCGCGAGCGGGGCGCAGTTGCTGCAACTCGCCGGTACGCCGCAGTGCGGCGTCGACTTCTACTACATCAAGTATTGGACGGTGGACCCGGCCGGCTCGCCCACCGAGGTGTCCGGAGCGCTGATGGTGCCGACCGGCACCGGCGCCACCTGCTCCGGTCCGCGCCCGATCGTGCTCTACGCGCACGGAACCGCGGAGAGTTCGCAATACAACATCGCCGACATCTCGGACCCCAACAACAGCGCCTACAGCGAGTCGGCCATGATCGCCGCAGTGTTCGCCGCTCAGGGCGACATCGTGGTCGCGCCGAACTACGAGGGATACGACATCTCGACGCTCGGGTACCATCCCTATCTCGATGCCAGTGTGAATGCCGACGACATGATCGATGCGCTCACCGCGGCACAGACCGCGCTGCCACACACGTTCACACCGCAGACGGTTGGCGATGGGAAGGTGTTCGTGACCGGTTACTCCGAGGGGGGCTATGTGGCGATGGCGACGGTCAAGGCCATGCAGGCCGCCGGAATGACCGTGACCGCCTCGGCGCCGTCCTCCGGTCCTTATGCACTCGAGGCCCTCGGGGATCTCATCTTCTTCGGACAGGTGAACATCGGCTCGACGGTGTTCGCGCCGTTGCTCACCACGAGCTACCAGAACGCCTACCACAACGTCTACAACCAGACTTCGGACGTCTACTCATCGACATACGCGCCCGACATTGCCACGCTGTTGCCGAGTGCGACCCCGATCACGACGCTGTTCTCGACCGGAAAGCTGCCGGAGTCGGCGCTGTTCGACAGCGCGACGCCGAGTTCATCGACGGGAGTCCCGCAGATCGATGCGGCGGCCGATGCGTTGCTTGCCGAGCCGGCCAGCCCGCCGTACACACCGGCCCAGGCCGCGCTTTTCGATGCCGGATTCGGCAGCAACTATCTGGTCAATAACACCTATCGGACCGAGTACGTGGATGACGCGGTGGAGAACCCGGACGAGGCGGCGATGACCGTGATTGACGGCGGTACGCTCGATTCGAGCGACATCGCGCTCGCGGTGGCGCCGACCGTCGGCCTGCGCGAGGACATGCGCATCAACGACATGCGCTACGGCGGCTGGTCGCCCGAGGAGCCGATGCTGCTGTGCGGCGCGGATCAGGACCCGACGGTGTACTTCGAGGTCGACACCGGCACGATGGCCGCCGAGTGGCACGCGCTCGTGCAGGCGGGCCTGGTGAGCGTGCTCGACCTCAATGCCACCCCGAGCGGTCCGTTTGCGCCCTTGCAGCAGGGGTTCCAGAGCACCTATGCGGCGCTGGTCAGCGCTGAGGGCGCGAGCACCGCCATCCAGTCGTACCACACGACCGAGGCGCCGTTCTGTATGGTTGCGGCGCGAGATTTCTTCGCACAAGTTCCCTAAGCCCTGACACGAGAGATCGATCATGAGGCGCAAAATTGCATGGCTCGCCCTCGGCACTGTGGTCGCGCTCGGGGCCGCCACGGGGGCGCGTGCCGACGAGACCTATCTGAATGACGTGCGTATCGGTGCGTACCTGCTGCACTTCGACTCGACGGCCTCGGAGATTACCGGGCCTTTCACGGTCGGAGGTCTGAACACCAGGATTCAGAGCACGACGACGCTGTATCTCGCCTATGTGCGTCAGCTCTCGCGGCACTTTCAGATTGAGGTCGCCCTCGGCTGGCCGCCGCTCACCTATGCCCAAGGGGTGGGGCCGGCGACGGTCGGGTCCATACCCTACAATGGCAAGCAGATCGCGAGCGTCCGCTGGCTCTCGCCGACGGCACTGTTCGAGTACAGCTTCTTCGGCCCGCGCGCGAAGTGGCGGCCCTTCATCGGCATCGGTGTGAACTACACGAACTTCTACGATCGGCAGGTCACGGCGGCGGGTGCGGCCGTGAGCGGTGGCCCGACCTCCATTTCGCTGCCTTCATCGGTGGGACCGGCCGTCACGGCGGGTGTTCTCTATCACCTGAATGCGCGCTGGCATCTGGTTGCCTCTTACTCCGTCGCCCAGGTGAACAGCCGCCTGACGACCGATACCGCCGGTGTCTTGCGCTCCTCGGAGGTGCATTTCTGGCCGAATGCGGTGGTGCTCTCGGTCGGCTATTCGTTCTGAATCGACGGGGCTGCGGTCGGGTCGAGTCGCGCCGTGCTCGGGCATGCACCGCGAGACGCCGCCCACCGTGGCGGCGTCTCGCGCGGTTCCCCCGGGGCTAAAGCTCCTCGAGCTTCTGCGCGAGCTGACGCAATTGTGCAGCCATCACTTTGGCGCGGTCCGAACGCCGCGCGACGGGATCGGCATCCTCCAGGAGGCGCACGATCACCGCATCGAGCGTGGTGCGGTTCAGTTCCATGCGCGTGCCATCGGCGTTCTCGACACGGTAGGAGAGTGTGAGCGGTTCGGTCGCTTCGCCGTGCTCGAGGTATGGCAGCTCGACACACAACTCCGGCCACCGGCCATCATTGCCGTCGCCGAGACCCTTCAGCCAATACTCGATTGTCTCGTTCACCCCGCGTTCGACCAGTCCGAGCAGGCGCTCATGGAGCACTTCGTGCAAGGCGTCTTCGAGGGAGTCCGAGCCGGTTCCCTTGAGACGTACCTCGGTGACCAATGCCTCGACCAGCGTCCATTCCAGGTCGTCCAGGTGCGGGAGCTCCCAGTCCGGGAGATCAAGCACGTATGATTGTTGTTGCGTGTTCGTAGTAGATCCTCCAAGTTCCCGACACGGAGAGCGTACGACGCCGCGCGGCAAAAGGCTACGCGATTAGGTTGCGAGTTTCGCCAGAAATGCACGCTGCGGCGGGTGCGCCCTGCAACGTGGAGCCGGTAAAAATCCGCAAGGCCGTAACTGAAGCTATACCTTCACAATAAGGTCGCACTGAAACGTTCGCGGCGCTCCTGAAAGGAACGGCTGGCACCTCAGACCTCGATCCGCGAGAAACGCCACGCGCCGAGGGCGGTGACGGCCATTGCGAGCACTGCCATGACGATCAGATCGATGGGCACGCTGAAGTGCATGCGGCCGATCAGCGCGCCCCGCAGTCCGTCGACGCCGTACGTGAGCGGATCGATCGTGGTGAGGGCGGTGAGAAACGCCGGCAGATGAGTGAGCGGGTAGAGCGCTCCGGAGAGGAAGAAGATCGGCAGCACCAGGAAGTTCATGATCATCTGAAAGCCCTGCATATCCTTCAGGGTGGAGCCGACCGTGGTGCCGACTGCGGTGAAGACGATGGCGATGAGCGCCAGGAACAGCAGCCCGAGCGCGATGCCGGGGCCACCCACCGGGCGGAATCCGGCGATCACGCTGACCACCGCCACGAGCAACCCCTGGATCATCGAGGTGGTCGCTGCGCCGCAGGTGCGGCCGATCATGATCTGCAGGCGCGGGACGGGGGCGACCAGCGTCTCCTTCAGAAAACCGAACTGGCGGTCCCAGATGAGCTGAATGCCCGAGAAGAGCGAGGAGAAGAGCACGGTCATCGCGATCACGCCGGGCGCGATGAATTCCAGGTAGCTGCCCTCGCCGCTGCGACGGAAGACCGGCGAGAGTCCGTAGCCGAGGGCAAGCAGATACAGGAGCGGCTGACCGAGCGAAGCGGCCAGTTGCGCTTTCGAGCGGAAATAGCGCTTCAGCTCGCGCAGCCAAAGAACGTAGATTGCCCCCATGAAAGTCTCCTGCGAGGGTCCGACTCGTGCCGCGATGGATTCTACGGGATTGTGTCGTCGGAATCCCAGAGCATGCAGGCGAGTACCGCTGCGCTTCGCATCCGGACGGCAAAACACTGCCCAAGGATGGCGCTCGATGCATATCCCGTAAGACGGCCGCCATGGCGTCGGCGTAGTCGTCGGGAGCCTACGCGTATGCGTCCCGCCACTCGGGCGCGGGGATATCTGCCCGTCGCGAGAGTCCGGACTGGTAGAAAGGGTGGGGCAGATCCAGCCGACGATATGTTCTCCGGACGCGAGCACTTGCGTGAAACGAGTGCATCTGAGCCTCGACGCGTCGCCAGCGTCTGGTAAGCGCTTGTATCTTACTTGTTCCGACCTCCCCGATGCTGCCGACGGAGCTCCCACCACCATTCGATGAACGCGCAGTGACGTCTCGGCGGCCGTCACAATACTTCTTATACCGACTGGTGCGGCAATCATCAGAATCGAGAGGGGGTTTTGCGCAGTCCGAGGAGAATCGTCGCGCGCGCGATGTGCTTTTGCACCGTGCGGTTGGAGATGGAAAATTCGGCCGCGATCTCCTCATAGCTGTAGCCGGCGCGATGTGCGAGGAAGATCTGGCAGGTGCGCTGACTGACGCGCTCGAGGATCCGCACGACATGCTCGAGACGCTCATGCGCCACCAACGCCTGCTCGGCGCTCGGAGCGGCGTCGATGAACGCGGGATCGACTTCGAGCGCGAGCCACTCTTGCGCGCTGACCGAGACGCTGCGTTGGCGGTGATACTGGTTGATCGCGAGATTACTGACGATGCGCGACAGCAGGGCGGCCTCGTCGCGAATCTCCCGTGTGCGGCGGTACTCGAGAAACCTCACATAGGCCTCCTGCACGAGATCCTCGGCATCATCCGGGGAGCGACCGAGTCTGATGCACACCCGAATCAGGCGCGAGTACCACGGCGGAGCCCGCACCGGCTTGTGCCGGGGAGCGCGTCTTGAATCCTGCGACAAATCGTGAATGCCCTGTGCCGGTGCGTCTGGGAGGCTGAAAATCACAACATCGAGCCCCTCACGGACGCCGAAGCTAAACGACAGCCTCTGCGCGCGTGCTGGGGCGCGACGCGGATGTTGTCGCCATCCTCTGTGGAACGCCGTCTGAGTCAAGGTGCTAATCAGACGTGCGTGCTGTGTCGTGTGCGGATAGAGTTCTGCCATCTTGACCCGATGTTAATGACGGTCGTGAGGGGTCGAGTGCGATCGGTGGATCGCAGCAAAGAATGAAACGCTCGCACGTCGGGTTGAGGAAACGCCGGTACATCGGCGTGCGGAACCGAATTGTGCAGGGACCGTCCGCTAGGCACGTACCGTTGGGTCCTTTCGCGGCCACCCTACACCGTGCGGCCGACTGGAATGTCAATGTCGTACCCGTCCGGGGTCTTATCGAAGGATGGATCCGCTCAAAGCCAAGACCTCGATGCGACCGCCGGGATATTCCTATCTGCTGCGACTGCTGCGGCGGCACGGTCGGTCCGTGGAAGATGCCGAGGATCTGATCCAGGAGGCGTTTCTACGCTTGACGGAATATTGCCGTACGAAACCGGTGCACAACGAGGTTGGGTTTCTCCACCGGACAGTGCTCAACCTCTCCATCAACCGCTATCGGGCCGACGGCCGCCATCCGGCCGCAGACCTCCCGGTCGAAGCCCTGGCCGAAATTCTGCCGCTGGTTGCCGCCGCGCCCGCGCCCGATGAGGCTTTGGCAGCCGAGCAGCGTCTTAATGAAGTACGGAAGGTGCTCGGAGCGGTCAGTCCGCGCACGCGGGATATCTATCTGGCACATCGGGCCGGATACAGCTACGAACAACTGGCGGCATTCTATGGCGTATCGATCAGTACGATCGAGAAGTCCGTGGCTCGGGCCGTGATCGCGTTGATGGATCTGAGAGATTCGCCATGACGCGCGCTTCGGTTGAGAATAATACCGGGGAGCGTCGCGCGCGGGCCGAGGCGGCTGCATGGATCGCACGTCTGCATGGTCCCGCGCGCACCCGAGCAACCGAACAGGGTCTGCGTCGCTGGTTGGCGGAAGACCCGCGGCACGCGAAGGAATTCGAACGCGCGACGGATGCCTGGAATGATACTGGCGCTCTTCCCTGGCGCCCGCCGCGGGAACACATGCTCCGACGTGCGTCGCCCACGCGCCGCAGAACCGTCTGGCGAACAGCGGTCGCCGTCGCGGTCGCCGGGATTATCGCAGTCTGGATGGGACGGGGGATGAATCGCGCGGACGTGGCCACCGGCATCGGCGAGCAGAAGATCGTCGAGTTGCCCGATGGGTCCCGGGTGACTCTCGATACCGACAGTCGGATCCGCGTGCGCTACGGTCCGCACGTGCGCAGCGTGAGCCTGCGCTACGGTGAGGCGTTCTTTCAGGTGCTGCACCATCCGCGTTGGCCGTTCGTGGTTCTGGCAGGCTCGCACAAAGTCATCGACGTCGGGACGTCCTTCGTGGTGCGCCGCGGGCGCAAGCGCACCGGATCGCTGACGGTGACGGTGATCCGAGGGCAGGTCGCGGTGACACCACGCGGCTTGCCCAACAGTGTGCCGTCGTCGGGCCCTGACGTGGTCCTCGTCGGCACGGGCAAGCGTCTGCAGCTGCACGCACACGCGCAACCGTTGCTGCAGACCGAGCCGCCACAACAGGCTATCGCTTGGCTGCGCGGGGAGCTGATGTTCAATGATACCCCGCTCGACAGCGCCGTGCGCAAATTCAATCGATACAACCGGCGCAAACTTGTGCTGTCAACGCCGCGCTTGAACCGCATTCACGTAGGGGGCGTATTCCGCATCAACGCCGCAGGTAGCTTTGCCCGCGCGGTGGCGGACGCTCATGATCTTTGCGTGATCGTGCATCACGCGGAATGGATCCTCGAACCCCGAAACCGTCCTGACTGCGCGCTGAATAGACGTGCGCCGTGACGTCAGAGACTGCTCGTCGTTGACGTATCCATCCCTAGGATACGAAGGTGTCCGCGCATAACGCGGAGCTCGTTGCTCTGCCGGACGGATGCCGTATGGATGGCATCGTCCCCAATGAATCGTGAACCGGACCCGAATCAGGGATCGCATCGCACTTCATTGAGGATTCTCCCATGCTGAGGTGTCTTTGCATTCGGGGGCGTCGTTACCGCTCGACGCTGGGTCAAAACCGATCAATGCGCGAAGGACCGCCGGAGAACCATCTCATGTTCGCACAGAATCGTTCGCGTCTCGGCGCGGCGTGCATCGTGTCATTGATCTTCAGTTTGTTGCCGGTATGCGCATGCGCACAAACTCCATTCAATGTTCCGGCGGAACCGCTTGCCGAAGCTCTGAAGACCCTGGCTACCCAGGCGGGTCTGAATCTCTATTACGATCCCTCGGCCGTCGCCGGATTGAAATCGACCGCGCTGCGGGCCGATCTCTCGCCCAAAGCGGCGCTGGCCCGACTGCTCCTCGGTACCCGGTTGGTCGCCGTGTACGTGAACGCCGATACGGTTCGCGTGGAACCCCGATCGGAGGGGAGGCGAGCGGAGTCAAAGAGCGCCTCGGGCGATGACGATTCCGGTCGGGGCGGCACGGGACGAATGCATCCGTCGCCGGAGGCAAACGATCCGCTGCACAAAGATCATCGCCCGATCGCCGACCGCAGCACCCAATTGGCGCGCAGCACAGGTGACCAAGCCCGAGCGACAGCGCTTCGGGCGGTCATCGTCACAGGCTCGCGCCTACCGACCACCGCGAAATACACCGCGCAAGAAGTGCAAATTTACTCCCGCGCTGCTATTGATCAAAGCGGCAAGGACTCCATTGCCTCGTTCCTGTCGACACTGCCCGCCGCGCCAGTGACCTCGGCTACGACGGCATTCGGCACCGCCGGGACCGTGAGCCTCAGGGGACTGCCGGTCGGTACGACGCTCGTGCTCCTCGACGGGCGACGTCTGGAGAACTCAGCCATATCGGATGGGACGTTTTTTGATCTCAATGACATTCCACTCGCAGCCGTGAAGCGCATTGAGATCGATCCGACCGGCGCGTCGGCGGTCTATGGTTCGGACGCGATCGGTGGGGTGGTGAATATTATTCTGAAGCATCATTTCAATGGCTTCGCCGCCGATCTGCGCTACGGGTCCGCGAAAGACATTGACAACGAGCATGCCGACCTCGCCTGGGGCCGACAATGGCGCTCCGGCGGGATATCGGTCATCGCCAATTACAGCGCCGAGAGCGGACTGTCGGCCACGCAGCGCTTGCTCACAGCGAGCAACGATTACACAAGCTTTGGGGGTCCGGACAACAACTACCCCGCATGCGCCCCGGGGAACGTCTTCTCTCTCACCGGCGCGCCGTTGCCAGGGGCTCCTGCAGGGAGCACCGCAACATACGCAGAAGCGTCGGGCACGCCGTCCAGCGGTGTGCCGACGCTCTCCCAGTTTACTTATGGCGCACTCAATGAATGCGCACTGACGTACGGTCTTTCCCTCTTGCCGTCGCGCCACAGCGCCGCGGTCGTCGTCGAGGGACATCTCAAGCTCGGTCGGCATGTCAAGGCGTTCACACAAATTCTGTACACCCACGTCACGATGAATTCCATTCTCGGCTATCCGTCGCTCTTCGGGGTGCCCGGGTATCAGCAATTTACGGTGTCCGCACAGAATCCGTACAATCCGTTCGGAGAAGCGGTCGGGGTGTCCGTACTACTGCGCAGCATTCCGAACGCATCGACGGTCAGAACCGACTTCTTCCGGCCCTTGGTGGGCATCAAGGGTAGCATCGCACAGCGCTGGAACTGGGAGGTCTCGGCGTGGCAGTCGTCTGACTGGACCCGAGAGCAGGACGCATATCTGCTGCCGAACAACACCGCAATTCAAGCTGCGTTGAACTCATCCAATCCCGCAACCGCGCTGAATCCGTTTTCCGCCGGTGCCGTGGGGTCGCTGTCCGAGCTTAGTACACTGTTCGGTACGGAAGCATTCAAGGAGCTTGGCCGGGAACGCTCCGTCGAGGCCTACATCCGCGGACGCGTGGCGCACCTTCCTGCCGGCCCGCTAAACGCGATAGTTGGTGGTATCTATTCCCGCGACACTCTGTACCAGAACCTCATCAACGACGGCGTGGATCCGCCCCACACTCGGCTTGATTATCATCGGAAATATAGTGCGGTGTTTGTCCAGGCCCGTATTCCTATCATAGGGCGGATCGGTGCACTGACCCGTCATCTCCTGAGCTTGAGTGTCGCCGGGCGGCACGATCATTACAGCGACTTTGGGAGCGCTAATACATATCAGATTGGATTGAAAATACAGCCGATCCGGTCGTTACTTGTTCGTGGTACATACGCAACAGATTTCGCGGCGCCGACACTGCCGTATCTGTATGGGCCGCAGACATCGCAAGAGACGCTGGTGACGGCTCCGGCGACAAATGCTCCGGAGATCGTGACGCTGTTGACCGGAGGAAATCCAGCACTCCGTGCCATTACCGGCACGTCGAGTACCTATGGGGTGGTATACCTTAGCCAGGAAGTTCCGGGGCTTACCGTAGCCGTCACGCAATGGAGCGATCGGGAAAACAACGTCATCCAAAGCTTGAGCGCGCAAGATCTCCTCGACAATGCCGCAAGTTTTCCGGGCCGAGTGACGACCAACGCGGCCGGCCAAATCCTAGAGCTGAACGACACGGCAATCAATTTCGGCTCTATCAACGTCGCCGGTCTCGACTATCAAGTGACCTATGCGCGCCCGGTCACCTCAGGAAAGCTGACGGTCGCGGCCAATGCAACCGAGACGTACCGCTATCGCCAGGCGCTGGTCGCGGGCGGTCCGGCGCTCGAGTCGGTCAGCATTGCTCAGGACGATGGGAATTGGGCGCCACGATGGAAGGGCACGCTTTCGGTCGGCTGGAGGGACAGGAGAATCAGCGCGGTCCTAGAGGGCAACTATACCGGCAAATATCAAGACTACGACAGTCAGCGAGAGATCGGAAACTTTTGGATTGCCAATGCGAACGTACGCTGGCAGCTCGGCCGATCATTCGCCGGGACGTATCCGTATCTGCGCGGCACCTACATTGAGGCGGGCGCAACCAATCTGTTTAATCGGAGTGCGCAATTTTCGAATTACGACAACGATTTTTATGGTTTCGATGCCGCCGAGATGAGCGTTGTGGGGCGATCGCTGTACGTCCAGGCGGGGATGAATTGGTAGCGCCGAATGTCCGGCGAGATGTGCGCGGCACCGCGCTGCGCTGATAGGAGGTGGAGCATGAGGGCGAGAGAACGGAGAGCGTTTATCAGCGGGATGATCGTCGTAGGGCTCCTCGGCAGCGCAGCGCCGGTCCGTGGCGCCACGCTGCAGCCAGCAACGGTCCGCGATGGAATCGCGATCCGAACGCTTGCATTTCCAATCGTAGAGGAAGGCGCGTCTCCTTGTGGTCTCGGCACGGATTATGAGTCGGTGGCCAGTGTTTCGCGAGGTGGAAAGCGATTTGTGATCGTAACGCGCCGTGGCGATCTGCGTCTCGGGGAAAACGTCTATTCCATGCTCTTGTGGCGCTGGGATGCGCGCCATTTACTCGGTCCGAGGGCGATCCTGCGCATGAGAACGGCCACGTATGAGCCGGGCATCGATCCGGCGACGATAGTCTGGGCGCCGAATGGCCGGTCGGTCACGTTTTTGGGTGCGATCGGACGAGGCAACGAGCAGGTCTATCGGTATCAGCTGCGGACGAAGCGACTGTCGCTGCTGACACACAGCACGACTTCGATCATCAGTTATGCCATGGATAGAAGCGGAAACATCATCGCCTACGGAGCCGTAGGGCCGACACGAAGTATATGGACGCCGCGCACGAGGAGACACGGGCTCGTGGTCGCGAGGCAGAATCTCTTGACGATCACCCTCGGCAAAGCGGGTGAGCCCTGGGCACTGACACATAGTACCTTGTACATTTCCAGTCACGGTATCACGCGGCAAATACGACCCATCGCCGGAGCTCACTTCGAATACTATCCGGGCGGATTGTACGAACGCAGCGTGTCGATTTCACCCAACGGGCGATATGTCATTGTGCCGGAGACAGTGCCGAATCACGCACTGCCGCGTATTTGGGACAAATATACAAATCTGCTCGTACGGATGGGCATGAAGTCGTACGAGAAATTCAACGGCAACTACGTGTTTTCCCGCCTTGTGTTGGTGCATGTGCGTACAGGGCGCAGCAATATTTTGCTGAACGTGCCAGTCATGGAAGGAATTTCCGAGCCTTTGGTCTGGTCTCCAGACAGTCGGAATGTGATTATCAGCAATACGGTGTTGCCACTCGTGCACGGGCGCGTGGAATCGCCCGATGTTTTATCGAAAGAATACACGATTGACGTGAATGTTGTGAGCGGATCGATCGATCGTGTGGGCAGGCAGTGTGCGCTTGCATTGCGTTGGACGAGTTCGGGTCTAGTCTGCGAACGGCACGTCTATACCCTTGCGGCAATGGAGCGTCGAAGTGCGGATGATCGTCGGGTCGCAAAGGCGAGCGGCTGTCCCGTGCCGAGCGATGTGGAGTTTCGCTTGAGGCGCCCGGGGAGGTGGCGGATTGCAAGGCAGACCGTGGCGCAGCCGCTCGAGGTGTCCGTCCGGCAAGGAATGAATGCGCCGCCGAGACTCTATTATCGGACGTTTGATGGCACGAAAAAGCGTTTGCTGCTGAACTTAAACCCGCAGCTGACGCGCGTGCAACTCGCGCACGAGCGGTTATTCACGTGGGACTGGGAAAAGGGTCATGAGATCACGGCCGGACTGTATTACCCAACGGATTACCGTCCGGGCCACCGGTATCCGTTGGTCATACAGACGCATGGATTCAGTCCAAATCATTTTGCGTATTGGGGCGCGTTTCCGACCTCAGACGCGGCCCAACCTCTGGCAGCGCATGGAATGTTCGTGCTGCAGGTCAACGATAGCGACATCGAAGGCTATGTCGAGAAAAATGATGCGTTGTGGCAGCTCGCGGAAGTGCAACGAGCGCTGAAGATATACCAGAGCGCGGTAGCGGTGCTAACGCGACAAGGTCTGATTGAGCCAAATAGGGTAGGCATTATTGGATTCAGTCATACCTGTTTTTTTGTTTATTGGGCGTTGACGAGAGATCCGACGCTGTTCGCGGCTGCGTCGGTCACTGAGGGCGATGACGGTAGTCCCATGGAGGACATGCTCGGGATGTGGGATTCCGTCGACAATCGTGCATTGTATGGTGGACCGCCTTTCGGGAGCACATTAAAAAATTGGGTGCGCTGGTCACCAATTTTCTACGTCAATCGGGTGCGGACACCGCTGCTGATCTTTGTGCCGCATCATGTGGGCGCAATATACGCATGGGAATGGCTTGAGGGTCTGCGCAAGTTGCACAAACCAGTGGAAATGGTAGTTGAAGATGGACGCATCAAGGACCTGCATATCATGCAGGATCCGTTGAGCATCGCGTTGGCGTCCGGGGAAAGTGTGGACTGGTTCGACTACTGGCTGAACGGCAAGACCGCGCGCGGCCCGGTGACTGCGGCGGAATATCGTGGTTGGGAGAAAATGTGCGTCCGGGAACGGCGGGAGTCTCCGAAGCATCCGGTATTTTGTTCTACGACGGGGCGATCCTAGCTTTCGAGGGGCCGCGGTCGCGGGTAGGTGCAAATATGTCCGGTAGCTGTGCGAGCCACAGCTCGCACGCCAGATAATCCATCAGGCGAGTGGGTGGCACGCCGAGAAGGGGTGACTCCGGGTCGAGGCACTGGCGTAATTTTTCGCGATCGAGGAGTCCCTGTTGAGCCAAGCGTCCATCCATCAGCCGTTCCCGCAGGAAGGCCGCGTTGTGGTGAACGACGTGATACCAGTATTCGGATGAGGTGCCCTTGACGGTGCGCTCGATGATGTCCGAGGGGAGTTCGCAGGCAAAGACGCGTCGGGCAAGTCCACGCGATACACCCTCAGCGAGCAATACATAGGTGGGGATGCGCAGCGCGAGTTCGATCACGGGTTGCGTGGCGAGCGGATGAACAGCCGGCGCGAGTTTCTCACGATAGTAGGCCTGATCGTATAGTGGAATCGACAGAGCGATGCCGAGAACATGGAGCTGCTTTCCGGGACAGAGGGCACGCTCACGATTCATCCACGGGTGATCGGGTGCGTGGCGGGCAATTTGCCGTGCGATTTCATCGCAGAGCAGATGGGGCTGTTTTCCGCCGATCGGGGGCGGGAGTGGGCGGCGGAGGATGCCGTAACGGACGGACTTGCTTAAAACCCGCAAAGTGGATTCACGGCTCAGCGCGGCCGCCAGACGGATTTCGCGGCAGAGGAGCGCCGAGAGCGGGTGCTGGTATGCATAGTCGATGGCACCGAGGGACCGCTGTGTGGCGTAGAATACAGTATCCCCGCCATGGCCGGAAAAGCATCCCGTGACATTCGACTCGGTCACGTACTCGCATTCTGCGGCATCGTCTTCATAGCTGAAGACGTAGCCTGATGGCCAGGGCGCAGGAGGGGCTGCCGCGGCCCTTGGATCGCGCAGATCCAGCATGCGCTTTTCGCGCTCGATCAGCGGAAAACCGCATGCACGAGCCACGCGTCTGGCGAAGCGCCGTTCATCGCCGCTCGATGCGACACGGCGGAGTTTTGCCCGATCTTCGGCGGCGAGGCCGACAGGAAACACGAGGTGCGTTGGATCTGGAGCGGTCGTTGGAATGAAGAAGTTCAGGCAAGTCACCTGTGGTCTTTTTTCCTGGTGAGCGAGACATGCCGCGACAATGGATGAGTCGAGTCCACCGGACAGTTCGAGGAGGACATGGGAATGCTGTGCGGACAAAGTCTGCACGGCGTCGCGGACGGTCGTGCGCAACGCCGAGGCCGCTTCGGCTGCGTCTTCGATGACATCGTTGTTGCAGAATCTGTCTGGGTGCCAGACCGTCGTACGCTGTGGCGTGGTGCCGGTCAAGGTCGTCCATTCTCCACCAGGAATGTCCTCGAGTTCCTGCAGCGCACAGCGGCGAGACGGGCTGGCACCGGAAGCAAGGCGCGTCGCGAGCTTCGACCAATCGACGGTCAGACGGCTGAGGAAGCGACCGGCGACGTCAGCGAGGTCTGCGAAGAGGACGTGAACCCGTCCCCAGTATGCATGAAAGCATGCGAGGCATTCACTTGGGTCGCGCAGTACGTTGCAGCGTCGCGAGTGTGGATCTCTGATTAACGCGATATAAGCGCCCCAGTAGTTCTCGACGAGGTGGCGTCCAGACGAGCTGAGCACGCTGACAGTCTCAGGGCCTCCGAGGTCGGCAGTCGGTGTGCTTGCGGCCCCGCGATGGCGTCTGAATAGGGAGCCTAGGACAACACCTGCATTGGCAGCCAGCGGATGACAGCTGCTCGAGGGGTCGGCCGGACGCTGAAATGTCACCAGCACATTCTCAACGCTGTATGCCGTTGTCCAAAAGCGGCCAGAAAGAAGCGTGGTCCGGGCAGAGGCGACGCGTGCAGCGCTGTCGTAATCGTCCGGGTCCCAAATGAATGCTATATAGCGCAGCATGGTGGTGCTCAGACAATCAGCACGGTAATGTAGCGCGCCGCCGCCTCGGCGCATTCGTTGAGGACGACATCCTCGTGCTGCACCCAGCAGTGTGCAGACCAGGGCGTGAGTGAAACGGCGAAGACCCAGTTTGGAAAGAAACCGTATAGAGCCAGGAATTCGAGCAGGGCGAGGGAATCGAACAAGCACAAAAAATCCCGCGGGTAAAGATGCCGCAAGCGCCGAAAGAGTGCGACGTGGTGGCGAAGCGCATACATGTCCATACGGCCGCCCGATCCGTGGCGCTCTCGTCGATGTTCTACTGCACGGATGGTACGTTCGATTGGCCGGTGTCGCAGATTCCAGGAGGAGCGTACGCAGGCCCGCCAGAAACGCCAAATATCTCTCGTATGAACATGGGTGGGTCCGAGGTTGGTGCCCTCGGTCAACTCTTGAAGTGGCGCCGGTAGTGTAAGGACGGGTCGGGGTGGAGGCTCCAGACCTGCGACGAGGATATTGCCGGCGATCAGGGTGGCGATGAGTGCCGAGCATTCTGGCGTGGTCTGCTGTGATTCATCGAAATCAAATCCGCGTAGCGCTCCGGTAGAACGCGTCGTCTGATGAGATAGCGAACGGAACAGGTGTGCCTGAGGTCCGGCGAGCAGACGATAGCAGTCGTCGCGCAAATCCATGAAGATCACCGCATCGGTGGTGACGGCGAAGGAGATATGAGCGGGGATATGATAATGCGCCACGTTGGCGGTCCGGTCGTTTGTCGCGGAAAATGCGGGCATGCGGTCCGTATGGGCCGCATGCCCGCAGTGACGTCTCAGGGCGTCAAGTACGCCTGGAGACGACAGTTATAGCGGCAGATACTGCTGCGGCGAAACTGGCTCCGGCGTGAAGCTAATTTTTGCGTTTTGGGTTTCGGTTGTGACTTTGCCGAGTGTGATCATGACGATTCTCCGTGAGGTGAGGAACAATTTGCCGCGCATGATGCGGCGTCAATATGGTTGATGGAGTCCGAGCCAGGGTCAATGCCGAGGATGTCGGTGTCGAAGGCGTAAGGAGCGGACGCGGACGTTAAGGAGAAGACC
The DNA here is from genome assembly GCA_021822385.1 of Pseudomonadota bacterium. Classification (GTDB taxonomy): domain Bacteria; phylum Pseudomonadota; class Gammaproteobacteria; order Steroidobacterales; family Steroidobacteraceae; genus 13-2-20CM-66-19. The sequence goes on from JAKARC010000004.1 coordinate 30,043, forward strand.
TCAAAGGAAATGCGTCATTCAGTTGGAACCTAGGAATAAATACTAATGAGTTCATAGTGTTGCGGAGGTTTCGGCAAGAGGATGTAAATCGGCGAACGAGTTAGGAAGGGAGGTACAACATGCGCTGGCGAATAGAAATTGCGGAAATATAGGGGAGCGCGGGGGTCAGGTAAGAAATAGTATCGTGATCAGCCACGCGCTCACTCTTGGTACGCTTCGAGACAGTGTTGCAGAAGCACTGCCTAGTAAAGCCGGCGCTCGGTTCGAGTGAGCTTGGCGATCGTACGCTCAGGGGCGAGGAGGTGGCGCGTAGTGTGGGGATATCGGTGTGTGTGACGGTACGCCGTGAGAGAGTGCCCCGAGACATCCGGCTTTTACGAGAACGTCTTGGGCTTGTGCCGCCCTGGCATTCTCAGGGCAAGGTCCTCGTGCGCACGATTCCGCCAGAGATCATGTCGGTACGGGTGCGACCGATGGCATTTTTTTGCACTGATGGGTGGCGGGACGGTTGTGTGCCGGTGCTGCGGCTGTGGATGCAGCGCGCCTGAATCGGTGCTCGGGATCTCGTGGAGGAGGGTTTACTCGTAGGGTTTGCACGCCTATGGGTTGAGTTTGGCTTCAACGAAGGTCTGAGTCTAGACGCGCATGCACAGAACTTGGTGCTCGTAGTGTCGGCGCGTCTCGAGCCGCTCGGCGGGCTCTACTATCGGGAGTTTGAGGGGTTGGCAGGCGTGTGGGTGTTGCGGCGCGCGCGGTGTACCGGCGCCCGAGTCGGCAAACTCGAGCACGTGGGGCGATACTTATGAAACTTGGGGGTATCCGCTGCATCAGCTCGTTTCCGTGATGAGGGCGAGCTTGTTCGATTGCGTCAATTTGGTGCTGGGTGGACTTGAGTCGGCCGTACTCGCGTGGCAGGCGGGCGGACGGCGCGGGGGTGAAAAGATATGTGCGGGGTCGTTGACGGGTCTTTTCTCAGGGTATCTGCGGCAGGGGATCTGGGATAGGTTCGCGGTGCGGGAGGAGTCGGAGTACGACATTCGTCACGATTTCTAGCGCTTCGTGAAATTCGTGCTGCGCGTGCGAAGTGAGGCGATGCGCTCGTCAGGGCACGTGTCGGGGGAAAGGTGTTGAGCTGCGGATGGTGGCAAAATTTAACGGCGCAACTCTTTGACCGGAGGGGTTTTTCCAAATGAGCGCCGACGGGTTGTGGGCACCGCGGCGGGCTCTGCGGTACGGGTCAGTAGTCGAAGTGGATGGTACCCTCGCGCATGGCCTGGATGATGGCGCGCGCCGTGTGCTGACAAAAACCCTGGTGGCGCAGCTTCAATCTTTCCTGGAAGTACTCGCACGCGCAGTGCCACAGTCGATCGGTACCGATCTGATAGCACAACACTTCCTGTCCGTCGACAGTGAAGCGAAAGACCTGCTGGCTCGTGGGAGCAACTGTGACCGGAGGGGGGTCTTTTCTCGTCGGGGGCATGATGCACCTCGAAGGAGCCGTGCTGGGCCATGCCCACCGGCGGCGCTGGGGGCAGCCTATGGGCTGTCCGGCGTATCGGGGTGAGCGTACCAGGCTGCTATTCTATGCCGGGAGAGGACTCTCAGGGCCGATACAGTACCCCATCCGCCGCAGCATGGCAGCGGCCGGCCGGCGCGCGCTGCGTTTGCTGCGACGGCCGGTCCCGGTGCCCCGCAGCGGGGGCAGGCGCGCCACGTGACCACTGCAGTTGGATTCGTGGGGGCGGATGGGATGTGTGCGTTCATCGTGCTGGGGACTGTGGGTGCTGGGCTTGCCACAGCGCCGCATAGGGACCGCCCCGGTGTAGCAGGCGCCAGTGGGTGCCCCGCTCGGCAATTCGGCCGGCCTCGAGCACCAGGATTTCGTCCGCATGAACGACCGTGGAGAGCCGATGCGCGATCAGCAGCGTCGAGCAGTGCTGGGAGATCTCGCGCAGGCTTGCGGCGATGTCCTGCTCGGTGGGGCTGTCGAGCGCGGCGGTGGCCTCGTCAAAGACGTAGAGCGCCGGGGACTTCAGCAGCGCGCGGGCGATCGCCACGCGCTGGCGCTCGCCCCCGGAGAGCTTCACTCCGCGCTCACCGACGCGGGTGTCGTATCCGTCCGGCAGGCTCATGACGAAGTCGTGCAGACGGGCAATCCGGGCTGCTGCCTGAATTTCCGCGAGACTCGCTCCGCTGCGGCCGAGGGCGATGTTGTAGCGGAGGGTGTCGTTGAAGAGGACAGTGTCTTGCGGCACCACGGCGATGGCTCGGCGCAATTGCGCCAGAGGAAGTGTGTCGATCGGCACGTCGTCGAGCAGGATCCGACCGCTGTCTGGCTCTATGAGACGTGTCAGAAGGCGCACGAGCGTCGATTTGCCCGATCCGCTCGGTCCGACCACACCGAGCGTGCGGCGTGCCTCAATCCTGAAGCTGATCTCCTGCAGTACTGGCCGATCGGCACGGTAGGATAGGGTCACCCGTTCGAACTCGAGTGCACCGGACCGGGCGGGGGCTCGCGCCGGGCACGCGCGATCCGGCTCCGGTGCTTCCCGCAGCAACGCCAGCATCTGATCCAGCATGGCTCGTCCCTGGGCAAAGCCCTGCAGGGCATAGCCGAGGGCTTCTACGGGCCGCACGAGCTGAAGCATGTAAGTGGTCACGAGCACGAAATCGCCGATGCTCATCCGGCCGGAGCGCACATCGAACGCCGCGTACCCGGTGGTTATCCCCAGAAACGCTGTGAAGATGCCCGTCACGATCAGACCGTTGCCCGCGAACCGGCGGTAGAATACGATCCACTCCTGCTCGCTGCGGGCGAGCGCCTGGCCGAGGCGCGCCTGAATCTGCGGCTCCGCGGCGAAGTACTTCACCGTCTCATAACTCAACAGACCGTCGGTCAGCGTAGCGCTGGCCTGTACACGGGCCGCCGAAGCGGACCGCGCGGCTGCGGAGAGTGTCGTGGCTGAGTACGCGAATGCGATGACATAGCACAGTAGCGCGCCGCAGAAGAGAATGAGAAATACCGGCGGTGCCAGCTGCCACAGAACCACAATCACTGTCGCGAGCTCGGCGGTGACCGGCAAGAGCGTGAAGATCAGGTGATGCAGAATGATCTGCAGGCCCTCCAGCCCGTTGGTGAGGGTTTCGCTGACGGCACCAGTTTGACGGTCCAGATGAAAGCGCAACGGCAGCTGCAGCAGATGCGCGAACAGACGTTCGCTCAATGTGCGGAACGTGCGACGCTCGATGCGCTCGTACACCCAGCTGCGCAATTCTCCAGTGGCGCGCGCGAGCCCCTGACTGAGCGCATAGAGCGCGACCAGCAGGACCACGCTGGCATGCGCGGCGCCGGTGAAACCGTCGACGATGAGTTTCAGGGCGATGGGGGCGAGCGCGCTCAGCAGCGCCGAGACGATGACCAGTCCGACGACGAGAGCAAGCCGGCGCCGGATGAAGGGCGTCACCTCCCGGCTGAGGACCCCGAATACCTGGGCGAGCGTCGAGTTACCCCCGGACATCTGGCACGTTCCATGCTCAGCGGACGTGCGCTGTGGTCACGATGGGCGGAAGACGTTCCGGGGGTGCAGGGACGAGACTCGGAAACAGTTCTGCGCTCGACAGGGTGAAGTAGTGCGGCTCGCGTTGCCGATGCCGGCGGATCAGAGTCCGAAGATCCGAGCCCGTGACGCCGAACCATTCGGCGACCGCACTGATCCGCGCCACTCCGGTGCGCATCGCGTACCACGCGACGAGCGCCCGCGCGAGCGCACCTCGATGGGTCGAGGTGTAGGCGATCTGCGGTGCGGTGTACAGTATCGAGGCGCTGACGGTCTGTAGGATTTCCTCCGGCGGGAGTGTTCGGGGAACAGGGCCGTGGTGAGTACGCACGGCCTGACTGAACGCTTCGTCCCCAATGATGGATTGAGCGAGCTGGGCCGCAATCGAGGGGCTGTCCGGGCTCGCCATGAACTCGAAATAGGCCGTCCTGCCGCCATGTCCCAACGCCGCGAGTGCCATGTGCAGGGTGTCGACACTGAAGCACGCGGGCCGCGGCCTTCTGCCGCAGTAGATCAGGCTTGAGCTGAAGGGGTGATTGCCGGGCCGGCGGCGCGTGCCCGCGGTGGGTCGGCGCTCAACATGCCGGACAACGTACGGGAGCTTTGCCGGTTGCACGAGCTGCGCCCGGTATCGGCGCGGAAAGAGGCGCGTACCCCGGTGTCTTGCGTGGCGAACGAGCACGTCGTGCATCAGCCAGGACAGAGGTGCTGCGCCGCTCTGGACGATGACCAAGGCGGCGTTGGGCTCAATGATATAGGCGTGCACCCGAGCGTCATATTGCTCGCACATGGCCCACAGCTGGTCTTCAAAATCGATCGCATACGGTGCGTGGGCGCGGGGGTTCTCCGGGAAACGGACAAAGAGCGACGAGTCGTAGAACACAGGGGTGGGACCTGGCCCTCGGATCGTCACCAGGTGCAGTGCGCCCGGGAACTCGTAGCGCCGTTGCCGTGCCATGATGTTCTTGTCCGCGCCGACAGTTCAGGCCGCCGGTGGCGCACGCTCGCGACACTTGCGCTGAGATAGGATTGCAACCAGCGCCTCCGTCATGGTCCGTTCCATCGTTTCGTTGATGAGCGCATTGGGGATTCTGAGGACCACTTCCCGGCGTTGCCGCTCGATACGCAGCAGAGGCGTACCGGCCGGATCCTTCAGTACACGGGCGAGAGCGCGCCGGCTGCGGTGACCGGACGGCGCGCGGTCGGCAAGCAGCCGCTCGTACACCGAGAGGGCGGGTGGGCGCGGCACCTGCTTCTGGAGCGCGCGCGCCCGCTCGGTCAATATGCGGCGGCGCTCGTCGCTCCAGGCCTTGTGCAGCTCGACGGCCCAGGCCTCGAGAATGTCATGGGGACTTGCGAACGCGCTGATGATCGCCGCCGGCAGCTCGGCAAACTTAAGCAGGCGTGTGATCCGAGTCGGAGTGATGCCGAGCTCGAGCGCCATCTGTTCCTGCGAGCGGTAAATCCCCTGACGCTGAAGCCGGGCGAGCCACAGGCCACGTTCATAGGCACTTGCGGGCTTGCGCAGCGCGTTCTCGGCCTCGACGGCCACGGCGGCCTCGCGATCGCTCAGTTCACGCAATTCCACGCGCAGTGGCATCCGCAAATGGCGGGCAATGAACAATCGGCGCAGGCCGCAGATCACTTCGATGTCGCACTGCGGATCGCCCACCACCCTGCGCCCAATGACTGGAACGAGCTGGCCGTGACGCGCAACACTGTCGATTTCGGTCCGGCAGGACGTCTCGTTGACGTCCTCCTCCAAACGCGCATTGAGTGCCCACGCGCGGCAGCGGAATGGATCGGCAGTCACGACGGGGCCGACGGTCGGGCCCGCCTGTTCGCTCATCGGCAACTCCGCGCAGGCCCGCCGGTGCGCGCATAGAACCTGTGCAACTCCTCGACGCTGCTGTCCGCAATGGCGTCGATCGCCGGCAGGGTGTGCGATGTGGTTTCGAACAGGACCGCCGGATCCTGGCCCTCGTACCCGCCCAGGTTGGGCCGGTGGATGCGATAGCCCAGCAGATCGCGCAGCGCTGGTGCGAACTGGCGGGCGAGAGCCGGCGGATAGGCTAGGAAGGCGTTCTCGTATTGCTTCAGCCACCCGAGGCAGTAGCTCAGGATCAGTCCTGTGCGCGGCCGGTCGCTGCGATTGGCCCCGGCACAATGCGTGAGCGAACCGAGGTAGACGAGGGCCGAGCCCCGCGGCATGACGGCAACGGTCGCCTCTGCCAGATCGAGCTCCCGCGAGAGGCGAGTAAACGAGCTCCTCGGCCAGAGCAGCGTGGCACCGTTTTCGGCGGTAAACTCCGACAGCGCCCACATCACATTGACGAGAAACTCGCAGCCGTTTTTTGGGCACGGCCACATCTCCTCGTCACGATGCGGCACCTGGTGACGCTCACCCGGATGCAGGCGCACTGCCTGCGTGAGGTTCAGCTGATACCAGTCGCAGTGCGGGCCCAGTATCGCCTCGAGCAGGCCGAGGATGAGCGGGTGCAGCACGAGCGCGTGAGTGGCGTGCGACTTCAGCAGCACAGAGCCGAAGCGGGTGGTGTTCCACCCGTAGAAGTCTCCTTGACAGCGTGGGGTCGCCTCGAACCAGGGATCGAGCTCGGCACACAGCTGATCCACTGTGGTCTCGGGTAGCAGCCGATCGAAGATCACATAGCCCGTGGCGCGCAACAGATCGAGAGGTGTGGTCGGACCGGCGCTGCGAGCGCTGACGCCAGAGGTCTCGGGGGTGCGAGCCTCATTCATGGCTGTGAGCCCACGCCGACGGCTTCGGCGTGCATGCGTGTGGTCGGGGCTACGATCCCATGGAGCCTGCGCACCGCGCGCAGTCCCTCGAGCGTGATGACGGCTGCGGCGGCGGTCACACCATCGTCGCGCTCGCCGCGGAGCGGATCGATCACCCGCGCCTCCCAGCCACAGTTCAAGACCAGGCGCAACAGTGCGCGATTGACGGCGAAGACCACCTGTTCCATTCCGTACAGCAGAGATGTTTCGATCACCGCGCAGACCGCCTCCCAGACCAATGCATGCGCGCGATTGCGGGTGTGTGGAGTGGGCGCGACGCAGAACCGCGACGCTTCCCACACCGTTGGTCCATGCGGGATGGCCTCGACGTACCGCGACGTGAACAGCTCGCGCATCAGATGTGCGCCTTGTGTCTGTAGCAGTCGCAGGGAGGCGAGCACAGGACCTCGCGGGTTGTCCTTGGCGATGAGGTAGACGGTATCGTCACGATCGTAACGGTCGATCTCCAGGTCTCCGACCACCGGAATGTCCCACCGCGCTCGGTCGACAAAGACGGTCTTGCGTTGGCGATGCATGGCGCTCAGATCGGCGGCGAACTGATCGCGATTCTCGGCGTTGACGACGAAGATCATGGTGTGCTCCCGGGTCTGTTGTCGTTGGCGGCACTGTGCCGCAACGCGTGCGGTCCGCCTATCCTCTGATCAGAGGAAGGTGGATCGGGTCCGTGGAACGCTCGGCGGCACGGCAGTTGCATGCCGAAGCAGTGTCTGTACGATACACCGGCCTCGTGGTGCCGCCGCATCGCCTCAGCGCATCATCACATCTTTATCGCGGATTTCGCCGGTTCGTAGCGCCTGGGCAACGGCCTGGATGCGAGTGACGACGTTGTAGCGCTGTTTCGCGCGCTCGATGTGATAGTGAACTGTCGTTTGAGCCAGCCCCAGTACGCGGCCGATCTCCCAGTCGGTCTTGCCGCGTGCTGCGAGCGTCAGGCATTCCCGCTCGCGCACCGTCAACTGATCTTCGGGTGCCCCGGACCTCCGGTTGGACGCGCGGTCAACAGCAACATATGCACACAATGCGAGCACTTGGACGCAAAGGTAGTTGCGTGGATCAATGTCGCGTTCGGCGGGAACAACCGAGCACGATGCGTGTAGCGTACCCGGGATCCACAGAGCATTCAGCGGCACGGTATAGCCGTGTGCGATGCCGTAGTCGGCTGCGGCACTGAGGACAGCACGTTGCCGCTGTGTAACGGGTCGTGTTCGGAAAGCGGTGTCCCAGAAGAAAGGCCGACGCATGCATTCGGCGAGGCGCAGCACGGGGTCGAGCCGATACAGGCCGGCCGCACTGAATTCCTCCGCCCATGCACGCGGATAGTTGTGCAGGAGAATTGCCCCGCGGGGCGGCGCGAGAGGGTCGCAGTGCGAGCAGCAGGCGAAGTAATTGAAACCCATGCGAGCGAGGGCCGTGCGCAATGCCGCCGCGACCGTCTCCCGCGTCGCGGACTCGCGCTGGCACAATTCGAGGCCAATCTGCAGCAGATCGAAATGATCCATGCCGTGTTGGGGTGACGCAGTCGAACGATACTGAAGTGCGCGACACCCCAGACAGCGTCGCGCAAGCGCGTGCGGGAGTCACTGCGCGTGCGCCCCGTCTTTTGATGTCTTGACAGCATGCCGGTGGCGGAGTAGCGAGTTATCGGCACGATGCCAGTCGCGCCGCGGCGCACCATGCGTCGTATTGTCGAGACACTGCGCATTCACCATAACTTGGGGATCATTGGGCATCCGGCGTGACAGGGCTCCTGTGGATGACGTAGTCTTTGCGGCGTTCAGGCGGCGCGCCGTCCCGGCGCAGCCGCCGCAACGCTCACCAGGGGGATCATTCGCGAGCGGGCACGGCGCGGCCCGGGAGTTGGACGGCGCATGCAGCAGGCGAGGGTGTACATCGTCACGGCCGATCCGGTGATTCGCCGCAGTCTGCGGCGGATGTGCACGTTGAACGGATACCGGACACGGACATTCGCCGCGGGCGTCGAATTTCTGCGCACGTGGATCCGTCAGCCGCCCGGCTGTCTCATCCTCGATCTGAAACTGCCGGGTCCGGACGGCCTGGAGATCCTGCGGCGGTTGCGGGCCACCGGATGCCGGTGGCCGGTGATCATGTTGGCCGCACACGCCGACCGGGCGCAGATCCTGCGGGCCGTCGGTCGCAGCGGCCTGTTGTTCTTCGAGAAGCCGGTGCGCGAGGCGGAATTGCTCGTGGCCCTGGTGCATGCGGCGCTGGCGCTGCGTGCGGTGGTGCTGCCCCGGCCTGCGCTCGCGGCCGAGCGCATTCCCTGGGCGCTGTCGGTACGCGAAGAGGAAGTGCTCCAGGGGTTACTCAATTCCGAGCGCATCAAGCAAACCGCCGCCCGGCTCGGGATCTCCGAGAGCACCGTCAAGTCAAGCCGCAGGACGATCCTGCGCAAGCTCGGCGCGAGGAGCACGGCCCAGTTGATTCAGCGGGTGACGCTCGCCGGGGGGGCGCATGCGCTACGCCCGTAGCGCGGCACTGGCTCATCGCCCACGCCAGGCGCGGGCCATGCGGCGCATGCGGTCGCCCGCATCGGCAACTTCTTCACGGATCTCGGTGCCGGTGAGCGCGAGGAACGCCTCTTCGAGCGAACTCGTGCCGGTCTGTGCCTTCAGTTCAGCGGAGCTGCCGAGGGCGACGATGCGGCCGTGGTCGATGACCGCGATCCGCCCCGCCACGCGCTCGGCCTCGTCCATGTAGTGCGTGGTGAGGAACACCGTGACACCCTCGTCCTTGTTGAGCTGTCGGACGTGGGTCCAGAGCTGGTTGCGGCTTTGTGGATCGAGGCCGAGCGTCGGTTCGTCGAGGAACAGGATCCGGGGGGTGTGCAGCAGCCCGCGCGCGATCTCGAGACGGCGCATCATGCCGCCGGAGTACTGCTTGACCAGTTCCTCGCGGCGTTCCCACAGACCAAACAGCTCGAGCAGGGCACGGCTACGCTCGCGGCGCACCTTGCGCGGCACGTGATAGAGCGCGCCGTGCAGCTCGAGGTTCTCCCAGGCCGAGAGGTTCTGGTCCAGGCTCGGGTCCTGGAACACGATGCCGAAGCGCCTGCGCACTTCATTCGGCTCGCGGGTGGGATCCAGCCCGTCGATGCGCACGGTGCCGGAGGTCGGCGGCAATAGCGTGGTGAGGATCTTGATGGTCGTGGTCTTGCCGGCGCCGTTCGGCCCGAGGAAGGCGAAGATCTCCCCCGCTTCGACCGTAAACGATATGTCGTGCACGGCGACGAACTCACCGAACTTACGGGTCAGGTTCTGCACGACGATCATGCACGGGTCTCCGATCGGCCCGGAAACTCGCCGCCGGGCGCGCGCAGAATAGCACGGGCAGGCGCGGGGCAGAACGGCGCACCGGCGGGCCGGGCACGCGCAGCATACGCGACCGCGCTAGAGCCAACCCTTCTGACGCGCAATACGCGCCGCCTCGATGCGGTTGGTCGCTCCGAGTTTGCCGATAGCCTCGGACAGATAGTTGCGCACCGTGCCGATCGACAGATGCAGCTCCGCGGCGATCTCGGCGCTCGGGCGGCCATCGCCTGCGCGCCAGAGGATCTGCCGCTCGCGCTCGGTGAGCGGATCCGGATCGCCGGTCCAGGCCGCGGCGGCGAGCTCCGGGTCGATCACCCGCTCCCCCCGGTGTACGCGGCGGATGGCATCGGCGAGCTCGGCGGCCGGCCGATCCTTCAGGAGATAACCCTTCGCTCCGGCTTCGAGCGCCCGGCGCAGATACCCGGGGCGCGCGAAGGTGGTGAGTATGACGGTCCGGGTCGCCGGGAACCGCTCGCGTGTTTCGGCCGCGAGCGTCAGGCCGGTCATCTCCGGCATCTCGATGTCGGTGACGAGCACGTCGGGTCGCGCGGTCGCGAGTGCGGCGAGAGCCTCGCGGCCGTTGTGGGCGCGCGCACACACCTCGATGTCGCGCTCGGTCGAAAGTAGCGCGGCCAGCGCACCCAGGATCATCGCCTGATCCTCGGCGAGGAGCACCCGGATCGCACTCATGCCGGCACACTCGCCGGCACGGATGGCGCGGGAATCGTCGCGGTGAGCCGCGTGCCGCTCGAGGAGTCCACGAGGAGGCCGCCGCCGAGTGCGGCCAGCCGCTCACGCATGCCGCGCAGCCCGTTGCCCTCGCGCTCGATTCCGCCGCGGCCGTCGTCCTCGATCCGCAGCGCCGTGCCGCGTGGATCGACCGTGAGGCTCACGCGACAGTTCCGAGCACGCGCGTGCCGCACGATGTTGGTGATTGCTTCGCGCAGCACCAGTGTGAGCGCCGCCGCGGCGGTCGGTTCGACCTGCGGCAGCGGTTCGGCGCACTCCAGGGTTACGCCCACGAGCGCGAGCGTCTGCCGGGCACGGTCGAGTTCCGCCGCCAACCCGTCGCTGCGATAGCCGCGGATGGTTTCGCGCACGTCCGCGAGTGCCTTGCGGGCGGTCTGCTCGATGTCGGTGATCTCGCGCGCGGCCGCCGCGCCGTCGGTGCGTACCAGCCGCCCGGCAAGCTCGGATTTCAGCACGATGAGCGAGAGGGTGTGACCGAGCACATCGTGCAGATCGCGCGCAATCCGCTCGCGCTCGGCCTCCTGGGCCAGATGCTCGATCTGCTCGTGCGCCCGCACCAGACGCGCGTGGGCCCGGTTGCGTTCGGCGACGAGGAGGTTGCTTAAACCGGCCGGAAGCACGATGACCGCATAGATCGCCCAGGCCCACGGGGAAGCATGCAGCAGCAGTCCCTCACCGGCCGTCACGGCCGCGGTGAGCAGGATCAAGCCGATACTGAGTCGCACCGAGTCGACGACGAAGGGAATGAAGGCGGCAACGTAGATGAATAGAATGAAGGCCTCGTAGTTGAATGGTGCGTACGCGCCGGCGAGGCCGGTGAGAGCGATCAGCGCCGCCACCTGCAGGTGGCGCACACGGCCAAAACTCAGCACCAGGACGAGCGGGAGAACGCACAGAAAGACGAGGCCGGAGACGATCCAGGGGACGAGGCGATGCTCTTGCAGAGGAAGGACAAACAGCGCCAACGCGTAGACGAGCCACACCAGCCGCAGCACGTTCCAGCGCTGGCGGTGCCCGCCTCCTTCGGGCTTCTGCAGCCCCGCGCCGGCTGCACACTCGACGACCGATTCGCTCATTGAGTCCTCGCCTGAACCGCTACGAACGTAATCCAAGCGGCCGCGAACATCAACACGCTGAACCCAGCGAGTACCAGGCCATGCACAAGCGCTCCGGCGCGCGGTGCGAAACCAAATGCCGCGAGTGCGAGCTGCGCCAGCTGATAGGTCGGCAGCGCCGGGGCAATTGCCTGCAGCCAGCGGGGGAGCATCGCAATCGGCATGAAGAAGCCCGAGGCGAAGGACAACGGAAGGTAGATGAGATTGATCAGGCTTGGGCCTGCGGTCGGCGGCATGATCAGGCCGATGAGCAACCCCAGCGCGGTGAAGGGGATGGAGCCGAGGAGGAGAACCCCGGCGAGGCCAGCCATCTGTCCGGGGCTCACGTTGACGCCGCCGAGCGAGTACCCCAGCCCGATCAGGGCGATCATGACAATGAGCGCGAAGGCGGCGCTGCTCGCCATCTTGGCGAGCAGGTACGCCAGGCGGGGCATGGGGCTCGCCCATTTCAGCTCGAGCCAGCCTTGAGCACGCTCGAACGCGATGCCGAGTCCAATCCCGAACAAGCACGCCGAGCCGAGGCCGAGGCAGCTGTAACTGGCGATCAGGTACTTCGCGATCGGTGTGTGCCGATGGCCGGTGGCGAACAGCAGATAGAACATCAGCGGAAAGCCGATGACCGACAGCGAATACGCCCGTGTACGCGCCAGACGGATGAATTCATAGGCGATCTCGAGCGCATAAGGGCGGAGCCGGTGGCCGGAGATGGCGAGCGGCTTGGCAGCTTGGACGGGCTCGATCATGGATGCTCTCCGGCAGTGGGATAGGCTGATTACGCCGCGGCGCTCATGGCGAGGACGGCATCCTCGAGACTCGCGGCGCTGACTTCGAGTTCGCTCAGTGTGGCATCGAGCGCGAGCAGCGCGCGCAGCACGGCCGGCGGGTCGTGGGTGAAGATCACGACCTCCTGCGGGCTGCGCCGCTCGATCGCGACCACCGCCACACAGGCGCGCAGGACCTCATCGGGAAGCTTCGTCCGGCAGCGGATACGGCCGGCGGCGACCGCCTGCTTGATCGCGCCCGGCGTACCCGCCCGGATCAGCCGCCCCTGCTGGATGAGCACGATATGCTGCGCGAGCGCATCGGCTTCCTCCAGGTAATGGGTGGTCAACAACACGGCCTTGCCGGCCGCCGCGAGTGCGCGAATGTCGTGCCAGACCTGCCGGCGCGCGTGGATATCGAGCCCGACCGTGGGCTCATCCAGACATACCAGGTGCGGGTTGCCGCACATTGCGAGCGCGAACAGCATGCGCTGCTTCTGACCTCCGGAGAGCGTGCCGAAGCGCTGATGCTGCACCGGGGTCAAGCCTGTGCGATCGAGGAGGTCAGCCGTCGGCAGCGGCTCGGGGTAGTAGCTGCGGAACAGCTCGATGTGTTCGCGGACCGTCAGTAGATTGGGCGCCTGCGCCACCTGCAGCATCGCCCCGATGGCAGTCCGCGCGCGGCTCTGGCGCGGGTCGCGGCCGAGGACCTGGATGCGTCCGGCGTCGGGCGCGAGCAGGCCGAGCAGCAGCCGTATGACGGTGGTCTTGCCGGCGCCGTTGGGGCCGAGCAGCGCCGTGACCTCTCCGGCGCGCAGCGCCAGGGAGAATTGCTTGAGCGCGGTGCGCGCACCGAAGCATCGGGTCACCTCGTGCAGGCTGGCAATCGTGTCCTCGGGTCTTGCGTCCGCAGCAGCAAGCGGCAGAGCGAGTGTCATGGCGCGAATCTCCCGGTAGTCTGGGTGAGAACACTGCCACGACCGGACGGGGCCGGGCAGTGCCGATCGTCAGCCCGTGCGAATGACACCTGTCACGCGCCCCGTGCACGCCCGTACCGCCATGAGCAGCGGCGCGGGTTTACAATGTACAGATGCGAATTTCCGGAACTCCGTATCGGACGATCTGGCCGGTCACGCCCGAGCGGGTGAGGGTCATCGATCAGTCCCGCCTGCCGTTCGAGTTCGTGACGCTCGATTTGACGAGTCTCGAGGAGGCGGCACGAGCCATCCAGACCATGGTCGTGCGTGGCGCTCCGCTCATTGGTGCGACCGCCGCCTACGGGCTTGCACTTGCCGTGCGTCAGAACGCCTCCAATGCCGCAATTGAGCGGGCTGCGCGTACGCTGATCGCAACGCGGCCGACGGCCGTGAATCTCGCGTGGGCACTTGAGCGGATGCGCACGCTGCTCGCCCGGCTGGCGCCGGCCGAACGCGCGGCCGCTGCGTTCGCCGAGGCGGGACGCATTTGCGACGAGGACGTCGCACAGTGTCGTGCCATCGGCGACCACGGTGCCAGCATCATTCGCACGGTGGCGCAGAAGGTCGGCCGGCGGGTGAACATTCTCACGCACTGCAACGCTGGCTGGCTGGCCTGCGTCGATTGGGGCACGGCGCTCGCGCCGGTCTATGTGGCGCACGATGCCGGCATCGACCTGCACGTCTGGGTCGATGAGACCCGACCGCGCAACCAGGGGGCCTCGCTCACCGCCTTTGAGCTCGGCGCCCACGGCGTGCCGCATACCGTGATCGTGGACAATCTCGGCGGCCATCTGATGCAACACGGGCAGGTGGATCTGGTGATCGTTGGCAGCGATCGCACCACGGCGGCCGGTGACGTGTGCAACAAGGTGGGTACTTATCTGAAGGCGCTCGCGGCCCAGGACAACGGCGTGCCCTTCTACGCGGCGCTCCCGGTGAGCACTCTCGACTGGACGCTCGAGGACGGTCGTGCGATCGAGATCGAGACGCGCGATCCGGAGGAAGTGACGCACATCAGCGGCCGGACCGATGCGGGCGCCGTGGCGCGTGTACGCCTCGTGCCCGAGGGGAGCGCGGCGCTCAATCTCGCCTTCGACGTGACACCGGCGCGGCTCGTGACCGGTCTGATCACCGAGCGTGGCGTGTGCGCGGCGAGCCGCGCCGGTCTGGCGGCGTTGTATCCGGAGCGCGCCGCATGAGCACGGCGGATGTGGATGAGATTCTGCGTCAGGCCGTGATTACCGGATGCCGGGAACTGTCGCGCCTCGGGCTCTCGTACGGCACCTCCGGCAATGTCAGTGTGCGCCGTGATGCGCGTGCATTCTTCATCAGTCCCACGGGGCGCTCATATGAGTCGCTTGCGCCTGAGGACGTTGCGCTGACCGACCTCGATGGACAGTGGTACGGTCGTAGCCGGCCCTCGAGCGAGTGGCGGTTTCATCGCGATATCTATGCCGCGCGGGCCGAGGTTGGGGCGATCGTGCATGCCCATCCGCGCCACGCCACGGCGCTCGCCTGCACGGGCCGCGGCATCCCGGCGTTTCACTACATGATTGCGGTTGCCGGCGGTGAGGATATCCGCTGCGCGCCCTACCACACATTTGGCTCACAGGCGCTCTCGACCGCGGCGCTCGCGGCGCTCGCCGACCGCCGGGCATGTCTGCTGGCCCACCATGGCATCATCGCGCTTGGCGGCGATCTCGCGGCCGCGTTGCACCTCGCCGGCGAGGTCGAGAACCTGGCCGCGCAATACTGCACGGCGTTGACCATCGGCGGTGTGCGGATGCTGGAGTCAGCCGAGATGGCGCGGGTGCTCGAGAAATTCCGCAGCTACGGCCGGGCCGATGGTCCGGATCCCGAACTGCGCCACGCCGGGGAATCTCTCCCGCCGCGGTGAGGCTCAGCGCTGAATGCGCCGTCGCTCGAGCAGGAAGCGGGCGAAGATGTTGATGATGAGCACGAACCCCGTCACCAGCAGGGCTGCGGCGTAGGCAAGCGCGTTGGCCGAGGCGAACGGCTCATTGATGAAGGTCCAGATTGCGTAGGTGAGATAGCCGACCGGCGAGTGCGTCAGGTGTCCGTCCCACATGAAGTTCGACCAGCCCGCGGTATAGAGGAGCGGGGCGGTTTCGCCGACGGAGACCGCCAGAGCGAGGAGGACGCCGGTGAGAATCGAGGGCAGCGCGGCCGGCAGACACACCCCGAAGATGACGCGCCGCTCGTTGGCCCCGAGTGAATAGGCCGCATCGCGCAGATCGTTCGAGACCTGGCGCAGCGCCAGTTCCGTGGTGCGGCAGATGTAGGGCAGGCTGATGATGGCGAGGGCGATGGCGCCGGCGGCCAGGGAGAAATTCCATCCCAGCCATTGCACCAGCGCCACATAGCCGAAGTAGCCGATGACGATGGAGGGCACGCCGACCAACACATCGGCGAGAAAGCGGATGACGACGGCCCAGGCGGTGAACCGGTATTCGGCCGAATAAATTCCCGCGGCCACGCCGAAGGGTATCGCCAGCAGTAGCGCCGCGCCAGACAGGAGCAGGGTACCCTCGATGGCGTTCAGCAGCCCGCCGCCGCTGCCGCGCGTGATGGTCGTGAGGACGCTTATGTTGAGCGCGCCGATGCCGCGCACGAATACGACCGAGAGAATCCAAACCATCAACACACCGAGCACCACCAGACATGCGCCGCTGAAGGTCCAACCGACGATGCTGGCAAGGCGGCGCGAGAGGCGTATATGCCGTGTGGATGCCACGGCCGGTGCGATCGCTTCCATGTCCTTACACCATCACCGAGCGTTGGCTGTTGTTCCACATCATCAGCAGCAGGCGCGCGAGCGCGTTGACGACGATGGAGATGATCGCGAGCACGAGGGCGATCTCCGCCAACGAGCGGACCGCAAGTCCCGTCGGATCCTGCAAGGCGCTGTCGAGTTGCGAGACGATGAATGCGGCCATGGTCGAGATCGGGTCGTAGATGCGGTGCGGCAGGACGTTCAGGGCATTGCCGCTGACCATCAGGACGGCCATGGTTTCCCCGAGCGCCCGGCCGAGCGCGAGGAAGGTCGCGCCGATCAGTGTCTTGCGTGTGCCCGGCAGCATCACCTTCCAGAGCGCCTCGAAGCGCGTCGCGCCGAGTCCGAGCGCCGCTTCGCGCAGCGAGCTCGGCTGGTTGACGAGCGCATCGCGCAGTGTGGCGGCGATGATGGGCACGATCATCAGGGACAGGACGATGCCGGCGGTGAGCAGGCCGTAGCCGCTGCCGCTCGGCTCGCCGAAGAATGGGACGACCCGCCCCACGCTGTGGGCAATCACCGGATACACATGCTTGCCCAGAAACGGGATCACGACGACGTAGCCCCAGAGCCCGAAGACGACGCTCGGGATGGCCATCAGCAGCTCGACGAAAAATGAGATCCAGGTGCGCAGCGCATCCGGGACGACTTCAGCGAGGAAAATTGCCGCGCCCACCCCCATCGGCAGGGCGATCGCGACGGCGATTGCCGTGGAGAGCAGCGTGCCGACGATGAGAAACAGAATGCCATAGGTGGCACCGCGCGGGATCAGTGTCCCATGGAACATCACCGGGTTGGCGTAGAGATTGCCGAGGTTCCACGTATCGCGCCCAATGAAGCCGATGCCGTTGAAATGCATGGCTGGCCATGAATAGATGGCCAGAAACGCAACGATGGCAATGAGCGCGAGAGGCAAGATGCCCGCCACGACGGCGAGCCAGACTCTGAACTTCATGGCGGACAAGGATGGCGGGTCATTGGCCGCGATGCAACGGTCGGATCAAAACGAAGCCGGCATCGCGCCTCATCCTTGAGACGGACACCGGCTTCGAGGGGGGCCGTTGCAGGGGACCTCGGTCAGTGAATCTTGGCGAGTTGCGCTTCACTCAGGCGCACGATCGCCGGCGGCAGCGGGACGAACCCGACCTGGCGGGTGAAGCGCAGCGAATTACCCCCGCGGGGACTGAGAACCCAGGTGAGGAACTGCCGCAGCGCTTGCGCAGTGGCCTGATCGGGCTGGTGGGCATTCACGATCGCGTACTCGTAATTGATGATCGGGTACGAGTCGGCACCCGGCGCCAGGATCAGGCTCGTGCGCTCGTTGGCCGGAGTGTGGGGGGCGAGCGCGTTGACCGCCGCCTGAATGGTCCGAGGGGTGGGCAGCAGGAAGCGCCCCGCGCGATTCTGCAGCTCCGCCTCGCCGAGTCCGGCCGCGGCCGTGTACTTGCGGTAACTGATGCCGATGTACGCGATCGAGTACGGCGTACCCTTACACGCATCGACCATGCCCGGATTGCCCTCGGCGCCGACGCCGCTTTCGACCGGTGGCCAGCTGATGGTCGTGCCGTAGCCGACCGCGTTATTCCAGGCGGGCGAGGTAAAAGACAGATATTGCGAAAAGATGAAGGTATCCCCGCTGCCGTCGGTGCGGTGGATGGGAACGATCGGCTGATGGGGCAGGCGGACATCGGGATTCAGTCGCGCGATCGCCGCAGCGTTCCAATAGCGGATCTTCCCGGTATAAATGGCGGCGAGTACCGGGCCGCTGAGATGCAGATGAACGCCGTTCAAGCCCGGCAGATTGTAGTTGACCATCTGCGAGGAGATGGACACCGGAATGTTGAGGATCCCGGGATGCGCGCGCACCATGAAACTGCTCATGTAGGCGTCCGAGGCCCCAATCTGCGCGATACCCGAGGCGGCCTCGGAAATGCCCGTCCCGCTGCCGGTCGCTTCGGTCGTGATCTGCACCCCGGGGTGGGTCTTGCTGTACGCCGGCACCCACAGGTTGAACAGGGGGTACAGCAGCGTGGAACCTGTCTCGAGCAGCCGTTCCTCGGCCTGTGCAGCGTGGCCGACCATCATGGCGCTGACGGCCAATACAGCTGCCAGTATCTGCGACGTTCTTCGGCGCGACGGGAAATTTCGCATGCTCACGCGGTGACCTCGGGTGATGTTCTCGGATTGCTCGCGAGCGCCTACTGTACGCGTCCAATGTGACCATTTTGTGACAAGTGGAGGTCGAAAACAAGTCGAGATAAATCAAATGGATATAATAGTTTTAGAATGCCATCGAGTCATGAACGGCGTGGCGCTGTCCTCGCCCGGGTGCGCGCGGTCGAGCCTGGGGTTCGGGGCGCGAGTCGACGGGCAGACAACCCGTAGGAGAATCGGGTAAGGTGCCGTCCTGGGGGCCCCGGAATACCGGCGGCGTTAACGGAAAATAGCTCTAAGTGAATACACCCGTTGCGGATCCCGCCGCTGCCCGCGGCGAATTCACCTGGCGTGGGATGATCATCGGGGTGCTGATCACCCTGGCGTTCACGGCAGCCAATGTTTACTTTGGTCTGAAGGCCGGTATCACCTTCTCGACGTCGATTCCGGCGGCGGTGATCTCGATGGGTATTCTGCGCGCGCTGAAAGGCGCGACGATGCAGGAGAACAACATCGTCCAGACCGTGGCCTCGGCCGCCGGCACGCTCTCGAGCATCATCTTCGTGCTTCCGGGGTTGGTGATCGTCGGCTGGTGGACCGGCTTCCCGTTCTGGATGTCGTTCATCGTGTGCGCCGCCGGCGGCATTCTCGGGGTGATGTACACCATCCCGCTGCGCCGGGCGCTGGTCACCGACTCGGATCTGCCGTATCCCGAGGGCGTCGCGTGTGCCGAAGTGCTCAAGGTCGGCTCGGGGCAGGCGCACAATCCGGACATCGAGGCGGTCGAGACCAGTGGCGCGGGCCTGAAGGCGGTCGTGGTCGGTGCACTCGTGTCCGCGGCGTTTTACGTATTGGTGCAGACGCAACTGTTCGCCAGCGACCTGGTCCGCTATTTTCACATCGGTCGGACCCGGGCGGCGAGCGGCGTCGATTTCAGCCTTTCATTTGCGCTCTTTGCCATCGGCCATCTGGTCGGTCCGGCGGTCGGTGTGGCCATTCTCCTCGGGGCGCTGATCGGCTGGGGCTGGGCCGTGCCGCACTTCCTCATGACCCATGCCGTAGGGGGTACTGCCGCCGTTGCCGCGCAGAGCGCATGGGATCACTACGTGCGGTTCGTCGGTGCCGGCGCGATCGGCGTCGCGGCGGTGTGGACGCTGCTGACGCTGATCCGGCCCGTCGCCAAGGGCCTCGGTGGGGCACTCGCGTCCTCGCGCGCCCGCAAAGCCGGACAGGCCCACCTGCTGCCGCGTACCGAACACGACATCCCGGTTGGGCTGGTCGGGTTGATCTCGCTGGCGTGTCTCGTGCCCGTGATGGGGCTGTTGTGGTACTTCTGCCGCATCAGCGGGCTTGGGGCGGACGCTGTGCTGCTTGCCCTCGGGGGTGTGCTGTTTGTGGCCTTGATGGGCTTTCTGGTCTCGACCGTGTGTGGTTACATGGCAGGGCTCATCGGCTCATCGAACAGTCCGCTCTCCGGGATCGGCATTCTCGTCGTGGTGGTGTTCGCGCTGCTGCTGCTGCTGTCGCTGCGGATGGGCCTGCCGCCCGCGGCCGGCCGGGCGCTCGTGGCATTTGCACTGTTCGTGACGGCCGTGGTGTTTGCGGTGGCCTCGATCGCCAACAACAATCTGCAGGATCTGAAGACCGGGCAGCTGGTCGATGCGACCCCCTCGAAGCAGCAGTGGGCCCTGGTCATCGGGGTCATCGCCGGGGCGCTCGTGATCCCCCCGGTGCTCGATCTGCTCAATCACGCCTATGGATTTCTCGGTGCTCCGGGCGTGAACCCCGCCCGCGCGTTGCCGGCACCGCAGGCCGGTCTGATCTCGGCCCTCGCCCAGGGCGTGATCGAGCACAATGTCGATTGGAGCGCGATTCTCACCGGTGGGACGATCGGTGTGGCGCTCATTGCGCTCGATGGACTCTTGCGGCAGATGTTCAAAACCGTGCGCCTGCCGCCGCTTGCGGTCGGTCTCGGCATTTACCTGCCGACCTCGAGCACGCTGATGATCGTGGTCGGCGCGCTGGTCGGCGGGTGGTTCAACCGCCGCGCCGAAGGCAAGTCGCACGGCGAGGCGATCAAGCAGCTCGGGGTCCTGCTCGCCTCCGGCTTGATCGTCGGGGAGAGCCTGCTCGGGGTGTTGTTCGCGGGCGTCGTGGTGGCGAGCGGGCGTCCGGCGCCGATCGCGCTCGTCGGCGCGGATTTCCACACGGCTGCGATGTGGCTCGGCGGGGTGGTGTTCGCGGCCGTCGTATTCAGCCTGTATCGCTGGGTAGGACGGCTGGTGCCGGCGGGCAGGGTCTGAGCGCTTGACCGCTGGCGGGGCTCAAAAGGGGAAGTACCGCGGCAGCAGGAACGTGAACAGCCCACCCATCAGCAGCAGCAGCGGCAGTCCGACGCGCAGGAAGTCGGCGAACTTGTAGCCCGCGGCGTTCATGACGAGCACATTGGTCTGATAGGCCATGGGCGTGGCGTAGCCGAGATTGGCGCCGAAGAGCACCGCCAGTACGAAAGGCTCGGGCGACAGATGCAGCCCGTGGGCAATTTGGATGGCGAGTGGGGCTCCGACCAGCGCTGCGGTGGTGTGCGAGGCGGCGTTGCCGAGCACCGCCACGAAGAACAGGACCAACGCCAGCGTCACGCTCGGCGGCAGGCTCGCGGTGGCCACCACGACGGCGTGGGCGAGAAAGTATCCGGCGTGGGTTCGCACCAGCGCGGTGGACAGCGCGAAGCCCGAGGCGATCAACAGGATGACCGCGGCGCTGACACCGCCGCCGATCTCGTCCCATTTCAAACAGCCGCTCGCGATCATGCCGAGTGCACCGATCGGTGCGGTGATCTCGATCGGCAGCCAGCCGAGCGCGGCCGGCAGCACGATGGCCACCATCCACAGCAGGGCTAGATTGGCCTTGCGGCTGCGGGGCAGGTCGGTGGTGGCATCGAGAATGGCGAACTGCTGGCTCTGCCGCAGCGCCTCGACGGCGTCCTTGGCGCCCTGCACGAGCACCACGTCGCCGGGCTGGAGCAGTTCCGCGTCGATCATCTTGGCCGCGAGGCGCGCGCCGCGCCGATAGATGCCGAGCGGGGTGACATTGAAGCGCTCCTTGAATGCTGCCTGGCTCAGGCTGTGGCCGACGAAACGTGAGGCGGGCAGAATGCCGATTTCGGCCAGCTGCTGGTCATCGGGCGGTGCCGCATCGCCTTCCCAGGGCTTCTCGCCAATGAACAGCTGCGCATGCAGGGTCTTCTCGGCCGACTTCAGTATCTCGGGCCGATCCGTGACGACCAGGCGATCGCCGGCGCGCAGCTCGAGCGTGGGACTTGCCACGAGGTCCACCCCGCCGCGCACCACGGCCAGCAACGACATGCCGCCGAGTGCCTTGACGGCCTTGGCGAGCGGCTTGCCCACCGCGGGGCTGTCCTCGGTCAACTCCAGCGCGGCGCGAAACTGCCGCTGCGAGGTCTGCTCGATCGGCTGGCCGCGCTTGGGCAGCAACCAGGGCGCGATGAGCCACAGATATACAAGGCCGACAGCGGCGGGGATGAGCGCGAGCGACGTGAAGGCAAACATGCCCATGGGCGGCAGGCCGGCCTGCTTGGCGATCTCGAGGACCAGCAGGTTGGTCGAGGTGCCGATGGTGGTCCCCATGCCGCCGATCAAGGCGGAGAAACCGAGCGGCATCAGCATCTTCGAGGCGCTGCGTCCGCTGTCGCGGGCAATCCGCGTCAATACCGGAATGAGCAGTACCACGATCGGCGTGTCGTTGACGAAGGCGCTGAGCGCCGCCGTGATCGCCAGCACCAGCAGCAGGGTGAATAGGGGCGAGAATTTCCACAGTCGTGAGAGTACGCGGGTCAGGGGTACCAGCGCCCCGGTGCGCACCAGCGCTTGACCGGCGATCATGAGCGAGACGATGGCCACGAGTGCGCCGTTGGCAAAGCCGCGGTAGAACACCATCGGGGAGAGTCTTCCGTGCGCGCCGTGATAGGGCCACAGCGCAAAAACCAGCACCAGAGTGAGCAATACCGCAAGGCTCGTCGTCTCCATCGCCACCTGTGGGCGGCTGTAGAGGATCAGCGCCGCGACCAGCAGCACGATGACAAAAGCGCCGTGCCAACTGAGAGCCAGGGTGTGCATGAGTACCTCGTGTTCGAGCCAGCCAATCGCGCGTATACGCGCCCCAAGACGAACTCGTACACGGTCGGCCGGCTGGATGCAAGCCGCGCCGCTCGGCGCTGACCCGTGGGTGCAGGTTTAGCGTGCCCGCCGGGCAGCGTCGTCTCGAGTTGTGAGGCCCTCGGGACTCGGGTATCGTGGGGGCGCTTCAGAAGAACGAACAACCGGGCAGCAGCGTGCGACCGCCGGCATCGGCATCGGTACGCCGACCGGTCCTGCCAACACTGTGTGTACGGGAGGTCTCATGGGCATCATCACCTGGTTGATCGTCGGTCTGATTGCCGGCTGGGGCGCCGGCAAGGTCATGAAAGGCGGCGGCTACGGCATCATCGCCGACATGATTCTCGGTATCCTCGGGGGCATTGTCGGCGGCGGGCTGTTTGGTCTGCTCGGCGTGGGGCATGTCGGTGGCCTGATCGGCGCGATCATCGTCTCTTTCATTGGCGCGGTGATCCTGGTGTGGATCACGCGGCTGTTGAAGAAGGCCTGAGGCGCCTTGCACCCGTGCGCGGCTCGCCAGCGCGTGCCGCGGCGGGTCGGCATCGCGGCAGGTACAGCGCTCAAGAGATCGACGTGCGGCCGTGGCCGCTCAGCTCCGCGCCGGTATCCTTCGGCAGACTGGCGTAGGCGAACAGCCCGAGCGCGGCGAGCGCGGCCATCACGCTGAGCGCGATGCGGAAATCAACCGCGCCGAGTGCCGTGGCGTGACGCAGCAGGCGGGAGAAGTTCAGGATCAGCGCCGCGCTCGCCACACCCGCTGCCACCGTGATCTGCTGGGTGAGTGAGGACAGTACGGTCGCGGGTGCCCGGTCCTCGGGACTCACCTCGGCAAAGGTGGTGAACGTGAGCGCCGTGAACTGCATCGAGCGGCTGGCACCGGCGAACAGCAGGATGATCACGGTCAGTGCCATCGGCAGCTGTGGGGAAATCCACGCGCACGCGGCGATCCCGGCCGCGGCGAGCGCACCATTGCAGATCAGGACCGAACGCAGTCCAAAGCGTCGGATGATGGGGTTGGTCACGGTCTTCATCAGCAGATTGGCGAGCATGTACACGAGCAGCAGCACGCCGGAATTGAGCGGCGAGAGACCGTAGACCACCTCGAGCATCAGCGGCAGCAGAAACGGGGTGGCGCTGATGGCCGCGCGCGTCAGTCCGCCGCCGGTCAGCGTGGCGACGCGAAATGCGCGCTGGCGCAGCACCTGCAGGCGCACCAGCGGCACGCGCGCGGTCTCGAGGTGGCGCAGCGCGGCGTAGCCCGCTGCGACGGCCGCGACCAGCAGTCCGATCGCAAGTCCTACCTCGATGTGTCTGCCGCCGAGCACATCGAGTCCGAAGCTCAGGCAACCGACGGCGAACGCCATGAACAGGAAGCCACGCGCGTCGAACGCGCTCGGTTCGCTTGCCTTGTGGTTGGGAATGCGGGCGAGGACGAACGCGATCGCGACCGCGCCGATCGGCACGTTGACATAGAAGATCCAGCGCCAGGTGAGCGCCTCGGTAATGAATCCCCCCAATGCCGGTCCGATCACCGGCGCGAGCAGGGCCGGCCACACCAGCGCCGAGAGGGTGCCCATCAGTTCGTGCTTGGCCGTGTTGCGCAGCACGATCAGTCGACCGACCGGGGACATCATCGCCGCGGAGCCGCCCTGCACCAGACGCGCGGCAATGAACGGTGTGAATCCCTGCGCCAGCGCACAGGCCACGGAGGCCAGGGTGAACAGGGCAATGGCCCCGCAGAAGAGCGTGCGGGTACCGATCCGGTCGGCAAGCCAGGCGCTCGCCGGAATGCAGACCGCGGCGGCGAGTGCGTAGGCCGTGATGCCTTCACTCACTCGGCTCTCGGTGGTGGCGAAGCTGTGCGCCATGGCCGGCAGCGCCGTGACGATAATGGTCGCATCGAGGTTCTGCATGAACATCGCGCTCGCCACGATGAGCGCGACCTGCAGTGACGGCCGGCGCAATGCGGCCATGAACTCTTTCCATCCCGGCATGCCTCGAGTGTAGCGTGGGTCTGGACGCTCGCGCGGGATCGTCTCCCTTAAGTGGGAGAGTGGGTGCCGGCGGCAGTACAGGTCACTGACGAGCCGAGCGCAGCGATCCGAAGCGGCCGAGATCAAAGGGCCGCGGATCGAGCGGCGGTGGCTGCCCGCACACGAGCGCGGTCAGCAGATGTGCACTCGGCAGCGCCAGTGTCAGCCCCAGATGCTGATGGCCGACGGCATAGAACAGGCGCGCTTCCCCCGGCGCGCGTCCGAGTCCGGGCAGATAGTCGGGCAATGTGGGGCGCGAGCCGACCCAGCCCGGGTGCGCCGTTGTGCCGCCATAGCCGAGGGCCTGCAGTCGCTGACGGAGCCGTGCGATCTTGCGGGCATCGGGCGGGGCATCGTGTTGCTCGAATTCGAGATAGCTCGTGGCACGCAGCCGCCCCTGCATCGGGGTGACGATGATATTGTGGTTGGCGTGCAGCACCGGGGCGTCGGTGAGCGGCGCGGTGTGCGGCATCTCCAGGTGATAGCCGCGATCGGCCGTCAGGGGCGCATGGACGCCGAAGCGCGCCAGCAGGGGTTTCGATTGCACACCGGCGCACACCACCGCCGCTGCGACCTGCAGCACGCTGCCGCTGGTGCGCACCTCGATGCATGCGCCTCGGGGCATGAGTTCTCGCACCTCGGCGCGCTGGAATGTTGCTCCCGCGGCGCAGGACGCGCGCGCCAGCGCCGCGGCCAACTGCTGCGGGTCGATGACGTGACCGCTGTCCGGAAAGTGCAGTCCTTGCACATCGGGGCCTGCGCTCGTTGCGCGCGCCCGCTCGAGCAGTTCCTGGGGCGCCGGGTGAGTTTGCACGCCGAGCGCGTGCGCGGCCCTCGCCGCGCGCGCGGCCCGTGCGCAGGCCGCAGGGCCCCGCCAGAGCGCATAGTGTCCGTTGCAAACCAGCAGCTCCGGGTGCGCGATCTCGCGCAGAGCCGCGGCGAGTGCGTCCCGGGCCGGCGTCACGAGTGCAGCCAGCGCCGGTGTATTGCGCTTTTGCTGGAATGCCGCCCGCACGAATTGCGCCAACCAGGGGGCGAGGACGGCCCACCGGCGCACCGGCAGATCGACAGCGCCGCCGAACACAGTCAACTCGCGCCAGAACGTACGCAGCAGCGCCGGGGAGGGCAGCGGCTCGCGCTGCTCACAGGCAATGTGACCGGCATTGCCGAAGGATGCGCCGGCCGTGGCGGGCTCGGCCCGATCGATCAGCACTACCTGCCGGCCTGCGCGCGTGAGCGCCCAGGCGAGTGCGCAGCCGATCACGCCGGCGCCAATGATGGCAATTCGTTCGCCGCAAGTGTCTTGTTTACCAGGGCTCATGCCGGTGCGCTGCCCAGTGAAGCTTGCGTGAATGCATACAGTAAAGCACCGGCGACGTCACTGCACGCGTATCCGAACCGGATCTTCTGCGACCTCCCCGGGGACATCTCGTGTGGCCATTCCCGCGGCCGCTGCAAGCTGCAATGATCGGATTGCATCCGCGCGCCGTTTTCCTATGCGCACCACCCGGACTGCGCGGCGAGCGCACCGCGCCTGCAGGTCGCCGGCATGGTACGGTCGATAGCGCCGGTCCTCCCTCACGTCTTCGGCGTGCTCGAAAAGCCGCCCGCCTTCACCAGAGCGTGAGGGCGGGCGGAGATCGCGTGCTTGGCGGCTCACGCGCCGGGGCATGCGGTGACCCTGGCGACCGGTCCGAGCTGATCGATCAGAATTTCGCGCGCACTCCGAAAGAGAGCGATGTGCCGTAGTCAATCAGTCCCACCGTCTGATTCGGGAAGCGTCCGTACGTGTGATAGACCGAGTTCAGCAGATTGCTCGCGGTGAAGTACACGTTTAGATATCTGTCCACCTGGTAGTTTGTAGACAAGTCCAGCTGCGTAAATGGCGCCTCGTACACCGGCTCATTGCCGAATGCGCCGCCGCCTTGCTCCTGACCCAGTAACAGCAGTTGCTTGGCTTGCCAGTTCACCGTCACGCGGGCTTGCCATTTGCCCTTCTGATAGAACAGTGTGCCATTCGCCGAACTGCCGATGCCTGTTAGCGCGAACTGATTCGATGAAAGATTATAGTCGTTGAAATTAGCGTTGCTGTGCATCCAGGTGCCGTTGATCATTACGCCAAACCCATATGGCAGTAACTGTTGCCATGTGGCGGCCGCCCCGGTCACATCGGCCGATAATTTGTTTGTATAGGTTGTTTCTGCAAACGCCATCGGCTTGCCGCAGTTCGAGTCCGTGAACACGACCGTAGTGCCGGCGGTGTAGGTGCACGGGGCCGGATCGTTAATCGGCACCGTTACGTCCGTGACGCTCGAGGTCGGGAAGTCCGAGACCTGCTTGTAGAAAGGATGAATTTCAGCATAATCTCCATGTGCGTAGAACCACGTTATGCGAAAGTCATAGTTGTTCGACAAATACGGCAGCAGACCCGGATTATTTCCGGTTGCCGACAGCGCATTTACCCGTCCGCCGTAGGTGGTGTTCGGGATTAATTGACCGTTCGGCGGAGCGGACTCGGTGCGAGAGAAGTCGACCGCTGTTTCGAGGTCATGCGTCGGCCACAACGCCAAGTCCAGCGCCGGCAGGAAATACCCGTAGGAGCGGGTGGTCTCAGTCCATCGCGGCGAGCCGTAGGCAAAGCTGTATGCGGTCGGGTCGCCGGCGCCCTCCCAGGCGACACTTTGCAATGGCGCTGCCAGACCCGCAATGACTTCATCTGTACGCTCGTAACGCAATCCCAGCCGAGTCATCAGCTTCATACCGTCCAACCTGAAGTTGTGGCTTGCCTGCACGAATGGCGAATAGTTCATGCGCGACACGTGTTGCACGGAGCCGATGCTGAGCGCTTCCGCCGGGACCGTTCCGGGTACATACGACGGATAACCACGCGTTGGTGACCACTGGGAGTCAATCGGCTGCGTTTCAAGATAGCTCAGCACAGAGTACGGATTGAAGATCACGAGGCTCGTGGGCAAATTGCTGTTGCCGGCGAAGCCCGGCATCCACGTTCCTACTTTCACCGGAGTAAATAGCGAGGCCGGTAACGCCACACCCTGGGTATTGTTGGAAGCCGGGCCGTAGCCGGACCAGAGTTCCCAGTAGTTATTGGTAAATGTATCGAACTCCTTGGTGTTCCAGTCGTCGTCGAGGAACTGCGCGCCAAAGGTCACCTTGGTGGTATCGCCTGGCGTCCAAGTCGCGCGGATCGTCGCCTCGTTGATCTGGTCATTGTTCTCTTGCGTTTGCAGAGGAAAAACATGTGAGCCGATGATGAACGGCGTGAGTCCGAGATAATTCGGCGCTGCAACAGCGTTTGCGCCAGAGGCAATGGCGCCTGGTCCATAGGCGCTCCAATAGGGCAAAACGTCCGGGTTTGGATTCAGCACGAGCCCGCCCGTATAATTATTGCCAGCGTCGCCGTATCCCACATCGGAGTCGATGTCACTGTAGCCGCCATTGGGATTGAACTTGGACACCGACTGGTCCGCGTCGAAATCGAGTGTCCATGCGTCATTGACGTTCCATAGAACGTTCAGTCCGTACGTGTTGGTGACAATGTACTGATCGGCGACAAATGCGTTGTAATCGGTGGGGCCGGTATAGTTGAAGTTGGTGATTGTGCCGTTGCCGTCGAGCGTGGCATCGGGGAAAGAGCCGAACCATGTGCTGCGCTGCCAGCGTGCATCGTGCTGATCCCACGAGGAATAATTCTCATCTAGGGTGACCATGACTGCGTTGGTCGGATGCCATTGCAGTACCACGCGGCCGTCCTTGCTGCGCGTGTCGATGCGCTCAAGATACATGGCCAGCTGCTGTGGGAACCAGACGGGGACGGCGGCATTGCCGACAGCGCCGGGACCGACGCTTGTGCAGCCCGTGCTGCCGAACACGGTTGTGAAATTTGCGGCGAGATCCGAGCATGCGAAACCGCCCGCTGCAATTCCTTTCCATCCGGCGACATCCGTGTGATGAGTGAGCGTGTGATAGTCGGTGTAATCTCCGTCGACGAGAATGCCGAATTTGTCGTGGTCGAAAGTATCGCTGAAGAGGGCCCCCACGGCCGGCCGTATGCCCCCGTCCATGGTGTAGTCCGTGCCGCCGATATTCACGTCTGCATGCAGGCCCGGATTGTCGAACGGGTCGAGCATCTTGACGTTGATGACCGAGCCGATATTGCCCGAGGAGAGGGCCATGTCTGGGGTCTTTAGCACGTCGATCTGGCCGACGTACATCGCGCCGATACCGGAGAAATTAAAGGTCTGACCATTACCGGAGGCGATCTGTCGACCGTCCACGAGCACAGTGTCGAAGGAGCCACCGAAGCCGTTAACGTTCACGCCCTGCGCGAGGCCCGTCGCCGTCGGGGCGCCAAAGGCGCTCGAATAGGCGAGTGAACCACGATTGAGGGTGACGCCCGGCAGATGCGCCAGCGCACCGCCCACCGAGGAGTCCGGGAATTGGCCAATGCTTTCGGCGGAGATGGCATCGACGACGCCAATTGAGTGCCGCTTGATCGCTAGCGATCGGAGCAGCGAGCCGCGGATGCCTGTGACGACGATGGGCGCGAGCGCCGTCGCCGAAGATTCTCCGGACATGCGCGTGCTTGTGTTGCGGACCGTGCGGTGAAGCATTGCCGTGTTGGGGCTCGTTCGGGCAAACACACCCAGGTTACTAAAATTCGATGCGGCGTAGACACCGTGGGCGTGCGCGGCAGCGGCGCAGGCTAACAGCAACGAGCCCAGGAGCCCGCTCGCGAAAGCCGACGTGGCGGGAACCGTTCGACCCAGCAGAGCAAGACGTGAACTCCCCTCGCGCGTGGTATCAAGTGAGATGCAAAAAGTTTTTGGATTCATCTCAAAGCCCCTCTGAAGACGAAATCTAATGTGGTTAAGACGCGACAAAATGCCGCGATGGCGGTGCCCCGAAACGCTTCTCGTGCAAAAGTGAACGTCTTGTGGCGTCCCTCTTTCTCGTCTGGTACCGCTACCGGCGGCGGCAGTATCACTCTGAGGCATGAGTCGGAGTTGATATTGCGCAAAAACTCCGCGCATCGACATGGTTGCAGGAACACAATGCGCTCGGCGTGCCGCGTGCTTATGGAAGACGGTGTTGGGCTGGACAAAGTTTAAGCGACGATCTACATGCGTAGACTCAGTCCATGGGTGTTGAAAATATCGGAGGACGCCACTCGAAAATGCCGAGGTAAACGCGACCCGTTAAGCGCAAGACGGAGCCAATTAACGAGTTGCGTGACGGAAATTCCGCGCTTGAGAACTGCCTTTGCGGCGCGGAGGGTCGTCGCCATTGGCACTTACCGCCTGAAATCTGCGGCATTTTTAGACGAGCTTATGTTCCATAATGACCTCGAAGCAATCGGGTTAACTCGTCCACCCGATTTCCGGCAACGGGGGCGATGCAGTCACGGCGAGGTAACAGACTGAGGAGTCGCCGAGCGGATCGGGAGGGGCAGGCCGCCTACAGATAGTATCTGTCGGTCATCCGCACCACGATTGCCACGGTGTGCCTGATCGCCCCGGACTTCGGTGCCGATGGATTACTGCTTCCCGCGGTTGGCCCAGTCCATTCTGGTGTGCGGTCGATACAAGGCGTGCAAAAAAATGGTCTTCGTGAAATCGTGTGGGGTGCGCCGGGAGACCGGCAATGAGTAGGTGGTGCAAGTCCACTGCGATGAAGAAGTAGCGATTCACATCGGCCCCGAGTCATGCGCAGGCGCCCGTGAGGGAGTCGGCGAAGCGTTGACAGGGGAACGTACAGGCCAGCCATAGAGCCGCGAAAGGGTTAGTGATCAGGATGCCGACACTGTCCCACTGGCGGAAGGCAACACGGGCGGCCGCGAAATCGCGAGCGGCCGCACGATCCTGCGTGGTCGTAGAACCTGGCATGTACGGAAACTCTTTGCGCGGGAAACGGGAGATCTCCAGCTTGGCCACGTGCCTTCACGAGCGCGGATTGGCAGATGCGGGGCCGTGCTGGGGAGCTTGCAATTGAGTTGATCAGCGCGTGCTCACGTTGCCGGACAAGGGCGGAAGCGCTGCGCGAGTGCGGCCCTGAGCGCTGGCGAACTCGGTGGCGTGGCGCTGCCGGAGTTCGCCAGATCATTCCTCCTGCGGCGAGGCGCTCAATCTGCAGATTGCGGGGCTCGTGGTCAATGTCTTCTGAGCCTGCATAATGGCACCACAAGTGCTTGACCAAGCCACGTAGTCAACGTTGCACAACCCGGGGTAAGCTCGAGACCATCGCGGCTATGCGGGGACCTGTGCATGAAATCCATGTTCTTTTGCATCGACGGGCACACCGCGGGCAATCCAGTGCGGCTGGTGGTCGGTGGGGTGCCGTTTCTCGAGGGTGACACGGTGAGTGAGCGGCGCGCGGACTTTCAGCGCCGCTTCGAGTGGATCCGCCGCGGCCTGATGTTCGAGCCCCGCGGGCACGACCTGATGTCGGGCGGGTTCGTGATGCCGCCGCTCGAGCGCGCGCACGACGCCTCTATACTGTTCATCGAGACCAGTGGCTGCTTGCCGATGTGCGGTCACGGCACCATCGGGATGGTGACCTTTGCGCTCGAGCATGGTTTGTTGCGCCCGCGCGTGCCCGGAAAGCTTCTCCTTGAGGCGCCGGCAGGTCTCATCGGCGTCGACTATGTGCTCGAGGGCGAGAAAGTGAGCCGCGTCATCCTGCGCAACGTGCCGGCATATCTCGCCAAGGCCGCCCTCGAAATCGAAGTGCCGGATCTCGGCCGAGTGCAGGTCGATATCGCCTATGGGGGTAATTTCTACGCCATCATCGAGCCGCAGCCCGGTTTCGCGGGCATCGATGCACTTGGCGCTGCAGCACTGTTGCGCCTGAGTCCACTGGTGCGTGAGCAGGTGCGCGCATGCTACGAGCCCGTCCATCCACTCGACCCGACCATCCGTGGCGTCAGTCACGTCATGTGGACGGATCGGCCGCGGGATCCGCTTGCACACGGGCGCAACGCGGTGTTCTACGGCGAGCGTGCCCTCGATCGCTCGCCGTGTGGGACCGGCACCAGTGCGCGCATGGCCCAGCTTGCGGCGCGCGGGCAGCTGCGCGCGGGGGAAGTGTTCGTGCACGAGAGCATCATCGGCAGCCGCTTTACCGGGCGGGTGATCGAAGAGGTCGAATTGGCAGGTATGCGCGCCATCGTACCTTCGATCGAGGGCTCGGCATGGGCCACTGGATACAACACGCTGTGGATCGATCCGCAGGCGCCCTTCTCACAAGGCTTCCAGGTGCTCTAGCGGGTTGGCCCAGCCTCGGGACCGGACCGCGGCGGGTCGTCAGTCGGCTGCGGCGCGCAGCGAGGCCATGTCGATGACGAAGCGGTACTTCACGTCGGCTTTGCGCAGGCGCTCGAAGGCGATGTTGATGTTTTGAATGGGAATGACCTCGACATCGGCGGCAATGGCGTGTGCGGCGCAGAAATCGAGCATTTCCTGCGTTTCGGCGAGACCGCCAATGATCGAGCCGGACAGGCTTCGCCGGCCCATCAGTAGGGAGAACGCCGGCAGCGTGAACGGCTCGCTCGGCGCACCCACCAGGGTGATGGCACCGTCCGCACGCAGCAGATTCAGATACAGCGCGATGTCGTGCGGGGCCGAGACCGTATCGAGGATGAACTCGAAGGTGCCCGCATGCCGGTTGAGTTCGGCCTCATCCCCGGTCACGATCACGGCATCGGCTCCGAGCCGCAGCGCGTCGGCGCGCTTGGCGGCGGATCTCGTGAGCACGTGCACATCAGCCCCGAGCGCATGGGCAATTTTCACCCCCATGTGCCCAAGACCGCCGAGACCGAGGATGCCGACCTTGCTGCCGCGGCCGATGCGGGCGCGGCGCAGCGGCGAGTAGGAGGTGATGCCGGCGCACAGGAGTGGTGCGGCGGCCGCCGGATCGAGGCTTGCGGGAATGCGCACTACGAACCGCTCATCGACCACGATGCTTTCGGCGTAGCCGCCGAGCGTCACGCCACCGCGATGCCGGTCGGGTGAGTTGTAGGTGAGCACCGCGTTGGCGCAGAGCTGCTCGAGCCCCGCGTGACAGTGCGGGCAGGTGCCGTCGGAGTCGACAAGACAGCCGACACCGACCAGATCTCCGGGCTTGAAGCGCGCCACCCGTGCGCCGACGGCCGTTACCCGGCCGACGATTTCGTGACCCGGCACGCACGGATAAACGGTGGGCATGGTGGCATGCCACTCATCCCGCACCTGATGCAGATCGGAGTGACATACGCCGCAAAAGAGAATCTCGATACGCACGTCCGTGGCTGTGGGGTCGCGCCGCTCGATGGTAAGCGGCGCGAGTGCAGCGGCCGCATGCGCCGCCGCATAGGCTTTCACCTGATCCATGCAATCAGCTCCTGTCTCTGGAAACTCGACCGGGCCGGTCTCAGCGACCCGCGAGGCGTGCCATCTGCTCCGAATAGCGCTCGCCCTGAACGCTGATGCCCGCCGTGGCGCGCTCAATCTCCTGCAGATCCGCAGCGGTGAGCTCGACCTCGGCGGCGCCGATATTTTCCTCCAGACGCTCGCGCCGCGTCGTGCCGGGGATGGGCACGATCCAGGGGCGCTGCGCCAGCAGCCAGGCGAGTGCGAGCTGGGCGGGGGTGAGATGGTGACGCGCGGCGATCCCGGCAAGCGCATCGACCAATGCCTTGTTGGCCTTGCGTGCCGCGGCGGTGAAGCGCGGCACGGTGCTGCGGATGTCGCTGGCATCGAAGGTCATGTGCTCATCGACCTTGCCGGTGAGAAAGCCGCGCCCGAGCGGGCTGAAGGGCACAAAGCCAATGCCGAGGGCCGCGAGCGTCGGCAGCACCTCACGCTCCGGCTCGCGCCACCACAGCGAGTATTCGCTCTGGACAGCGGTGACCGGCTGCACGGCGTGGGCGCGGCGGATCGTGGCCGCGCTCGCCTCCGACAGCCCGAAGTGACGCACCTTGCCGGCGCGGATCAGATCGCGCACGGTACCCGCGACGTCCTCGATGGGCACCTCGGGGTCGACCCGGTGCTGATAAAACAGATCGATGATGCCGCAGTTGAGGCGCTGCAGACAGGCGTCGGCCACCGCGCGGATGTGCTCCGGGCGGCTGTCGAGGCCGCTCTGGCGGTGGCCCTCGGCGTCGATGCGAAAGCCGAACTTGGTGGCGATCACGACCTGCTCGCGCACCGGGGCGAGCGCTTCGCCGAGCAGCGTCTCATTGGTGAACGGTCCGTAGACCTCGGCAGTATCGAAAAAGGTGATGCCGCGCTCGTGCGCAGTTCGGATGAGCGCGATCATCTCGCTGCGCGGGCGTGGCGGGCCGTAGCCGAAGCTCATGCCCATGCAGCCAAGGCCGAGAGCCGAGACGCGCAGCGCGGCGCTGCCGTGGGTTCCCAGTGTCCGGGTATGCATGGCGACTCCTTAAGAAGCAGCTGGGCGGCGCTGCGTCTGGAAACATGCCGAGCACAGTGCCGCGACCGTGCAAGGGTAGGCCGGCGCGGGCGATTTGACCAGCCGTGTGGCCACCCCGGCTGCATTGGCTCGATGCGAATATGCGAAACTGCAGGCCTCGGCGGGCGCGCGGTCCGCTGTGGAGATCGACGATGCGCCGCACACTCAGTTTCGCCTTGCTCGTCGGGCTTCTGGCGCCGCTTGCCCATGCCGGTCCGAAGACCCTCACGCTCACCGATTTTCGTGCTCTCGTACGCTTCGGTACCCCGCAGTTCTCGCCCGATGGGCGGTGGATTGCGTTGCGCACGATCCGTGCCGACTTCGTGCACGATCGCTACGATTCGACTGTGCGCGTAGTAAGTACGCACGGCGGCCGTGTGCATGCCGTGGTGCGCGGCATGCGGGCCTTGCACAGCGTGCGCTGGTCGCCGGGTGGGCATCGCATTGCATTCATTGCCACGGTCGGCGGGCGCCCGGCCCAGGTCTATGCGGTGGCGGCCTGTGGCGGAACGCCGCGCGCGCTGACCCGAGCGGCCCGTGGGGTGGAGCAGTTCGCGTGGAGCCCCGATGGCAAGACACTGGCCTACGTCACGCCGGATCCTGCACTGATCAGTGCTCGCGACCGGCGCCGGCATCACGATCTGTTCGATATTCACGATGACGACTACCTGATCGACCGGCCGCCGGTGCCATCGGAGATCTGGTTGTTGTCACTTGCGAGTGGCCGTGCGCGTCAGTTGACGCATGGCCCGGGCGGAGTGCTCGAAGTGGCCCCGCCGATCGGCGGTGGCATCACCAGTCCGTCCTGGTCGGCGAACGGCCGCTGGATCGTCTATACCCGTCAGGCCGATGCCGACGACAGCGACAGCGACCGCACGACCGTCATGGCGGTGAATGTTCTGACCGGCAGGGCGCAGGCGATCGGCGGACATTCACATTACGAGTACGCGCCGCGCTTTGCCCCGCACGGACACGACGTTGCGTTCCTCTATCCGCACGGCCCCGGACCGGTCAGCGTCATGGATTTCTATGTTGGTGCGCCCGCAGCTCCCGCGCGCGACATCAGTGCGCACCTCGGCCGGGATCTACAGGCTGACTTCGCCTGGCTGCCGGGCGGCACCGCACTGGTCGGCATTGCCGACGCGGGTATCGACAGCAAATTGTTTGTGCAGCCGCTGCAGGGACCGGGCCGCGCGCTGAATCTGCACGGGCTGCAGGCCGTGAGCCTTGCTGTGTCCTCGCGCGGCGCTCTGGCGGTGGTCGCCGACGGTGCCGAGCGGGCGCCAGAGTTGTACTTGCTGCGTACGCTCGACAGTGCGCCGGTGCCGCTGACACGGCTGAATCGCCGGTTTGCCGCGTACCGTTATCCGCGCAGCGTCGCCGTGCACTGGCGCGCGCCGGACGGTGAGCGGAATGATGGCATCCTGACCTATCCGAATGACTATCAGGCAGGGCGACATTATCCGTTGGTGGTCTTCAGCCACGGCGGACCGGAAGCCGCCTCGATCAGGCGTTTCTTCGCCGATGAAATCGGACCGCTACGGTTGCTGTTCGCCGCGCACGGCGATCTGGTCTTCGAGCCGAACTACCGCGGCAGCGACAACCTCGGTAACGCGCATGAGCACGCGATATATCGCGATCCCGGCACCGGACCCGACAGCGATGTGATCTCGGGGATCCGCATGTTGGAATCCCGGGGTCTCGTCGACAGCGCGCGCATTGCCGCGGTCGGGCATTCCTACGGCGGCTTCATGACGGCGTGGCTGATCTCGCACCAGCACTTCTGGCGCTGCGCGGTGGTGGCCGATGGAGTGACCGACTGGACCGAGGAGTATGAACTCTCCGGTGCCGGCAATCTCGCCTGGACGCGCGCCTCCCTCGGCGGCAGCCCATGGAATCCACGCAGCGCTGCGCTGTACCGGACGGGCTCGCCGATCACCTACGCCGGAAACATCACCACCCCGACGCTCATTCTCTCGGGGACCGACGACGTGACGGTGCCGATCACCGAGTCATTCGCGCTGTACCACGCGCTCGCCAGCCGGCACGTGCCCGTCAAGTTCGTCGCCATCCCAGGTGCCTATCACATGCCGCAGGACCCGGTGCACCTTGAGCTTTTCTACGCGACCATCCTCAAGTGGGTCGATCACTCTCTCAACTGACAACTGAGGCCTTCGACCGTGATGCCCGCAGCCTCCTGGGTCGTCCTGCAGAGCTGTGCCGATCGGATCAGCGCCGAGGTGATTGCCGGTCGGCTGCGCGCCGAATCCGTTCCGACACGCCTGGATCGACGCGGACCATTGCCGGGGTTCGAGCAGAGCGTCGCAGTGCAGGTGCCGGCGCGGTGGCTTGAGCACGCCCGTCAGATTCTCGCCGAACCGCCACCCTCCGAGGAGGACTTGGCGGAACTCGCGATCCGCACACCTTTCGAGGACGGCGCGCCGGAGTAACCGGCGCGCCGTGCCATCGACCCACGGGTCTCAGGGGTTACCGGGACCGCCCGGACCACCGGGACCACCAGGACCACCAGGACCACCAGGACCACCGGGACCACCGGGACCACCGGGACCGCCAGGACCGCCGGGACCACCGGGACCACCGGGACCGCCAGGACCACCGGGACCACCGGGACCGCCAGGACCGCCAGGACCGCCCAACGACTTGTATACCATCGCCAGACGTGCGGCATTGATGGTGCCGATACCCGCGCCGTCGTTATATCCCGGCGAGCCGTAGTAATACCAGTTGTTTCCGGTCCTCACTGCGTTGAATGGCGAACCGGGACCATAGCCGAGCTGCCTCTGCAGCGCGTACAGCGTCGGGTTCAGCAGGCCAACGCGTCCGCCCACGTCCTGATCGATGAGCGCGGTAATGCCGTTCAGCTGTGGGGCGACGAAGCTGGTGCCTCCGTAACCGGTCGTCGCACAGCCCGGATTGGCGGGCGCGGGGTAGTCGACGCAGTCGACGATGACATAGCCGGTTTCCGGATCGGCATTCAACGACAGGTCCGGTAGGTTGCGGCCGGCGAAATCGGCCGGCAGGTCGATCAGATCCTCGGCGCCGGTGAGGCTCGGGTAGTTGGGGTAGTAAATCAGACTCTGCCCCGGCTCGCTCCTGTTGATTCCGGGTGTCTGGCTCTGGTAGCCGGGCAGGCTCCAGAAGACGCTGACCCCACCCCCACCGCCGGTCGGAAACACATCGTCGACGGTCAGATCAAGGCATTTCTTCCAGCGCGTGTACAGATAATGCCAGCCCCAGACGCGTTGGGTGGGCACGACGATGGCCGGGCAGTTGTACTGCGAAATGCCCGGGACGATCGCGTTGATGGTGGTGCCGCCGGCGGCGGTGATGGCCGGATCGGACGCCGGCGCGTCGACCGACAGTTGGGCGCTGTAGTCGGGGACCGGCGCAATCTGACTGTCGTTGATGTCATAGGCGCCGGCATCGCCCGCCGAGGCGAAGAACGACTGGCCCTGCGCGGCACCCTCGAGCAAAGCCTGGTGAATGGACTGAAGCTGGCCGGTGTAACTCACCCCGCCGTTCAGTGCGGCAAAGTAGAGCTCTTCTGGCTCGCCCCAGCTGATCGAGACGGTGGCGGCAATGTTCTGCGAGACCGCACTGTAGAACAGATCGAGGAATCCCTGATTGGTGTTCGGCGCGATGTAGACACGGATCTGCGCCGCGGGGGCAATGCCACCGGACTGTTCCACGTCGAGCGAAGTCTCGTCATCGCCGGCGTTGGCGGCGACCGGCGTGCCGCCGTCTACCATGACCTTGCGGATGCGGTGCTGGGCGACCTGCAGACCGATGTCATGCCAATACGCGTAGGCGCTCGAACGCTTGAAATTGGCGAGCGTCATGATGCCGATCGTCTGGCCCTGACCGGTGATGCCCTGCTGATAGAGCGGATTGATGTCGTAGAAGTTGGCCACATCCCCGACGGTGTAATCCTGCGGTATGCCGGTGGCGGTACCCGTGGTCGGCCACTGCACGGGCGGGGGGGTGACCTGCGCGTACGGTCCGGCGCCGAGGTGCACGATCATCGGTCGAAAGGCAGCCGGCGCGTTGCTGAGCCCGGGGATCGCAAGCACCAGCTGCGCCAGCGAACCCGGAAGTACCGGTGGCGACATCGGCCGGTGGAACCGCTCGTTGCCGCGCACGTAGTCCTGCTCTTCGGTGGCGAAGGCGGCATTGATTGCGGCGGTGGTGCCGGTGACGGTGATGTCCAGATTGTCCGGGTAAATCTTGTCGACCGTGATGCCGAAGGACTCCAGGTAGCTGACGAGTGCGGCAATCTCCTGGTTCGATGGCGCGAAGCGCGCGCGGAACTGCCGTACGGAGAGAAACTGGTGGAAGTTGGGACTGCCCGGCGTCACCGTCGAGTGCACGTAGTCCTGGAGGGCCTGCAGGTTGTTGACATTGAGGATGATCGAGGTGGTGATTTCCGTCGCTGCGGCCGTGGGGCCGGCATTCGCGGTGAGCGCCCCGAAATGATGAATCCTCGGCATGCCGGCCGCCGCCGGCAGTGCAAGCCCCGCGGCGATGGCGCCGAGAAAGGCGAGCGTCAGTGACGCCAGTGATCTTCTGTTCAGCATCTGAATTTCTCCCCGCAATTGTATGAGGACTACGCTCCACCCCGCAGGCGAGGGATGGATGAGGTGCCGGAAATGCCTGAAAATCGAATGTGCCGACTGCGCGCGACTGTGATTGTTCGTGCAAACTCCCCTGTGCACAGCTGCAAGTGTGGGAACGAGCGCCGCCCGCGCCGAGGTCAGCCTTGATATTTCGCGTTTGTGGGGATGATAGCGTACAGAGGCGGCACTTGCATCACCGGCCGCCGCAGTTGCGTCGCACCGGCTCGGCGGTTCGCCGCATCAGGCCGATCGCGGCCTCACGGGTGCCCCGGGTGCGCCCGCAGCGACTGTTCAACGAGGGCGCTCGCCGCATTCGCCTCGAGGATCCAGGTTGCCGCCGCATCGACGGTGTACTCGTCTTCATACCAGAGGAATCCGAAGCGGGTGATGCATTCGGGGAAGTCCGGCTTGATGATGACGTAGCCCGGAATCATCCCGCCGGGGATGAACGCATCATCGGAGCGGTTGTTGCCGCCATACGCCACCAGCTTCGAGATTTTGCCGATTCCGGAAATGTACGAGACGCTCGATACCGGATGGGTACCGAGCAGATAGTTCGCGACCCGCAGCGTGTAGTTGGGTCCGACGAGATGCGGGAACGCGGCGTGGAGGAAGTACATCTCGACCCCGAACTCGGCCACCTGCGCCGAATTGCCCCAGCTGCCGAGCGAGGGCGGTACCCCGAACGGCGTGGCGGCGAGCCGTCGCTTCAGGCGCGGCAGGTACGCGGCGAGCGCTGCCCGCAGCCGCGCACGGTAGCCTGCACCAAGATAGGGCAGCGCCTGCACCGCCTCCCAGCCGCCGAAGCCGATGTGGCGCAGCTCGGCGGGAAACATCCGCTCGACGGCGCGCTTGTAGGGCTGGGCGCCGTGGGTGGCGACGAGCAGCTGCAGCGCGGCCATCCATAGCGGTCGTCCCATGGCGTGCTCGCGGTATCCTCCCGATCCCTCCGTGAACGGCGGCCAATGCTGCGGTGCGGGTGGATGGGTCTGCATGCGCTGCCACAGGTGTACCGCAGTGGCGAGGCAGCGCTCGGCGAGCGGCGCGTTCCAGTGTCGCAAGGTGATCGAAGCGCTCGCGAGCGCGGCGGCCGCGGCGTATTCCATGCTGGGCCGGTACTCGGTCCACGCCCAGGGATCGTCCGGCCAGCCCGAGTGCCTGCCCTTGACCGGACCGGGACCGTACTTGGGGTTGTAGATCAGGCCGTCATTCAGCGAGGCGGCGTCCCCGGTGGAGGTGTAGCCCTCGAGGTAGGGCCACTGGATGCCCATGATCGTGTGCCCGAACGCATGGATCTGCGCCAGGGTTTGCAGAACACCTTGCTCGACTTGCTCGACCACATCGGGAATCCCGTCGGGTTGGTGCATCACGACGGTGCGCGTCCGTTGATCGACCGTCAGTTCGTCCCACTGCGGATGGAACGTGTTGTACGTCAGGGCGAGATTCTGGATGGCACCGTACTGGCCGAACGCATCGTTGTCGAAATCGCCCGCATCGTACCAGCCGCCGACGTTCAGCCCCGGGATGTGCTCCCCGGGCTTGTAGGGCGAGTCGGTGTGTGGGCCCATGAAGTAGCCGTCGAAATGAGTGAGGTTCGACGGTGCCTGCAGCGCATCGTTCATGTCCGACAGGCCATGCCAGACATGGTAGGCATCGCGGACCGAGACGTGATCCATCTGCACGGCGAGGAAGCCATCGAGCGTGGTCTGCCAGGTGTTGGCGTAGACGTTGCGGGCGATGGGAAACGTATCTGAGCGGTAGCCGGCGTACTCGATCCGGTACAATCCGGGCTGGCGCACGGCCGTGAAGTTGAACTTGACGTAATTGTAGCGCAGCCAGCGCATGGGCGCGGACACCGCCGCGGTAAACACCGGCCGGAAGACCCCATTGCGCCCCAGGCGCAGGAGGCGGGCGGTCTTGGGCGCGGCAAAGCGCCGATCGAGCTCAATGACGGCCACCTTGCGCGTCAGTGCG
The DNA here is from genome assembly GCA_021822385.1 of Pseudomonadota bacterium. Taxonomy (GTDB): domain Bacteria; phylum Pseudomonadota; class Gammaproteobacteria; order Steroidobacterales; family Steroidobacteraceae; genus 13-2-20CM-66-19. The sequence continues at coordinate 70,581 of JAKARC010000004.1, forward strand.
CTATAGCCCGCCTGACTGTGCGCGATCATCGGCGGCGGCATCCAGTGCGGGATGTCGTGCGGCCGGATGATCCACACCACCGCATCGTGCGTCTTGCCCGTTGGAATCAGCGTGCGCAGCACGAACCAGCCGTTCTGTGCGATCGCCCGCCCGTCGTAAAGGCCGATCCGGCCCTGCAGCGTGGTGACGGTGATCCGATACAGAGGGTCGGCCGCCGCGAGCGTGATGCTGCGGCCCGTGGCGAGCGGCAGCGGCTGCATGTAGCGGCGCTCCCGGTGCCACTGCGCCACGTACCAGGGCTCGGGGGGATTGCCCGGCCGCGGCGGCACGCTGATCATCCGGTCCTCCGGATAGCGCGGCAGGATGCCGAAATGCTTCCCATCCACCGCGTAGGTGCGGTCCTCGTAGACAGACGGGAGAAACTCGAGGTTCAGCCCTGCCCGACCCGCAAGCAGCGCCGGCAGCGGGCGGTCGAGGTTCACGCTCACGCGCATGCCCCCCGGCACCGCCTGCACCACCACCTGATATTTGAAATGGAACGCCGGGTACGCCATGCGCGCGATCAGCCGGCCGCGCGCGGGTTCGACCTTGCGGCCCTCCAGCGTCGGAATTCGATCCCACTGCTGCGGCGTCGGCAATAGTCGCACGCTGCCGTTGGTGGCAATGCGGTGGCCGTGCAGAATGATCTGCATCCCGGCGTCCTTCTGATCGAAGAACACGGGACTGAAGGTGTCGTTGTAGAGCATGACGCTGACACCGCGTCCGTGCAGATAGCCCTGGCGGGTCATCCGCAGGCGCACGCCTGCGGCGCGTACCGCGGGCGCCGGCAGCACGAGACCGGCCAGCCCAAGGCCGAACAAAGTCGCCAGTAGCGACGCGCGGATCGATTGCATGCGGCCCCCTGATCGTTTTGTCCGTGTGTCCGGCGCGTACGATACCGTGATAGCGCTATCAGCGCCAACGCCCGGGTCGGCGTGCGGGGGCGTGCGACCGTCGGACCGGTGGCAGGTCGCGGCACTGAGCGGATCGAGACACCGACATGATTCTCTCGCGGCCCGCAGGGGCGGGCTCGGTGGGTCAGTCGGACGAAGGTCGCGCGGACATCTTGTACACTGCCCGTCGGGTCTGCACGGAGGATGCAGCGTGTGAGCCATACCCTGAGATCGCGCCGTGACGATTGACCGCGCAATTTCCGTCGCCCCGATGATGGACTGGACCGATCGGCATTGCCGCTATTTTCTGCGCGGTATCGCGCCCACGGCCCTGCTCTACACCGAAATGATCACCGCCGCGGCGCTCATGCACGGGGCGGCGCCGCGGCTGCTCGCGTTCGATCCGGAGGAGCACCCGGTGGCGCTGCAGCTCGGGGGCAACGATCCGCGTGCGCTCGCTGCAGCGGCGCGCATGGGTGCCGCGTACGGTTACGATGAGATCAATCTCAACTGCGGCTGTCCGAGCGAGCGCGTGGCGAGTGGTGCTTTTGGCGCCTGCCTGATGCTCGAGCCGGAGCGCGTGGCCGCGTGCGTTGCGGCGATGGTCGATGCCGTGTCGGTGCCGGTCACCGTGAAGATGCGCATCGGTGTGGTGCGATCAGGGGTACGGCCGGCGGTTGCTGGGGCGCTCGGTCGGTTCACCGAGGAGGACTTCGCGGCATTGCGCGAGTTCGTCGTGCAGATCGAACGTGCCGGCGCGGCGGCTCTCATCGTGCATGCGCGCATGGCGGTGCTGGGGGGACTCTCGCCCCAGGAGAATCGCGAGATACCACCGCTGCGTTACGAGGTGGTGCGGCGTTTGAAGCGGGAGTTCCCGCACCTGCCCATGGTGCTGAACGGCGGCGTGCGCACGGTGCCGACCGCCCTTGAGGCGCTGGCGTGGTGCGAAGGCGTGATGCTCGGACGGGAGGCCTATCACCGCCCCTGGGTCCTCGCACAGCTCGAGCAGGCGCTCGCGCGGCAGCCGGCATTGCCGTCGCGGGAGGCGCTGCTGCAGCGCATGGCCGTCTATGCCGAGCGGCAGCTCGCCGCGGGACACTCGCTGGCCGCGATCACGCGGCACATGCTCGGCTTGTATGCCGGAGAGCCCGGGGCGCGGGCATACCGGCGACTGCTGAGCGAGGGGGCTTGCGTCCGCGGGGCGGGCGTGCACGTGATGTACCGGGCCGCCGCAGCAGTACGTTCCGCAAGCGTGGCCGGATGCGAGGGACTCGCTCCGGATGGGGCGTGAGGGGCACAATGGCGCCGGTCGGCGTCTTGCGTATAATCCGTTGCGGGAGCTATGTTAAATAGAACGATACAACACGCGGGGGGGACGGATGGCCACCCCATCGATGGGTGAGGACGTCGCACTCGCCGTGTTGTTCGCCGATGTAGTCGGCTCCACCCGGCTCTACGAGCGCATGGGTGACCAGCGCGCGCGCGACATGGTGGCACTGTGCATCGATGTGATGCGTGACGCCACGGAGCAATGCGACGGCGCGGTCATCAAGACCATGGGGGATGAGGTCATGGCGACCTTCCCGAGCGCCGATCAGGCGCTGAATGCCGCCGCCCAGATGCAAAAGCAGATCGCCGCGCACAGTGGGCTGCGCGTCGACGGTCAGCCGGTCTCGATCCGCATCGGCTGCCACTATGGACCGGTGGTGGCCGAGAGCCGGGATATCTTCGGCTCCACCGTGCATACGGCCAACCGCATGACAAGCCAGGCCAAGGCCGGGCAGATCATCATCACCGAGGCGACCGTCGCGCAGCTCACCGCGCAATGGCGCGGCGCCTGTCGCTTGATCGACAACGCGCCCATCAAAGGTCGCAGCACCGAAGTTGCGCTCTACGAGGTGCTCTGGCAGGTCGACGATGTCACGAGCATGGTGCGCACCGTTGGGGAGAACGTGGATCGCGCCGGTGTGACCCGGCTGCGCCTGTGGTGGCTCGACCGGGAACTGCTGATCGATGAGCATCGACCCATTCTCACCATCGGGCGGGCGGATGAGAACGACCTGGTGGTCAAGGGCAATCTGGTCTCCCGGCTGCACGCGCGCATCGAGTACGCGCGCCACAAGTTCACGCTCATCGATCACAGCACCAACGGTACGTTCGTGCGCGAGGGTGGCGGCGAGGAGGCGTTCGTGCGCCGCGACTCGCTGCAGTTGAAGGGCGGGGGACTGATCAGTCTCGGGCGCATTCCCGAGGCCGATTCAGCGCAGACCATCCGCTTCGTCTGCGAGCGCGATTAGCGCGCGAGCGCAGCGGCGCTGCGGTCGAGCTCGTGCAGCAGTTCCTGCGGTAGCCGCTCGCCGTACTGGCCGAGATAGGCGCGCGTTTCGGCCAGTTCCTGCCGCCACAGCGGCACATCCACCGCGAGCAGCGCGCGCAGTGTCTCGGGCTCGAGGCTCAGACCGCGGGTGTCGATGCCCGCCGGGTGCGGCAGCAGGCCGATGCGGCCGTCGCGCGCATCGGCCCGTCCCGCGCAGCGCTCGATCATCCAGGCGAGCACGCGCAGGTTTTCCCCAAAGCCCGGCCACAGGAAACGCCCCTGGGAGTCCTGCCGGAACCAATTGACGTGAAAGATGCGCGGCGGCTGGCGCAGGCGCGCGCCAACCTCGAGCCAGTGCCGCCAGTAATCAGCGAAGTTATAGCCGCAGAAGGGCTGCATGGCCATGGGGTCGCGCCGGATCACACCGACCTCACCGGTGGCTGCGGCGGTGCTCTGCGAGGCCATCGAGGCGCCGACGAGCACCCCGTGCGCCCAGTCGCGTGCCTCGTAGACGAGCGGGGCGAGCTCGCGGCGGCGGCCGCCGAAGATGATGGCCGAGAGCGGGACTCCGTGCGGATCGTTCAGCTGTGGCGAGCAGGCCGGATTGCGCCGCGCATCCACCGTGAAGCGCGAGTTTGGATGCGCAGCCGGGCCGCGCGCCGGATCGTAGGGCCGGCCCCGCCAATCGGTCTGTGGGGTGCCGGCGGGCAGACCTTCCCACCAGGGCTGCGCATCGGCCGTGAGCGCGACGTTGGTGAACAGGGTGTCGCGCCGGATCATCTCGAAGGCATTGCGATTGGTCCGCCGGTTGGTGCCGGGCACGACGCCGAAGTAGCCGGCTTCCGGGTTGATGGCCCACAGGCGGCCGTCGGCACCGGGATGGAGCCAGGCGATGTCGTCGCCGACGGTGAACACTTCCCAGCCCGGCAGACTGTCCGGCGGAATCAGCATGGCCAGATTGGTCTTGCCACAGGCCGATGGGAAGGCGGCGGCGAGGTAATGGGTCTCACCGCGCCGGTTGCGCAGTCCGACGATCAGCATGTGCTCGGCGAGCCAACCTTCCGCGCGCGCCTGCCAGCTCGCAATGCGCAGCGCATGGCATTTCTTGCCGAGCAACGCATTGCCGCCGTAACCGGAGCCAAAGCTCTCGATGGCGAGCTCCTCGGGGTAATGCATGATGAAACGCCGCTCGGGGTCCAGTTCCCCGACCGAGTGCAGGCCGCGCACGAACGTGCGCTCGCGTTCGATGCGCTCGAGCGCGGCGCGGCCGGCGCGCGTCATGATCAGCATATTGAGCGCAACGTACGCGCTGTCGGTGATCTCGACACCGCAGCGCGCGAATGGAGAGTCGAGCGGCCCCATGCAGTATGGGATGACATAGAGCGTGCGGGAGCGCATCGCGCCGCGGAACAGCTCGCGCATCTTGGCGTGCGCGGCCTGCGGGTCCAGCCAGTTGTTGTTCGGTCCGGCGTCGGCCTTGCTGCGCGTGCAGACGTAGGTCAGATGCTCGACGCGCGCCACGTCACCGGGATCCGAGCGATACAGGTGGCAGTTCGGAAAGTGCCGGGGGTTAAGCCGCAGCAGCTGCCCCTCGCGGACCAGTCGGGCGATGAGACCGTCCCGTTCTGCGGCACTGCCCTCGCACCATTGCACCTCGGCGGGCTGGGTCAGCGCGCGCACCGACTCGACCCATTCGGTCACGGCGCGACACAGCTGCGACATCGGCATCGGCAAGGGAGAAGCGGTGGCCATGCTTTCAATACCTCGTCCGGGGCGCCGGGTTGGCCCTGATTGGTGAGCGCCAGTATAGGCACGGGTCCGGTGTCGCTGACCATAAAGTACGATTAAAGCCCCCTATTTGTTCTGTAATCGCACAGACGATCGTCACCGTCGGACACGCGCTGGGGGTGCGGCGGCGGGCCGGTACGTGCCGCGGGCGCGCCGTACAATGGCCCGATGATCGAGTTCGAAGAGATTTTTGGCGCACACGGACCCCTCGAGCGCGCGCTGCCGGACTTCACCGTGCGGGAGACGCAGCGGCGCATGGCCGAGCGCGTGGCGGCAGCAATCGCGCGGCGCGAGCCGCTCGTGATCGAGGCGGGGACGGGAACCGGCAAGACCTTCGCCTATCTGGTGCCCGTATTGCTCTCGGGGGCACGCGTGCTCATTTCCACCGGTACGCGCGCCTTGCAGGATCAGCTCTACGCCAAGGACCTGCCCCTTGTGACGCGGGCACTCGGCCGCCCGGCGACGGTGGCGCTGCTGAAGGGGCGCAGCAATTATCTGTGCCGCTACCGGCTCGAGGGCGGTGCCGAGACCCTGCCGTTGCCGCTGCCTGCCGAGGGACCCAGCCGCGGTCCCTCGATCGAGCGCATCCGGCGCTGGGCGCTCCTCACCCGCAGCGGTGATCTCGCCGAGGTTCCGGGGCTGAGGGATGCCGATCCGGTCTGGGCTGAAGTGACCTCGACGCGGGACAACTGTCTCGGGCAGCACTGCCCGCAGTTTGCCCGCTGTCACGTCGTGGCGGCGCGTCGCGCGGCGCTCGAGGCGGACGTGGTGATCGTCAATCACCACCTGCTCCTGGCGGATTTGGCGCTGAAGGAGGATGGGTTTGGGGATCTGCTCGGCGCGGCGGATGCGGTTGTCCTGGATGAGGCGCACCAGATCCCGGATCTCGCCACCGAACTGTTCGGTGCCGAGGTGGGCAGCCGGCGCATCGAGGCGCTGCTGACGCAGCTTGAGGACGGATTGGCACAGCGGGGCGCCGCAACTGTCCCCGGGAGCCTTGCGGCACAGCTGGGCGAGGCCGGGCGGGCGGTGCGCGAGCGTCTCGGCCGTATGGGCCGAGCGCTCGCCGGGCGCAACGGCCGCTTGGAGTGGACCGAGGTCGAACCGCTGCTGGGCGAGGAGCTTCCGGGGATCGGTGCGGCGCTGGCGCAATTGAGCGAGCGGCTGCAGGGTGTCGAGGCGGATGCCGTGCTCGCGGGTGTGGCCGAGCGGGCCGCGGAGCTGGCGCGCACGCTTGAGCGCATCGCCGCGCTCGAGGCGCTCGAAGGGGTGCGCTCCGTGCACGCGGGGAGCCGGGGCTTCACGTTGAGTATGATGCCGTTCGATATTGCAAACCGGTTTCAGTCGATGCTGAACGCGCGCGCCTGCGCCTGGATATTCACGTCGGCGACGCTGTCGGTTGGGGAAGACTTCAGTCACTTCACTGGCCGGCTCGGACTTGATGCGTGCGCGGTGCTCAAGCTCGACAGCCCCTTCGATTTTGCCCGTCAGAGTCGGTTGTACTTGCCGCAGGATCTGCCCGCGCCAAGCTCGCGCGAGCACCTACCGGCGGTGATGCAGCTTGCCGAGACGCTCATCGAGGCGGCCGGCGGCGGTGCTTTCGTGCTGTTCACCAGTCACCGCTCGCTGGCCCAGGCGGCGCAGCTGTGGCGCAGCGGCGCCGGCGCGTTGGCGCACCTGCGGCTGCTCGTCCAGGGGGAGGGGCCGCGGGAGCGATTGCTCGAGCAGTTTCGTGCCGACGGCAATGCGGTGCTGTTGGGTACGGCGAGTTTCTGGGAAGGGGTGGACGTGAAGGGTGCGGCGCTGCGTCTGGTGGTGATCGAAAAGCTGCCGTTCGCCTCACCGGAGGATCCGCTGGTCCGGGCGCGCATCCAGCATCTGCAGCGCAGTGGCGGGAACGCGTTTCGGGACTATCAGTTGCCCGAGGCGGCTCTCGCGCTGAAACAAGGGGTGGGGCGCCTGATCCGCAGCGAGAGCGACTTTGGCGTGGTGGCGCTGTGTGATCCGCGCGTCGGTACCCGCGGGTATGGTAAGACGTTGCTCGCGGCATTGCCGCCCATGACCCGCACGCAGCGACTGGTCGAGGCAACGACATTTCTGCGCGACCGCGCCCCTACGCGCGAGCACCGGGCGGCGCTCGTATGAGAGTTTTGGCTCTGGACACGGCCACGGAAAGTTGTTCGACAGCGCTGCTGATCGACGGCGCGATACTCGAGCGCGAGCTGGAGTGCGTGCGCGGCCACGCCGAACACATCCTCGGGATGATCGATGCGCTGTTGCGCGAGGCGGGGATTGCGCTCGGGTCGCTCGATGCCATTGCCTTCGGGCGTGGGCCCGGCTCCTTCACGGGGGTGCGGCTGGCGGCGAGCGTGACGCAGGGGCTCGCCTTCGGCGCCGGCACGGGAATCGTTGCGGTCTCGGACCTGCAGGCCTTGGCTGCGCGCGGATTCGCGCTCGCGCCGCAGCTCGAGCGAGTCCTCGTATGCAATGATGCGCGTATGAACGAAGTGTATTACGCCGGCTACGCGCGACGCGGCGAGCACTCCGTGGCGCTCGGACCGGAGCGGGTCGGCACGGCGGCAGCGCTCGCGGGCATCGGTCCGGACGCGGCCGGGATCGGCCGGGGCTTTGCCGTCTACCCCGGGTTGGCCGAACGGCTCGGTGTGCGGGTGCCCTCGGGCTGGGAGCGGTTGCTGCCGCATGCGCGCCAGATCGCCCAACTCGCGGTCGCCGAGGTGCGCGCGGGGCGCGTGCTCGATGCGGCCGAGGCCCTGCCGAGCTATGTGCGCGATACGGTGGCGCAACCGTCATCGGTGTGACAGATCCGCCGCATTGTCATGAATTTGCAATGGAAATACTCTCAAATAGACATACGGTCAGACATCCGGTCGGGTCAGCTCGGGCAGCCAGCATGTCGGCAAAGCTCATACTCATCGTGGAAGACGAGCCGGCGATCCGGCAGATGATCGCCTTCGCGCTGCGACGCGCCGGTTTCGATGTGCTCGAGGCGGTCGATTGCGAGCAGGCGCGCGCGGCGCTCGCCGATCGGCGCGCCGATCTGGTGCTGGTCGACTGGATGCTGCCGGATGCGAGCGGGCTCGAGCTCACCCGCAGCTTAAAGCGCGATCGACATACGCGCGAGCTGCCGATCATCATGCTCACCGCGCGCGCCGAGGAGGGCGACAAGGTGAGCGGGCTCGACAGCGGGGCGGACGATTATGTCACCAAGCCGTTCTCGCCCCGCGAACTGATTGCGCGCATTCATGCGGTCCTGCGCCGCAGCGGTACGATCGGACTCGATCACATCGTCGAATTCGACGCGCTGAAACTCGATCAGCAGGGCCAACGCATCTCCATCGGTGAGCAGACCGTGCCGCTCGGTCCGACCGAGTACCGGATGCTCGAGTTCTTCATGACCCATCCGGATCGGGTCTTCAGCCGTGATCAGCTGCTCGATCGGCTCTGGGGCGGCAATGTCTACGTCGAGGAGCGCACCATCGATGTGCATGTGCGCCGGCTGCGCAAGGCGCTCGAGAAGTTCGGTGTGGACGGGCTGGTGCAGACGGTGCGCGGCTCCGGCTATCGATTCTCGGCCAAGGCGGACTGATGACCCCACCGCGAGCTGCGCTGCGGGCGCTGGGGTATGCCGCGCTGCGCGTGGCGGGCGCGGCCCTTGCCGGTGCGCTGCTTGGGCTGCTCGCCGGCCATCCCTGGCTCGGGATTGCCGCGGTGCTGGCCGCATACCTCGCCGTGCAGCTGGTCATGCTGTATCGGCTCGAATGGTGGTTGCAGCATCGCAGCGTCGCCGATCCGCCCGAGGCGCATGGCGTGTGGGGCACGGTGATCGCGCTGATTGCGCGGCTCCATCGGCGCAAGCGCTTCCACAAGCTGCGCTTCGTGCAGCTGATGCGCCAGCTGCAGCAATCGACCGCCGCATTGCCGAACGGCGTGGTGATTCTGAACGACGAGCGCGAGATCGTCTGGTTCAATCGCATGGCGGGGCAACTGCTCGGCCTGCGGCCGAACATCGATCTGGGGCTACGCATCGAGAATCTGGTGCGCGAGCCGCAGTTTGCCCACTACCTCGAGAAGGCCGATTACACCAATCCGGTGGTCGTGCGCCGGTCGAGCCCGAGCGAGATTTTCCTGTCGTTGCAGCTGGTGGCCTATGGCGACGGCCAGCAACTGCTGCTTGCGGCCGATGTCTCGCGCCAGATGCGCCTCGAGGCCGTGCGGCGCGACTTCGTGGCCAATGCTTCGCATGAGCTGCGCTCGCCGTTGACGGTGATCGCCGGTTATCTCGAGACCCTGGCGCACGATCCGGCACTTGCGGCCGAGTTTGCCGCGCCGATCGGTGAGATGCGCCGCCAGGCCGAGCGCATGACCGCCATCGTGCGCGATCTGCTCGAGCTGTCGCGGCTGGAGCAGACCGACGAGCGGGCGGGCGGCACGCCGCTCGATGTGGGCGGGATGCTGGCGCTGTTGCGCAAGGACGTGCTGGCCCGCGCGCAGCACCCGCGCGAGGTGCGCGTGCGCGCCGAGAGCGCCGCGACGCTGATCGGCCGGGAGTCGGAGATTCACTCCGCGTTCGCCAATCTGGTCGACAATGCCGCCAAGTACACCCCGGCCGAGGGCGCCATCGAAATGCGCTGGTGGGTCGACAGCGAGGGCGGACATTTCGCGGTGAGCGATACCGGCATCGGTATCGCGGCCGAGCATCTGCCCCGGCTTACCGAGCGCTTCTACCGGGTCGATCCGGGCCGCTCGCGGGCGACCGGCGGCTCCGGGCTGGGCTTGGCGATCGTCAAACACGTGTTGCAGCGTCATGGCGGGTCGCTCGAGGTGCGCAGCGCCCCTGGGGAGGGCAGCACCTTCACCTGTCACTTCCCGCCCGAGCGTATCCGGCCGGCCGCGAGCGTGGTGGTCGCGCCACGGACCGAGAATGCTTGAGCTATCATGAGGACACAGCCCGAGGTGTCCGCCGATGGAAACCGCCGATCTCACGCATCACATCTCCCGCCGCTTCAACGAGGATCTCGAGCGGGTGCGCACCAAGGTGCTCGCCATGGGCGGGTTCGTCGAGCAGCAGATCCAGAAAGCCATCAACGCGCTGCTCGAGGGTGACAGCGCGCTCGGGGAGGCGGTTGCGCTCGCCGATCATCAGGTGAACAACATGGAGGTGGCCATCGACGAGGAATGCAGCCGCATCCTTGCCACGCGCGCGCCGGCCGCCGGGGACTTGCGTGTGATCGTCGCCATCATCAAAACCATCACGGATCTTGAGCGGATGGGCGATGAGGGCGAGAAGATCGGCTACATTGCCTCCAGGCTCGCCACCATGGAGCGCCCCGCCGACAAGTATCGCGAGATCAAGCATCTCGGGCGCATCGTGACCGAGATGGTGCACGATTCGCTCGACGCGTTCGCGCGTATGGACGTGGATGCGGCGCTGCGCGTGGCGCGCCAGGACCGGCTGGTCGACGAGGAATACGAGGCCATCCAGCGCCAGAGCATCACCTTCATGATGGAGGATCCGCGCTCCATCCGGCGTGCGCTCGATGTGATGTGGATCGTGCGCTCGCTCGAGCGCATCGGCGATCATGCCAAGAATATCAGCGAGTACATCATCTACATGGTGTATGGCAAAGACGTGCGCCACACCTCCCTCGATGACATCGAGCGGGCGCTCGGGGAGCGCAACGCCGCCGGCGCGAACCCGGGGCAGGGCGGGGCATGAGGGCCGCGTTGCGCCGCCTGGGCAATGTCACGGGCGTGCTCATCTGCGCAGGACTGCTCGGCTTTGCCGTCTACGCGCAGTTCGATCTGCACCTCGATCCGTGTCCACTCTGCATCTTTCAGCGCATCGGCATCGCCGCCCTCGGCCTGGTGTTTCTCGCCGCCGCGGTGCACCATCCGCGCCGCTGGGGCATGCGGGTGTATGCGCTGCTGATCGTGCTCGTGGCGCTCGCCACCGCCGGGGTTGCCGTGCGGCAGATCTATCTGCAGCACCTGCCGCCGGGCTCCGTGCCCTCGTGCGGTGCGCCGCTGTCAGTGATGCTGCAGTTCATGCCCGTGACGTCGGTGATTCGCAAGGTGCTGGACGGCAGCGGCGAGTGCAGCATCGTCAACTGGCGTTTTCTCGGCCTGGCCATGTCCGAGTGGGTGCTGCTGTGGGCGCTTGCGCTCGGGCTGTTCGGGGCCGGGGTGAACTGGCGGCTCGGCCGGGTCAAATGAGCAGGTTGAGCAGCACGTTCAGGTACATTCGATGCAGCGCCTCGATGTCGGTCAGGCGCACGCATTCGTTGATCTTGTGAATGCTCGCGTTCACGACGCCGAGCTCCACCACCTGCGCCCCGAGGGGTGCGATGAACCGGCCGTCCGAGGTGCCCCCGCCGGTCGATAACCGCGGGGCCGACCCGGTGACCGACTCGACCGCCGCGCACACGGCCGCGGACAGCTCCCCTGCAGGGGTGTAGAACGGTTCGCCCGAGAGGTGCCATTCCAGGGTGAAGCGCACTCCGTGCGCGCGTAGGATCTCCTCCACTGTCGCCTTAAGGCCCGCGAGTGTCTGCACCGGCGAGTAGCGCAGATTGAACCGGGCCTTCAGCTCCCCGGGGATGACATTGGGCGCGCCGGTGCCGGCATTGAGATTGGAGATCTGGAAGCTCGTCGGTTCGAAGTGTTCATTGCCCTGGTCCCAGACGCGCCGGGTGAGTTCGGCGAGTGCCGGGGCGAACGCGTGGACCGGATTCTCGGCGAGCTGCGGATAGGCGACGTGGCCCTGCACGCCGTGCACGGTGAGCCGCCCGCTGAGCGATCCGCGCCGGCCGATCTTGATGGTGTCGCCGATCTGCCGCTCGCTCGAGGGCTCACCGACCACGCACCAGTCGATGCGCTCGCCGCGCTCGGCCAGCAGGGCCGCAACGCGCTTGGTGCCATCGACCGACGGCCCTTCCTCGTCGCTCGTGATGAGAAAGGCGATCCGGCCGCGATGGTGCGGATGGGCGGCCACGAATGCCTCGGTGGCCGTGATCATCGCCGCGAGCGCGCTTTTCATGTCGGCGGCGCCGCGGCCGTAGAGCACACCGTCGCGGATCGAGGGCACGAACGGATCGCTGTGCCACTCCTCGAGCGGACCGGTGGGCACGACGTCGGTATGGCCGGCGAAGCACAATTGCGGTCCCGCCGGGTCGCCGCGCACGGCCCAGAAGTTCAAGACATTGCCGAAGTGCAGCGGTTCGATCGTGAAGCCGAGGGCGCGCAGGCGTGCGCACATGAGCTCCTGGCAGCCCTCGTCGGCGGGCGTCACGGAGCGGCGGCTGATCAGATTCTCGGTGAGCTCGAGGGTCGGTGACATCGGTCCATACCGGCGGGGCGGGGTAGCGGGGGCCGGCGGCTTTATAGCGGGCAGGGACGTCGGGGGCAAGCCGTTTTTTTTTGAGCACTGGTCGGGCAGGTGAATGGCGCGCCGGTGCAACAGGGGCGGGGCGCGCCTTAGTTAAGTGCCGCTGCCTTTTGGCGCTCGCGGTTTGTCTTTATCCTGTTACTGGCATCGTGCAGTGATCACAGGGGACAATGAGCGGATCGTTCGACGGGATGGGGAGTTCGGTGGGCAGTCGAGTGCCGCGGTCGCGAGGTCCGGCCGGCTCCGGCGGATCGTTGCGCACTGCGCTGACCGTTCTTTATGCTGTGGCAAGCATGGTATGCGCCCGATCCATGCGTGCAGACACGCTCACGGGATTCCTCGCGCGCGGGCGTTTCACCGGTCAGGTGCGCGCGTATTATTTCACGCGCGACTATGCGGCGGCCTCGCCGGTGAACGCGCGGGCGTTCGCCCTGGCCGGGTTATTCAACTACCGGACGGCTAAGTTCCTGGACGGACTCAGTCTCGGCGCGAGTTTCTTCACCGCGAATGCCCTCGGCACGCGCAGCCGAGACTTCCAGCGTATCGATACCACGCTCATGGGCGTGACGAACGCCCTCGACACGCTCGGTGAGGCATTCGTCAACTACCGCGGCCACGGTGTGCGCGTACGGCTCGGTGATCAGCAGATCAATACCCCCTGGCTCGGCGCCAGCGATTCGCGCGCGTTGCCGGCAACGTACCGGGGTATTTACGCGAGCTTCGATCCGGTGGCGAACCTCACGCTGGTGGCGCTGCGTGTCACGGCGTACAAGGGCCGCACCAGCGCCGGATTCTTCCCGGACAACAATTACTACCCCCCACAGTGGCACGGGAATGCCAATTATGGTGGCGTCGCGATACTGCCCGCGGGCGCTCGGGGCACCCCGGGCACGCTGGCATTCGGGGTGACCTACCGGCGCCCGGGGCTCGATGCGACCGCGTGGTATTACCGTTTCTTCGGCTTTGCACACATGCTCTACGGGCAGATCGATGCCACGGTGCCGGTCGGTTCGCCGGTGCGGCCGTTCATCGGCGTGCAAGGGGTGCGCGAGTGGGGCGCGGCGAGCCGCTTTGCCGGGTTGGGCACGCGGTTTTTCGGCCAGCCGGGCACAACGGTCGAGAATCTGACGCTCGGCGGGCTTGCCGGCGTGCGAGTCGATGGCGTGAGGCTCTCGCTCGCCTACGATGAGCTGCGCCGCGAGGGTGCGGGCGCACTCGGTTCCGGAGTGCTCATCTCGCCGTATACCGCCGGCTATGCCACCGATCCGCTCTATACGACCTCCATGATCCGGGGCATGGTTGAGCTTGGACCCGGTCATGCCTGGAAAGTCAGAGTCGCGACGGCGGCGCTCGCACATCGGCTGCTGCTTGCGGCGTCGTACGCGGCGTACCGTACGGATTTTCAAGGGCGCGACACGGAACTGTATGTCGACGTCATCTTTCGGTCGCGCGGTGTCGTCAAGGGTTTGACGCTACGAGAACGTCTTGGGATCAGCCAGGGTGAGGCCAATCCGGGCCGGGGTCGCTTCATCTACAACCGGGTGATGGTGACCTATGCGTTCTGATACCCGCAGGGCGCGTGTGCAGCGGGCGCACGCGCGGGAAAGGCCTGCCAAGAGGGCAAGACTGCGGTAACCTTGCGAATTGAGATGCGCAGCACGCGGCGCAGGGGCAAATCCCCGTGGACCGGAGCCCCGCGGCCGTTTCAATCGCGAGACCATGCACATGAGCAACTGCCTGTGGGCCCGAGAGCGGCCATGAGTGTCCCGGCGCCGCGGCTCTCTGGATCGGACGGCGCGGGGGCGGTGACACAGTCGACCGGGATGCCCGCAAAGGTCGCCGTACGGCAGCTCAGTTTTTATTACGGGCAGCACCGGGCGCTGAAGGACATCAGCCTTGAGCTTGCCGATCGCTCCATTACGGCGTTCATAGGTCCCTCCGGCTGCGGCAAGTCGACGCTGCTGCGGGTGCTGAACCGGATGTATGCACTATACCCCGGACAGCGGGCGACCGGGGAAGTGTTGCTCGATGGGCAGAACATCCTCGCGCCGACCGTAAACGTGACGCGTCTGCGCTTGCGCGTTGGCATGGTCTTCCAGAAACCCACGCCTTTTCCGATGTCGATCTTCGAGAACGTTGCCTTCGGGCTGCGGCTCGAGCAGCGCATCGGACGCGCTGCCCTCACCGAGCGGGTCCATGCGGCGCTGGTGGATGCTGCGCTGTGGGATGAGGTCAAGGACAAACTGCACGACGACGGACGGAGCCTCTCCGGCGGGCAGCAGCAGCGGCTGTGCATCGCGCGCACCATCGCGCTCGAGCCGGAGGTGATTCTGTTCGATGAGCCCACCGCGGCGCTTGACCCGATCTCGACGCTGAAGGTCGAGGAGACGCTACAGAGTCTGCGTGAGCGCTTCTGCATTGCCATCGTGACACACAATCTGCAGCAGGCCGCGCGCGTCTCGAGCAGCACCGTCTTCATGTACGGCGGTGAGGTTGTCGAGATGGGGCCGACGGGACAGCTGTTCACCGCGCCGCGGGATCGCCGGACCGATGACTATGTCACCGGACGATTTGGCTGAGGAGAGTGCCTTCATGCAGGACTTGAGCGGTCCGCAGGACCCCGCCGCCGCCGCGCCGCTGCCGAGCGGGGTACTCGGGACCAAGCCGAGCGGACGGATGCATGCGCCGGAACTGCTGGGCGCGGAGCTGGCCGGTCACACCGTCGGGGAGACCGCGCTCGCCGACCCGATCTTCTCGTGCCGATCGGTGAGCGTTCATTACGGCGGCATACAGGCGCTGCAGAACGTGACGCTCGATATTGGACGCGCGCAGGTGCTGGCGTGCATCGGCCCCTCCGGCTGCGGTAAATCGACTTTCCTGCGCTGTCTGAACCGCATGAATGACACCATTGTCGGTGCACGCGTGACGGGCACGATCCTGCTCGATGGCGAGGACATCATGGCCAAGCAACAGGACGTGGCGCGCCTGCGCGCGCGTGTCGGCATGGTGTTCCAGAAACCCAATCCGTTCCCCAAGTCGATCTACGACAACGTTGCCTACGGTCCGCGCATCCACAAGCTCACGCGCACGCGCGCCGATCTCGATGAGCTGGTGTGCACGTGCCTGCAGCGCGTCGGCCTGTGGAACGAGGTCAAGGATCGGCTGCATGGGGCGGGGATGGGCCTCTCGGGGGGGCAGCAGCAGCGGCTGTGCATCGCACGCGCGCTCGCCGTGCAGCCGGAGGTCATCCTGATGGACGAGCCGTGCTCGGCGCTCGATCCAATCGCGAGCGCGAACATCGAGGATCTGATCGAGCAACTGCGCGCCACGTACGCGATCGTGATCGTCACGCACTCGATGCAACAGGCCGCGCGTGTCTCGCAGCGCACGGCTTACTTTCATCTCGGCCGGCTGATCGAGGTGGGTGAGACCGACCGGCTGTTCACCAATCCGCGCCACCGGCTCACCGAGGACTACATTACCGGCCGATTCGGTTGAGCCGGCGCGGGCGTCGTTCGTGGAATTGAGCCGCAGCGGGGGGATCAAGCGGGATACGCACGAGGTCAGGGGTGACATGTGGGGCGGATCAGTTGCGGCAGGCGCGGTGAGCGGCCGGATCCTGTGACGCGCGAGTTCAGTTTTCCACCTTGATTCCTCGGTAGCGCGCGAAATCACTTGCGTTGTTTGTGACGGCCACGCGATCGAGTGGGGCGGGGTAGGCCGCAATCAGCTTATCGAGCGCATGAGCTTGTCGCTCTTGGGTCGCCTTTCTGACGTCGGCGTAGGCTTGTGCCGCTTCGGTTGCAAAGGACATCACCGCAATGGCCTCGATGCTTCCGCCGACCGTCTTCGCCTCGCGCCGGGGATTGGGCGAGATGGCTACCCCGAACATCAGTTGCGCGTACGTGATGGCCGACATCACGACCTCCCCGACACTGCGCCGTGCGCCAGGATTGGCTCGCGCTCGCCTTTGAGCAGGTGGATGCAGATATTCGTGTCGAGCAGGTATCGCGGCTTCACAACGGTTCCCGGTCGGCTTGCACCGGGTCGGGGCGGTTCGCCATGAAATCCGCCGACACCATGGGCAGGTGGCGAAGCGCGCCGGCGAGTGATCGGCGCACCGGATGGATAAGCAGATCATCCCCCTCGCGCTCGATCTCGAGGTCAGTATCCGCGTCCGAGTAAGCGATCTCCGCCGGGATGCGGACGGCCTGGGAGTTCCTGTTCTTGAAACGCCTCATATTTGACAGCAGCAGCCTCGACGTGTGTACGAGTGAGTGCACATGCGAGAGGTATGGAGTCCGCAGGGATGTACTGCGGGGCGCCGCCTGGCTGTCCGCTCGAGCCGTCTTCGCCGACAGCTATGGCAAGTCAATGTGTTTCGCCCATTTTTCTAGCGCTATATGGACTGCTCCGGCGATGCACACGCATCTTCGCTTGTGTATTCAGGATCGGACTGCAGACAATATATCCGCTCATTCGATGTGTCCGTCGACGCTGGGGCCCTGATGACATTCGCTCGCAGGAGCCTCGTAACTTTGTCGGTGTCTGAGCCACCGCTCGCGCGATCAAGCTTTAAGCAGACCCTAATAAAAACTCATGCGGAGGCCGACCTGGGCCGGAACCGCGGGGAAGGTCGGTGCAACAGGGGATGACAGCGGCAACGGCAATCGAAGAGCGCGCGGGTCGGACCGGGCCGGTGAGTGGCGGAGGGGCGCTCAAAACCGAAGCCGCCGAACTCCATCCGGTGGAGGATCGGGACCCAAGCGCAATGTCAAAACAATACGGGGGTGCGGAATTCGAAGGATATCGTAGGGACGTACTGGAGCACGCCTCCCGGTGCGGTAACCTCAAGCATGGTGCAGTTAACTAGTGGACTGACTGCGCAGGAAGACGTATCGAGGGGAATCAGTACCCGGAGGGACCGAAGCTGGAGTTGTCCACAGGTTGCCTTGAGTTCGCCAGCGGGCGGTCATCGTCATCAGCCCTGGGAATGGCACGCCTGCGCTCCCGCGACTCACCGGCGGGGACGCCCGTGCGTGCGCGAGCGCACCGACGGAGTTGGCAATGAGCGGGAAAATGGTGTGTACAAAAGGCGCAAAACATGAATAGAGAAGATGATGACCCCTCGGCTGCGAACGGGCGTGAGCGGCGCAGAGACGCGACGCGACAGCAAGGCGCTCCGATGAGCGTCGAATCGAGTACCGTTCCATGACAGGCGAAGCTGGCGTCTGGATTGATCATCGCAGGGCGGTGATAGTGCTGATAACGGCCGACGGCGAGCATGTGGTCCACATCCTCTCGGAGGTCGAGAAGCACCTGCAACGCTCGGGAGACTCACCACTGCAGGGGCGGTACGAGGCACGGCAGGTGCCTGCCGACGACAGCCAAGAAAGGGCGCTCACGGCGGCGCTCAACATTTTCTACGATGCCGTGATCGCGGTGCTGCGCAACGCAGAGTCGTACATCATTCTCGGGCCCGGCGAGGCCAAGGGCGAGCTGAAAAGACGGCTCCTGAAGCGCAAGCTGGCGGGGCGACTCGCCGCGATCAGGGTTGCGGACAAGATGACCGATCGGCAGGTCGCGGCCAAGGTCCGCGAGCATTTCTCGGGGCCGAGGTCGGTCAAGAGGCCGAGAACCGGCCGGGCGAACGCGGGCTTGCAGAGTGAGACTCCCGCAGGCAGTCGGCGCAACACAGAGCGGGGGTGATGAAGTAATGGGATGGACCCGTCCCCCCTTTGATACGGCTTCAATTTGCGCCAGCATGAGGATGATCGGTTCTCATACCTCACCGAGGAGACAGGCCCGTGAACGACATTACGATGCTCGGCATTGA
>JAKARC010000005.1 GCA_021822385.1 Pseudomonadota bacterium
GGCAATGAAATCGCAGGGAATGAGCCGCGTGCCCTGATGGATCAGCTGGTAGAAGGAATGCTGTCCGTTGGTGCCGGGCTCGCCCCAGTAGATCGGACCGGTATCGACGCCAACAGGCTGACCGGTCAGCGTAACGTGTTTGCCGTTGCTCTCCATCGTCAACTGCTGCAGATACGCCGGGAATCGCTTCAGGTACTGCTCGTAAGGCAGCACCGCAACCGTCTGGGCGCCGAAGAAATCCGTATACCATACCCCGAGCAGACCGAGCAGAACCGGCAGATTGCGCGCGAACGGCGCGGTGCGGAAGTGCTCGTCCATCTGGCGGAAACCAGCGAGCAGCGCCCGAAAGTTCTCCGCACCGATGGCGAGCATGGTCGACAGCCCGATCGCCGAGTCCATCGAGTAGCGCCCGCCCACCCAATCCCAGAACCCGAACATGTTGGCGGTATCGATGCCGAAGGCGGCCACCTGCTCGGCATTGGTCGACACGGCCACGAAATGCCGTGCCACCGCCGCCGGCTCGCCGCCGAGACCGGCGAGCAGCCACTCGCGCGCCGTGCGCGCATTGGTCATGGTCTCGAGCGTGGTGAAGGTCTTCGATGCGACGATGAACAGCGTCTCGGCCGGGTTCAGATCGCGCGTCGCTTCGATGAAGTCCGTGCCGTCCACGTTCGATACGAAGCGAAAGCTCAGCGCCCGCTCGCTGTAGTGGCGCAGTGCCTCGTAGGCCATGACCGGGCCGAGATCCGAGCCGCCGATGCCGATGTTGATCACCGTGCGGATGCGCTGGCCGGTGTGGCCGCGCCACTGCCCACTGCGCACCCGCTCGGCGAACGCGCCCATGCGCTCGAGCACCGCCTGCACCTGCGGCACCACGTTGACGCCATCGACCCGGATGCAGGCCGCAGGCGGCGCGCGCAGCGCCACGTGCAGCACCGCGCGCTTCTCGGTCACATTGATCTTCTCGCCGCTAAACATCGCCTCGATGCGCTCGCGCAGTGCGCACTCCTCGGCGAGCGCGATCAGCAGCTGCACGGTTTGATCGGTGATGCGGTTCTTCGAGTAATCGAGAAAAATCCCCGCACCCTCGGCCGTGAGGCGCTCACCGCGGCCGCCGTCCGCAGCGAACAGCTCGCGCAGATGGGTCGCGGCGAGCTGGGCGTGGTGTGCAGCGAGAGCGCGCCACGCGGGCCGCTCGCTCAGGGTCTGCTCCGTCTGGCTCATGCTGGGGTCCTGTGCTTGCGCGGTGTGGCGCGCACGCTGCGCTTGCGGCGCGGCCCGGCGTCCTTTTCCCAGAGCGCGAATCCGCCCTTGAAGGCATTGGCATTGTCGCCGGCGCGGCAGTGGGCCGGGAGCCTCTTCAGGTGCCTGACGTTGCCGCCACCGATCACGATCTCATCGGGCTCGAGCGCCGCGCCCAGTCGTTTGATCACATCGAGCACGTGCTTGCGCCACTTCTTCTTGCCGTGGCGCTCGAGCGCCCGATCACTCACATAATCCTCGTAGGTGTGCTTCAGGTACGGCAGATGGCCGATCTCCATCGGCTCGATCCTGCCATCGACGATGAGCGCCGTGCCGAGGCCGGTGCCGAGGCCAAGGAATAGCATCCTGCCGCCCCGATAACTGCCGAGCGCCTGCATCGCCGCATCGTTCACGATCCGCACCGGACAGCCGAATGCGGCCGCGTAATCGAAGCCCACCCAGCCGGCGCCGAGATTGTGCGGTTCGGCAACCGGCCGATCGTGCACGACCGGTCCTGGATAGCCGATGGCGACGACATCGTAGCGCCAGCCGCGCGCCAGTCGCTTCACGCCCGCGACCATCTGCCGCGCCGTCAGCTTCGGGCCGGAGTCGAACTCACGCTTTTCCGTCTCGCCGGTGGCCAGAATCTTGACGTGCGTACCGCCCACGTCGACCGCAAGTACCCTCATGACGGTCAGGCCGCCGCACCGAGCGCAGCGCTCTTGTCCGCAATGACCCCGAGCAGCTCCTGCCAGGACTTCACGAACGCGGCGGCGCCTTCCTGTTGCAACTGCTCGGCGAGCGCGAGCACATCGATGCCCGCTTGCGCGAACCGGGCGAGCGCCCGCTCGCAATCGCCGCCATCCTCGGCGAGTCCCGCGCCGATGTCACTGCGCTGCGCGAGCGCCTGCAACGTCGCCTCGGGCATCGTGTTGATGGTAAATGGCGCCGCGAGCGCCTGCACGTACAACGTCGGATCGGCCTTCGGGTCCTTGGTGCCCGTGCTTGCCCAGAGCAGCCGCTGCGCGCGCGCGCCGGCGTTGTATGCACGCCGCGCGCGCGCCGAGAACAGCAGATCCTGCGCCGCGCGGTAGGTGCGCCCGGCAACGGCGATGCCCAGCCGGTTCACGAGCTCCGCGGGCACCTTGCCGTTGACCGCCACATCCCAGCGGCTGATGAACACCGAGGCAACCGAGCCGACATCCGGGTTGAGCCCGGCGGCAATCCTTCGTTCGATCCCGCGCAGGTATGCCTCCGCGGCGGCGAGGTACTGCTCACGCGAGAATAACAGTGTCACATTCACCGGAATGCCAGCGAAGATCGCCGCCTCAATGGCCGGCAGGCCGGGTTTGGTGCCCGGGATCTTGATGAACAGATTCGGCCGGTTCGCGCGTGCGTGCAGCGTCTTGGCCGCCTCGATGGTGCCGGCCGTGTCGTAGGCGAGCTGCGGGGAGACCTCGAGGGAAACCCAGCCGTCGACTCCGTTGGTGCGCTCGAAAGTCGGGCGGAATTCATCGGCAGCGCGCGTAATGTCCTCGAGCGCCAGGTCGAAGAACAGCGCCTCGTCCCTGCGGCCCGCCTTCAGCTTGGCGCGGATCGAGGCATCGTACGCAGCGCTGCTTTTCAGCGCATGATCGAAGATGGTCGGGTTGGAGGTGAGCCCGGTGACCGACAGCTCCGTGATGTAGCGGCGCAGCGTGCCGCTGTCAAGCAAGTCGCGGGTGATATTGTCGAGCCAGAGGCTCTGTCCAAACTGGTGCAGCAACTGGGTCGCTTTCATCGTGTCATCTCCGTCTCAACTCGCTGGACCTCGGCGCCACCGACGCTCCTGACGGGCGCACGCGCCGGCGCGGACGTTGCGTTCGATCGGGGCTCTCGCCCGGAGGCGCGGCTCGGGGCGCGCCCGAGGGCAACACGGAGTTGGCCGAAAATCGTCCGGCTCCACACCGTAGGCCGCATAGGTTATCATATTCGTGCCCGCTGCGGGCCGTCGCGCTTAACGTCGGGCGCCGTCAACGTCGCATTTCGTTCCACAAATGCACCACCGGCTCATCCGGACCGTGCTCGTAGCCGAGCATGCTCAGGCTCGCGGTGCCGAGCTGCAGCAGCCGGCCGGTCTCGGGCGGCTGGCCGAGCCAACGCGCTGCCAACACCCGCAGAATGTGCCCGCTCGAGAACACCAACGCATTGCCGCCGCAGGCACGCACCCGCGCTATCACTCGATCGGCCCGGGCCGCCACCGCAAGGACGGACTCGCCGCCGGGGCAGCCGTCGCGAAACAGCTCCCACTGCGGACGCTCGGCCCGGATCTGATCCGTACGCCGTCCCTCGTACGCGCCGTAATCCCATTCGTACAGATCCGGATCCAGGCGCGCCGCGTCGGCAAAGCCGGCCAGATCACACGTGCGCGCCGCGCGCTGCAGCGGGCTTGTCAACACCAGCGCGAACGGCACGGACTGCAGCCGCGGCGCAAGCGCGCGCGCGGCCTGCTCGCCCGCCGCCGTGAGCGGCAGATCGGTCAAGCCGGTGTGCTGCCCGGTACGGCTCCAGGCGGTTTCTCCGTGTCGAACGACATAGACGGTCGGCAGCTCGGTGCTCATGATGTTGGTGCGCTGTGATTTAGGACAACGATCCTACGCAGGATCGGCCGACAAGTGAAGCCGGGCGCGGACCGGTACGGATCCGCGCCGCTATCGATGCCACGGTCTGCTCGCGAACAGACACCGCTGGTGCGCGATGCTCGCGCGGCACCATGGGTCGACGCCGGACGGCCACCAGATCTCGCTATCTCTCGGGGCCACCGGACGCGCCTATCGCCTCGTACCGGTCAACACCGACGCCGAGCGCAGCGTCGCGGCGGATCCTGCTCGGGCAGACGGCCGCGAGCCTCGCCGGAGGTGCAGCCGCGTCCGCGCGCAAGTCGGGCGCCTAGGCGCGCCACGCCGCAAGGGCGCGCAACAGGCTCACCCAACGCCGGGCGCGCGCGCCGTAGGGTGGCGCGAATACGCCCGCGAGCGGAATCCTGCCGGCCACGATCGCCCGCTCGTGCGAAAAGGCGCGCATGCCCCACTCGCCGTGATAGCTGCCGATGCCGGAGTGATTGACGCCGCCGAACGGCAGGTTGTGTTGCAGGAACTGCCGGCCCACCTCGTTGATGCAGGTGCCGCCGGCGCTGGTGCGGGCGATCAGCTCCTGCGCCTCGCGCCGCCGGCGTGTCCAGACGTACATCGCCAGCGGTTTTGGCACGGCATTGAGGCGCGCGAGCAGATCCTCCTGCGAACCGTAGACGATGATCGGCAGCAGCGGCCCGAAAATCTCCTCCTGCAGGATGCGCGCGCCCTCCGGCACGTCGGTGATGAGAGTCGGGGCGACGAATCGGCGCGGCACATCGATCGCACCGCCGTGCAGCACCCGCGCGCCGCGCGCGCGCGCATCCTCGAGCAGGTCGGCGAGCCGGCGCGTGTGGTGCACGTTGACGATCCGTCCCAGATCGGGCGATTGCTGTGGGTCGTCGCCATACGCGTCCGCGAAGCGGCGCTTGAACCGCTCGAGCGCGCGGGCATATACCGCCGCGTGCACGAACACGTGATCCGGCGCAATACAGGTCTGACCGGCGTTCAGACACTTGCCCCAGGCAATGGCGTCGGCGGCACGCTCCACATCGGCGCTGGCCGTGATGATCGCGGGGCACTTGCCGCCGAGCTCGAGCGTCACGCTCGCCAGATTTAGGGTCGCGGCGCGCAGCACTTCCCGTCCGACCGCCGGTGAGCCCGTAAAGAAAATGTGATCGAACGGCAGCTCGAGCAAGGCGCGAGCCGCGGTGGCGTCGCCCTCGATCACCGCCACCTCGCTCGCGTCGAATGCGGCACGGATCAGGCTCGCCAGCACGTGCGCGCACTGCGGGGCGAGCTCGGAGGGTTTGAGGATCGCGGTGTTGCCGCACGCGAGCGCCGGGATGAGCGGACCCAACGTGAGCACGAATGGATAGTTCCACGGCGCGAGGATCAGGGTGCGCCCGCGCGGCTCGCGCTCGACCCACCCCTGAGTTCCGAGCGTCGCGACGGTTGGGCGTACGCGGCGCGGACGCAGCCAGCGCGCGAGGTTGCGGCGGTGCGCCGCTAGGTCGGCCAGAAGCGGAATCCATTCCGCCAGTTCGGTCTCGGTCTGTGGTCGGCCGAGATCCGCCTGCACGGCCGCATCGATCTGCCGGCGGTGGCGCAGAATCTGCGCACGCAACCGCTCGAGACGCTCGAGCCGCTGCGCGACCGGCGCGGCGCGCAGCCGCTCGGCGCCCGCGCGCTGCGCCGCAAACACCTGCGCGATCTGCCCGCCGGACGGCGGTGCATCGGTCATGAGCCGAGCTCGCGGCCTGGGCGGCGCTTTTGACCGTGCGCGCGCTGCGCTGCGGCCGCGCGCGCCTGCTCGATGAATTGCCGCACCCCCTCGGCGCGATCGTCCTGCCGGTAGGCGACCCCGAGCTGCGCATGCAGCGGCTCGCCCCGCAGGGTCACGTAGGCCACGGACCTCGGCTGCAGCGGGCGCATGCTCGCCGGCACGATGGAGATGCCGAGCGAGGCGGCCACCAGATTGATCGTCGAGGACAGCTGCGGCGCGTATTGCCCCACGCGCGGGGTAAACCCGGCGGCCTCGCAGGCCGCGATCACCTCATCGGCCAGCCCCGGGCGCACCGCGCGCGGATACAAGATGAACGTCTCGGCGGCAAGTTCGGCCAGATCCACGGCGCGCCGCCGCGCCAAGCCGTGCTCGGCGGGCACGGCCACGACCAGCGGCTCCTTCTCGAGCAGTTCGAAGGCGAGGCCCTGCGCCTCCCGCAGCGGTGGACGCAGGATGCCCACATCGAGACCGCTCTTGCGCAGTTGCGCGGCCAGCTCCGTCGACGGATGCTCCTCGAGGGAGATCTCGACCTGCGGATAGGCGGCGCGGAAATTGCGCAGCGCGGCAGTCACCAGGGGATTGAAGGAGGCCGACTCCGTGAACCCCACCCGCATCCGCCCGCGGGCCCCGCGCGCCGCCGCGCGCGCGCGCCCGGTGGCGGCGCGCACCTGCTCGAGAATGTGGGCCGCGTCGGCGGCAAACACCGCGCCGGCGTCGGTGAGCGCAATGCGATAGGCCGAGCGGTCGATGAGGGTTACGCCGAGTTCGGCCTCGAGCCCTTTGAGCTGTTGCGTCAGCGGCGGCTGCGAGATGTGCAACCGGCGCGCGGCGCGGGTGATGTTCAGTTCCTCGGCGACGGCGAGGAAATAGCGCAGGTGCCGCAGTTCCATGACGATATCTGTCTCATATCGAGTTTCTATTTTCAATCTATTTTCGTTTTGCACGCGGCAAGACTAAAGTCGCGCCATGAACACCACCGCACAGCCGGCACCGGGGCTGAAACCGAAGAAATCCGTTGCGCTCTCGGGCGTGGCGGCGGGCAATACCGCGCTGTGCACCGTCGGGCGCAGCGGCAACGATCTGCACTACCGCGGCTACGACATCCTCGAGATCGCCACTGCGTGCGAGTACGAGGAGATCGCGCATCTGCTGATTCATGGCACGCTGCCGACCCGGACCGAGCTCACCGCCTACAAGGCCAAGCTGCGCGCGCTGCGCGGGCTGCCGGCCGTGGTCCGTGCCGTGCTCGAGAAATTGCCCGCCGCGGCCCATCCGATGGACGTGCTGCGCACCGGCGTCTCGGCACTCGGGTGCACGCTGCCTGAGAAGGACGGCCATGCGGATGCCGGCGCACGCGAGATTGCCGACCGCCTGATCGCCTCTCTCGGCTCGATGCTCGCCTACTGGTACCACGCCAGCCACGACGGCCACCTGCTGCAGACCGAGACCGATGACGATTCGATCGGCGGGCATTTCCTGCACCTGCTGCACCGCCGGCCACCGCCCTCGGCCTGGGTGCGAGCCATGCACACCTCGCTCATTCTGTATGCCGAGCACGAATTCAATGCCTCGACGTTCGCGGCGCGGGTCATTGCCGGCACCGGCGCAGACGTGTATTCGTGCATTGCCGGCGCGATCGGCGCGCTGCGCGGCCCGAAGCATGGCGGCGCCAATGAGGTCGCCTGCGACATTCAGCTGCGCTATGCGGACCCCGACAGCGCCGAGGCCGACATCCGCGCGCGCCTCGCCCGCAAGGAGGTCATCATCGGCTTCGGCCACCCGGTGTACACGGTGTCCGATCCGCGCAACCAGGTGATCAAGGCGCTCGCACGCGAACTGGCCGAGCAGGCGGGCGACCTGAAGATGTTCGCGATCGCCGAGCGGATCGAAACGGTCATGATGCGCGAGAAGCGCATGTTCCCCAACCTCGATTGGTTCTCGGCGGTGTCCTACCATCTGCTGCAGGTGCCGACCGAGATGTTCACGCCGCTGTTCGTCATCGCCCGCACCGCCGGCTGGGCCGCGCACGTGCTCGAGCAGCGCGCCGACGGCAAGATCATCCGGCCCACCGCCACGTATGTTGGACCGGAACCGCGGCCCTTCATTCCGCTCGAGCAACGCGCCTGAGGCGCGACGGCTGCACATCATGACCACACGACACGCCGGCGCCCGACCCACGCCCGATGCGGTTCTGCTCGCGATCGCCGACTACGTGCTCGGGGCCGACCCGGGCGGCGAGCTCGCCTACGAAACAGCGCATTACTGCCTGCTCGACACCCTCGGGTGCGGACTCGAGGCGCTCGGCTATCCGGCCTGCACCAAGCTGCTCGGCCCGATCGTGCCCGGCACCTGGGTACCGAACGGGGCGCGCGTACCGGGCACGCAGTTCCAGCTCGACCCGGTGCAGGCCGCGTTCAACATCGGCGCCATGATCCGCTGGCTCGACTTCAACGACACCTGGCTCGCCGCCGAATGGGGACACCCCTCGGACAACCTCGGCGGCATCGCCGCCACCGCCGACTGGTTGGCACGCGAGGCGCTCGCGCGCGGGCACACGCCGCCCACCATGCGCGAGGTGTTGACGGCGATGATCCGGGCGCACGAGATTCAGGGGATCATCGCGCTTGAGAACAGCTTCAACCGCGTCGGCCTCGATCACGTGCTGCTCGTCAAGGTTGCCACCACTGCGGTCGTCGGCCGCCTGCTCGGGCTGTCGCGTGAGGAGATCGTGAACGCGCTCTCGCTCGCCTTTGTGGACGGTCAGAGCCTGCGCACCTACCGCCATGCACCGAATACCGGCTCGCGCAAAAGCTGGGCGGCAGGCGATGCCACCAGCCGCGGGGTGCGCCTCGCGCTGATGGCGCGCACCGGCGAGATGGGCTATCCGACGGCGCTCACCGCCAAGACCTGGGGCTTCTACGACGTGTCGCTGAAAGGCGAGCCGCTCAAGATCTCGCGTCCCTACGGCGCTTACGTCATGGAAAACGTGTTGTTCAAGGTGGCCTATCCGGCCGAATTCCATGCGCAGACCGCGGTCGAGGCCGCCATGCGTATTCATGCACAGCTCGCCGAGGAGAACATCGGCCTCGATGCGATCGAGCGCATCACCGTGCGTACCCACGAGGCCTGCCTGCGCATCATCGACAAGCACGGACCGCTCGCCAATCCCGCCGATCGCGATCACTGCATCCAGTACATGATGGCGGTGCCGTTGATCTTCGGCCGCCTGGTCGCGGCGGACTACGAGGACGCAGTGGCCGCCGATCCCCGCATCGACGCACTGCGCGCGCGCATCCACTGCGTCGAAGCGCCGCAGTTCACGCGCGATTATCTCGACCCCGAGAAGCGCTCCATCGCCAACGCGGTGACGGTGCACCTCACCGACGGGCGCGTGCTGCCGGAAGTGCTGGTCGAATACCCGATCGGGCACCGGCGGCGGCGCGCCGAGGGCATCCCGCTGCTGCTCGAGAAGTTCCGGCGCAATCTCGCGCGGCGCTTCCCACCGAAGCAACAGCAGTTGATCTGGGAACTGTCGCTCGATCGGGCGCGCCTCGAGCGCACGCCGGTCAACGAATACTTCGATCTGTTCGTGATCTAGAGGAGGCGACCGTGAGCACCTATCTGATCGGGGCGGATCAACCGCAAACGCCCGCCGGGGAGCGTTTCGCCGCGCTGGTGCGGCGCGGCCCCATCCTGCCGCTGCCGGGGGCCTACAACGGGCTTGCGGCCCTGCAGGCCAAGCGCGCCGGCTTCGAGGCGCTGTACCTCTCCGGAGCGGCGATGAGCGCCTCGATGGGGCTGCCGGACCTCGGCATCATCACCATCGAGGATGTGTGTTTCTTCATCCGCCAGATCAGCCGCGCCGCCGGGCTGCCGGTGCTGGTCGATGGCGACACCGGCTACGGGGAAGCGCTGAATGTGATGCACATGGTGCGCTCGTTCGAAGACGCCGGCGCCGCCGCGGTGCACATCGAGGATCAGGTGCTGCCGAAGAAATGCGGCCATCTGAACGACAAGCGACTGCTACCGGCGGCGGACATGGCAGCCAAGATCGCCGCGGCAGCGCGTGCCCGGCGGCACCTGTACATCATCGCGCGCACCGATGCGGCCGCGAGCGAAGGGATTGATGGCGCGGTGGCGCGGGCGCGGTGTTATCTCGAGGCGGGGGCCGATGCGATTTTTCCCGAGGCGCTGACCAGCGCCGAGATGTTCCGCGAGTTTGCCCGCCGCATCGAGGCGCCGCTGCTCGCCAACATGACCGAATTCGGCCGTACGCCGTATTTCACCGCCGATGAATTCCGCGCCATGGGCTATCGGCTCGTGATCTGGCCGGTGAGTGCGCTGCGCATGGCGGCCCGCGCACACAGCCTGCTCTACGAGCGTATCGCGCAGGAAGGTGGCACGGCGAGCCTGCTCGGGCAGATGCAAACCCGGCAGGAACTCTATGAAACGATCCGTTACGGGGAATACGAGGCGCTCGACGCCGCGATCGTCAAGAGTCTGCCGCCGTGAGCGGCGCCGCGCGAAGGCGCGGCGCAATACAGCTCAGACGCGGCGACTGACCAGGGTCTCGTAGGCGAAACCGACGATCATCATCCAGGCGAGGACGAGCTGAGATATTGCAATGATCATGATATTTCTTCCTTAACTGAATTCCAGGAGACGAGCGCTAGTGTAGGCGTGCGCGCGGCGGCGGCCATGGCCATGGCGAGGGTACGGACCGTGACCTGTGCGAGGGCGTTGTCGCTACTCCCTTTGAGAGATCCGCGCGCCGGATGACGCGCCGTCATGCCCCGACGTACAATTCAGACCTTCATGGCGCCGATCGGTCGCGGCGCCCCCTCAACCCGGATACCCGGAGCGCGCTGATGCCCATAGGTCCAGATTCCGTCGTCACCTTCCACTACATTCTCAAGGACGAGAACGGCACCGTCCTCGATGAGTCCGAGCCCGACGAGCCGCTCGCCTATCTACATGGTCACGGCCATATCATCCCGGGACTGGAGAAGGAAATTACCGGGCGCGATGCCGGCGATGCGCTGGTGGTGGACGTGGCGCCCGCCGACGGTTATGGCGAATACGACGAGGATCTGGTGCAACGGGTGCCGCGCCGCGAGCTGCACGGAATCAAGGACCTCGCGGCGGGCATGCGCCTGCAGGCCCAGACCCCGGCGGGAACGCACGCGGTCACGGTCACACAGGTGAGCGAGGAGATGGTGACGCTCGACGGCAACCACCCGCTCGCCGGCAAGCACCTGCACTTTGACGTGCGCATCGAGGCGGTGCGGGCCGCGACCGAAGAGGAACTCGTACACGGCCATGTGCACGGACCGCACGGGCATCACCATCATTGAGATCAGAGCGCTGCGCCGGTCCGGGTGACCCGGGCCCTGCGCGTCAGAACCAGCCGTAGTTGAAACTGATGCTGACGCGCTCGCCGGCGGGATTGGCCGGCACCTCGTGGCGCAGCCAGCTCTCGAACAGCACCACGCTGCCGGCCATGGCCGGCAGCGTCACCCACGGCCGGTTGCTGCGGCTTGCGCCACGGCGGCGCGGTGGCGCGGCCATCATCCGCTCGAGGCGCGGATCCTCCAGCTTCAGCGCCGCACAGCCGCGCGGGGTTTTCACATAGAACGTACCGCTGATCGTGGCGAGCGGATGCAGGTGCAGCCCGTGCGCGGTGCCGGCCGGCATGATGTTGACCCAGCAATCGGTCATGGCGAGTTCGCGCCCCGTCAGGTCGAACTCGAGCGCGCGGGCGAACGCGGCCACATGCGGATCGATCGCGCGCTGCAGCGCCGCGAATGTCGGCGAGAGGCGGTGCAGACGGCACGCCGAGGCGTAGGACGTGTACCCGCCCGGATAGTTGTGTGCCGACCAGCGGCGCCCGGCCGCATCGTCGCGGCGCAGTTGCCGGCTCTCGCGCAGCAGGCGCGGCATCAGCCGACGAGCCTGCGCCAGGCGCTGTGCATAAACCAGGGTTGGAAACAGCCTTTCGAGCCGCACTCATCCAGTATACCGGCGCCGCGCGCGCGTGCATGCAAACCGGCGCACAACCGGCGTCTGCGCCGAGACGGACAGCGCCTCAGCGGCGCTCGTCCATGAACAGCGTCGCCGGGTGCTCGATGCGCTCCTTGAGCGCCTGGATCATGGCCGCGGCATCGTAACCATCGACGAAGCGATGATCGAAGGACGAGGAGAGATTCATCATGCGCCGAACCGTCACCGCGCCATGCTGAACCACCGGCCGGTCGACGGCGCGATTGACCCCAATGATGGCAACTTCCGGAGCATTGATGATCGGCGTGCTGACGATGCCGCCGAGCTTGCCGAGACTGGTGACCGTGATGGTCGAGCCGGTGAGCTCCTGGCGCGTCGACCGATTGGCGCGCGCCGCCTCGGTCACGCGGCGCATCTCGGCGGCGATCTCCCACAGCGACAGGCGCTCGGCGTCGCGCACCACCGGCACCTTCAATCCCTCGGCCGTCTGGGTGGCCACGCCCACGTGCACCGCGCGATAGCGGATGAGCATGCCGCGCGCGGCGTCATAGTGGGCATTGCACTGGGGGAAATCGCGCAGCACGCGCGCGAGCGCCACCACCAGCAGCGGCAGATAGGTCAAGGCCGGCGCGCCGGCCTCGAGCCGGCCGTTCAGATATCGGCGCAGCGCCTCGAGCTCGCTGACATCGACCTCCTCGACATAGGAAAAATGCGGGATGTTGCGCTTGCTCTCGCTCATGCGCTGCGCAATGAGCCGGCGCACGCCGATGACCTTGATTTCCTCGCACGGCGCGTCCGCTCCGCGCTCCGACGGCACAACGGGATTTGGGCCCCGGGCGATATACGCCTCCAGGTCCGTGCGCGTGATCCGACCCTGCGGACCGCTGCCGCGCACCTGCGCCAGATCGACGCCCGCCTCGTGTGCCCGCCGGCGATTGGCGGGCGAGGTCATCACACGCCCGCCGGTGGGTTGCGCCAACGCGTGGGTCCGCGGCGAGATGGGCTCGGCATGCGCGCGCGGCGCGGCTGCGGGTGCAGCCTGCGCTGCGGCCAGGGCCGATGAATCCGCCCCGTCCGCCGACGCGGGCGGGGCGTCGTCATGGGCGTCGACGTCGGTCTCGAGCACGATCAGTTCCGAGCCGACGGCCACGCTCTCTCCCGGCTGGCCGCGAATGGACAGCACGCGGCCGCTCACCGGCGCGGGCACCTCGACGGCCGCCTTCTCGGTCATCACTTCGACCAGCACCTGCTCTTCGGCGACCCGATCGCCCGGCTTGACATGCCAGCTGACGACCTCGGCCGATACCGTGCCCTCGCCGAGATCGGGCAATTTGAAGACATAGCGGCTCATGCGTCTCTCTCCGTCACGGCGCGCAGCGCGGCCGCGATGCGCGCCGGACCCGGGAAATACTCCCACTCGAATGCGTGTGGGTAGGGGGTATCCCAGCCGGTCACGCGCGCAATCGGCGCCTCGAGGTGCCAGAAACACTGCTCCTGCACGGTGGCCGACAGCTCCGCACCGAAGCCGCTGAAACGCGTCGCCTCGTGCACGATGACACATCGGCCCGTCTTGCACACCGATGTGCAAAGCGTATCGACATCGAGCGGCACCAGCGTGCGCACATCGATGATCTCCGCATCGATGCCGGCAAGCCGCACCGCCGCCTCGGCCACGTGCACCATGGTGCCGTAGGTGATCACCGTGGCGGCGCTGCCGGGACGGACGATCTCGGCCTTGCCGAGCGGGATGGCGTAGTGGCCCTCCGGAACCTCGCCCCGCGGATCGCTGCTCCACGGCACCGCGGGCTTGTGCGGATCGCCGTCGAACGGTCCGTTGTAGATGCGCTTCGGCTCGAAGAACAGCACCGGATCCTCGCCTTCAATGGCGCTGATCAGCAAGCCCTTGGCATCGCGCGGATTGGAGGGCATGACGACCTTGAGGCCACAGACGTGCGTGAATATGCCCTCGGGGCTCTGCGAGTGAGTCTGGCCGCCGCGGATACCACCGCCGCAGGGCGCGCGAATGGTGACGGGCGCGCTGAAATCCCCCGCCGTGCGGTAGCGCAGCCGCGCCAGTTCACTGACGATCTGGTCGAATGCCGGATAGATGTAATCGGCGAACTGGATCTCGGCAACCGGCCGCAGACCATTGACGCCCATGCCGATCGCGGCGGCGACAATGCCGCCCTCGGCAATCGGGGTGTCGAGGACGCGCTGCTCGCCGTACTTGCGCTGCAGACCGTCGGTGCAGCGGAACACGCCGCCGAAATACCCCACATCCTCGCCAAAGACCACGACCCGCGGATCGCGCCCGAGCATGACGTCGAGCGCCGAATTGATCGCCTGCACCATGTTCATCTGTGCCATGACTCAATCCCCGACGGCGTCGCTACCCGCCGCGGCCGTGGCCTGCTGTTGCTGCAGGCGGCGCAACTGCTCGCGCTGGCGCTGCAAGTGCGGCGGCATTTCGGCAAACACGTCCGCGAACATGCTCAACGGATCGAGCGTCGGCCCTTCGCTGAGAGTGCCGTAACTCACCGCCTCCTTCCAGCACTCGGTCACATGCCCCTCGAGCTGCTGCTCGAGCGCCGCCTGACGCTCCTGCGACCATTCCCCGAGCGCGATCAGATGCGCCTGCAGGCGCGTGATGGGATCGCCGAGCGGCCACGCCTGCCACTCCTCCTTCGGTCGATAGCGGGCCGGATCGTCACTGGTCGAGTGCGCCGCGGCGCGGTAGGTGACGTGCTCGATCAGGGTCGGCCCGCCGCGTGCACGGGCACGCTCGGCCGCCCAGCGCGTGACCGCGTACACGGCCAGAAAGTCGTTGCCATCGACGCGCACGCCGGGAATACCGTAGCCCGGACCACGCTGCGCAAACGTGCGCTGCTCGCCACCGGCAACGCCCTGAAAGGTCGAAATGGCCCATTGATTGTTGACGACGTTCAGGATCACCGGTGCCCGATAGACCGCCGCGAACGTCATGGCGTGATGGAAATCCGCCTCGGCGCTCGCGCCCTCGCCGATCCAGCTTGCCGCCAGATGATCCTCGCCCTTGATCGCCGCGGCCATGGCCCAGCCGACCGCCTGCGGGAATTGCGTGGCGAGGTTGCCCGAAATTGAAAATATGTTGCCCTCGGCCCAGTGATACATGATCGGCATCTGTCGCCCGCGGCACATGTCGCGTGTGTTGGACAGGCATTGACACATCAGATCGACCAGACTCTTGCCGCGTGCGACGAACAGACCCTGGGTACGGTAGGACGGGAAGAGCATGTCGCTCGGCCGCAACGCCAGCGCCTGTGCCACCGCCACCGCCTCCTCGCCCGTCGATTTCATGTAGAACGAGATGCGGCCCTGGCGCTGCATGCGCTGCATGCGCTCATCGAAGCGGCGCGTGAGCACCATGTGTCGCAGCGCGACCCGCAGTTCCTCCGGCGTGAGGTGCGGATTCCAGGGGCCGAGCGCCTGACCGTGCTCGTCCAGCACGCGCACCATCCCGGTCCCGAGCGTTTCGATCTGCTCGGCCGGCGCGAGAATATCCGGCCGGCCTGCGAGGCCGGCCGGTGGAATCCTGAGATAGCTGAAGTCAGGCGTCTCCCCGGGCCGAGCCGGAGGATGGGGAATATGCAGGCGCGACTGCGTCATGACCTTGGAGCCTTACCACCGCCGGTTTCCGGCAGAATCCAAATCTTAGCGCCCTTCCGACGCAATACATGTCCCAATCCGTGCGCGATCACGCTGATCGACGCAATGAACGTCGCATAACCACGGGACACCGGCGGTTTGGCGGAACGGCCTGCACGCGCGATAATTCCGCCCATGAAATCCTACCCCACCGCCCGTGGTGTCGTCCTGCGCAATGCGCCCCACACGCCGCCCCGGAGCGCACCGAGGCCGGTGAGCGAACCGGCAGGTCCGGCCCGGGTGCGCGTCGGGCGAGAGGTCTCCGGCCGAGGCGGTAAAGGCGTCTCGGTGATCACGGGCCTGCCGCTCACCGAGGGCGAACTCGAGACGCTGGCGCGCGAACTGAAACAGCTCTGCGGTGCCGGAGGCGCGGTGCGGGCGGGCCGTATCGAGATCCAGGGCGAACACCGCGAGCGTCTGGTGGCCGAACTGATCCGGCGCGGTTGGGAAGCCAAACGCTCCGGCGGCTAGCGGACGCCGAACTCCGGGGCGCAGCAGCGGTCAAGGTGGCGCCCGCGAGACGCATATGGCGCCCCGCGCACTGCCTTCGGCCCGTGCATGCTGTAGGGTAGAGGGCTTTGGCACGCTCACTGGCGGCGGCCATCCCGACGGAGATCTCAGACTCATGACGAACAACGGCACAGGCGATGCACCGGGCGCACCCGGTATCTCTCCCACCTGGTGCAGCAGCGCCAAGGACATGGTCGGCTGCGCGCTCGGCACCTCGCGCCTATGGTTCACGGTGGGCCGCGGCATCGTCAATGAGGTCTACTATCCGCGCGTCGACATCCCGCAGATCCGCGACATTGGCTTCATCGTTGCCGACGGCAAGGGCTTCTGGGTCGAGGTCAAGCGGCTGACCGAGCCGACGGTCACCCTCGCCGGCCCGGGCATCCCGGCGGTGCGCGTGGTGCACCGTCACGAGCGCTTCGAGCTGCGTCTGCGCATCGTGCCGGCCACCGACCGCGACGCGCTGCTGATCGAGCTCGATCTGACCGGCGATGAACAGCTGCGGCCCTACGCGCTGCTCGCGCCGCACCTCGGCGGCACGGGGCACGACAACAGTGCCAGTGTGGCCGATCACCGCGGTCACCGCCTGCTGCTCGCCGAGCAAGGCCCGTTTGCGCTCGCCCTCGGCGCGGTCGACGCCGAGCAGCGCGATGCCTGGGGACGGGCAAGCTGCGGCTATGTGGGCGCGAGCGATGGCTGGCAGGACTTCGATCACAACGGCGCCATGTGTTGGGAGTACGATCGCGCCGGGCCCGGCAACGTCGCCCTCATGGGCGAGCTGCCCCGCCAGGCCGTCCTCGGGCTCGGCATCAGCAGCAGCACCGAATCGGCCGCGACACTGGCGCTCGCCTCGCTCTTTGAGCCCTTCGAGGCCAGCTGGCAGCGACAGATCGAGACATGGAAGACCTGGCAGCAGACGTGCGCCCAGCGCGCGCCGGTCATCAACTCGCTGCCGCCGGAGTGCCGCGCGCAGTTCAGCATCTCGACCATGGTGCTGCGAACCCATCAGTGCAAGACCTTTCCGGGCGCGATGGTGGCGAGCCTGAGCGTCCCATGGGGCAACACCAAGGATGAGCGCGCCGGCTATCACCTGGTCTGGCCCCGCGACCTGTGCGAGTGCGCCGGCGCGCTGCTTGCCTTCGGCGCGACGCACGAGGCGCGCGACACGCTGCGCTACCTGCGCGCCACGCAGCTCGCCGACGGTCACTGGAATCAGAACCAGTGGCTCGGCGGCACACCGTACTGGACGGCGGTGCAGCTCGACGAGACGGCCTTCCCGGTGCTGCTCGCCGCGATGTTGCATGAACGGCATGCGATTGACGGTGTCGAGGTCACGGATATGATCCGCCGCGCCCTGTCCTTCATCGTGCGCAATGGTCCGGCGTCGGATCAGGACCGCTGGGAAGAGGACGCCGGAGTGAATACGTTCACGCTGGCGGCCTGCATCTCTGCTCTGGTGTGCGGCGCGCCACACCTGAGCCCGCCGGCACGTGAGCTTGCGCTGGCGATCGCGGACTACTGGAACGGCAGTCTCGAGCGTTGGACCGCGGTGTACGACACCGCTCTGGCGCGTCAACACGGCATTCTTGGCTACTACGTCCGGGTCGCGCCGGTCGAGGCGCTGCATGATCGGAGCGCCTTGCAGAACACCATGCCCATCCGCAATCAGGCCGTCGATCCGGAGCTTCCGGCCGCCGCGCAAGTCGGCGTCGACTTCCTGCAGCTCGTCCGCTTTGGCCTGCGCAGCCCGGACGATCCGTTGATCCTCGCCACGATCAAGCTGGTCGATGCGCTGCTCAAGGTCGACACTCCGAGCGGACCGAGCTGGTACCGCTACAACGACGATGGTTACGGCGAGCATGACGATGGATCGGCCTACGACGGCACCGGACGGGGCCGGGCCTGGCCGCTGCTCACCGGCGAGCGCGGGCATTTCGAGGTGGCGGCCGGACGTGACCCGCTGCCACTGCTCGAGGCCATGACCCGCATGGCCTCCAAGGGCGGAATGCTGCCCGAACAGGTCTGGGATGCCGCACCCATTCCGGAACGCTTCCTCGCGCCGGGGCGGCCGACCGGCAGCGCGATGCCGCTCGTGTGGGCCCACGCCGAGTTCATCAAGCTCGCGGTCTCACGCGCCATTGGTCGTCCCGTGGACCGGCTCGAGCCGGTGTGGGACCGCTATGGCGGCAAGCGGCCGGCGATCAAGCGCGCGTTCTGGTGTCCCCATGCCCCCAGCAGCGAGCTGCCGGAAGGTGCAACGCTGACGCTTGCACTGACGGAGCCCGGCGTGTTCCGCTGGGGCTTCGACGGCTGGCAGGACCCGCAGGAGCAGGCCACTGAGGCCAACCCGCTCGGCCTGCATCTGGTCGATATCGATACGCGGGCACTGCGCAGCGGCCGCCAGATTGATCTGACGTACCGCCGCCAGTCGGACGGCCAATGGATCGGCGAGGACTATCGCCTCACCGTCTGTGCGCCCGCCTCGAGACAGGGCGGCACGCGACGTTGAAACCCCAAGCGGGTGATCCGGAGCCACGCTACCGGCCAGGGTGCAGGCGGTGTAGAGTGCAATCCTCGGACGATGGCGCGGCGCAGACCGGGACTGCGGTCCGTCTGCAATCGGCGTCAACCGCCGGAACTCTGGGACGTTTCAGAGATCTATCTTTGAGAGAGGCAATGATCATGGAGAGCAAGTCCGCACTGCGAGTCGCAAAGTTGACCGGCATGCTGATGGCGGCCGGCGCCACATTGCTATTGGCCGCATGCGCCACCGGACCGGTGATCCGCACGCGTATGGCCATGAACGCCAATTTGGCCAGCGCGCATACGTTTGCGTATGTGGCGCACCCCGGCACCAATCACGGCGCGTACAAGTCGCTGACGACGCAGCAACTCGAGCAGGATGTCACGCAGCAGATGGAGGCGCGGGGCTACCGGCAGGTATCACGCCGTGACGCTCCGGATTTGCTCGTCGATTTCCGCGTCCGGGTGCACAACCGCATCGAGGGTGCCTATGGTCCCCCGGCACCTTATTTCTGGGGCGGCTGGGGCTGGGGCGGACCTTGGGGCGGTCCCTGGGGCGGCTGGGGCTGGCCTTACGGCTACGGCTGGGGCTGGGGCGGCGGTTACTACGGCGACGTCTACACCGTGACCAAGTCGGCACTGACCATCTCGGTCATCGATCGAGCGGATCGTTCCGTGGTCTGGAGCGGTACGGCCATCGCGACGCTCTCGCACAGCATGGCGCGTCATCCGGGCAGGTCCATCGCCAAGTCGGTTGACGAAATCTTTGCGCACTTTCCGGTACCGCCGCGCTGAGCGCGGCGGTACCGACCTAAACGGGCGGATCGGGCCAGTACGAGACCCGATCGCGCCACGCGCGCGGGGGCGTCGGGCCGTCGTGGCCCGATGATTCCGTGCCGATGTACAGAAAAGCCACCAGCGCGTCGGCTGGTGCGATGCCGAACTCGCGCTTCACCGTTTCGTCGTAGGCCGCAGCCCCGGTCTTCCAGACCGCATTGAATCCGAGCGCGCGCGCCGCTAGGAGCATGTTCGTGGCAGCGGCGCCGGCGCAGAGGATTTGCTCGATCTGGGGCACCGCCGAGTGCGGATCTGGCACCGCCGCCACGGCGATGATGAGCGGTGCGCGCAACGCCTTCGCGCGCTCCCGCGCCAGCGCATCAGGGCTCGCATCGGGCCGCGAGCGCTGCAGACGTTCGGCAAACAGCTCGCCCAAGCGCTCGCGCGCCCGCCCCTGGATCACGATGAAGCGCCACGGCCGCAGCCGACCGTGATCCGGGGCGTGCGCACCGGCGGCGAGCAGCAGCTCGAGCGCCGCTTCGTCCGGTCCGGGCCCGATGAGCACCGCCGCCGAGCGGCGGCTCAAGAGAAGATCGATCGCTTCCATGGATTGATCATGACACAAACGCGGCGTATTCCGTGTACAGTTCCGGCATGGACTCCGCTGACTTGAACGCGCTGCGCTCTGCCATCCGCTGCATCCCCGACTATCCCAAGCCCGGGATTCTCTTTCGCGACATCACCACGCTCCTCGGCAATGCCTCGATGTTCCAGCTTGCGGTCGCGGAGCTCTCGCGCCCCTGGGTGCAACGGCAGGTCGGGCACGTCGCGGGCATCGAGGCGCGCGGATTCATTCTGGGTGGCGCCGTCGCACAGCGGGTGGGCGCCGGCTTCATCCCCATCCGCAAGAAGGGCAAGCTGCCGCATGAGACGGTGCGCGTGGCCTATTCGCTCGAATATGGTCTCGACGAGATGGAAATGCATCGCGATGCCATCGCGGCCGGCGAGCAGGTCCTTCTGATCGACGACCTGATCGCTACCGGGGGAACGGCCGAGGCGGCCGTGAAATTGCTGCGCTCGCTCGGCGCCGAAATCCTCGCGGCGTGCTTCGTGATCGACCTGCCGGAACTCGGCGGCGCCCGCCGCCTGCAAGCTTTGGGCGTCAACGTCCACAGTCTTGTCGCTTTTGAGGGACATTAACCGGACCGCTGTACGCGCAACGACATGCGATAATGCCCGTGCACCGGAGCCTGTCAGCTCTGGAGGTTCGTTCACCGCTCAGTTCCTCAATTTGGAGACGTCGATGTTCAAGAAGCTCGTTCCTGTCGTCGGTGCTCTGTTGGTTGCCGGCTCGCTGCTCGTGACTCCCGTTGCCGCGGTGGCGGCTCAGGCCACCCCGATGCACCACGTCGTCAAGAAGCAGGCCATGCACAAGCAGTGGACCCATAAGAAATGGGTGCACAAGAAATGGACGCACAAGAAGTGGACTCACAAGAAGTGGGCGCACAAGAAAATGATGCATAAGAAAATGATGCCCAAGCACCCGATGATGAAAAAGTCGGCCTGAGCGATTGACGCTCGCGTCGCAAGAGCCCCGCATGGACGCGGGGCTCTTTCGTTTTGGAGTGACCGGACACGGTGCGCTCGGCACAGCGAGCGTCACCACACGCCCGGCGGCGGAAGCTTCCCGCGCTAGGCTACAATGACAGGCGACGGTGAACCGAAGCGACATTCAATTCCCACCCGAGCACGCGGCCTTACGCGCCGACGTGCATGCGCTCGGGGAGCTGATCGGGCAGATCGTGCGCGAACAGGGCGGCGAGGCGCTGTTCGAGCTGGTCGAGCTCGATCGACGCGCGGCCATTGCCCGCCGTGATGGGGATGCGCAGGCGGCCGCCGAACTCACCGCCTCCGTTCACGACCGTCCACCGGCACTCGCGCACGATCTGCTGCGCGCCTTCTCGCTGTGGTTCCGCACGATCAATCTCGCCGAAAACGTGCATCGCGTCCGACGGCGGCGCGAGTACTTCCGCGACAGCGACCATCCTCAGCCCGGCGGGGTCGAAAGCGCCCTGCTCGCGCTGCGCGAGCGCGGCATGAGCCTGGAGGAGACCCTCGCGCTGATCGGATCGCTGCACATCGAGCCGGTCTTCTCCGCCCACGCCCTGCATGCGACGCGCCGCTCCCTGCTGCGCAAGCAGCAGCGGGTGGCGCAACGGCTGTTCGAGCAACTCGACACCACGCTGATTGCGCAAGAGCGGCGTACCCTGTGGGACCGGATCCGTTTCGAACTCACCACCGTGTGGCAGACCGAGGAGCTGCCCCGCCAGCGCTTGACCGTGGGCGATGAGCGCGAACACGTCGTGTTTTACCTGATCGAGATCCTGTACCGGGTCCTGCCCGCTTTTTATGAGGAAATCGCGCTCGCGCTCGGCAAGGTGTTCGCCGTGCCCGCGGAGTCGATCGAGCTGCCGTGCATCCTGCGCTTCGGCTCCTGGGTGGGCAGCGACATGGACGGGCATACCGACGTACACGCCAAGACCATCCGTGAAACCCTGGCCCGCCATCAGCATGCGCTCCTCGGCGCCTATATCGCCGAGTGCGAGCAGCTCGCAGTACAGCTCTCACAGGGCGAGCGGCGCATCGGCATCGCGCCGGAACTGATCAAGCGGATCGAGGATTACGCATGGCTCGCGGCCCGCGCGCGGCCGACGCTCGGCGCGCGCCGCGAACGCATGCCCTATCGGCTGTTCCTCGCTCAGGTCGCACTGCGATTGCGCGACACCCAGGACGGCCGGGTCAACGGTTACGGCAACGCCCGCCAGCTGCGCGAGGACATCGAGCTGATCGCCGCGAGTCTCGCGGCCAATCAGGGCACGCACGCCGGTCTGTTTCAGATCCGCCGCCTGCTGCGCCGCATCGATACGTTCGGCTTCCACCTCGCCAGTCTCGATGTGCGGCAACACGCCGGCGTTCTGCACAGCATCATCGCGCAGGGCTGCGACGATGCGCTCTGGCCGCAGCGCCCGCGCGCCGAGCGCACGCGTCTGCTGGTCGAGGCGCTCACGAAGGACCTCGGCCCACGCGTCGAACTTGGCCCGCTCGCGCGCCGTACGCTCGCGGTGTTCGAAACCTTCGCGAAAATGCGACATCGCTACGGCGCCGAGGCCATTGGGTCGTTCGTGGTCAGCGGCACGGAGGGCGTCGACGATGTGCTCGCGGCATTGCTGCTTGCGCGCTGGTCAGCCGTATTCGACCGCAGCAGCGGCGAGGTCAGCCTGGATATCGCCCCGCAACTCGAGTCGATCAGCGCGCTCGAGCACAGCGCCTCGA
This sequence comes from Pseudomonadota bacterium, assembly GCA_021822385.1. Taxonomy (GTDB): domain Bacteria; phylum Pseudomonadota; class Gammaproteobacteria; order Steroidobacterales; family Steroidobacteraceae; genus 13-2-20CM-66-19. The sequence continues at coordinate 22,465 of JAKARC010000005.1, forward strand.
TCATGCAGGCACTGCTCGCCGAACCGGTCTACCGGCGCCACCTGGAGAGCCGCGGTGGCCGCCAGCACGTGCTGATCGGCTACTCGGACAGCAACATGGATGCGGGTCTGTGCGCGTCACGCTTCGCCATCCATCAGGCCCAACGCGCCCTCGCCGAGACGCTGGCGGCGTCGCACCAGCAATTCGCGCTGATGCATGTACGCGGAGCCAGCCTGACGCGCGGCGGCGGGCGCGTCGATCGCCTGGTGCGATCGGTGCCCGCGGGGCTGTCGAACGGCGTGCTGCGCCTGCGCGAGCAGGGGGAGACCATCCGGCTCGGCTACGGCTTGCGTCCGATCGCCATGCGTACGCTCGAGCGGGCATTCCATGCCCTCACCCTGGCGAGCGCCGAGCGCCTGCCGCGTCCCGCCGCGGCGCAGCACATTGCCTGCGCAACGACGCTGGCGGCAGCCAGTCGGGACGCCTACCGCGCCCTCGTGCACGCGCAGCCCGAGTTCCACGAATTCTTCCGTGCCGTGACGCCGATCGATGTCATCGAGCGCATGCGGGTCGGCTCGCGCACCATGCATCGTGCCGACGGCACCGGCATCGGCAAGCTCCTGCCCCTGCCATGGGTGTTCGCCTGGACGCAGACGCGCCACCTTTTGCCGGCATGGTTTGGCGCCGGCTCCGGTCTCAGGGCCGCCTGCGCCCGTCACGGTGCCGAGCAGGTGCGCGCCGCGTATGAGGAGTGGTATTTCCTGCACAACCTCGTCGACGATATCGAGGTCATGTTGGCGCGCGCCGATCTGGACATCGCCGCCGCCTATCTGCGGCTCGTGCCGGAGGGCCTGCGGCATTTTGCCGCAGCCATCCGCGCCGAATACGAGCTCACCTGCGCCCAGGTGCTCAGCCTGAAGAACATCGGCGCCCTGCTCGAGCGCGACCCGACACAGCAGCTCAGCATTCGGTTGCGCAATCCCTATGTCGATCCGATGAACCTGATGCAGGTCGATCTGTTGGCACGCTGGCGTGGCAGTGATCGCGCCGACCCCGAGCTGCTCGAGGCGCTGCTGATGAGCATCGCGGGTATCGTTCAGGGCCTGCAAAGCACAGGCTAGAGGCCGCAATGATCGAGATCCAGCCGGCCTGTCCGGCCGATGTGCCGCAGATCCTGCAATTCATTCATGAGCTCGCACGTTTCGAGCATCTCGAGCAGCACGTGCGCGCCACGGTAACCGATCTCGAGACGGCATTGTTCGGCCCCCGCCCCTGTGCCGAGGTGCTGCTTGCCCGCCTTGACGGTGCGCCGGTCGGCTTCGCGCTCTTCTTTCCCAACTTCTCGACATTCAACGGACGTGCGGGCATCCATCTGGAAGACCTGTACGTCACGGCCCACGCCCGCGGCCGGGGCGTCGGGCGCGCCTTGCTGCAAGCGCTGGCCCGTATCGCCGTCGCGCGACAGTGTGTTCGCATCGATTGGGAGGTGCTCGCCTGGAACGAACGCGCGCTCGAGTTCTACCGTGCCCTCGGCGCGCAGGCGCTCGACGATTGGCGGCTGTTGCGCCTCGGCGGCGCGGCGCTCGCGCGCCTCGGGGAGGATCTGAACGCGCGCTGAACCACAGCGGCCCGGCTCGCGTCCAACTCCCCTCGCCGGGTTTTCTGCGGTAAGCTTGCGCGATCGGGCTGAGCGTAGTTGTATGCGCGGCGCACATTGCGATTCGCGTTCGATCCGCCCGAACATCGGAGTAAACCTGACATGCGCATTCGTACTCGTCTGTCTGCGGCGCTGGCCGGAATGGTGTTTGCGCTCGCGACCGTCGTGGCGCACGCCCAGGCCCTGGAGGAGGGCCGCCTGTTGCTCGCCACACAGGTCTTGAACGATTTGCGGGGTACCCGCGACCAGGGCATTCCCAGCTGGCTGCTGCAGCGCGCCTACGCCGTCGCCGTATTCCCCGGGGTGACCAAGGTGGCTTTCTTTTTCGGCGGCCGGTTCGGTCACGGCGTGCTGGTCGAACGCACCCCGAGCGGTCAGTTCTCCGACCCGGTGTTCGTCACGATTGCGGGCGGCAGTTTCGGGTTCCAATGGGGCGTGCAGAAGACCGATCTGGTGCTGGTGTTCACCTCACGCCAGGGCGTCTCGGGCTTGAGCGGGGGCAAGATCACCCTGGGCGCCGATGCCTCGGTGGCCGCCGGTCCGATCGGTCGGGAAGCATCCGCGGCGACGGTGCAGACGTTCGACGCCGGCGTGTATTCGTATTCCCACAACAAGGGATTGTTTGCCGGGGTGTCGATCAACGGCGCCGAACTGACCACCGATCACGGCGCCGATGCCGCCTTCTACGGCAACCCCGACGTGCGCGCCTCGCAGATTCTCTCTGGCGCGATCACGACCGGAAATTCGTCGGCGGTTCAGTTCGTCGATGCGGTGGATACGGCCTGCGGGCTGCCGGCCGTCCCAATCCAGGCCGGGGTGCCGGCAACCACAACAACACCGGCCGCGAGCGCAGGGCCGTCGAACTCGACGACACAGGCTTTCCCGCTCGAGCAGCAGAATTCCGGCAGCAGCAATCCGCCGAATTGATCGCGCACACCGCGAGGGGATGACTCCTCCGGGCGCTCAGCGACCCTGGTGCGCGGGAGGAACCGGGAAGAGGACATCAGCGCTCAGGTAGGTGCCGATGTCGATCAAATGAGGCACGCAGCTCGCGCGCAGAACGATGTCGCGGGCGGGGAAGACCGGCAGTACCTTGTGCCGGAACTGCGCGGCCAGGTCGCAGTCTCCGGCCTGCTCGAGGCTGGCCCGGCCCGAGATCAGCACCACCTTGCGCCACGCGGCCGCGACATGCGGCTGGCCCGCGGCCGCCGGAACGAGCACTTGCAGCGTCGCGTCCACGCCGGGTGAGGATTGCGGCCCGATGCCGGCGCAGCCAATTTCACGAACATGAACATCGCGGGCACCGAGCCGCAACAACATGTTCTCGATCTGATTGCGCAGACCATCGCAGGTAAACCGCGTTGTGAAGCTCTGGTAGAAGAATTGCACGTGCCGGCGGACCCAGACGGCAGGCACTGGCGGTGCTGCCCAGGCGGGCACGGACAACAGGACGCTCAGCGTCGCAAGGACGGGCAGAACGGAACGAGACAGGCCTCGGATACGCATGGCGGGACCCTCCACACTCTCGGATTTCCCGACTATAAGCCCCTTCAGCGGCTCCGGTGCAGTGACTGGTGAGGCTCAGCTCGCGCCTGCGCCGGCTCGAGCACTTCGGCGCTGAGATAGGTGCCTGGGTTCACCTCATACGGCACGCAGGGCGCTTGCAGATCAATGGCGCGGGCCGCGAACACCGGCAGGAACACGCGGCGGAATTCCGCCACCAGCTCGCACTGCCCGCCCTGACGATAGCCGCCGCCTGAAGCGAGGACCACTTTGTGCCAGCGCGCCCCGACACGCGCCGCCCCGGCGGCAGCCCGGGTGGCTGGGATCAGGACCCGCATCGATACCGAAACCCCGGGAAAAGGCTCCGGACGCCCATTCCCGTACACACAGCCCTCCTCGCGCACCTTCAGATCCCGGGCGCCCAGCCGGGTGAGCAGCCGGACGATCTCATCGTGCAGACCACCGCAGCTGTAGCGCGTGGTGAAGCCCCGGTAGACGAACTGCACCTGCCGCGGCACCCAGACCGCAGGCACCGCTCCCCCCGCCGCAAACGCGGGGGCACAAATAACGCCCGCCGCAAGCGCGGCGAGGGCGCATCGAATCCATCGAGTCGGCTGCATCGCGGCCTCCTCAACCGTCAGGGTCAACACAGTATAGACCCGCCGCCGCCGCGCGGGTTCACCGCCGCGCGGACCTCAGCGCACGTATGGCGAGATCACCATGCATACCACCGTAACCGAAAGCAGCACAGCGGCGATCCGCTGTCCACGCGTCGGATGCATTCGGTACATGCCGCCCTGCACGCCCGCGGCGATCAGCGCGCACAGTGCGCCCAGGCCGAGCGTATCGGCCATCGGACCGTGTGCTCCGCGGATCAGCAGCCCCCAGAGCCCAAGCCCTGCGGCCACCGCGAGCACGGCCGCACTCATTTGCGCACGGAAGAGCTTGCGGGTGAGCGTGAGATCCGAATGCGTCAGGGCCAGTGTGGAGCCCACCCAGAACACGCCGGCGAGCGCATGCACGGCCACCAGGATCATCACGACGATCGCCATTGCTCAGATCTCCCCGTCAGGCTGATGACACCCGCTCGGTGCACGATGGGCCGAACCCCCGCGGGTCCACCCGGATCTTCGCCAGGTCCCCCGGATGATACTCCGCCTCAGCGCTGTCCCCACCCTCCATGCCGCGCACCGAACACCGCGCCAATCCCAGACCGCTCGCAGCCTACGCCCGCCGTCCCGCCAGTGACTGCGCGAATGCGTAGGGCACGCCGCAGCCGCCGAGACCGCAGTACCCGTCCGGGTTCTTCGCCAGATACTGCTGGTGGTAGTCCTCCGCATAGTAGAAGGCGGGGACCGGTGCAATCTGCGTCGTGATGCGGCCACGACCGGCGGCCGTGAGCAGCGCCTGATAGGTATCGCGCGACGCCTCTGCCGCCGCGCGCTGCGCCGCGTCGGCGGTAAAGATCACGGAGCGGTATTGCGTTCCCTCGTCAGCCCCCTGACGCATGCCCTGGGTGGGATCATGAGACTCCCAGAATGCCCGCAGCAGTGCGTCGTAGCCGATGCGCTTGGGGTCAAAGACGACCCGCACGACCTCGGCATGGCCAGTCAACCCCGAGCAGACTTCGCGGTAGGTTGGATTTGGGGTCAACCCGCCCGCATAGCCGACTGCGGTGACATAGACACCGGGCATCTGCCAGAACAACCGCTCCGCGCCCCAAAAGCACCCCATGCCGAACAGAGCGATGTGCAGGCCTGCAGGGAAAGGCTCGATCATGCGCTGGCCCGTGACCGCGTGCGTCGCGGTGACCTCGATCGGGGTCGTGCGTCCGGGCAGCGCCTCGGCCGCACTCGGCAAAGTCAATCGTTTGTGCACTGCGTTCATCCGCACCTTCCTCCACCCCGTCATCATACTCTGTCCGCGCATCCGGCTTGCGCCCGGTGGGGCCGGCGCCGTAAGCTTCGCGCGCGATGGGAATCAGCCAGGCACAAAACCTCAAGACAGCCCCTGCGCAACAGCCGCGACCTTATGGGGTACGTGTGAGCCTGCTGCCCGGGGATCCGTTCCGCACACTCGTCGGGCCCGAATGGCACCGCCTGCACTGGTATGCCAGCGCGGCCGAACGCGACGCCGCGCTCGCCGAGATGAGCCGGCGCCACCTGTACTCGCGTGCCGGCGACAAGCCCGCGCTGCGCTTCGAGAAGGTCGACAGCCCGCTCGACGGTGCGGCTCAGAACGTGCGCCCGAGAAACAGGTAAAACGACTGCTCGCCGTGGTCGTCGAAGCCGGTGCCGAGGTACACCGGCCCGAGAAACGTCTGCAGTCCAAGAAACACGCTCTGGTCCTCGTGTAGATTGCGCCAACGGATGTCGCTCATGTTCCGCCACACATTGCCGGCTTCGAGCGAGGCGCCCAGATAGATCGGTACGCCGAGATAACCCGGCCCGCCGCGATCGATCTCGCGGTAGAACACCACTCGGGCGATACCGTAGTGCGGCCCGTACAGCGAGTACTGCCGCAGTCCCGACAGATTGAGAAATCCGCCCAGCGGAAACTCCATCTCGAGATCCGTGGGGCGGTCAAGGAGGCTGCCGGCGGAAGCCGAGAATGCCAGCGTGTTGCGACTACGCCAGGTATGCGCCGCCAGGAAATTGAATGTCACCCGATTGTAGCTCGACTGTCCGCCGAGCACCTGGTGCGCGCTCGACCATTGTAGACGGGCCTGCTCGCCGGAGTGTGGGAAGTCGATATTGTCGAGCGTGTCATAGCTGAAGCGCACGAAATAGGTGACCGAGCCGAGCGGCTGCAGGGCCGGAAACGGCAGCAACGGATCGGACGGATCGCCCACGTTCAGCCGCGAGTGTCCCTCCTCCCGGTACACTCCCGCGCGCACCTCGCCCCAATTGCCGAACTGCTTGCCGATGTCCAGGCCGTAGCGAAAGGTGTGCACGCGGTAGTCGGCCCGTTCGCGCTGGCCGACCACATACGGCAGGTCGCTCGCCTGCACGGAAATGCGCGGCATCACGAACCACCCGGAGAACTTCGAGAACGGCAGATAGATCTCGCTCGCGAGCCGGGTGGTCTGACCGATCTCGCCATCGGTGACCCACTCCCCTCCCGGGCGGGTGATTTCCGACATGACGTAGCGGGCCGCCGCCTCGTAGGTGGCATCGCCGGCGAAGTCATCGCGCAGACTCAACCCGAAACGCAGGTAATTCGGCCCGATGGAGGCGCCGCGCGCATCGATGAGCAGGCCGTAGCGCGTGCCGCGGCGCACGAGTTGGTACTCGAGCGTATCGAGTCCGCCAAGACCGTACACCGCCGTGATGCGCCGGGCGATCGCATTCGGGTTCAGCCGCTTGCCGATCATGTCGCTGAAGAGGCGCTCGAGCGGCGCGGAGAACTGCCGCGTACCGGTTTCGACCTCGACGAAGGCAATGCGAGGCGGCGGCCGGCGCAGCGCCGCGCGGCGCCGCTGGTAGCGCCGGTACGCGGCCGGGCTCACCGCAAACTGCTCGAGCCGCCGCCGCATGCGCCAGGCCGCCGCCTCGCCGAGCGCCAGCAGTCGGTTGACGTCGCCGAAATCAAACGAGGAAATGCCGTGGAGATTGGGGCGAATCAAAACGTCCTGCGGACCGAGGGTGGCGAGCTCACGGTTGGACTTGCGTGCCATCAGGATCGCGAGCGCCTGGGCACTGATGCCCGCCACACCGTTCAGCCGCGCCAGCGGCTGCAGTGGGTAGCTCACGTCGACCACGATCAGCACGTTCACGCCCATGGCGCGCGCGACGTCGATCGGCACATTGTCCGTAAGTCCGCCATCGACCAACAGCCGGCCGCCGCGCGGCACGGGCGCGAACACTCCGGGGGCCGACATACTGGCGCGCATGGCGCTCACCAGATCGCCGGAACGCATCACGACTTCCTTGCCGTTGGCGAGGTTGGTCGCCACAGCGCGAAACGGCGTAGGCAGATCATTGAAATTGGTGATGCGTGCGACCGGCAGGGTCAGGCGGCTTAAGATCTCGGTGAGACTCTGCCCCTGGATCAAGCCCTGCGGCAGCACCAGATGCCAGTGTTTGACGCCAATGCGGAAATGCACCAGGAAGTTCTCGTCTTCCTCCTTGCGGCGCAGCGTCAGATCCTGCCGGGGCGGTTGATCGCGGAACGCCTCGCGCCAGTCGAGCGAGCGCACCATGGCGGCAATCTGCCCGGCCGTGAGGCCGCTCGCATAGAGCCCGCCCACCACCGCGCCCATGCTCGTTCCGGCGATGGCATCGATGGGCACGTGCAGCCGCTGCAGGACCTCGAGCACCCCGATCTCGGCAATGCCCCGGGCCCCGCCGCCGGAGAGCACCAGGCCAATGCGCGGCGGGCCGTGGCCTGTAACGTACACTCCGGGCGGTACTGCGCAGCGTATCGCCACGGCAGGCGCGCAGGGCGCGCGCCGCGGCAGCGCGGCGTGCGCCACGGCCGCGAACCACACGCAGGCCGTCAGTCCGAGAGCCCCGAGCCGAATACCGGCCGTCTCTGCGCGCATCATGCAATGTTCCGGAGAGAATCCAGGGTATCACCGCGCCAGAGACCGGCGTCACGCCGCCTCGCTCCCGCCGCCACGGACGCGCGCGCGATTCAGCACGCCCGATGCGGTAGGATATCAGGCTACATGACGTATCTGGCGTACGCCCTTCCCTATATCCTGTCGCTGGCGCTGGTGGTGCATTGCATCAAGACCGGGCGCAGCTGGATCTGGGTCTTCGTGCTGATGTTCCTGCCGCTGCTCGGCGCACTGGCCTACACAGCCGTCGAGATCCTGCCGGAACTGATGCGCGGACGGTCGACGCAGCGCGCCGCGCGCGGCCTTAAGAAGGCCATCAATCCGTTCGGAGATCTGCGCCGGCTGCAGCAGGAAGCCGAGCTCACCGGCAACATCGCCAGTCGTCAGCGCTATGCCGATGAGCTGGCTCGGCACGGACGCTTCGCGGAGTCGGCGGCGCAGTACCGCGAGACGCTCACCGGCCTGTATGAGCATGACCCGAATCTGATGCTCGGACTGGCGCGCGCGCAGTTCGGCAACGGCGAGGCGTCCGCCGCCCGCGCGACTCTCGAGGCGCTGATGCAGTACAACCCCGAGTTCAACTCCCCGGAGCGGCACTTGCTGTATGCGCGCGCGCTCGAAGCCGAAGGCAACGTACCGCGGGCACTGGAGGAATATCGCGCCCTGGCACACGCCTATCCCGGCGCCGAGGCCGCGGTGCGCTATGCCCAACTGCTGCAGCGGCAGGGGCAGCCTGACGAGGCACGCAAGATCGCCCGGGAGCTGCTCGATCAGGCACGCCTCGCGCCGGCGCACTACCGCCGGGCGCAGCGTACGTGGCTCGAGGAAGCCACGCGTCTGTTGTAACGCACAGCGCGCACGTACCGACGGCTACTGCCCTGCGCGACGCATCGCCCCGCGCCCCAGCACCACCCCGAATTCCTTGTCGCCCTCGCCGTGCGCCAGCGCCTCGAGCATCGCATCGCGCATGACACTCGCAAATGGCATCGGCGCGGTGACGGCCTCTGCGGCAGCGAGCGCAAGGCGCACGTCCTTCAGGCCCAACCGGGCCTTGAATCCGGCCGGCTCGACACGCGCGGCGGCGATCAAGCGGCCGTAGCCTTCATACACCGGGCCGGGGAAGAAGGTCTGACTCACCAACTCGAACAGCCGGCCCGGTTCGATGCCGTAGCCGCCCGCGAGCGCCGCCGCCTCGCCCAGCGACTCGATGGCCGCGGCCAACATGAAATTCATCGCGAGCTTGACGACATTCGCTTGCGCGGCACGTTCGCCGAACCGCCAGGTCTTCTGCCCGATGACATCGAGCAGGGGCTGTGCCCGATCGAGGTACGCCGCCGGCCCGGCCGCGATGATATTGAGCTTGCCCGCTGCGGCAACATCCGGCCGTCCGAGGACCGGCGCCGCAATGTAGCCACAACCGCGCTCGTCCAGCCGAGCGGCAAGCTCGTCGCTGAGCGCCGGGGAAATGGTCGCCATGTTGATGTGCAGAGTACCGCGCTCGGCCGACGCCACTGCCGCAAGCAGCACCTCGCGCACCGCCCGATCGTCCCCCAGAATGGAGAACACCACCGGCGCGGCGCACGCCTCGAGCGCACTTGCCGCCACCACCGCGCCCCGCTCGGCGAGCTCCCGGGCCGATTCCGGTGAGCGGTTCCACACCCGCACCGTGTGGCCCGCCCCGAGCAGGCGCGCCGCGATAGCGCGTCCCATGTTCCCCAAGCCGATGAATCCGAGGTTCATGTGCGTCTCCAAGCCATCGTGGCCGCTCATGCTAGCATCAGTGCATCCGAGCGGTCCGAAGAGGCACGCATGAGTCTGAACCCCCCTGCCGAGCCCGGCCGGGACGGAGCTGCGACCGCTGCGCTCGTAGCGCTGCTGCCGGCGCGATCGCACGACATTGGCGCACTGACGGTCGGGCGGGTCCTGCCGGCCGTGACGCACCGCATGATCGGCCCGTTCATCTTCTTCGATCACATCGGTCCGGCGGCGCTGCCGGCCGGGCGGGGGCTCGATGTGCGTCCGCATCCGCACATCGGGCTCGCCACGGTCACCTACCTGTTCGAGGGCGAGATCATCCACCGTGACAGCCTCGGCTGCCAGCAGGCCATCCGGCCCGGCGACATCAACTGGATGACCGCGGGCGCCGGCATCGTGCATTCCGAGCGCAGCCCACCGGATGCGCGTGCCGGAGGCGCGCGCCTGCACGGCCTACAGCTGTGGGTTGCGCTGCCGAGTGCGCACGAGCAGATGCCGCCAGTGTTCCAGCATCACCCGGCCGCGACGCTGCCGATGCTCGCGCGCGCCGGCGTCGAGGTCCGCATCCTCGCCGGCGAGGCCTACGGCCGCCGCGCTCCGGTGCCGACACTATCACCACTGTTCTATGCCGACGTCGCGCTCTTGGGCGGAGCGCAATTTCCGCTCACCGATGAATACACCGAGCGCGCCTGCTATGTCGTGACCGGCGAGGTCACCTGCGGGCACGAGCACTTCGAGTGCGGCCGCATGCTGGTGTTCCGCGCCGGCGCGCCGATCACGCTCGGCACCCGGACCGGGGCGCGCCTGGCGCTGATCGGCGGCGAGCCAGTGGGCGAGCGCCATATCGAGTGGAATTTCGTGGCCAGCTCCCGCGAGCGGATCGAGCAGGCCAAGCGGGACTGGCGCGCCGGCCGCTTCCCGCGCGTGCCGGGCGATGAACTCGAGTGCATACCGCTGCCCGAATCGACTTGAGAGCGGGCTGGCCGTGAGCGAACCGGTGTTCGAGTTTACGGCGATCGATGCGGCGCGCCGGCGGCTCGCCGCAGTGGCGCAGCGCACGCCGGTCCTCACCTCGCGCACCGCGGACGCCATGACGGGAGCACGGCTCTACTTCAAGTGCGAGAACTTCCAACGCACCGGCGCATTCAAATTCCGCGGCGCCTACTCGGCCGCGTCCCATCTCGATCCGACCGGCCGCGCTGCCGGGGTGGTCACCTATTCCTCGGGCAATCACGCCCAGGCCATCGCGCTTGCCTGCCGGTTGCTCGCAATACCCGCAGTCTGCGTGATGCCGCGCGATTGTCCGCGCGGCAAGCTCGCGGCCACGCGCGCCTATGGCGCGGAAATCGTGCTCTATGACCGTTATGCCGAGGACCGCGAAGCCATCGGCCGACGCCTCGCCGCGGAGCGCGGCCTGACGCTCCTGCCGCCGTACGATCATCCCGACATCATGGCCGGACAGGGAACGGTGGCCTGCGAGTTCATCGAGCAGGCCGGCCCGCTCGATGTGTTGCTGGTACCGCTTGGCGGCGGCGGTCTGCTCTCCGGCTGCGCTACGGCGGTGCAGGTGCTGTGCCCGGACTGCAGCGTGATCGGCGTCGAGCCCGAGGCCGGTGACGACGGACGGCGCAGCCTGCGCGCCGGTCGCATCGTGCACATCGACACCCCGCGAACGATCGCAGACGGCGCGCAGACGCAACACCTCGGTCAACACACGTTTCCGGTCATACAGCGGCGAGTCCGCGCCATCGTCACGGTCAGCGACGCGCAACTCGTGGCCGCCATGGCGTTCTGTGCCGCACGCCTGAAGATCGTGGTCGAGCCGACCGGAGCACTGGCCATCGCGGCCGCATTGGGGGGCGAACTCGACCTGCGCGGCCAGCGCGTCGGCATCGTCGTCTCGGGCGGCAACATCGACTTGGCGCGCTACGCGACGCTCCTCGCCGACGCGCCAGGCGAGGACGGTGGCCTACTGCGTGCGCCCGGCGGCTAGATCGGGCCTGACCCGCGGCGCGTGCGGATCGGGCACCTGTTGGGTAATGCAGTGGATGCCGCCGCCGCCGAGCAGGATCTCGCGCGCCGGCACGCCGATCACCTCGCGATCGGGACAGGCCCGCCGCAAGATCGTGAGCGCTTCGGCATCGGTGCGTGGATCGAGCAACGGCATCACGATGCCGCCGTTGGCGCAGTAGAAATTTATATAGCTGCCGGCCAAGCGCTCCCCGGCGCGACGGGGCTTGCACGCGCCGCTCGGGGCAATGCCGCGCGCCTCGAGCGCGCTCATGTACAGCGGCCCGGGCATGGGCAGCTTGACGATCTCGAGCGCGCGACCGAGCGCATCGCGCGCCGTGCGCAGATGCTCCCAGGCGGCGCGCGAGCGCTCATACTGCGGATCGGCGCGATCATCCGTCCACAGCAGACACACCCGCGCCGGCCCGATGAAACAGGCCAGGTTGTCGATGTGTCCGTCGGTCTCGTCGTTGTACACCCCGCGGGCGAGCCAGATGCAGCGGCTCACACCGAGATACTCGCGCAGCACCGCCTCCATGCGCGCACGGGTCATGCCGGGGTTGCGGTTGGGATTAAGGACGCACTCCTCGGTGAGCAGCGCCGTGCCCTGCCCGTCCACGTGCACGGCGCCGCCCTCGAGCACGACGGGCGCCCGGTAGCGGGCCCGGCCCTCAAGCGCGAGCACCTCGCGCGCCACGCGCGCATCGCGATCCCAGGGGTGATAGAGCCCGCCTTCGCGCCCCCCCCAGGCGTTGAAACGCCAGTGCACGCCACGCAGCCGCGGCGCCTCACTCACCACATAGGTTGGACCAACGTCGCGCATCCAACAGTCATCATGGGCGAGAACATGCACGGTGACATGGGCGGGCAGCAGCGCGCGCGCGGCCGCCTCCTGCGGCGCCGAAACACCGACGGACACGGGCTCGAAGCGCGCGATCGCGGCGGCCACGGCGGCAAATGCCGCCTGGGCCGGACGCGCCGCCTCACGCCAATTATCCGGCCGCTCCGGCCAGAGCAGCCAGCAGCGCTCATGCGGCTCGAACTCGGCCGGCATCCAACAGCCATCCGCCGCCGGCGTCGTCGGCAGCGCACCCGCCGACAGCTCATCGGGCGCGCAGCTTGCTGTGGCGGAATCCGTACAAGACATAAATCAAGGCTCCAAGGAACGTCCAGACCACCAAGCGGATCCAGGTGGCATCCGAGAGAAAATAGGTCATGCCGAGACACACGCACGCGCCGAGCGGACAGAGCACGCCCGCCCAGGGCACCCGGAACGGGCGGTGCACATCCGGGCGCGTGCGGCGCATGACCAGCACGCCGATGCACACGACGGCGAACGCCAGCAGAATGCCGATCGAGATCAGATCGGCCAGCACATCGAGCGGAAAGAGCGCGGCAATCAGCGCCGCGCCGATGCCGGTGATCGCGGTCGACACGTGCGGGGTCTTGAAGCGGGGATGACAGCGTCCCATCGCCGGGGGCAGCAGACCATCATCCGCCATCGACAGCAGAATGCGCGGCTGCCCGAGGATCGACGTGAGGATCACCGAAGTCATGCCGATGATGGTGCCGATGATCACGAGCGAGCGCAGCCAGGACAGCGCCGGATGCGCCTCGAGAGCCACCGCCACCGGCGCGGTGACGTTGAGCTTCAGGTACGACACCATCCCGGTCACGACGGCCGCCATGGCCAGGTAGAGCACCGTGGAAATGACCAGCGTGCCGATGATCCCGAGCGGCAGGTCGCGCTGCGGATTGCGGGCCTCGAGCGCGGTGGTCGAGGCGGTATCGAAGCCCACATAGGAGAAGAAGATGATCGCCGAGCCGCGCAGCACGCCGGACCAGCCGAAACGCCCGAAGGTACCGGTATTGGCTGGGATGTATGGGTGCCAGTTGCCCGGGTCGATGAATTTCAGTCCGGCGATGATGAACACGAGGATCACCGCAACCTTCAAGGCCACCATGAAGTTCGTGGTGCGGGCAGTCTCCTGTATACCGACATAGCACAGCGCGCTCAGCACGAGCACGATCAACATCGCCGGCACGTTCATGATGGCGCCGCTTGCCACCAGCTGCCCGGCGGCGTTCTGGTGAAACGGCGCGTGCACCCAGAGCGTCGGCAGCTGCACGCCCCAGCTCGCGAGCAGATTGACCACGTACCCCGACCAGCTCACCGCGACCGCGGAGGCGGAGATACCGTATTCGAGCAGCAGGTTCCAGCCGATGAACCACGCGGTCACCTCCCCGAGCGTGGCGTACGTATAACTGTAGGCGCTGCCCGGCACCGGCAGGAACGCTGCGAATTCCGCATAGCACAGCGCCGCAAGTCCGCTGCCGAAGGCGGCGATCAACAGCGAGATCGTGATCGCGGGCCCCGAGTGGCGTGCCGCCACCACGCCGCTGAGGACGAAAATCCCAGAGCCGATCGTCGCGCCGATGCCGATGGCCATGAGGGCCCAGACGGACAGCGCCTGCTTCAGGCGCTCGGCACCGGCACGTTCCGGCGCGACGACCGGATGAACGGCAAACAGCTTGCGCAGCAGCGAAGTCCCGGGGGCAGGGCCCGCGGAACCGCCGTCGGTGGTCTGACTCATGAGCCGGGCGACCCCTGATTGAAATTATGGCCAAGTGTGGCATAGATGCCGCGCGATCGCCCACGCCACAGCGCCGCCCCCAGAGTGAATCGGCACCGCGACCGGGCGCCTGGACGCGCCGGGCGGCGCGCCCCGGGGCCCTCGCCCGTGCTAGCATTACCGGCCCGAGCGGCCGCGGCCGGCGGTGCTCGAGCCGGTTTTCAGCATCCACGAGGAGCTCTCATGCCCAACGCCACCGCCCCGAAAGTCGTCCCGCCCGCGAGCGGCAGCAAGATCACGATTCGCGACGGCAAGCTCCTCGTTCCCGACAATCCGATCGTGCCGTTCATCGAGGGCGATGGCACCGGCGCGGATATCTGGCGTGCCAGCGTGCGGGTGCTCGATGCCGCCGTGCGCAAGGCCTACGGGGAGCGGCGCAAGATCCACTGGCTCGAGGTCTATGCCGGCGAGAAGGCGTTCAAGCAATTCAACAACTGGCTGCCCGATGAGACCGTGGCCGCATGCCGCGATTATCTGGTCTCGATCAAGGGCCCGCTCACCACGCCGGTCGGCGGCGGCATCCGCTCGCTGAACGTGGCGCTGCGCCAGCTCCTCGACCTGTATGTGTGCCTGCGGCCGGTCCGTTGGTTCAAGGGCGTCCCGTCCCCGGTGAAACACCCCGAGAAGGTCGACATGGTGATCTTCCGCGAGAATACCGAGGACATCTACGCCGGCATCGAGTTCGAGGCCGGTACGGCCGAGAACGGCGAGTTTCTCGCGCTGTTCAAACAGCACTTTCCCAAGGCCTACGCCAAGATCCGCTTTCCGGACAGCTCCGGCATCGGCATCAAGCCGGTATCGCGCGAGGGCTCACAGCGGCTGATCCGCTCGGCCATCGAGTACGCCGTGGCGAACAAGCGCCGCAGCGTGACCTTCGTGCACAAAGGCAACATTCAGAAGTTCACCGAAGGGGCGTTTCGCACCTGGGGCTATCAGCTCGCCGAGCGCGAGTTCGGCGCAGTCACGTACACCTGGGAGCAGTGGGAGCGCACCAAGGCAAGCGCGGGCGAAGCGGCCGCCAATGCCGAGATGGACGCCGCCAAGCGCGCCGGCAAGATCATCATCAAGGACGCCATCGCCGACATCACCCTGCAGCAGGTGCTGACCCGGCCCGAGGAGTTCGCGGTGATCGCGACCCTCAATCTCAACGGCGACTATCTCTCCGATGCGCTCGCGGCCCAGGTCGGCGGCATCGGCATCGCCCCGGGCGGCAACATCAACTACCTGACCGGACACGCGGTGTTCGAGGCCACCCACGGCACGGCCCCGAAATACGCCAACCTCGACAAGGTCAATCCCGGTTCGGTGATTCTCTCCGGGGAGATGATGCTGCGCTACATGGGCTGGGGGGAAGCGGCCGACGCCATCATCGCGGCGATGGACAAGACCATCGGCCAGAAAATCGTCACTTACGACTTTGCCCGGCTCATGGATGGGGCGACGGAAGTGTCGACCTCGGCATTCGGCGATGCGCTGATCCGCAACATGTGAGCAGCCAGCTCTGGATGTGACCGACGATCGGATCGGGCAGGTGATCGACTGGGCGCGCAAGGTACACGCGCTCGCCGCCAACGGGCTCGCCTTCAGCGCGGACCCTTTCGATCGGGAGCGCTACCGCGAGCTGCAGGACCTCGCTCGAGCGCTGCTGGCCGGCGAGCTCGACATCCCGACCGAGCGCGCCGGAGCGCTCTGGGCGGGCGAGACCGGTTATGTGACCCCGAAGGTCGATGTGCGCGGCGCGATTTTCGAAGACAATCGCGTGCTGCTGGTGCGCGAGCGCGCCGACGGCAGGTGGTCGCTGCCGGGTGGGTGGGCCGACGTCAACGACGCGCCTTCCACGGCAGTCGTGCGCGAGATTCGTGAAGAGGCCGGCTGTGCAGCCCGCGCCGTCAAGCTCGCTGCGCTCATCGACCGGCGACGCCATCCACATCCGCCCTCGGTCCACCACATCTACAAGCTGATGTTCATCTGCGTGCGCACCGGTGGGATGCCGACAGCGGGCGCGGAAACCGATGCGGTCGATTTCTTTCCGGTGCATGCGCTGCCGGAGCTGTCCACGGGCCGGATTCTCGCGTCGCAGATCGAGCGGCTCCATGCCCATCATCTGCATCCCGAGCTGCCCAGTGATTTCGACTGAGCCTCCCCGAGGCCGCACCATCGGCGGAATGATCCGGGTACACTCGCGCGCATGAGCCGCATACTGATCGTCCTCGGGGCACTGCTGATCCTCGTCGGCATCGGCTGGCAGTGGGTCCGGCGCCTGCCCCTGTTCAAGCTTCCCGGCGATATCGTCATCGACCGGCCGGGCTTCCAGTTCTTCTTTCCCATCACCACGATGCTGCTGATCAGCCTCGTGATCTCGCTGCTCGCTTGGATCTTCCGGCGCTGAGCCGCAGCATGTGAACGCCCGGGTCTGGCCGTGACGCACGAGCGAACCGCGCAAGTCAGCGACTGAGCACGCACGATGCAGGCGCTGGCCGGCAACGGCCTCGCCATCACCGCGGACTCCTGTTCCGGAGCGCTGCCGCGAGCTGCAGGACCTCGCTGCGGCGCTGCTCATCCATGAACTCGAAATCCCCATCGAGCGCGCCCGGCTCAGCCGGGCCATGACCGGACGGCGCCGCAAAAGGGTCTACGCCCCGAACCGAGCATGGAGGGAGCGCCGCGGCCCGACGTCGCATTGCGGCAAGTCTGTTACCGAGGGTCCTCGCACCCCATCGAACCTCAGGCCACGCTGCCGACTATCCCGGGCAGCGTTGCGACGGCAGCGCGCTGTGAACCGGGCTCCCGCCATGCAGTACGCCGCCGGCACTCGGGACGACGCGCCGATTCGGCAACGTCTTCCCACTCGTGATGAGTGCCGAGCCCACCATGTCATCATTGCCGACGAAGGCAATCCCCGCCGCAGAGCCGGCGGCGAGTACATACACGTGCGAGCCAATGCTTGCGCATGGAAGCCACCCTTGCGACCTGGCCGGACTCGCACAGCGCGGCGCCGAGCGGTCGCACGCTCCAAGTTTACTGCGGCACAAGACCAGGATCGGCGCCACACCCATGGCAACACACGCGCCTCATCGCATCCATTCAATTCGAGCAGAAATCCCTCGCCGGCCGGATGCCAACAGGCCGAGGCGCGCAGCGCGCATGCTCCGCCGTCGCGCCCTGCACGCAGCTGCAGGTCGGCGAATTGGTACGGTGCCCCATTGAGGATGTAGGCACACATCGCGCGCAGCGTCGCCACGCCATCCGCACTCGGCAAACCTTCCAGCGACCGGCCCGGCGCTGCCGCCGGTTAGAGCTCCAGCAGGACCGCACCCATCTAATTCAGCTCACGCACCACCGCGGTGACGTCCACGGTCCAATAGCCCACCGGGGCATACTCGTAGAGCTGCATCTGCCGCTGCAGAGAAATCTCGAGCTCAGCCTGCATGCGATGCAGTTCCTCGGTCTGAAGATCGAGTTCGACTTGGTGAGCCTGCAGCTCGTGCAGCAACGCAAGTGCGTTCGGGGCAGTGGCCGGCGCGGAAGCGAGTTCGTAGAGCGCGCGCACAGCCGCGCCGGCATCCAACCGCGCGTGACTCTCGGGACCGCTCCGGTGCGAAACCGCACGCGAGCGCAAATCATTCGGGTCCACTGCCCGCGGAAAAGTCTTTGCCATGACACCACCTCGTCGATCGCGCCGTACCCGCAGATCATTGCGCGCCGTCGTGTCATCGCCCCCGCGCAGACCGCCAGCGCTTTGTGACTGACCGTCCAGGCCGAAGACTGCCGCGAGCCAGCCATCCGGATGAACTTCCACTCTGCTCGATCCGGCAACTGCTGCGGCGGGAACGCTATTTCTTACGGCCCGCGACCAGCAGAACACCCCCCAACACAATGATGCCGAGGCCGGCCCAGATCGGCACGTTGACGCTTTTCCTCTCCGGCAGGGTCAATTCAACCGACCCGACCTTGGCTACGGCAGTTCTCTGCGTATACGTAAAGCCGCCGTAGGCGAGAGCCAGGATGCCGGCCACGACGCATATCACCGCAACGAGTTTGACTGGATTCATTGCAATACTCCCGAACCGATCGACCCGTGCGGCGCGGCACCCCGCCTTACCTTCGCTGCCGCGTCGCGACCACGCCGTCGTATTGACGGACTCCCTCGACCGCGCAGGACATTCAGCGCGATGGCGCGCGCGACGTCCCACGGAATTCGACACCCACACCACCCCTAAAGGGCGGTGCAACCTACGGCGCTACGCGGTGCCCCCGCGCCAAGACAGTGATCGCGCCGACTCGATCGGCGCGCTCCTCGAATCCGCATGCGACGCAAAGGAATTGCGCCTGCCACCGTCGGCTCCAAGCCGACACAGGGCTGCAACATGTTGCGTCCCGCACAATGCCAGCCAATTCCAGCATACGCGCATGCGGAATTTACACAATAGACCGGCAGAACCCCGGCGGATGGGCGGCATGGCAAACACCTCGATTGCCGACACTCCGAAGTCTCGTCCTGCTGCGGTTGCAGCGGTGGAGCAAGCGCTGCTCGCCCGACTCGGAGCCGTTTCGGGCCACACCGCGCAGCGCACGCTCACGGGCCTTCGAGCGGAGCCCATTCCGAGCCGTTGGCGCATTGGCCGCGACCGGGCTCGGCGGGAGGCGGTGCTTGCAGGAGGCGCCGTGCTGACAGGTGTCTCGATTTCGAGCGCCCGCGGGTGTCCAGGCTCGAGTGCCGCCCGGACACGAAGTTGCACTACCCTTTGCTCCCGCCACAGCCGTGGGTCGAGAGAAGGATCGCACCACCGCCCCGCGGATTCTCAGGCGCCCGCGCGGCCCTCCCGCTCGATGAACGCGCGCAGATGCGCTGCGGCCGCAGCGAGTGTCGCGTCGCGCTTGGCGATGCACAGCCGCACGAGCGCGAGCGGCGGCGGCTCGGCATAAAAGGGCGAAAGCGGGATCGAGGCGACGCCCGCCTCGGTGAGCAGGCGCTCGGCGAACGCGCAATCCCCGGGTGGGGCGAGCGCGCTGAAGTCGAGCAGCTGAAAGAAGGTGCCCTGGGCCGGCGGCAGACGCAGCGGGCCGTCCGCGAGCGCGGCGCGCAGCCGATCGCGCTTGGCGGTGAAGAATGCTGCCAGATCGGCACCCGTCCCGGGCCGCAGCTGCAGGTACTCGGCGATTGCCCACTGCAGCGGGTGTGCGATGCTGAAGGTGTTGAACTGGTGCACCTTGCGCAGCTCGCCGGTGAGCTCGGCCGGAGCGACCGCATAACCCACGCGCAGCCCGGTGGCGTGCAGGGTCTTGCCGAACGAGAATACGGCCAGACTGCGCACGCGCAGCTCCGGATGCTGCAGCACCGAGACATGCGCACGGCCGTCGAACACCATGTGTTCGTAGACCTCATCGGCAAGCACCGTGATGTCGTGCTGCCGGATCACCGCCGCAAGTGCCGCCAGATCCGCCGCCGTCGCCACCGTACAGGTCGGATTGTGCGGCGAGTTGAACAGGATCAGCCGCGTGCGCGGGCTCAGCGCCGCGCGTACCCGGTCCCAGTCGTAGCGGAATTCCGGTGGCACGAGCGGCACATGCACGCAGCGCGCTCCGGCCAGGCGCACCGCCGGGGCGTACGCGTCGTAGGCCGGATCGAATACGATCACCTCATCGCCGTGGCCGACCAGTGCCTGAATGCCCGAGTAGATCGCCTCGGTCGCACCCTGGGTAATGGTGATCTCGGTATGTGGATCGGCCCGCACCGCGTAGAGTGCGGCCATTTTTGCCGCGATCCGCTCGCGCAGCACCGGCAGTCCCTCCATCGGGGCATACTGATTGTGGCCGGCGCGCATGGCGCGGCCGACCAGTTCCGCCAGCAACGGATCGATATCGTAGTCCGGAAAGCCCTGCCCGAGGTTGATGGCGCCGAGCGCCTGCGCACGACGCGAGATGACCGTGAAGATCGTGGTGCCGACTTCGGGCAGCTTGCTGCGCGCGCTCCAGTGCATCGCGACGGACATGCCGCCGAGTCCGGCCTCAGGCGTCGGCTTCGGCTGCCGCGAGCGCCGCGCCGATCACCCCGGCCTGCCCGGCGAAGCGGGCCGGCAGGACGCGCGCCTGCGAGCGCAGCAACGGCGCAAAGTCTTCGAACCGCTCGCTGATCGCACCGCCGAGAATGAACAGATCCGGCCAGAACAATGCGTACAGGCGCTGCAGATACACGTTCACCCGCTCGATCCACTCCGGCCAGTCGAGCTTCTCCACCGTCTTCACGTGCGCCGAGGCCCACTTCTCCGCGTCCATGCCATTTAACTCCATGTGCCCGAACTCGGTGTTGGGAAACAGATGCCCGGCGGAAAACAGCGCCGTGCCAATGCCCGTGCCGAAGGTGAGCATGATCGCCGTGCCGGTTTCACCGCGGCCGGCGCCAAAACGCATCTCGGCCAAGCCGGCCGCATCGGCGTCGTTCAGAAAGAGCGCGGGCCGATCGAGCGCCTGACGTACGAGTTCTGCGCCGTCGGTGCCGATCCACGCCTGATCGACATTGGCAGCGGTGCGCGCGCGGCCCTGCTTGATCGCCGCCGGAAAGGCGAGACCGATCCGCCCGCGGGCCGCCGGCAGCCGGGCCGCGAGCCCGGCGATCACCGGCACCATTGCCGTCGGCGTCGCCGGTCGGGGCGTCGGCGCGGCGATCAGTTCGCCGAGCAGCTTCCCGGCCGACACATCCACGACGCCGGCCTTGATCGAGGAGCCGCCGACATCGATACCCAACATCTTTTCCGTCATGCTTCGTGCGTGCCTGTGTGTCGCCGCGGGAGACCCGAGCGCGCGCCGGGGCGCGGCGGGGCCATGAGTATTGCGATTGGCTGTGCCGCGCGCAAGACTCAGACGTTCAGCAGCAGATGCTCGCGCTCCCAGGAGCTGATCACCTGCAGGAACACCTCGTATTCGGCCTCCTTGACGATGGTGAACGCCGACACGAACGACTCGCCGAGCAGCTTCACCAGAGCGGGGCTCGCGCGCAGCGCCCGCAGCGCCTCATCGAGCGAACGGGGCAGACCGAAGGGCAGATCGTGCGCGCTGCCTGAGATCGGATCGGAGGGCTGCAGCCCCTCGATCATCCCGAGATAGCCGCAGGCGAGCGAGGCCGCGAGCGCGATATAGGGATTGGCATCGGCGCCGCAGATGCGATTCTCGACCCGGCGATCCTCGGGCGCGGACATCGGCACGCGCAGGCCCGCCGTGCGGTTGTCGTATCCCCAGTGCGCATTGATCGGCGCCGACAGATATCGGGTCAGGCGCCGGTAGGAATTGACGTTGGCGCAGAACAGCGCCATGGCCGCCGGCAGGTACTTCTGCAAACCGCCGATGTGGGCGAAGAACAGCTTCGAGGGAGTACCGTCGGCGTTGCTGAACACGTTGCGCCGCGATTTGAGGTCGACGACGCTCTGGTGGATGTGCATAGCGCTGCCGGGCTCCTTGGCATGCGGCTTGGCCATGAATGTGGCATACATCTTGTGGCGCAGCGCCGCCTCGCGCGCCGTGCGCTTGAAGAGAAAGGCCTGATCGGCCAGATCGAGCGGATGGCCATGGATCAGGTTGATCTCCATCTGCGCCGGACCGTCCTCATGGATCAGAGTGTCGATCTCGATGTCCTGGTCCTCGCAGAACTGGTAGATGTCATCGAACAACGGATCGAATTCGTTGACGGCCGCGATGCTGTAGGACTGGCGCCCGGGCTCGGCGCGCCCGGAGCGCCCGACCGGCGGACGCAGCGGATAGTCGGCGTCCTTGTTCTGCTCGACCAGGTAGAACTCGAGCTCCGGCGCCACGATCGGCTCCCAGCCGCGCTGCGCATACAGCTCGACGATGTTGCGCAGCACGTGCCGCGGCGCCATGGTCACTCGCCGCCCGTCGGCGTAGAAACAATCGTGGATGACCTGTGCGGTCGGCTCGGCCGCCCATGGCACACGCCGGACCGTCTTCGGATCGGCCTTCAAAACGATATCGATCTCCGCCGGGCTCATCGCGGCAGCGGTTTCGGGCGGGTAGTCGCCCGTGACCGTCTGCAGGAATACGCTCTCGGGCAGGCGCATCCCGCCATCCTCGGCGAACTTCGCCGCCGGCATGATCTTGCCGCGCGCAATGCCGGCCATGTCCGGGATGATGGCCTCGACCTCGGAAATGCCATGATCCCGGAAAAACTGACTCAATTCACTCACCATGGGGATGCCTTTTAACGGGCGCGGGCGCGGGCGCGCTCGCGGCACGCTGCGCCGAAAGCGGCAAACAGTGCGCGGGAGAGAGGATTATCCAGGACCTTCCACTCGGGATGCCACTGCACCGCGAGCGCGAACTGGGGTGCGGCTGCCACACGGAACGCCTCGATCAGTCCATCGGGCGCGCGTGCTTCGACCGCAAGCCCGCCGCCGAGTCGCTCGATGCCCTGCCAGTGCAGGGAGTTCACCCGCACCCGATCCACGCCCGCAAGCTCGCGCAGCAGGCCATCGGGCTCGAGCGTGACCTCGTGTGCCGGCCCATACTGCACGTCGAGCGGTTGCGTCTCGTCGTCGCGATGATCCAGGTGCCCCGGAACCTCATGCACGCGCTGGTGCAGGCTGCCGCCGAAGGCCACGTTGATCTCCTGGAAGCCCCGGCAGATCCCGAGGATCGGCACGCTGCAGGCCACGGCCCGGCGGATCAGCGGCAGCGTGGTGGCATCGCGGGCCGGATCGTGCAACGTTCCGGGCACGCTCGGCGGACCATCGTAATGATGCGGCTCGATGTTCGACGGGCTGCCGGTAAACAGCAGCCCGTCGAGACGGTCGATGAGCGCCTCGAAGCCGAGCGCCTCGGCGAGCGGTGGGATCAGCACCGGCAGCGCATCGGCCGCATCGAGCAGGGCACGGGCGTACTTCTCCGGCACCGCATGAAACGGCTGGGGGCCGATCACGCGCCGGTCGGCGGGCAGACCAATGAGGGGGCGCACCATTGACATGGGTGTAACGGCTATTATACGGGCATCATCATGCCCGACGCTCACGCGCCGTCCTACTATGCGGCCTCGGTTCACAGTCTTGCCGCTCGAGCCGCACTCCTCGGCAGTGTGCGCGCGGACGTGTGCGTGGTCGGAGCTGGGATCTCAGGCTGCTCGGCGGCCCTGCACCTGGCGGAGCGCGGCTATTCGGTGGCGCTGCTCGAGCGACACCGGATCGGCTGGGGTGCTTCCGGCCGCAGCGGCGGCCAGGTCCTGCACGGGGTCGCGTGCGACCCGGCGGTGCTCGAGCATCTGCTCGGCGCCGATGATGCGCGCGCAGTGTGGGAGAGCGCGAACGAGGCGGTCGGCCTCACGCGCGCACTGATCGAGCGGCACCGGATCGCCTGCGATTGGGCCGAAGGTCATCTGCTCACGGCGATCAAGCCCCGGCATGATCGGGCATTGCGCGCGCACATCGAGTCTTTGCGCCTGCGCTTCAATTATCACAGCGTGCGCTACGTTGCACGCACCGAGCTGCGCGCGCTGCTCGACAGTCCGCGCTACATCAGTGCGATGTTCGATGCCTGGGGCGGACATCTGCACCCCCTCGCCTATACCTTAGGCTTGGCAGCAGCGGCGGAACGGGCAGGCGCGCGCATATTCGAGGACAGCCCGGCGATCGAGATCGCGCCCGGCCGCGTGTGCACCCCGGCAGGGGAAGTGCGTGCCGCGCACATCGTGCTCTGCGGCAACGCATACCTCGGCGCGACGGTGCCGGCCCTCGCGAGCAGAATCATGGCTGTCGCGGCGCACGTGATCGCCACCGAGCCGTTGGACGCGGCACGCGCCGCCGCGCTGATCGCCAACAACGCGGCCGTCAGCGACATGAACTGGGTACTCGATTACTTCCGCCGCACCGCCGATCACCGCCTGCTGTTCGGCGGCCCGATCCGCTATGCCCGCGGCACGGATGTCGCAATCCACCCGGATACGCGCGCCCGAATGCTGCGCGTGTTCCCCCAGCTCGCCAGCACGCGCATCGAGTATGCCTGGAGCGGTCTGCTCGATCTCACCGCGAACCGCGCCCCGCACTTTGGCCGGATTTCGCCCGAGATCTATTTCGTACAGGGCTTCTCCGGACACGGCATCGCACTCGCCGGCTTGGCGGGCAAGCTCATCGCGGCTGCAATCGCCGGCCAGGCCGAGCGCTTCGATGTGTTCGCGCGCATCCCGCACCGGCCCTTTCCGGGCGGCATGCGCGCGCGCCGGCCGCTGCTGGCGCTGGCGATGCTCTACTACCGTCTGCTCGACCTGCTGTAAGCCATCGCATCCCGCGGCGGTGCGCGCACTGCCAACGGTGCCGCTAGAGCAGCTCGGCGATCTGCACGGCGTTCAAGGCCGCGCCCTTCAACAACTGATCCCCGGCCACGAACAGCGCGATCGAGCGGCCGCTCGGATCGGACAGATCCGCGCGAATGCGGCCGACCAGAATCTCATCGGCACCCGAGGCATCCACCGGCATGGGAAAGTAGTTGCGCGGCCGATCATCGACCAGCTTCACTCCTACGGCCGACGCGACCAGCGTCCGCACCTCCTCCGGGGTGATCGGCCGCTCGCACTCGAAATTGATCGCGATCGAATGCGCACGCAGCACCGGCACGCGCACGCAGGTCGCGCTCACCCGGATGGCCGGATCACCATAGATCTTGCGGGTCTCGTGCAGCGCCTTCAGCTCCTCCTCGTTGTAACCGCTGTCCGGATCAACGGCCGAATTGTGGCTGAAAAGGTTGAAGGCGTAGGGGTGCGGCAGGACGCGCGGAGTGAATGGTTGCCCGGCGAGATAGGCGCCGGTCGCCGCGCGCAGCTCCTCCATCGCGGCGGCACCGCCGCCCGAGGCTGCCTGATAGGTCGAGAGGATCAGGCGCCGGATTGGATTGCGGCGGTGTATCGGCCAGAGCGGCGTGATCGCGATGATGGTCGAGCAGTTTGGGTTGGCGATGATGCCGCGATGCGTCTTGACCGCCTGTGGGTTGATTTCCGGCACGACGAGCGGCACGGCCGGATCGCGCCGGAATGCCGAGGAGTTGTCGACGACGATCGCACCCTGCGCGACGGCAAGCGGTGCAAAGCGCTTGGAAATGCCACTGCCGGCAGAGAACAACGCAATGTCGATGCCGCCAAAGGAATTCTCCTCAAGTGCCTCGACCGGCAGTTGCTCGCCGCGAAACGGCAGTGTCCTGCCCGCCGAGCGCGCCGAGGCGAACAGACGCAGCTCGGCGAGCGGGAACGAACGCTGTTCGAGACAACGGAGCATCTCGACACCGACGGCCCCGGTGGCCCCGACGACCGCAACCACCGGCGCGGTGCCCGCTGGATGACCCAATGACATGTGCAGACTCCAATCACACGGATAAAAAAGGGCCCCGACGGTCGCTCCGGCGGGGCCCTGGGTATTTCGTGCTGTAACCGCGAACCGCTAGCGCGCGCGCATCCCCAGAGCCCGGTCATGGGGCATCTTCAGGATCTTGGCGCACTTTTTTATCGCAGTCATGATGCGCAGAAGCTACCCGAAGCGCCAGGCCCTGTAAAGGCGGTTTGCCCGCGCCAGGGACGATTTTGTCCTACCCCCACAAGCTCCTGAGGAAAGAATGAGCATGTGATCGGAGGGGTTCCCCCTGCGCTTACCGTATGCCGTAAGCCCGCGGTGGGATGGGGTCCGGGGGATGCACGGAGAGATCGAGGTGCGGCGGATGCAGCGCAACGAGGAGCACGCTATCACGCCTGGATGCAAGCGCACCCTGACCGGGGGCGCTGCTGCTGCGACCCTGAAGTGCCCGGTCGGCTGGCGCTAGCAGCGGCCGCACACGCGGTTGCATCTGCTTGCCAACAGCACACGGATTTGCGTTTTGCCTGATTGGCACCGAACATCGCTTCGCGCACGTTGACGCTGTGCGAGCGATACCGCGGGGGAGATTGGCTCGAGGCGTCCGGCCATCCGATCGCATTGCTCGCGACCTTTCTAGATCCGCAGCATCATGGCAGCACGCGCTAGCGGGCTTCCAATTGCACGTATGTCGAGGCCACGCGCAGGCGCTTTTGGGTCAAGCCCATCCGGGCCGCCGTACGCTCATGGAGTGGCAAAACTGATGTTCACCGCCGCCCCGATCGGCACCGCGTGCCGAGCCTACGGATCATCCGCGCTGTGGTCCTCCGCATCGGTCCGTAATCGCTCGCTCAGGCTCTGCAACGCTGGACGGCACAGTTCGCTGCGCACGATTCCATCCTGGCCCTCGATGGCAAGACCCTGGCAGCGCGACCGATCCGAGCACCTTCAAACAGACCCACGAGATAAAAGCCGCAATCCCGCTGCTCGCGGGGCTCGACCTTCGGGCGGAGGACATCACCGCCCATGCGCGGCTGACCCAACGCGTCATCGCCGAGTTCATCTGCCGCCGCGGCGCGCACTACCACTTCATCATCAAGGGCAATCGACCGGCACTGCTGACCGACCGCGAGCGCTATTTTAAGGCCCACACCAGTGCGCACTTCACCGAGACCTCCTGCGATCATGAGCGCATCGAGACCCGCTCCATCTGGGTCAGCGATGCCCTCAACGGCGGTCTCGACTTCCCCGAGGTCCATCAGGCCTGCCTCATCGAGCGGCAGGCCCTGAAGAGGAAAACTGACACACTCTCCGGCGAACTCGCTTACGACATCACCAGCCGTCCGGCCGCTCAGGACAGCCCCCAGCGCCAGCTCGAGATCGACCGTGGCCGTTATCTGCTTGAATGGAACTTCGACGAGAGTCGTGGTCGTGTCCGCACCGGTCGCGGCCAGCAAAACGTCGCGCAGCTGCGCAGCTGGGCTCTCTCGGTCAATCCGCCTAGCCTGCCACCCCCTCGCCGCGACTCTGCTCAAGCTCAACCGCAATGTTCGTTCGCGCATTGATGACCGGCTCATGACCGGCAGTGCCCACCAACTCTCCCGGACACCCGCTCCCTCGTCCTGCCGCCCGGGCTCCGGCCTGATCGTCCGCCCAGCCGCACAGCGCGGTGATGCGAGAACGCATTCACCGGGGTGCCTGCGCTGCGGCTCGGGGCGCCCGAACCGTGACCGCGAACACACGCTACGGTGGCCGATCCTGCTAAAACCGCGCTGCGGATACCGCTGCGCGCCTGCAGGCGCAACAGCCGTGTCCGGGCCGCACGCGGCGCCGCACCGGTGTGGCTCGATCCGAGCCCATACCGCGGCGGCAGGAGACCTCCGTGAACGCAGCCTCAGAGGCGGCCATCATCCCCGAGTGGCTGCTGCCCCCGTCCGGACGCACACCCGCAACCGTCCGTCGCGCGGAGATCATCGGCGCACTCAGCTACGCGCTCGATCTCACCGAGGGTCAGCCTCCGGGCCACTGTCTGCGCTGCTGCTGGATCGGCATGCACATTGGAGAGAGGCTCGGGCTCGACACCCCCACGCGCGCCGATCTCTATTACACACTGCTGCTGAAGGACACCGGCTGCAGCAGCAATGCCGCCCGTCTCTGGGAACTCTACGGCGGTGACGATCTGCTCACCAAGCGTGATTTCAAACTCGTCGACTCGCAAAGCCTGCTGCAGCTCGCGCGCTTCGTGCTGCGCCACGCCGGGCCCGGCGAAGCCATGCGCACGCGCTTCAAGCGGCTGGTTCATCTGTTGCGCCACGGCGAGACCCTCGCCACCGAATTGGTACACACGCGCTGCGAACGGGGCGCGGACATCGTGCGCCGCCTCGGCTTCAGCACTCGCGTCGCGGACAGCATCTTCAGCCTGGATGAACACTGGAACGGCAAGGGCCGCCCACAGGGCCTGCGCGGTGAGGCGATTCCGATCGGTGCGCGGATTGCGCTGTTTGCTCAGGTCGTGGACGTCTTCCACACCGTCGGCGGCGAACAAGCCGTAGCCACCGAGGTCCGCCGTCGCACCCACACCTGGTTCGATCCACAAGTAAGCCGAGCGTTCTTTGCCGCGGCGCGCCGCCGTGAGTTCTGGACAGGTCTGCAGGCACAGGGGCTGAAGGAGCGGGTGCTTGCCCTCGAGCCGAGCGCCGGCAGCTTGCACGTCGATGAGCCGCTGCTCGATTCGATCGCCGCGGCGTTCGCCGACATCATCGATGCCAAGAGCAATTTCACCTATGGCCACAGTCAGCGCGTCGCCGGTTATGCCGAGGCGCTCGGCATCGAGCTCGGCCTGCCCGCCCCGCGGCGCGCCTGGTTGCGCCGCGGGGCTCTTCTGCATGACATCGGCAAGCTCGGGGTCAGCAACGGCATCCTCGACAAACCCGGCCGGCTCGACGCCGAGGAATGGACGGCGGTGAAGCGCCATGCGCGCTATACCGAGGAGATTCTCGCGCGGGTCGGCGTGTTCGGCGAACTGGCACCGATTGCCGGCGCGCATCACGAGCGGCTCGACGGTACCGGTTATCCAAAGCGCCTCGCCGGCGCGGCGATTCCCCTCGAGACACGGATCATCACGGCCTGCGACATCTTCGACGCCATCACCGCCGCGCGGCCGTACCGCGGGCCGATGCCCCTCGTTGAGGCTTTCACACTGATGGAGCGGGAACGCGACGTTGCGATCGACGGACGCTGTCTTGATGCGTTGAAGCGCACAACGCGGACCGATCCGCTCCCCGCGCGCTGAGGCGGCGAGCCGGCCGGCTACGGCGCGTCACGCGCCTCGGCTGCAGCCTGCGCCGAAGTCGAATCGATCGCCGTCAGAATCCCCTGCAGGATGCGCACCGGATCCGGTGGACAGCCCGGAACGGCCACGTCGACCGGTATGACCCGTGCGACCGGACCGAGACACTCTCCGTGCGCCCCGAAGATCCCGCCATCGCAACCGCAGTCCCCGAGCGCCACCACGAGCTTCGGTGCCGGGGTCGCCGCGTAGGTCGCGCGCAGCGCCGCGGCCATGTTGCGCACCACCGGGCCGGTGACGAGCAGCAGATCAGCATGCCGCGGACTCGCGACAAAGCGGATGTTGCCGCCCTCGAGATTGTAGTAGGGATTGCCCAGCGCCTGAATCTCGAGCTCGCAGCCGTTGCAGGAGCCGGCATCGACGTGACGGATGCACAGCGCCCGGCCCAGCAGGCGCGCCACACGTCGATCGAGTGCCGCGCGCACGCGCAGCAGCGCATCGGAGGGCGGCAGCGGCTCGGACACGATGCCCACGGCGACGATCTTGCGGAGCGTTTTCAACATGACTACAGATCCACCCCGCTGTACGACAGGTTGAACGACTTATTGATGAGCGGAAAGTCGGCGACGATGTTGCCGAGGACGGCATGCTCGAGCGCCGGCCATGCCTGCCACGACGGGTCGTGCGGATGACAGCGGCGCACAGTCGCGCCGGCACCTGCTCGCAACGCCACCAGCGTCGGCCCGCGCCATCCCTCGATGAGGCCCACGCCGAAGGCATCCGCGCTCGGCGGCGTCAGCGCCGCGACGTGCTCGCCCGGGGGCAGCTCGGCGAGCAGCGCGGCAAGCAGCCGGCCGGACTCTTGTGCTTCCTCGAAGCGCAACGCCACCCGCGCTGCCACATCGCCTTCGGTCCGCACCACCTTGATGGCCGGAAACTCATCGTAAGGCGCACAGGGCAGATCAACGCGCACATCGCGCGCCTGTCCACTCGCACGTCCGACAAGTCCGAGCACGCCGAGGCGCGCGGCGAGCTGCGGCTCGAGCCGGCCGGTGCCAGCGAACCGCTCGCACAGGCCCTCGTGCTCCTCATAGATGACGCGCAGCTCGGCAAGCTCGGCGCAAATGGCGCGCACGGCCCGCGCCAGCGCCTGCGCGGCCTCGGCGTGCACATCGGCGGCCGTGCCACCGGGCACGATCACATCGAACAGATACCGGCGTCCCCAGGCCGCCCGCACCGCTCGTAACAGCAGCTCCTTCAGGCGCGCGAATTGCATCAGTCCGAAGGCAAACCCGGCATCGTTGCCGAGCGCCCCGAGATCGCCGAGATGATTGGCGAGGCGCTCAAGCTCGAGACACACCGCGCGCAGTCGCCTCGCGCGCGGCGGCACGGGGCAGCCACTGATTCCTTCGAGCGCCTGACAGTAGGCCCAGGAGAACGCCACCGCCGAATCCCCCGACACCCGCGCGGCGAGACGGTGGCCGGCGCTGAGCGGCAGCTCGGTGAAGCGCTGTTCGAGGCCCTTGTGTACGTAGCCGAGATGCGCCTCGAGACGCAGCACTTTCTCCCCGACGACCGAGAAGCGGAAATGGCCCGGCTCGATGGTACCGGCATGCACCGGCCCCACGGCGATCTCGTGGACACCCTCGCCCTGCACGCGTACGAACTCGTACGGCAACCGGTGATCGAGCCACGGACGCTGATCGGGATCGCTCGAACGTACGCCCGAGAGGTCGCACGCCGCACGTTGCAGACGGGATGCGGCCGGAAACAGATCCTGCAGGCCCGGATAGCCGGCATCGATCGCTCCGGCGCCGAGCGCGAGTCGCGCGATCAGGACACCGGGATCGGTGAGATACGCGCTGTAGACCTCAGTCCCCGGGGCCGCCGTATCCACCCAGAGCGCAAGCAGCTGCCCGCCCGCCGCGGCAACGTCACGACCGATCTGACGCCATTGATCGCCATCGGTGTCGACGCCGCGTACGCGTGGCGCCCCTGCCACTTCATAGGCAACGCTCCACCAGCGCGTCAGCGGCATGTGCGATCTCCATGGCGTGCTCCGCTCACCTCACCGCCCTCCAATCAGCTGCGCGGCGGCCCGATACCAATGGGCGAGATACGGCGGAATATACAATCCCAACACGAGCACGATCGCCAGATGCACGAACACCGGCAACAGCGCCGGCTGATGCGGCAGCCGGCGCCCGCTGCTCTCCCCGAACACCATGGGCTGAACCTTGGAGAAGATGGCTGAAAACGCCACGGCGAGTGCCGCGAGCAGGATCGGCGTTGCCCACGGTTGCACACGCATTGCGGTGGTCAGGATCAGAAACTCGCTGGTGAACACCCCGAACGGCGGCACCCCGACGATGGCGAGCGAACCGAGCATCAAGCCCCACCCCACCGTCGGGGAGAGCGTGATGAGTCCGCGGATATGCTCCATGACCTGAGTGCCCGCCTTCTGTGTGGCATGACCGGCGGAGAAGAAAATCGAGGACTTGGTCAACGAATGCACCGTCATATGCAGCAATGCAGCGAAGTTCGCAATGGGGCCGCCCATCCCGAATGCGAACGTCGCGAGCCCCATGTGCTCGATCGACGAGTAGGCGAACAGGCGCTTGATGTCCCGTTGCCGCCACAGCAGCAACGCCGCCACCACCACGGAGGCGAGTCCGAAGCCCATCAGCAACCATGACGGCAGCCGCGAGTGCAGCGACCCTTCCACGAGCACCTTGCTGCGCACCACTGCATAGAGCGCCACGTTCAGGAGCAGACCCGAGAGCACCGCCGAGATCGGTGTCGGGCCCTCCGCATGCGCATCGGGCAGCCAGCTATGCAACGGTACCAGACCGACCTTGGTGCCATATCCGACCAACATGAACACGAACGCGAGCGCAAGCACCTTCGGCTCGAGCCGACCCTTCACTGCATCGAGGTGTGTCCACAGCAGCGCCGTGACGCCTTGCGCGCCGAGGACCTTCTCGGCGGCCACGTACAGCAGGATCGTTCCAAACAGCGCCTGGGCGATGCCGACGCCGCACAGGATGAAGTATTTCCAGCCGGCCTCGAGGCTCCCGGGTGTGCGATAGAGCGTCACCAGCAGCACGGTCGAAAGGGTCGCACCCTCCATCGCCACCCACAACAGTCCCATGTTGTTGGTGGTGAGTGCGAGCAGCATGGTGAACATGAACAGCTGATACATGCTGTGATAGAGCCGCAGGCGTCCCGGCGTGAGCCGGCCGTGCGCAAGCTCGACGCGCATATAAGGCCGCGAGAACAGAGCGGTGGTCAGGCCGACGAACGCGGTCAGCCCCACCAGAAAGACGTTGAACGGATCGATGAAGAACTGCTGCTCGCCGAGCAGCAGATCGCCGTGACGGATCACGTGCACGATGAGCGCGCAGGCGGCGGCGAAAGTGCCGAAGCTGAACAGCGCGTTGATCTCCGGCGCGCGGCGGCTTGCGCCCGCTCCCGCGAGGAACGCGGCACCGAGCAACGGCAGCAGCAGCAACAGCAGCAGATCCATGTCAGTCGTGTTCCTTGAGCGACTCGAGGTGATGCAGGTCCAGGCTGTCGAATTGCTCGCGGATCTGAAAGAAGAACACCCCGAGCACGAGCACGGCAATCAGCACATCGAGCGCCACGCCAAGCTCCACCACCATCGGCATGCCGTAGCTCGCGCTCATCGCACCGAAAAACACCCCGTTTTCCATCGACAGAAAGCCCACCACCTGCGCTACCGCCTTGCGGCGCGTGATCATCATCAGGAACGCGAGCAGCACCACGCTGATCGCAATACCGATGGCACTGCGCGTGCTGGTGCTGGCGAGACGCGTGATCGGTTGCGCGAGCGCAAAGGCGAACACCACGATCAACAGCCCGACGAGCATCGTCCCGGTAACGTTCAACCGTGGCTCGCTATCGCGGTAGATGTCCAAGCGGCGCAGCAGCCGGCGCAGCAGCCACGGCAGGAACGTCACCTTCAGCACGATGGTCAACGCTGCCGACAAGTACAGATGGCGTTCGCCGGTGCGCCACGCGAGCAACAGCGTCGCCGCCGTAAGCACCGCGCCCTGCACCGCATAGAGGTTCACCAGCGTGACGATGCGCCGCTGCGAGAGCATGGCGAACGACAGCAGCAGCAGGAGCGCTGCGCACATATCCAACAGTTGCTGTCCCCATGGGAGCATGGTGTGGGTATGCCTCAGGTACCGAGTAGTACCTGCACCAGCAGCGCGAGCACCGCGAACAGAAATGCGCTGGCGAGAAACTCCGGAATGCGCAGCACGCGCAGCTTGGCCGAGACCGTCTCGATCAATGCGAGCCCCGCGCCCGCGGTGGCGAGCTTGACCGCAAGCGCCGGAATCGCCACCAACAGCCCGAGCGGCCCGATATGCCCCTCGGCGACGCCCCAGGGCAGGAACAACGCGAAGCCGATGCACACGTAATTGAAGAGCTTCAACGCTGCGGCCCACTCCATCAGCGCCAGATGACGCGCCGAGTACTCCAGGAGCGTCGCCTCGTGAATCATGGTCAGCTCGAGGTGCGTGGCCGGATTGTCGACGGGAATCCGTCCGTTCTCCGCCAGGAGCACCAGGACGAACGCGACCGCGCTGAAGGCGAGGCTCGGGCTGAGACCCACCCGTCCGGAGAGCAGATGCTCGGTGATGGCCGGCAAGGCGGTGCTGGCCGAGATCATGGAGGCGACGAAGATCACCATCAGCAGCGCCGGCTCGGCGAGAAAACCCACCATCATCTCCCGGCGAGCGCCCAGGGTACCGAAGGCAGTGCCGACATCCATGGCCGCGAGCGCGAGGAACACCCGTGCCGTGACGAACAGTCCGACCAGTGCGATCGCGTCGGCCGACACCACCAGCGGCAGACGGGTGCCCATCGAGGGGATGATGCCGGCGGCCAGCACCATCGCGCCGAACACGACGTAGGGGGCCAGGCGAAACAGCGGCGAGGCATTCTCGGCAAGCACGGCCTCTTTGTGGAAGAGCTTGTGCAGGTTGCGGTACGGCAGCCACAGACTCGGCGCACGGCGGTTCTGCAGCCAGGCGCGGCATTGATTCACCCACCCGAGCAGCACCGGTGCCGCCGCCACCGCCATCAACACTTCGAGTCCCTGCGTGATCCAGTCGCCGAGCGTCATCGGAACAGCGCCACCGCGAGCAGCACGAGCAGCGTCGCGAAGCTGTAGAACAAATACACCGAGATGCGGCCCTGCTGCACACGGCTGGCGAGGTCGGCGAGCCGCTGCACGGCGCGCGCGAGGGGCTCGTAGAGCATGCTCCAGATGCGCTCGCGGATCTCGATGTGGTAGCGCGGCGCGCGGTCCTCGGGTGCGGGCAGCTGCCGCTCGATCGCGAAGAACGGCTGAAACAGATGCCGGATCGGCTGGCCGAACCCCTCGGCGGTATCCTGCATCCGGGATGTGAGCGCGCCGAAACCGCAGTCCCAGGCGGGACTGCGGCGCACCCGCTGGCGGTAGGTCAGACGAACGGCCAACATCGCGATCCCGACCACGGCGCCGATCGCGGTCAGGAACACCAGCGGCCCGTAGGAAACCGCTCGACCGGGCACGGGCGCAAGCAGCCACCACACCGAGACCGCCTGCGGCACCGCGGCGCCGAGCAACTGCTGTGTCACCGCCCCGAGTGCGTGCACCACCTGCAGCGGAAACAGGCCGAGCAGCACACAACCGAGGGCGAGCCAGGCGAGTCCGATCCGCTCCAACACCCCGCAATCGTGCGCCCGAGCGAGCGTGGCTTCGCGCGCGCGCCCGAGGAAGATCACGCCGAAGAATTTCACCATGACGTAGCCGGCGAGGGCCACCCCGAGCGCCACGAGCGCCGCGCCCATCGGCAACAGCAGGTTCACGGGCGCGTGCGGCAGACGGTCGGCGAAGAGGAACGACTGCAGCAGCAACCACTCAGACACGAAGCCGTTGAGCGGTGGCAGCCCGGCGATGGCGAGCACGCCGATCAGCGTCAGCCACGCCACCCAGGGCATGCGGTGGATCAGCCCACCCAGGCGACCAAGATTGCGCTCGCCGGTGGCGTGCAGAACCGAGCCGGTGCCGAGAAACAGCAGGCTCTTCATGAACGCGTGGTTCATACATTGATAGAGCGTCGCCACCAGCGCGAGCGCCGCCACCACCGGCATACCGGCGCCGTCGAAGAGAATCGTCAGGCCGATGCCGGTGAAGACGATGCCCATATTCTCGATCGAGGAGTAGGCGAGCAGGCGCTTCATATCGGTCTGCACCGCCGCAAACAGCACACCGTAGACGATCGTGAGGAGCCCGAGCGCAAGCGGCACGAGCCCCCACCACCACGCCGGATGGCCGAGCAGATCGAGCGTCACCCGCAACACCCCGTACACGGCGGTCTTCAGCATGACACCGCTCATGAGCGCAGAGACCGGCGAGGGCGCGGCCGGGTGCGCCTCCGGCAACCAGATGTGCAGCGGCACGAGGCCGGCCTTCATGCCGAAGCCGAACAGGGCGAGCAGGAATGCCGCCGCGGCCCAGCCCGGCGTCAGGTGCGCCGCGCGCATGGCATGGAACGTGAACAGCCAGCTGCCGCCCTGCATCACGCCAAAGGCGAGCAGGATCGCGAGCGCGCCGATGTGCGCCATTACCAGATAGATGAATCCGGCGCGACGGATCTCGGGAATGCGATGCTGAGAGACGACGAGGAAATAGGAGCTGAGCGCCATCACTTCCCAGGCGACGAGGAAGCTGTAGGCATCATCGGCGAGCAGCAACAGGGCCATGCTGGCCAGGAACAGGTGATACTGCAGGCACATCAGCCCCGGGAGGGTGCCCTCGCCGGGGCGGAAGTAGCCGCCGGCGAACACCGAGATGCCGGCCGAGGAGGCCCCGAGCAGCACCAGGAACACGCTCGAGAGCGGATCGAGCCGCAGGTGCATCGGCAGGTTCGGCAGCCCCACCGGCAGGATCAGCCGTTCCGTGCCGCCGCCGAGCAGACTCACGGCGCCGAGCACCGCCAGGGCCAGTCCCAGCGCCGCGCCGAGCGTAAACAGAATGTTGCCTGCCCAGCGCACACTGCCCGGGCGCAACAAACCCGCCAATCCAATCACGCCCCAGCCGCACAGCAGCGCAAGGCAGCCAATCAGAAGCGTGGGATTTGGGAAGCTCACGGTGCGCTACTCGGTGCTTTCTATTATCATGGTATTTACATCAGATGTGAAGAGGATTCCACCTCATGCCCCTGGAAGCCCGAACCGCACGCCTGACCGTCCTCATCGACCCGCGCAAGAAGGCCGTCTTCGAGCGCTTGTGCGCCGAGGAAGACACGACCCCGTCGCAGGTCGTGCGGCGCCTGATCCGTTCGTACATCGAAACCCGGCTGGGCCGCCCGTGGCAGCCCGAGGACGAGCCGCTACCGGCGCAACGCAACCGCAGTTCGAAGCAGCGGTGAATGTGCGGATTGCGCGCGCCAGCGCGGCTGGATAGATCCACGCCACACGACGAGCATGCCATCTAGAAGGCTGTGCTCACTTATCCGGGCGATTGGCCGCAGCGCCTGCGGCGAACGCGGGGCAGACCGCCTTTGGCCGGTTTGAACCCGCCGCGCCGGTTCCGAGACGACGCTCATGTCTTCTTGACGCTGGGTATAACCATAGTTATACCAAGGTCATGAAGACAGCGATATCGATCCCCGATGCCCTGTTCAGGGAAGCGGAGGTTCTCGCGAAAAAGCGCGGCATCTCGCGCAGCGAGCTGTACGCCACCGCAATTGCAGATTACGTCAAGGATGAAAGGTTCTTAGGGATACGAGAGCAGCTCGATGCCCGTATATGGGACGGAGCCGAAGGCGTCGGCGCTTGACCCTGAGCTTGCAACGATGCAGGCGCGGTCATTCCCAAGCGATAAGTGGTAAGGCATGCGAGGAGGCGAGCTCTGGTGGGCATCGCTTCCGGATCCGATTGGATCAGGGCCAGGATTTCGGCGACCTGTACTCATTGTCCAGTCCAATGAGTTCAATGCAAGCGCGATCGGCACGGTCATCTGTGCGGTCATAAGTTCCAACCTCCGCCTCGAGCGGGCGCCCGGCAACGTTCGGATCCGCGCACGTACGAGCGGCCTCAGCCGCGATTCGATCGTCAACGTGTCGCAGCTGATCACGGTCGACAAGCAGTTACTGGCAGAGCGAATCGGCAGGCTCGCACCGAACGTGCTGCGGGACGTGGAATTGGGCATCAGACTCGTGCTGGCCGTGTAGAGACCGTTCCGGTCGACCCGACGATCCGCAGCCCGCGGTCGCCTCTGGCAGCGGCAGCTTTGCAGAGGGCGAATGCAAGAGCCGCAAGCCGAGTCGCGGCAGAGAGTTGCTACCCAGCGCCAAGGTCATGTTCTCAGCCGCGCGGGCAGTGATCCGGGGATCTGCGGCGTGAGCGAGCGGAACTCCTGCACGCAGGCTCGTTCATGCTCATCGCCAGCAGCCATCACCAACGCCATCTGCCTGGGACTTAAAATCACGAGAGAACAGCCCTACATTCCGTCATTCGCGGCTCGTGACGGTCCGGTCGGAACTGCAATCCACACCTTGATCAGGTGAGCACCTGCTCTCGCGCCAGTCGTTCCCACCGAATGACCTGCCTCTCCTGGTCGACCCACGCAAGAAGGCTGTCTTCGAGCGCGTGTGCGCTAAGGAAAGCGCGACCCCTGCGCAGGTTGTGCGGCGGCTGACCCGTTCGTATATCGAAGCCCGGCTGGGTCACCCGTGGCAGCCCGAGGACGAGCCGCCACCGGCTCAACGCAACCGCAGCTCGAAGCAGCGGTGAATGTGCGGATTGCGCGCGAAGTCGCGCGGCAGCGTGGCGGCGGAAATATCGTGTACGGCGTAGCGCTGCTCGAGGGCGGGCTCGAGCCGGAAGCGTTGCGCGTTGGTCGAAAACACGAGCAGCCCTCCGGGGGCGAGCACGCGCATGCACAGATCGATCAGCAGAGCGTGATCGCGCTGCAGGTCGAGCACGCCCTGCATGCGCTTTGAGTTCGAGAAGGTCGGCGGGTCGAGGTAGATGAGGTCGTAGCGGGCCTGCGCTGCCTGCGCCGCGCGCAGCCACTCGCGACAGTCGGCTTGAATCAAGGCATGCGGACCGTCCTGCAGACGGTTCAGCGCCAGATTGCGTCGCGCCCAGTCGAGGTAGGTTCTCGACAGATCCACCGAAGTCGTCGTGGCCGCTCCTCCCGCCGCCGCATAGACGGTGGCCGTACCGGTGTAGGCGAAGAGGTTGAGGAAATGTCGGCCGCGGGCCGCAGTGCGCAGCCGCGCGCGCGTGCGGCGCTGATCGAGAAACAGCCCCGTATCCAGATAGTTCGCAAAGTTCACCTCGAAGCGCAGACCGCCCTCGCCGACCCGGTGAGCGCGACCGTCCTCGCGCAGCTTGACGTATTGATCCTGACCCCGGGTGCGCCGCCGGGTTCGCACGCGGATGCGCTCGCGCGCGATGCCGGTCACCCGCGGCAAGCTGGCGAGCACCTCACCGCGCCGGCGACGCGCGGCCTCGGGCGGGATCTCGCGCGGCGCGGCGTATTCCTGCACATACAGCCAGCACTCCCCGCTGTCGAGAAGCGTGTACTGATCGATGGCGAAGGCGTACTCGGGCATGTCGGCATCGTAGAGGCGATAGCACGTGACCGATTCGCGCTCCGCCCAGCGGCGCAGGAGCTTCAGATTCTTGGCCAATCGGTTCGCGAACATGCGCGCCCCGGGCGTATCGGCGCGCGAGTCGTCCGGCCGCGCCAGGGTGCCGGGCGGGCGCAGACTGGCGGGCTCGACGCGCATGCGCAGCAAGCGACATTCGATTGCTCCGTTCCAGAGCGTATGGGTGCGCGCGGCTCGGATCCCGAGCTCCATGCCCAACTGTGGCGCGCCGGTGAGCACTGCCGCGCTCCAGCCCTGAAAATGCTCGCGCAGCACCGTGCCGAGCTCGCGATGCACAGCGCGCGCCGCCTCGAGATCCGCCAGACGCGCCCCATACGGCGGATTGGTACATACAAGCCCGCTGCCGGTTCCGTACGGCCGCGCCTGAGCCAGCGGACCGACGGCAAATTGCACCCAGCCGGCAACGCCGGCCCGTTCGGCATTGGCTGTTGCGGCGCGCACGGCCGCCGGGTCGCGGTCGCGCCCATGCAGCCGCGGCGTCCCGGCCGGGGCCGCTCCGCAGCGCGCGCGCGCACGTTCCCGCACCTGCCGCCACAGGGCGGCGTCGTGCCCGCGCCAGCCGAGGAACCCGAAGTAGGTTCGCGCGAGTCCCGGGGCGCG
Organism: Pseudomonadota bacterium; assembly: GCA_021822385.1. Taxonomy (GTDB): domain Bacteria; phylum Pseudomonadota; class Gammaproteobacteria; order Steroidobacterales; family Steroidobacteraceae; genus 13-2-20CM-66-19. The sequence continues at coordinate 61,483 of JAKARC010000005.1, forward strand.
CCCGGTGGCGATCAGGGCCGCCTCGATGACGAGCGTGCCCGAGCCGCACATCGGATCGAGGAACGACCCGCCCTCGGCGGCGCACTGCGGCCAGAGACTGCGGATCAGAACACCGGCCGCCAGGTTCTCCTTCAGCGGCGCCGCCCCCGCCTCGCCGCGGTAGCCGCGCCGATGCAGGCTCTCTCCCGCCAGATCGATGTAGAGCGTGATCGCCGCTTCGTGTGCATGCGCGTGCACGCGCACGTCGGGGCGATCCAGTACGATGTTCGGTCGCGTGCCGCTCGCGGCGCGCTGCGCATCGGCGATGGCATCCTTGAGCTTCAGCGCACCGAAGTGGCTGTGCGTCAGGGTGGGATGACGCCCACTGAAGTCGCAGGCGAGGCTCGCGCCGGCGGCTAGGTGCTCGCACCAGGGAACCGCGCGCGCGCACGCGTAGAACGTGTCCGTATCGGCAGCCTCGAAGCGGGCGATTTCGAGCAGCACGCGGCTCGCGAGCCGCGACTCGAGGCAGACCCGGTAGGCAGTCTCGAGCGTGCCGGTGAAGCTCACCGCGCCGGCGCGCTCGCGCACCTCGCGGGCGCCGAGCGCGGCGAGCTCCGCGGCAAGCAGATCGGCGAGCCCACGCGGCACGGTGGCGAGAAGCGCAAGCGCGCCCTCGCCGCGCGCGGCAGCAGCGGCAAGCGTTTGCTCAGGCTCGGTCGACGGCATCGGGCGAGGAATATCGGCACACGGTCGCGCGGGATGATGCCCGATCTGCCGCCAGGCCGTCGGTGAGATTGCGCTTCAACGTGTCCCCGGGACACTCGCCGCCGGACATCCCCACGCGCCGCCCGCGCCGTGCGCAGAGTCCTGTTGGCGCAGGTTACCTACCCGCGGCACCGACTCGCCCCTGTGTGGTTCAGCGTCCAGGCTCATCCGGAACCTAACGATCTGCATGTGGGCATCCCACCCTCATCGACCTCTTGCGCGGACCTTCGGGGCACCCGAAGGCGACGGGTTTACGGCTCTCCGATGGCAGACTCTGCACAGATCATACGGGCACCACGCCGATATCCCCGGGAACGCGGTCCACGCAATCAGGCCCTGATCGCAGACCGCCCCGGGCCGCGGTGCCAACCGTCGACTGCGCACACCGTGCCCGTGCGAGCGCGGCGGCACCCACAGCACACCCGAGGCGAACTACGCACGCAATGACCGAAATGTCGTTATCCTCGTGTACCCTGATCGATACAGGATTCATGCGGGCGTGAGAGAACAACAATGAACTCCGTGCCGTTCATACAGCCGAACGATGCACCGGCTGCCGTGACATTGAATTTTTCACCGCGCTTCTGGGTGCTGATCGTCATCACCGGGATCGGCGCCGGCCTCGGGGCATCAGGGCTGATGGCGCTGCTCGCGTGGGTGCAGCACCACTCCTACGACTACAGCTCAGGTGATTTTCAGCATGCGGCGGAGCTGGTATCGCCGTGGCGACATATCTGGATCATGGCGGCCGCCGGCGTGCTGGCCGTAGTCGGGATCTGGGTGCTGAAGCGCCGCTTCCGCGGCGAGGACAGTGATGTCCCACGCGCCATCTGGTTCAGATCAGGCCGCCTGCCCTTGCTGCGCACTCTCCTCGAGGCGGCTCTGTCGATAACGATCGTCGGCATGGGGGCATCGCTCGGGCGGGAAGGAGCGCCCAAGCAGGTCGGCGCCGCCATTGCCAGCGCACTGTCCGGCTGGGCGAGATTGACCCGGGCGGAAACGCGATTTCTCGTCGCATGCGGTGCCGGAGCGGGCATGGGCGCGGTCTACAACGTACCGCTCGGCGGCGCGCTGTTTGCACTCGAGATACTGCTCGGAACGCTGAGCTTGCCGCTGATACTGCCCGCAATTACCGCATCCTTCGTTGCGACTGCAGTGTCCTGGCTCACGCTGCCCAACCATGCCACCTATCTGGTTCCGAATTATGCGTTTACGCGCGGGCAGTTGCTCTGGGCTTTCGTCTTCGGCCCAGTGGCCGGCATGGCATCGGTAGTATTTGTACGCATGATTATCTGGGTCGATGGGCACAAACCACGGCGCGGCTGGACCTTGCTGGCGCCGCTGCTGATGTTCACCGCTCTCGGCTGCATCGCCATCGAACTGCCCCAGCTCTTGGGCAACGGCAAGGACGTGACCGAATTGGCCTTCACCGGCCAGCTCGGGGTACCACTGCTGCTGGCGTTGATTTTCCTCAAGCCGCTCGCCACCTCGGGTTGCCTCGGCAGCGGCGCGCCCGGCGGTCTGTTTACACCGAGCGTAACCATCGGCGCCGCACTCGGCGGGTTTTTCGGTCACCTCTGGTCGCTCGCCTGGCCCGGCGCACCCCGGGGAAGCTATGCCGTCATCGGCGCCGGCGCGGTCCTGGCCGCAACAACCCAAGCGCCGGTATCCTCGATTGTCTTACTGCTGGAGCTGACGCATCACACGCTCGGGATCATCGTGCCGATTCTTGCGGCAGTGATCGGCGCCGCCATCACCTCACGGCTCCTCGACCGACGCTCACTGTACTCCGGTCCGGTCGCGCCCCTGCCCGCGGCGGTGCAAATGCCGGCAGAGCCGCCGCGGCTCGCATATCAGGCGCGCATCTGCACGGATATCGAAGTCATTTCCATAGCCAGCAGCTACCACACGATCACCCGGCGCCTCCTCGACCTGGGTCACACGCGGCAGATCCTCTACGTCCTCGATGACCAAGGCATGTTTGCCGGCCGCATCCTGCCGGCAGATGTCATGACCTGCCACCCGCTGGCACGTACTCTCAATACCGGCGCGGCCGCTGATCTCGTCACTCCCGTGACCTGCCTGCTACCCACGATGACGCGGGCAGACGTAGAGCGTCGCTTGGAGCACGAATCAACAGGAGAACTGCCGGTTGTCGATACGCTCGGCGGCGCTCTGCTCGGAGTGGTGCGGCGCCAAACGTAACAGCAACGCCGGCGTGCCGGTCCGGCGCAATTGCCATGTGGGCTCGCGCCGCTCATGCACCCCGCGACTTCATGCTTCGTTTCACATCGCCATATTTTGCGCGCAGCGTGCCGAGTTTCTTCTGCACCTTGCCGCGCGCCTGCAACCGGGTGTCGCCCGTGACCGTGCCGACAACCTCCTGCACGACGCCTCTGGCCTTTGTGACTCGACCTTTCACCTGATCCTTGTTGATACCCATGGAACACTCCTCGTAAATGACTCCGGCGGGCGGCCGGCGCGCCGCGATTGCCATGCCGCGAGGCGCAACCACCGCGCGAGCGTGCCCGCGCCGGCAGCCCGTCGTCTGTGCGCAGTGCCACACTGGCGGCGAACGTGCGCGGATGCACACGGCGCCCAAGCGCTGCCGCCGCCGCCAAGGCGCAAGTGAGTATCTCACCTTGCCTTCAGGATCACATCGCCCGGACCTTGCCCGGCCGCAGGAGGAACGCCGGTCCGGCACGGCGCTGTGCGGCAGGCTCGAGGACCGGGCGGCGCGCGCCGCGCGCAATGACCGCTACGTTGACAGTTCCCAACTGACATCTCGCCCCCAGGCCCACCGATCTCGACAGGTACCGAGCGTCCGTCATGCTGTTTGTCCGTGCTCGGGTCAGTTCAGTTCTGGACAATTGGGCGCAAGTCTCCTACGATGATGAGCCCGCCCGAGCGGTTTGATATCCATACGGAGGAGCCCCCGTGACCTTCACACTGCCCTCACTGCCCTTCGCGCCCGGAGCGCTCGCCGCCCGCGGCATGTGCCAGGAAACTCTCGAGCTGCATCACGGCAAGCATCATCAGACCTATGTCAACACGCTGAACGGTCTGATCGAGAAGAACGAAGCACTCCACGGCAAGAGCCTCGAGCAGGTCATTGCTCTGTCCCACGGACGCGACGATCTGGTGGCGGTATTCAACAATGCCGGCCAGCACTGGAACCATAGCCTGTTCTGGAATTCACTCGCGCCGAATGGTGGCGGGATACCCGGCGCACTCGAGAAGAAGCTGACCAGCGACTTCGGCAGCGTCGAGAAATTCAAGGAAGCATTCAAGGCGGCCGCGCTCGGGCAGTTCGGCTCGGGCTGGGCATGGCTGATCCTCGACCGCAACGGGCGATTGAAGATCACGAAGACGGGCAACGCGGGCACCCCCCTCGCCACCGGCGAGGGCAAGGCGCTGCTGGTCCTCGATGTCTGGGAGCATGCCTACTACGTGGACTACCGCAATCGCCGCGCCGATTTTGCGGATAATTTCCTGGCGCGCCTCGCCAACTTCGAGTTTGCCGCAGCACAGCTCGCGGCCGCCTGAAGCGGCGCTCTGCGACGCCGGCCCGGCTCATCCGCCCGGCGCCGGCGCCTTGCGCGGCAGGGCCACCCAGGCGGACACCGTCAGCCCGAAGTGGGCGCCGGCCGCGCACCGCAGGCGGCTGCGCACCACCTTCACCGGCAATGCGTCGAGCAGCGTCTCACGAATCTGGCGCAACAGCTGGCAGTCGGAGGCGTGCAGGGTCTTCGGCTTGCCCGGCCCGAGCTCGATGCGGCGGCGCACCGCCTGCAGCGTCGCCCATTTGACCGCCGTGCCGTGCAGCAGTCGCGGCATCTGCAGGTGCACCTGCACCCGCGGCGAGCGCATATCGCCCGCGGGGGTGCGACTGCACCGGTAAGGCAGGACGTTCAGGCTGGAGTATGGCGCACCGAGACGCGCCAGCAGGTTGTAGAAGACATACCAGAGCTGGTCGCAGGTATAAGTGCGCGGCAGGTGGTTCAGGTCCACGATCAGATCGTAAGTCCGCCACAGCGCCGGTCGCCCCGGCGCTGCGGGAGCCTGTGCGCCGGCGGCCGATGCGCCGACCGGCAATACCACAAGCAAGCAGGCGAGCACAATGCGGCGCAGGCGTTTCATGGCACAAGCCTCCGACTGAACGACCGGTTTCACTGATTTTGACCACCCGAGGGCGCGCCCCGTTCCCGGGCACCGGTACCTCACGGAATCGGCGCCGGACCCCGCTCTCGCAGCACCAGATCGAGCCGCTGGCGCCAGGGATCGGGCTCAGCCACCGGCCCCTGCGCGGTGAAATTCATCAGCCGATCCGAACGGGCGTGGAACCGCGGCCATGCGGGCTCGCCGGCCGGGTCCGGCCGGCCGGTGCGGGCGAAGGCCACCCAATAACTGTGCATTGCCCGCGCCATCGCCGCATCGGCCGCAGATGTGCGTGCGCCGTAGTGGGCGCGCACGGTGTCGAATACATACGGAATCTCACTGGCATGAGGCGCACCGAGGGTCCAGATCTTGCGCATCGAGGTCGCCACGTAGGAAAACCGATACTCGTAGACCGGCTGGCCACGCCCCGAGAGGATCCGGGCAATGGCGCGCGCCGGCTCGAGCATGCAGCGCGCGCCACCGATCTCGGCAGAGACCTGGGCGAGCGTGCGCCGTCCCCCGGGATCGAACAGCGCGCGTGCCTCGGCCGCATACGGTCCGAAGCTCGCAAACAGCGCCCGCAACGATGTCTCGGGCATTGCCCCGAGATCGGCGCTGTTCGTCCCGATCATCACCGGCACCCGCGCGCCCATGCCCTTGGCGTACGCCTCGACGGCAGGCCCGAAGTAGGTCCGATCGTCGATGACGGGACCGCCCACAAAGGTCTTCTCCTCGGACTCAGTCGCCATGTTCAGTCCATTCAGCACCCGCGATGCCGGCAGCGCCCGCAACGCCGCGAGCGCGCGCAGGCCCTGGCCCCGAATGCCGAGCTGACGCGCCAGGCGCACACCGATCGCCTCGGCCGAGTGCGCGCCGCCGGCTAGGGGATGCCGCGGCAGAAGCACTCCGCCCCCACCGCCGGACTCGATGATGGCCTTCTGAAACAGACCGCGGGCGAGCGGCGTGATCAGCAGGGCATTGACCGACATTCCGCCGGCCGACTCGCCGAAAATCGTGACATTGTGCGGGTTGCCCCCGAACGCGGCGATATTGCGCTGCACCCACTTTAGGGCGGCGATCTGGTCCAGCAGCGCGAAATTGCCGGCCGGCTGACCGTGGCGCAACATCGCCGGAAACGCAAAGAAGCCGAAGTTGCCGAGACGGTAGTTGAAGCTGACCAGAACCACGCCATCACGCGCGAATGCCGCGCCATCGTAGACCGCCGGTGAGGTACCGCCGTCGACGAAGCCGCCCCCATAGATCCACACCATCACCGGCAGCGCCCGGCGCACGAGCTGCCGGGGACGCCAGACATTCACGAACAGGCAGTTCTCGCTCGGGCGCGTGCGCAGCGGCGCCATGTCGCCCGGCGTGGGCCGCTGCATGCAGTCCGGTCCGAACCGCAGCGCCGGCCGCACGCCGCGCCAGGGTCTGGCCGGCTGCGGCGGAGCCCACCGCAGCGCCCCCCGAGGCGGGGCCGCATAGGGAATGCCCTTGAAAGCAATGACCCCCTGCTCGAGCGCCCCGCGCACCCATCCGTACTGCGTCTTGACCTGCACCGGCGCCGGTTTCGCCGCCGCCGCGGATGTGCCGAGTACGAGCGCGAAAACCCCGAGCGCGCCGTGCGCCCACAGTCGCTGGATCTTGATCATGTTCTTACCGCCTCCCCTTGTGTGCGCACGGCATGCTCAGTGCTCGCCGGCACTTGCGTGCGGCCTGAAGCCGCCGCCCGCGAAGAATTCTCGCATCGTGCGCAGGCCCGGCGACAGATCGAGGCGCTTGTGCGCCACCCACGCATCGTTGAAGTACGTGGACGCGTAACGCTCGCCCTGATCGCAGAGGATGGTCACGACCGAGCCGGTCTCGCCCTGAGCGGCCATCGCCCCGATCAGTTGCGCGCAGGCCCACAGGTTGGTCCCGGTCGAGCCGCCGCAGCGCCTCCCGAGCCGTTCACTGAGCACGCGCGCGGCGGCAATGCTGTCCGCATCGCGCACCACGATCATGCGGTCGACCACCGCCGCGATGAACGACGGCTCGACACGCGCGCGCCCGATGCCCTCGATGCAGCTCGCACACCCCTCGAGCTGGGTGACACTGCGATCGGCGAAGTACCGGTGAAACACCGAACCTTCCGGATCGCTCACGCAGATCCGGGTGGCGTAATGGTTATAGCGGACGAACCGGCCGAGCGTCGCCGAGGTCCCACCGGTGCCGGCACCGCAGACGATCCAACGGGGCACGGGATGACGCTCACGGGCAAGTTGTTGAAAGATGGAATCGGCAATGTTGTTGTTGCCCCGCCAATCGGTCGCCCGCTCCGCGTACATGAACTGATCCATGTAATGGCCCTGCACCGCGTGCGCCAGACGCTGCGCTTCGCGATAGACCTCGTCCGGACCGTCCGCGAAGTGACACTCCCCGCCCTGGAACTCGATGGCGGCGATCTTCTCCGCCGCGATGGCGCGCGGCACCACCGCGATGAAACGCAGCCCCAGCATGCGCGCGAAGTAGGCCTCGGAAACGGCCGTCGAGCCGCTCGAGGCCTCGACGATTGGCGTGTCGGGACCGATCCAGCCGTTGCACAAGGCGTACAGGAACAGTGAGCGCGCCAGCCTGTGCTTCAGGCTGCCGGTGGGATGACTCGACTCATCCTTCAAATACAGCTCGATGCCCGGATAGTGCGGCAGCTCGATGGGAATCAAATGGGTATCCGCGGAGCGGTTGAAATCCGCTTCGATCCGGCGCACCGCCTGATCGGTCCAGTCGCGACATGCGGGAGAGCTGCTCGGCATACAAATCACCATAGCATGAACCCAAGCTCGGGCGGCGGACTTGAGCCGGATCAAATCGCGCGGCGGCGGCGCGGGCTATGCTCTGGACTCGCCGCACCGACCGGATGAGCTGAAATCATGCGCCTGTTGTTGATCAATCCCAAGTCTCCCGAGAGCTTCTGGAACTTCCGCTGGGCGGTCAACGAGGTGCTCGCCGGCAAGCGCGCGGTCAATCCGCCGCTCGGTCTTGCCACCCTCGCCGCGCTGTGCCCACCGCACTGGCAGGTGCGTATCGTCGATGAGAACGTCGAGCCGCTGCCGCTTCATCCCGATGCCGATCTGATCGGCATCGGCGGGATGGGCGTGCAGTTCCCGCGCCAGCGCGAGCTCATCGAATACTACCGCGGGCTCGGCCACTTCGTGGTTGCCGGCGGCAGCTTCGCCTCGCTGTGCCCGGAGCGCTACGACGGGCTTGCGGATGCGGTGATCTGCGGTGAGGCCGAGCGCATCTGGCCGCGCTTCTGCACGGACTTCGAGGCCGGCTCCCCCGCGCTGCTTTACCGTGAGGACGGCGTGGTCGATCTCGAGCAGTCCCCGGTGCCGCGCTTCGATCTGCTGCCGCTTAATCTGTACACGACGGCCACCCTGCAATTCTCGCGCGGCTGCCCGTACCTGTGCGAGTTCTGCGACATCATCGTCATGTTCGGGCGCAAGCCGCGCCAGAAGAGCCTGGCGCAGGTCGAGCGCGAGCTCGATGCTCTGCGCGCGCATGGCGTGCGCAAAGTGTTCTTCGTCGATGACAACCTGATCGGCAATCGGGCCATCGCCAAGAAGCTGCTGCGCTTCCTCGTCGAGTATCAGCGCCGGCACGACTACGCCTTCAGTTTCGGCACCGAGACTTCGCTCAATCTCGCCGAGGATGAGGAGCTGATGCAGTTGATGCGTGCGGCGGGCTTCCGCTGGACATTCATCGGCATTGAGTCGCCGGATGAGGCGAGCCTGCGCGAGATGCGCAAGGTTCAGAACATGCGCGCCGATGCGTTGAGTTCCGTGCGGCGCATCCATGGCCAGGGCATCGAGGTGCTCGCCGGCTTCATCGTCGGTTTCGACAACGACACCGTGGCGACCTTCGAGCGCCAATACGACTTCATCGCCCGCTCCGGCATTCAAACGGCCATGATCGGTCTGCTGCATGCCATGCCGCGCACGCCGCTGCATGCGCGCCTGCACGCCGCGGGGCGCCTGCGCGATACGGACAGCGGCAGCGACAACACCAAGCTCGACACGAACGTCGAGCCGCTGAACATGACCCGCACCGAGCTCATCGACGGTTACCGTGAACTGCACCGGCGCCTGCTCTGCGACGCAGCGATCGCACGGCGCATCCGCAACAAGTGCCGCGTTCTCGGCCGGCCCGCCGGCGGCATGGAATACGAGACCGCAACGGGGCTCGCCATCCTGCTGCGCCTCCTCTGGCGCGGCATCCTTCCCGGCGGTCCGCGCCGGCACTGGCACTTCCTGCGCACCCTGCCCTGGAGCAAGCCGTGGCAGATTCCCATCTGGGCCGGCGACTGGGTGGTCGGACTCTCGATGCAGGATTACGCGCGCCGGCATTTCGGCTTCGCGGCGAAGGCGGCGCCGATGCGCCCCGCATGGGAGTGGCGCCTCGCGCGTCTCGGCCGCCTGGTGCGTCGCTCGGGTGGCGGGCAACTGGCGGTACAGGCGCACTGCGGCCAGAGCACGCCCGTGGTCGCACTCTCGCTGCGCCGGCTGTCGGGCTTGCGGCTGCGCGGCATCTGCGCCGAACTCGGCGCATTGCTGCGCGAGACGCCGGCCGGCCTCATCCTGCGGTTCGAGCACGTGCACCCGACCGACCTGCCGCGCGTGCGGCGCCTGCTGTTCCGCCTGCGCCGCTTCGCCGACCGGATCTCGATCGAGGCGGGAGCGCATGCCGCCCTGATCCCGAACGTGTGGGCCTTTCGCCTGCAGCTGCCCGGGATGGCAGCGCCCGAAGGCCCGAGGAGTTAGATCGAGCTGCCGAGCGCCGCCAGCACCTGCGGGCGCAGCACCTTGACGTTGCGGGCGCGCACCTGCAGCCAGCCCTCCCGTTTGAACGCGCTGAGTGAACGACTGACGGTCTCGAGCGTCAGCCCGAGATGATGGGCGATATCGCGGCGGCTCATGCTGAGACGAAACTCGGTAGAGGGCAGGCCCCGCCGGGCCAGCCGCTGCGACAGATCCGCAAGGAAACACGCAACGCGGCTGCGCGCGTCGCTCACGCCGAGCTGGCCGCGCAGCCGCTGGGACTCATCGAGCGCCTGACCGAGCAGACGCAGCAATTCGCGCCGCAGCCCTGGGAGGCGCTCGATCAGCGCCTCGAGGCCGCGCATGGGCATGCGACAGTACTCGAGCGGCTCGAGCGCCGTCACATCACACGTGTAGACACCGGCGCCAAATCCTTCCAGCCCCACCGGCTCTCCCGGCAGCACGAAGCCGTGCACCTGCTCAAGTCCCTCCAACGTCACGCTGTGCGATTTGGCCGAGCCGCTGCGCACGACGATCAGCGCATCCATCAACGCGCCACAGCGCACCAGCGCCGCACCGGCCGGCAAGGCTCGACCGCGCTCGAGGGACAGTTCGAGCGCGCGCGCTTCCTCGAGCGGCAGATGCCCGGCGAGACAGATGGAGTGCAACGCGCACTGCCGGCAGGACACGCACGCCGCGGCAATCGCGGGGACAGATTTCGCAGTCATGGAAAAATGATACCGCCCTGGCGGCAGGCGCGCATGCGGGTTATCTGCACTTGACAACGCGCAAATTCCGCGCGTGCCGTGCCATTATCATGACCGGCATGAGGACCCGACCGTTTTGCCTCCTGCCCCCCGCGCCGGCGGATCTCAACCCCCTGTCCCACCTGTTCGTGCAGACGTTCAATCGCTGTGTCCGCAGCTCCGCACGGCACGAGGCGCTGCGGGGGCTGGCGGGCAAGCGGATCTGCATCCGCGCCACCGACGTGCCGCTGTCGATTCATGTTGCCGTTGCCGAGGGCAGACTGGCGGTCGCCCCCGCGCGCGCCACGGCGCACCTCACCCTGCGCGGCCGCTGGCTCGATCTGGCGCGCCTCGCGGCGCGCACCGAAGATCCAGACACGCTCTTTTTCCAGCGCCGGCTAAGTTTCGAAGGTGAAACCGAGACGGGGCTCGCGATCAAGAACGCGCTCGATACGCTCGAGTGGCATTGGCCGCGCACCGACGATCTGCGGCGCCTGCCGGAGAAGTTCCTGCGTCGTGCGCTCCTGCTGTTGCCGCGCTCGCCATTCGTCCCCCCCGCGACACGCCGGAGCCGCTCGCCCTGACCCTTCAGCGGCCCGCCGTTCCCGCCAGCCCGCAACACTCCCCTCCCGGCAGCGCGTGCGGCGGACACTGCGCAGCGTCGTCGCCGCGGATCGCCGCGGCAAAGGCGGCGATCACTTGCGAAAACGGCACTGCCGCCTCGGAGTGTGGCGACAGGCGCAGCACCTGCACGCCCGCCGCGCGCAGCGCAGTGATACTGCCCAGCAGGTTGCACACTCCGGCCGATTGGACCTGGATGCCGTTCAGCGCAAACAGCGGCTGGCGCTCGCGTGTAAATAATGTCAGACCGTCCTGGTCCTCGCCGCAGACGAAGCCGCAGTTGTCCTTGTTGCGCCGGCGCGCACGCGCACTGAAACAGCGCGCCGAGAACGCGAGCGGCATGCGTCCGTAGGCGAACACCTCCGCCTCGAGAGGTTCCGGACGATCGGCCAACACGCCGGCAACCGCCGCGGAATCGAGCTCGAGCGGTGCCACCCAGCGCCGCGCGCCGAGGTCGGCCAGCAGCCGCAGAGTCCTGCCGTTGTAGACGTTCAGATGCGGTCCGATGACAAACGGCCGGCCGTCGGCAAGCTGTACCGCCGCCATGTCGTTCGCCTCGAGGGTCACCGGTCCCTGCGCGATGCGAGTGAGCACGGCGAGCTGCGACTCCGCCTCGATGAGCGCCAGAGTCGACACGATCACCTCCTTGCCGGCCGCGGTGAGCTCGCGCGCGATCGCGGCCCATTCGCGCCAGTGCAACGCGCGCCGCTTCGAGCACACGACTTCACCGAGATAGACGCAGTCGACGGGCTGACACGCCAGCGCACGATAGAACGCGAACACCTGCGGGCGCGGCCAGAAGTACAGCAGCGGACCGACCGCGAGCTTCATGTGTTCATGCCATCAGTGCCAGGGCCGGCTGTAGGCCCCAAGGGTGTGGGTATGGCCCTCGGCGAGCCGATCGAGCGCCGCAGCGCTGGCGCTTGGCGCACGATAGCGCGCCTGATCGCGGCGCGCACTGTCGAGCGCGAGACGCAACGCGCGGGTCACCTGCGCCACATAGGCAGGGCTGCGTTGGCGCCCCTCGACTTTCAGGGCGCTGACACCGGCAGCCAGCAGTTGCGGCAGCACCTCGAGCACACTCAGGCTGGTCGGTTCCTCGAGTGCATGCATGCGTGTGCCGAGCACCTCGAAACGTCCCTTGCACAGCGTCGGATAACCCGCCGGCTCGCCCGGGGCGAAGGCGTCGATCAGCACCCCGCTGAGACGCACCTCGCGGCCCTGCGGCAACTCCTGCCAGCGTACCGCGTGCGCCGGCGAACACACCCCGTGCGTATTGGGAGACTCGCCCGTCACATGCGCCGACAGCGCGCAGCGTCCCTCCACCATGATGCACAGACTACCGAAGCCGAACACCTCGATCTCGAGCTTGACCCGCTCGATGATCCGGCGCACTTGCGCGAGAGATAACACGCGCGGCAACACAGCGCGGCGCACCCCGAAACGCTGCCGGTAGAACTCGAGCGCGCGCCAGTTGCTGGCCGAGGCCTGCACGGACAGATGACGGTCGAGCTGTGGGTGACGTTCGGCGGCGTACGCGAGCAAACCCGGATCGGCGAGAATCACCGCGTCGGCACCGGCGGCGGCGGCGGCATCGACCGCCGCGGTAGCCGCCGGCCAGCGACTCGGTTGGGGATAGACGTTGAGCGCGACGAAGACGCGTACCCCGCGGCCGTGCGCATACTCGATGCCGCGGTGCACATCCTCGAGCGTGAAATTCAGGCCGGGAAAATTGCGCGCGTTGAGCCCATCGCGCAGACCGAGGTAGACCGCGTCGGCACCATTGTCCACGGCCGCGCGCAACGCCGGCAACGATCCGGCGGGACAGACGAGCTCGAGTGCAGGCGCCTCAGGCATCGCCGATGCACTCCCGCCACAAGGCATCGACCCGCTGTTCCACCGCGGCATCCAGGCGGATGGGCCGGCCCCACTGCCGGGCGCTCTCGGCACTCCATTTGTGGGTCGCATCGAGGCCGAGCTTGGAGCCGAGTCCGCTGACGGGACTGGCAAAATCAAGGTAATCCACCGGCGTGTTCTCGAGCAGCAGCGCATCGCGCGCCGGGTCGACGCGGGTGACGACGGCCCAGATCACGTCTTGCCAGTTACGCACATCGATGTCCTCATCCGTGATGATCACGAATTTCGTGTAGGTGAATTGACGCAGATAGGACCAGATGCCGAGCATGATGCGGCGTGCGTGACCAGGATACTGCTTGCGGATACTGACCACGGCCAAGCGGTACGAGCAAGCCTCGGGCGGCAGATGGAAGTCGACGACCTCGGGAAAAATGCGCCGCAGAATTGGTACGAACAGCTCATTCAACGCCATCGCCATCACCGACGGCTCATCGTGCGGCGCCCGTCCCATGTAGCTGCCCTGATAGATGGCGCCGGCGCGCAGATACATCCGCTCGAGCGTGACCACCGGAAAGGACGCCTGCGAATTGTAGTAGCCGGTGTGATCGCCGAAGGGTCCCTCGACGGCGGTGTCGCCCGGCCGGATGAAACCCTCGAGGACGATCTCGGCGCCGGCGGGCGCATCGAGACCGGTCAGCGCACCGCGCACGACAGCGCTGCGCTCACCGCGCAGCAGCCCCGCGAACTCGTACTCGGAAAGGCTGTCCGGAATGGGCGCGGCCGCCGCGAGCAGCGTCGCAGGATCAACGCCGATCGCAATCAGCACCGGGAACGGCTCGAGCGGCCGATCGGCCTGCCAGTCGGCATAATCCCCCGCCCCGCCCCGATGCGCCAGCCAGCGCATGATCAGCCGGTTGCGCTCGAGCAGTTGCTGGCGATAGACGGCGACATTCTGACGCGTCTTACGCGTGCCGCGCGTGACCACGAGACCGAGTGTGATCAGCCGCGCCGCATCGTCCGGCCAGCATTTTTGAATCGGTAGGAGCCCCAGATCGAGCTCACTGCCGCCGAGGACGTGTTCCTGGAACGGCGCGTGCGTTACCCGGCGTGGCGCGACGTGCGCGAGCTGCGCGAACTGCGGCCAACTGGCCAGCGCCTCGCGCACCGTCGCCGGCCAGTGCGGCTCCTTCAGCGCCGCGAGCAGCTCACCGAGCTCGCGCAGCGACCCGGCCCGCTCACGGCCAAGGGCCGCCTCGATCCGGCGCCGGTGGCCGAAGAGGTTGCCGAGCAACGCATGCCCGGAGCCCACCGGCCGCTCGAACAGCAGCGCCGGACCCTCGCGGCGCAGCGCGCGCAGACAGAACGAGGTGCTCTCGAGCTGCGGGCTGACCGGGCGAGTGATGCGGCGCAGATCACCCTGCGCCTCGAGCTGCGCAAGAAACCCGCGAAGATCGTGAAATGCCATTGCAGCGCACGCTATCGCGCCGCATGGCGCAGCGCTTGACCGTGATCAATTTTTGCGGTGTTGTATCGGCGCGTGTGTTTGCGCGCGCCGAGGGGATCAGCAATCACGCTCGCGGGCGACGTACTCATGCACGGGCATGCGCGCGACGATGCGTCCCCGCTCCATCACCGCGACCTCGTCCACCAGCGCGGCGAGTCCACCCACCCGATGGGTGATGAGCAACACCGTCCTGCCGCGGGCAGCAGTGGCAAGCGCGGCGTACAGATCGCGCGCGGTGCGCGCATCCAGACCTTCGGTCGGCTCATCGAGCGCGAGCACGGGCGCATCCTGCAGCAGCGCGCGGGCAATGGCGATGCGGCGGGCCTCGCCGCCGGAGACCTGCGCGCCCGCCTCCCCGAGCACAGTGTCATAGCCCTGCGGAAGCGCGGCCACGAATGCCTCCAACTGGGCCAGGTGGACGGCGCGCGCGAGCGCGGCCGCCTCGGCGGCGGGTGCGGCCAGCAATAGATTCTCGCGCAACGACGCATTGAAGAGCGTGGTCTGTTGCGCAATGACCGCAATGCGCCGACGCAGCGCATCCCCGTGCAGCGCCGCGAGCGGTTGTCCGCCGAACAGCACGCCGCCATCCTGCACCGGATAGAGTTTCAGGAGCGCCGCGAGCAGGGAGCTCTTGCCCGCGCCCGAGGCCCCGACCACCGCCAGGCGTGTCCCGGCCGGCAGCGCGAGATCGACTCCGTCGAGCGCCCACGGAGCGTCGTCACTGTAGCGCAAGCGCACGTTCTGAAAGGCGATGGCGGGAGCGGCCGGCACGGGCGCGCTGCGCTGCGGCTCGACGAACGGAGCCGGCAGGTCGGCCAGCATAAACACTCTCGCCCCCGCGCGCAGCGTCGCATGCCACTGTCCGAGCGCCTCGGGGAGCGGTGCAATCACCTCGAACAGCGCCAGTGTCAGCAGCGCCAGCATCACCAGAGACGCCGGCGCCAGAGCGCCGCTGCGCAGCGCAGCCACCGCCACGACCAGCACCACCACAAGCGTAAGCTGCGCCAGCATCCCGGCGAGTCCGCCACCAATGGCCTGCCACCGCTCGATGCGGCTGCGCCGGCGACCCAGTCGTTCCGCCAGCGCATCGATGCGTCCGGCATGCGCGGACACCTCGCCCCAGGCGAGCAGATCGTCGTGGCCGCGCACCGCATCCAACAGCTGTCCCCGCAACAGCGCCGCCTCGGTGACTGACTCGGCCGCATCGCGCTGCGCCCGCCGGCGAATCCACAGCGGCAGCAACACTCCGGCAAGCACCACGCCGAGCAACAGCATCGGCACAGCCGCCGGCAGCACCAGTGCGCAGAGCGCCAGCACCACGACCACGGCACCCGCGGCCACCACGGACGGCACCAACACGGTCAGATAGAATTGCTCGAGCGCATCGATGTCGGCGCGCAACCGCGCGAACAGTTCCCCGCTGCGCAGCGCCGACAGTCGGGCGGGCGCAAGCGGAATCAAGCGCCGAAACAGCCAAGCGCGCAATCCCGCGAGGCCGCGTAAGGTCGCCTCGTGCGTGACGACACGCTCGCCGTAACGTCCGCCGCTGCGTGCCAGGGCACAGGCGCGAATGGCCGCGGCGGGGGTGTAGTAATTGATGGCCGCGCCGGTTGCCCCAGCTACGGCCATCGCTGCGATGAACCAGCCCGAGAGCGCCATCAGTCCAATGGCCGCCACGGCGGCGAGGAGCGCGAGCGCCACGCCGCCCGCCATCCATGCGCGCTGCGGTGCGAGGCGCGCGAGCAGGCGCCGTACGAGCGCGCGTCCCGAGAGGCCCGGCGGTGGATCCGGGATCTGCGGCGACAGCCCGATGGGCGCGTCGTTCATGACTGCTCCGCCTGCAACAAGTCCGCATAGGCGCCCGCGGTGTCCGCCAATGCCGACGGCACGCCCTGTTCGATCACTCGCCCGTCACTCATGACCGCGACCCAGTCGGCCGATCGCGCCGCGCTCAAGCGATGCGCGACGAGCACGACTGTGCGTGTGGCCGCCACCGCACGGATCATGCTCTCCACGGCGCGCGTACTGAAGGCATCGAGATGCGCCGTAGGTTCATCGAGCAACCACACCCGGGCGCGCTCGCGCAACAGGGCGCGTGCCAACGCCAGACGCTGCAGCTCCCCACCCGAGAGGCCGAGGCCCCGCTCACCGAGCGGCGTATCCCAGCCCCGCGGCAGACGCGTCAACACCGCCGCCAAGCCGCTGTCTGCGGCGGCCCGCTCGAGTGCGGCTGCATCGGCCTGTGGCGCGGCCATGCGCACGTTCTCGCGTACGGTGCCCTCGAAGATATGCGGCCGCTGCGGCACCCACGCCACCTGCTCGCGCCAGCGCTCGAGATCCAGTCTCGTCAGGTCAACGCCCTCGACACGGATGGTGCCACTGTCGGGCACGGCGAAGCCGAGCAGGAGGCTGAGCAGCGTGCTCTTGCCGGCCCCGGTGGCTCCGACCAGCGCGGTGATGCGCCCGGCGCGCAGCACCGCGCTGCACTCCCTCAGCGCCGCGCGCCCTCCCGTATGCATGTAACAGACCCGGTCGATGACCACCTCGGGCGCCCGCTCGAGACGCACCGGCATCGCACCCGGGCGCGGCCGCTCCTGGGCGCCGAGCGTATCGAGCAGCGCGAGGCGGCGCGCGGCGGCCACGGCATCCATGCGGGTATGGCGCAGCGCCCCAAGTGCGCGCAGCGGTAGATACAGCTCCGGCGCCAACAGCAGCACGAACAGGCCCGCGCGCAGCGGCAGCTCCCCCCACAGCAGCCGAAAGCCGATCAGCACCGCAACCATGGCGATGCTGACCATGGCGAAGAACTCGAGCACGAGCGCTGAGAGAAACGCAACCCGCAACACCTGCATGGTGAGCGCGCGGTAGGCCTCCCCGTCCTCGTCCAGGCGCTGCGCGAATCGCTCCGCCGCGCCGAGCAGGCGCAGCGTGACGAGCCCGCTCAATGCCTCGATGAAAGCCGCGCCGAGCCGCCGCAACTGCGTGTAGCGGCGCTCGCTCGCCTGCTCCGCAGCATGCCCCACGAAGGTCATGAACAGCGGAATCAACGGCGCCGTCAGCAGCAGAATCAGGCCCGAGAGCCAGTCGGCCCGAAATACAAACAGCAGCAGCACCGCCGGAATCACGACCGCGCCGAGCGCCTGCGGCAGGTAGCGCGCGAAATACGCCAATACCGCATCGATCCCATCGACGAGCTGCGTGATCAGATCGCCGCTCGAGTGCTCCTGCAGCCGGTAGGATCCCAGCGCCTGCGCACTGCGCAGCATGCGCGCGCGCAACGCATCGGCCAGGCGCTGCGCCGCGCCATGGGCGGTACCGCGCGCCGCGACACCGAGGACGAAGCGTACCGGCGCGAGCAGCACCAGCACCATGATTTGCGGCCACAGGCGCGCAAGCGGCGCGTGCGCGAACACCGCCGCGGCGAGTATCCCGGCCAACAGCCACGCCTGTGCCACCAGGACGAGCGTCTGCGCGCTGCTGAGGAGCGCTACGCGCGTCAGCGGCGCGCGCAGCTGCCGTGCCGCACGGCGCAACCACGCCTTGGCCGGATCGATCGCCGGCGGCGCAGCCGGAGTTGCGGCCAACTCCGCAGCTGGCACTTGCTCCGGTCCGCTCAGGGCTGCTGATGCCCGTCCGCAGCGGCGTGCGCCTCCTGCGCATCGAGCAGCGCGCCGCCGAGCGCGCTGATCAGCACGAGCATCACGGTGCCGATCATCCAGGCGAAGTACCAAGCCCCGCGCGCGCCGAGCAGCACCGTCAGAAGCAGGACGATCACGGCCAGAAACATGAACAGAAGAAAGAAGAGAAACATACGCATCGGTCTGTCCTCAAGAGTTTTTCATCCTGGCGTCGGCGTGGCATCCGTCGCTCAGTGCCGATCAATACGCATGGTCATCGCCGCTCTCGATCTTCGCGGCGCTGACCTTCCCGCGCATCACCCAGAATGCCCAGCTCGTGTACCACACGATCAGCGGGATAAACACCGCGGCGAAACCCGCCATCCACAGCAGAGTGTCGGGGCTCGAGCTCGAATTCCACAGCGTCAGGCTCATCGACGGATCGGTGCTCGAGGGCAGCATGAAGGGAAACAGCGCCGCGCCGGCGGTACCCATGACGCCCACCCAGGCGAGCGCCCCGGCCCACCAGCCAAGGTGGGATCTGCCGGCACGCGCCGCGAGCGCAGCCCCGATCATCCCCGCACAGCCCACGACCGGCAGCAGCCACAACAGCGGATGGGCAGCGAAATTCGTCAGCCAAGCACCCGGTAGCCTCACCACGCTCTGTTCGAGCGGCGTCTGCGGCACACCGGGGCCGGGGCTGGCGAGCAACCGGTATCCGGGCAACGCATCGACCCAGACGCCGCCGATGAGGAACAGCGCCACGGCCACACCGGCGGCCGCCTGCACCAGGCCGCGGGCGCGCTGCAGCAGGACCCCACTGGCGCCATTCATCACCGTCAAAGCGCCCATCATCACCGCGAGCGACAATGCGAGCACACCGCACAAGAGAGCAAAGGGGTTGAGCAGCCCCAAGAAACTGCCGGTGTAGAACGATGTCAGATCCCACGAAAAGTGAAACGGAACGCCGTGCAACAGATTGCCGAAGGCCGCCCCGAACACGATCATCGGCACCGCGCCGCTCACCAGCAACGCCCAGTCCCAAGCGTTGCGCCACGCGGGCCGTTCAATCTGACTACGGTATTCGAAGCCGATCGGACGCAGGATCATGGTCCACAGCAGCAACAACATCACCACGTAGAATCCCGAGAACGCCGTCGCATAGATCAGCGGAAATGCCGCGAAAACCGCTCCGCCGCCGAGGATGAACCACACCTGGTTACCTTCCCAATGCGGACCGATGATGTTGAGCAGCACGCGGCGCTCCAGATCAGTCCGGCCAACGTAGCGCAGAATCGTCCCGACGCCCATATCCATGCCGACCATCACGGCAATCCCGGTGAGCAGCACCCCGAGCAGCAGCCACCAGATCACCTGCACGGTTGCGTAGAGTTGCATGGGTCAGCCCTCCCACCGGCGGCCATACGCGCCGACCGGAACCGCGCCACCAGCGAGGCTCGGCCTGCCCGGCTCGGTCGGTCCGAGCCGGATGGCGCGCACCATGAGATACAGCTCGATGACGATGAAAATCATATAGAGCACGGCGAATCCGATCAGGGAGAAGATCATGTAGGACACGCTGTGCGTCGAGACGCTCATCCACGTCGGCAGCACGTCAAACACCGTCCACGGCTGGCGGCCGAGTTCGGCGAGCACCCAGCCGCATTCATTGGCGAGGAACGGCGCCGGGATCATCCACACCGACGCCTTCAGCAACCACTCCTTGTCCTGCACGGTGTTGCGCAGCGAATACAGTGTGGCGAGCACGAAGTAGGTCAGCATCAGCAGACCCAATCCCACCATCACCCGAAAGGCCCAGAACACCGCGGCCACCTCCGGAATCGTGTCGCGCGCGGCCGCCTTCACCTCGGCCGGGGTCACGTGCCGCAGCGTGGGCGCATAGCGCTGCAAGAGAAAGCCGTAACCAAGATCTTTGCGATGCGCATCGAATTGCGCCAGCGCCGCCGCGTTGGTCGGATCCCGCGCCAGCACGTGCAGGGCGCGCACTGCGGGGATGCCGAGCTCGATCTTGCGCTCCGCGCGTCGCTCGAGGACATCGATCCCCGGAACCGTGCCCGTGAGGGAATGGGTCACCAGGAGCGAGAGCAGATCGGGTACTTGCAGCGCGAACAGGTTCTTCTGCTCGGACTGGCTCGGGAAGGCGATGAGATTGAACGGCATGGGAGCCGACTGCTGCTTCCACAGCCCCTCCATGGCGGCAAGCTTGGTCGGCTGCACGCGCGCATCGACCAGGCCGAGCGCATCCCCGAGCGTGATCACGCCGATGCTGGCCAGCACACCGAACAATACGGCCATGCGGAACGAACGCTTGGCGAGTGCAACGTGCCGCTTGCGCAGCAGATAGTACGCGCTGACACCGGCGACAAAAATCGCCCCGGTGACGTAGCCGGCGACGACGGTATGCACGAACTTCGACTGCGCATCGGCATTGAATATGAGCTTGCTGAAACTGATCAGCTGCAAGCGCATCGTGAAGGGGTCGAAGACTGCGCCGTGCGGGTCTTGCATGAAGCTGTTGCCGACCAGAATCCACAGGGCCGAGAGGCTCGAACCAAACGCCACCAGCCACGTTACAGCCAGGTGCCGGCCCTTGGACAGGCGCTCCCAGCCGAACACCATCAGACCCACAAAGGTCGATTCCATGAAGAAGGCCATCAGACCCTCGATGGCGAGCGGCGCGCCAAAGATGTCGCCGACGAAGCTCGAGTAGAACGACCAGTTGGTGCCGAACTCGAACTCCATGGTCAAGCCCGTGGCCACGCCGAGCGCAAAATTGATCATGAACAACTTGCCCCAGAACCGCGCCATGTCCTTATAGATGGCGTTGCCGGTGGTGACGTAGACCGTCTCCATCGCGGCGAGCAGGAAGCTCAAGCCCAGGGTTAGCGGGACAAACAGGAAGTGATACAGGGCGGTGGTCGCAAACTGCGCGCGAGACAGATCGACCACGGTTCCGTTGATCATCTCAGTCCACCTCGAGTAGAAACTGGGCGCAGTGCCCCGCCGTCGTAGCGCCTGCGCGACATCGACCCGGGACACTGTACTCGCATCACGGCTCCGATCCACTCTACCGATCGGGTGAGGCCGCATGACCCGGGGCCGACCGGCACCGCGGTGCCGAGCCCGAGCCAGCATAGTGTAGGGACGATATGCGCAGAAATACGTAGCACGCGGCGGGCTTTGCGGTGAATCCCTATTGCAAACTCGCCGCCGTCGTTGGCGGACGGCTCCGCGCCTTATTGCAAACGAGAAGAGGCGGCCCCTGCCCGCGACGTGACGCGCCCCCCGGCCGCGAGGAGCAGCCGGATGGTGTCGAGATACTGGCGCTGCTCGGCACGCAGCACGCCGAGCTTGGCACGCTCGCGCTGACGCTGCGCATCGAGAACGGGCAGCAGACCGGAATTACCGGCGCGGTAGCTGGCCCGCTCGAGCCTCAGGCGGCGGCGGGACAGCACCAGCGCGCGCGCCTCGCCGGCACGCAGCTGCGCGTCGTGCTGCAGAGCATCGAGCGCGTCGGCAACCTGTTCGAATGCGTTCACGACCACCTGTTGATACAGGTCGGCCCGCACCCGTAGCGCATCGAGCGCCGCGCGCCGCTCGGCATGCAAGCGGCCGCCGTCGAACAGTGGCGCGGTCAGTCCCGCGATCAGCGACCAGGCCGTCGAGCTGGCGTTGAACAGTTGCCCGGGCTCGAGGCCTTCCTGCGCCCATGTGCCGGTGAGCTCGATGCGCGGATACAGATTGGCCGTGGCAATACCGGCGGCCGCGGTGGCCGCGCGCAGCTCGGCCTGCGCCGCGAGAATGTCGGGACGGCGCAGCAGCAATCGCGAGGGCAGGCTCACCGGCACGCGCCGCGGCAGCACGAGTTCCCTGAAGGTCACATCCGGTCGGTGCCACTCGGCCGGCACACGTCCGAGCAGTGCCGCGAGCATATGGCGCGCCACGGCCAGCTGCTGATACAGAGGCGGCAGGAGCGTGGCGTCGCTGGCGAGCTGCGCACGTGCCGCGAGCACATCGAGGCGCGGCACGGAACCGGCCGCGACCGCCTTGCGCACCAGGGCGAGAGTGGTGCGATCGGCGCCGAGCAAACCATCCACGGCGTGGATTTGCGCACGTGCGCCGGCAATCATGACCGCCGCGGACGCCACCTGTCCGCTCAGCACCAGCCGCGTGGCCGCGAGTTCGCTGCGCTGGTATTGCGCGAGCGCGTGCTGCTCCGCGATGGAATCCCGCGTCGCACCCACGAAGTCGAGCTGATAGGAAACGCTGATGCCGCCCTCAAAGTAGGTAAACGGCGGAAAATATTCGGGTCCGAGGAATGCCGCTCCGTATTTTTGCCGCCCGGTGCCGAGGCCACCCATGATCTGCGGGTAGCGCGCTGCGGAGGCGATACGCACGCCCTGACGCGCCTCCGCCAACGACGCCTCGGCCGCCGCCACGTCGTGATTGTCGGCCAGGGCCTGCCCGATGAGCGCATCGAGTTGGCGGGAGTGAAATAGATGCCACCACCGCCCACCCGGCCCTGCCCCGAGAATCGTCCGCTGCCGATAACGGGCCGGCACTCCGCCGGCGCCCACGGCCGGCGCCCCTGGCGAGCGGTAGTGCAGCGGCGTCGGCACGGGCGGACGCCGGAACACGGGCCCGACGCTGCAGCCGGCGAGCAGCAGCGCACTGAGCGCCAGCGCGTACCGAAAATGGCTCAGGCGAGCGCGCGTGTGTCTCATACGCTCATTCCATGACCACCGCTTCTTCGGTATTGCGGGCCCGGCTCGGGCGGAGCAGCAGCACCAGAGGCACCACCGCCAGCGTCATGACACCCATGAGCTTGAAATCATCGTTGTAGGCGATCATGGCCGCCTGCTGCCGCACCAGCGCGTTGAGCGCCGACAGACCGAAGACGGACGTCCAGCTGAACGGCGCATGCAACACGATCTGCCCGCCGTACGGGACGATGTGGGACACCAGGCTTTCGTGTATGACCTGCACGTTGTGCGTGAGAATCGCACTCGTACCGGCAATGCCGACGCTGCTGCCGATGTTGCGCAGCAGGTTGAAGATCGAGGTACCTTCGGAACGGTCGTGGCGGGCAAGCGTGCCGAAAGCCACCGTGGTCAGCGTCACGTAGGTCAAGCCGATGCCGAAACCCTGGACCAGGGTCTCGCTCCAGATCAGCGTCTGCGGCATCTGCAGGGAGAAATTGTCGGCCATGGTCCAAAGCGAAACACCGGCGATCCCAAGACCGACGGCAATCAAGACACGCGAATCCACGCGTCCGATGAGCCGTCCGGCGAGGAACATGGCGATGAAACTGCCGATGCCGCGCGGCGCCATGGCGATACCGGCGGTGAGCACCGGGTAACCGAGCAGATCCTCCATCAGCGGCGGCAGCAGCGCGAGCGTTGCGAACAATACCATGCTGATGATGAGCATCAGGAAGTTGCCCGTACTGAAGTTACGGTCGCGAAACAGCCGCGGACTGACGAACGGCTCGCGTGTCGTGAAGGTATGCACCAGGAACCAGTAAAGACCCAGCAGCGCCACGGCCGCCTCGATCCAGATCTCGGTCGAGCCGAACCAGTCCTTCAGCGAGCCGCGATCGAGCAGAATCTGCAGCGCCCCGACCGCCAGACTCAGGGCGGCGAAGCCGAAGAAGTCGAATTTCGACTGACGCTTCTCGGTCTCGCGCATGTAGAGCACGATGAGCACAGCGGCAAGAATGCCAAACGGCACGTTGACGTAGAACACCCAGCGCCAGCTGTAACTGTCGGTGAGCCAGCCGCCGAGCACCGGCGCGAGCATCGGGCCGAGCACCACGCCCTGGCCCCACAGCGCCATCGCCCGGCCATGGCGCTCGGGCGGGTTGATGTCGAGCAGCACCGCCTGCGACAGCGGCACCAGCGCGGCGCTGAATGCGCCCTGCATGAGTCTGAACAGCACGATCTCACTGATCGACTGCGCGAGCCCGCACAGCGCCGAACTCACGGTGAAACCGATCACCGCGGTCAGCAGGATGCTCTTGCGCCCGTAGCGGCCGGCGAGCCAGCCGGACAGCGGGGTGGCAATTGCCGCCGCGACGATGTACGAGGTGAGCACCCAGTCCATCTGCACCAGCGTTGCCCCCATGCTGCCGCCGATATGCGGCAGCGCGACGTTCGCGATCGTGATATCGACCGACTGCAGCACCGTTGCGAGCGTCACCGCGATGGTGATGGGAATGCGGTGCGGATGAGCGCCGTGGCCGGGGCCGCTCATGACGTGGCGGCGCCCGCATGTCCCGCGCGCAGGTGCGCCGCGGCTGGCGGCGGCCCGGAGCGGGTGTCGATCGTCACTTCCGCGCTCAGCCCCGAGCGCACCGGCGGCAGCGCGCCGAGCAGCCGCAGCCGCACATCGAGCCGCTGCACCACTTTCACCCAATTGCCGGTCGCGTTCTGCGGCGGCAGGATGGCGAACTGCGCGCCGGTGCCCGGGGTGATGCTTGCGACGACGGCGTGAAAGGTCCGACCCGGATAATCGTCGATGGTCACCGTGGCCTTCTCGCCCGGGCGCACATTGGCGAGTTCATCTTCCTTGTAATCCGCGGCAATCCACACATCGTGCGTCGAGACGAGCACGAAGGCCTTGGCTGCACGCGGCAGATAATCACCGACCTGGAAGTGCTGCACTTCGGTGACGATACCGTCCATGGGCGCCCGCACGGTCGTGTAGGACAGGTTGAGCAGCGCACGGTTGAGCGCCGCCTGCGCTGCGGCAACCTGCGGATGGCGGCGTATGGGAATATCAGGACTGCCGCCTAAGCGGGCCAGCACCGCCAGGATCCGCTCGTGCGCCGCGAGCACGCCTTGCCGCGCCTGTTGCAGGGCAAGCTGCGCACGGTCGAATCGGGACTTGGACGACACGCCGATCCTGAGCAATCGCATCTGGCGCCGATACTCGCGCTCGGCGTAGGCGCGCTCGCTCTCGGCCGAGGCCAGCGCGGCAAGACCGGCCCGATAATCCGCCTCAAGGGACTCGACGGCGAGCCGCGCCGCCGCCAGCCTCGCCCGGGCCGCCTGCACGGCAATGACAAACGGACGCGGGTCGAGACGGAAGAGCACCTCCCCGCGCCGCACCGGCTCGTTGTCGCGCACATAGCGCGCCACCACCCGGCCCGACACATCGGCACTGATCGCCACCTGTGCCGCCCGCAGATAGGCGTCTTCGGTCGAGATGTAAATGCCGCTGGTCAGGTAAAAATAGAGTGCTACCGCACCGACGACCAACGGCACACCCCAGAGCAGCAGTGGCCGCAGTCGGGCGCCGAGCGGACGCACGGCGGGTGGGGCGGCCGGCGCCGCCGCGACGCTCGGCTGCGGATCACTCATCGGCACGCTCCTCGTGTTCGGCGCTGTCCTCCGGCAAGGGTGGCAACGCATGCAGATTGGCGTGCACGCGCTCGAGCAATCCCACGAGCGCGGTACGTTCCTCGGCTGACAGTCCCTGCAGCATCTCCGCGCGCGTCGCGCCGATGAGCCGCCAGATCTTCTCGCGCACGGTTGCGGCGGCGGGGGTCAACCACAGGGTGTGTGCGCGCCGATCCGCCGGATCGAAGCGCCGCTGCACCCAGCCATCCGCCTCCATGCGATCCAGGATGCGCACCAGGGTCATCGGATCGAGCTCCGCGAGCTCGGCGAGGCGCTTCTGGCTCACGCCCGGGTCGCTCTCCAGGTGAATCAGCACCCGACATTGCGGCAGCGTGAGTCCAAGCCGTTGGGCCCGCTCCTCGAATCGGCGCGTATAGCGGCGGCTGACGTCCTTGAGCAGAAATCCCAGCTGGCGTATGCGCGCATCGCTCATGGGCAGGGTCACCGGGTGGCGTCAATGCTCATTATCACCGTTTTTATTATATACATTGAGATAATTAGCTTTCAATATACTTGTAAGGACTCCGGCATCCCCGTTCTTCCGGCTTTGATCTGAGCGGCCGATGCTCTGTGCCGCGGCGAGTGGCCGCATGGCGAGGGCGAACGATGAACGAGCAGAAGCAAGCGGAGCTGACGC
>JAKARC010000041.1 GCA_021822385.1 Pseudomonadota bacterium
CTGGGTGAGCGGCGCGGAGTATACGGTGGCATTGCTGCAGGGCGCGGCGTTGCCGTCGATCCGGATCGAGACCCCGGGCCATTTCTACGATTACGCGGCGAAATATCAGCGCGACGACACGCGCTATTTCTGTCCCTCGGGTCTGTCGGCGCCGGCTGAGCGGCATCTGGCCAACCTCGCGCGCGCGGCCTTCGCCGCCGTGGGCGCCGAGGGCTGGGGGCGGGCCGACTTCATGGTGGACGCGAGCGGCCGGCCGCTGCTGCTCGAAATCAACACCGTGCCCGGCATGACCGACCACTCGCTGGTGCCCAAGGCCGCCCGGGCCGCCGGCATCGACTTCGATGAGCTGGTCTGGCGGGTGCTCGAGACCAGTTTCACGCGTCGCACGGCCGGCGCAACCGAGGCGCGCCCATGAGCCGGGCGTCCGGCACACGACGCGCGCGCGCGAGCGGCCCGGCGCGCCCGCGGCGCCTCCTGCGCCGGCTGCTCGGTACCGCGCTCATGGTCGTGGCCTTCTGTGGGGTGCTGTGGGCGCTCGATCGGCCCATTCGCGTCGTGCGCGTGACGGGCGCGTTTCGTCACGTGTCGCCGTACGCGGTCGAGCGGGCCGTTGCCCGCGTCGCCCGCGGCTCGGGGCTGATCACGGTGAACCTGCAGCGGGTGCGTGCGGCGGTGGCGGCGCTGCCGTGGGTTGCGGCGGTGAGCGTGCGGCGGCTGTGGCCGGATGCGCTGGCGGTGCGGATCCGTACCCAGACCGCCGTGGCCTGTTGGGATGGCCATGCGCTGATCAACCGCGCCGGCACGGTGTTCGTCCGCGGCCTGGCCGATCCGCCGGCCGCGCTCGCCCGTCTGTCCGGACCGCCGGACAGCAGCCGGCAGGTGATGCGCCGTTATCTCGCCATGCGCGGGCGCCTCGCGCCCACGGGTTTCTCCATTGCCGCGCTGACGATGAGCGCGCGCGGAGCGTGGAAGTTCACGCTGAACGATGGCATCCGCGTGCGGCTCGGCCGCTCCGATGTGAGCGTGCGCTTCGACCGCTTCGTCAATATCGCCCTGGCCATCGTCAGGCGCCGGGCGAGCTCAATTGCCTATGTGGATATGCGTTACATGAACGGTTTTGCCATTGGCTGGCGCCCCGGCGTGCCGGCGGTATAGGAGGCCGAGATGCGAAAGCGAACCGACCGAGATCTGATTGTCGGCCTCGATATTGGCACCTCCAAGGTGCTCGCGCTCGTCGGGGAAGTGGGGGCGAACGGCGCCATCGAGGTGCTCGGCATCGGCTCACAGCCCTCGCGCGGTCTGAAAAAGGGCGTGGTCGTCAACATCGAGTCCACGGTGCAGTCGATCCAGCGCGCCGTGGAAGAGGCGGAGCTGATGGCCGGCTGCGAGATCCATGCGGTCTTCGCCGGCATCGCCGGCAGCCACGTGCGCAGTCTCAACTCGCACGGCGTGGTGGCGATCCGCGACCGCGAGGTCACCCCCGGGGACGTCGAGCACGTGATCGACGCGGCCCGCGCGGTGGCGATTCCGGCCGATCAGAAGATCCTGCATGTGCTGCCGCAGGAGTTCATCGTCGACGGTCAGGAAGGCATCCGCGATCCGATCGGCATGTCCGGGGTGCGCCTGGAGGCGAAGGTGCACATCGTCACCGGCGCCGAGAGCGCCGCGCAGAACATCGAGAAGTGCATCAAGCGCTGCGGACTGGAAGTCGAGGACGTGGTGCTCGAGCAGCTCGCCTCGAGCTTCGCCGTGCTCACCGACGATGAGAAGGATCTCGGGGTGTGCATGATCGACATCGGCGGCGGCACCACCGACATCGCGGTGTTTGCCGAGGGGGCGATCCGCCATACCGCCGTGATCCCGATCGCCGGCGACCAGGTCACCAACGACATCGCCGTGTCCATGCGCACCCCGACGCAGCACGCCGAGGAGATCAAGATCCGCTATGCCTGCGCGCTCTCTCAGCTCGCCAACGCCGATGAGACCATCGAAGTGCCGAGCGTCGGGGAGCGACCGGCGCGCCGGCTCGCCCGCCAGACGCTCGCCGAGGTGGTCGAGCCGCGCTACGAGGAACTGTTCGCCCTGGTGCGCGATGAGCTGCGCCGCAGCGGCTTCGAGGAACTCATCGTCGCCGGCGTGGTGCTCACCGGCGGCAGCGCCCGCATGGAGGGGGCCGTCGAGCTTGCCGAGGAGGTGTTTCATCTACCGGTGCGCCTGGGGCTGCCGCAGCAGGTGCAGGGACTCATCGACGTGGTGCGCACGCCCATGCATGCCACCGGCGTCGGCCTGCTGCTCTACGCCCGCGACAACCTTCTGCCGGTGCGCCGCACCCACGCGCGCGGCGGCAGCGCCAAGACGACGCTCGCGCGCATGCGGACGTGGTTTCAGGGGAATTTCTGAGCGTGTTTCGATTCGTCAAAAAAATTTCTATCCGACTTGCCCAACATCGAGGAGCGTGCAATGTTTGAACTGATGGATGCCTACAACCAGAGCGCCGTGATCAAGGTCATCGGTGTCGGCGGCGGCGGCGGCAACGCCGTGGCGCACATGCTGACGGCCGGCATCGAAGGCGTGGAATTCATGTGTATCAACACCGATTCGCAGGCGCTGAAGCACGCCAAGGTGAAGACCGCCCTGCAGATCGGCAGCAACATCACCAAGGGTCTCGGCGCCGGCGCCGACCCGGAAGTCGGCCGGCAGGCGGCCATGGAGGATCGCGACCGCATCGTCGAGCTGATCAAGGGCTGCGACATGCTGTTCATCACCGCCGGCATGGGTGGGGGCACCGGCACCGGCGGGGCACCGGTGGTGGCGCAGGTCGCCAAGGAGATGGGCATCCTCACCGTGGCGGTGGTGACCAAGCCCTTCGACATGGAAGGCGGCAAGCGCTCGCACGTCGCCGATCACGGCATCGCCGAGCTCGGCAAGTACTGCGACTCCCTCATCACCATCCCGAATCAGAAGCTGCTCACCGTGCTCGGCGCACAGACCACGCTCCTCGATGCATTCAAGTCGGCCAATCAGGTGTTGCAGGGGGCGGTGCAGGGCATCGCCGAGCTCATCACCCGGCCGGGCCTGATCAACGTCGACTTCGCCGACGTGCGCACCGTGATGTCCGAGACCGGCATGGCCATGATGGGCACCGGCACGGCGAGCGGCGAGGGCCGCGCGCGCCAGGCGGCCGAGGCCGCCGTGTCCTCGCCTCTGCTCGAGGAGATCAACCTTGCCGGGGCGCACGGTATTCTGGTCAACGTCACCGCCGGGATGGACCTGTCGATCGGGGAATTCCAGGAAGTGGGTCTGATCGTCAAGGAGTTCGCCTCCGAGGACGCCACGGTGGTGGTGGGCACGGTGATCGATCCGGACATGTCGAATCAGGTGCGCGTCACGGTGGTGGCCACCGGGCTCGGCCGGCCGGTCGTCCCGAGCATGGCGCGGCCGACCATCGGCGCGCGCAGCGAGCGCGAGAACGCGGCGCGCGATGTGCGCAGCGAGCCGCCGATGCGCGTGGTGCGTCGCGGCGCCCCCTCGAGCAGCGACTACGCCAAGCTCGACCGTCCGACCGTACAGCGCCAGCGGGCGGTGGGCGACGGACTGCGCCAGGACATCCCCGCGG
This sequence comes from Pseudomonadota bacterium, assembly GCA_021822385.1. Taxonomy (GTDB): domain Bacteria; phylum Pseudomonadota; class Gammaproteobacteria; order Steroidobacterales; family Steroidobacteraceae; genus 13-2-20CM-66-19. The sequence continues at coordinate 3,617 of JAKARC010000041.1, forward strand.
ATGACCTGCTCGACATCCCGGCGTTCCTGCGCCGTCAGGCCGACTGAGGCGCACCGGCGGCGCGGGGCGGGGTCTCGCCGCCCCTGCGCACGGGTACATGGCGCGACCTGGCGACATGGAGTAAAAGGGCCGGCTATGGTACGGTAACGGGCCATTCCCGCCGCTCAGGGGGCCGTCCGCTTCGGCGGGGCGGCCCGCGCGACTTGCAGAAAAACGACACATGGTTGGACAAAGAACCCTGAAAAACGCGATTCGCGCAACCGGCGTGGGTCTGCATACCGGCAAGAAAGTGCTGATGACGCTGCGGCCGGCGCCCGCGGACTCCGGCGTGGTCTTCCGCAGAACCGATCTGCCGCCGCCCGCCGAGGTGCGCGCTCATGCCGAGAACGTCGGCGACACCATGCTCGGCACGACGTTGTGCAGGGGCGCGGCGCGGGTCTCGACGGTGGAGCACCTGCTGTCGGCGTTCGCCGGGCTCGGCATCGACAACGCGGTGGTCGAACTGTCGGCCCCGGAGGTGCCGATCATGGACGGCAGCGCCGGACCGTTCGTGTTCCTGCTGCAATCGGCCGGCATCGAGGAGCAGCCCGCGCCCAAGCGCTTCATCCGCATCAAGAAGAGCCTGCGCGTCACGGACGGGGACAAGTGGGCGGAGTTCACGCCCTTCGACGGCTTCAAGGTCAACTTCGAGATCGAGTTCAATCACCCGCTGTTCAAGCGGCACGCGCAGCGCGCCTCGATGGATTTTTCCACCACCTCGTTCCTGAAGGAAGTCAGCCGGGCGCGCACCTTCGGATTTCTGCGCGACCTCGAGTCGTTGCGCCGGCGCAATCTCGCCCTCGGCGGCAACCTCGACAACGCCATCGTGCTCGATGACTTCCGCGTGCTGAACGAAGACGGGCTGCGCTACGAGGACGAGTTCGTCAAGCACAAGATCCTCGATGCGATCGGCGATTTGTATCTGCTCGGTCACGGGCTGATCGGGGAGTTCAGCGGCTTCAAATCCGGGCACGAACTCAACAACAAGCTGCTGCGCGCGCTGCTTGCCGACACCAGCGCCTGGGAAGAGGTAGCCTTCGAGTCCTACGAGGAGGCGCCCGTATCCTACGTGCAGGCGGCGGTGCTCGGCACCTGAGCCTCAAGTGCGCGGCAACACGCGCACCGTCACGGTCGTGACGGCGCTGTCGGCCGCGCGGATCTGCGCCTCGAGGTCGCGCAGCCCGTAGCGCAACCGCGCCGCCCACGCACTCGATTCGGCGAACAGCGTGAGCGTGCCGTCGCGCTCGGTGATGCCCGACAGATGCGCGGCCAGTGCCTCGGGCAGATGGGCGGCGAGCCAGTCGTGCCAGAACCGCTGGCGTGTCGACTGGGTGCCGATGCGCGCCAACAGCGTGGAGGGATGGGCGAGCAGCGCCGCGATGGGGCGCGGAGCGGACGGTTTCCCGAGCGGGGTGCGCCCGGGGCGCCCGCGCCCGCGAGTGAATCTGGCCATGATCTGATCCGTTGGCGCCGTGGACCGATGGCAGCGAGTCTACACGGGACCGGATCCGAGCGCCGTGCCACACGGCGCGGTGCGCGGGCTGTCGCAGTTGGCATTTTTCGGCGCCGATGCTTGATTTTTCGTGCGCAGCCACCCATTAGGTCCGGGGCAGGCCGTGTGCGTACAATAAGCGGCTCCGTCGCACCGCACGCGGTGCGACTCCTGAATGGCGAAGCGGGATCTGAACTTGCTCAATACCCTGAAACGTGTGTTCGGCAGCCGGAACGACCGGCTCCTGCGCGGCTATACGCGCTATGTGCGTGCCGCCAAAGGGTTCGAACCGGGGCTGCAGGCCCTCAGCGACGAACAGCTCAAGGCGAAGACCGAGGAGTTCCGCGCCCGCCTGCGCGAAGGCGCCACCCTGAATGCGCTGCTGCCCGAGGCCTTTGCCGTCGTGCGCGAGGCGGCCGCGCGCACGTTGCGGATGCGCCACTTCGACGTGCAGCTGATCGGCGGCATCGCCCTGCACGAAGGCCACATCGCCGAGATGCGCACCGGCGAGGGCAAGACGCTGGTGGCCACGCTCCCGGCCTACCTGAATGCCCTGCCCGGGGAGGGCGTGCACGTCGTCACCGTCAACGAATACCTGGCGCAGCGCGATGCGGACTGGATGGCGCCGGTGTACCAGTTTCTCGGCCTCACCGTCGGGGTGATCAAGAACGCGCAGACGCCCGAGGAGAAGCGCGCCGCCTACGCCTGCGACATCACCTACGGCACCAACAACGAGTTTGGTTTCGACTATTTGCGCGACAACCTCGCCTTCAGTCTCGAGGAGCGCGTGCAGCGCACCCTCGCCTATGCCATCGTCGATGAGGTCGATTCGATCCTGATCGACGAGGCCCGCACGCCGCTCATCATCTCCGGTCCGGCCGAGGAGAGCACCGAGCTGTACGTGCGCATCAACGAACTCGTGCCGCGCCTCACGCGCCAGGAGGTCGAGGACGGTCCGGGGGACTTCTCCGTGGAGGAGAAGGACAAGCAGGTGCACCTGACCGAGGAGGGCCACGAGCACGTCGAGCAGCTGATGTTGCAGAGCGGTCTGCTGCAGGCGGGCGAGAGCCTCTACGATGCGACCAACATCCGCCTGATGCACCACCTGAACGCGGCCCTGCGCGCCCACGCCCTCTACAAGCGCGACGTGGAGTACATTGTGCGCGGCGGCGAGGTGATCATCGTCGATGAGTTCACCGGGCGCACCATGCCCGGCCGGCGCTGGTCGGACGGCCTGCACCAGGCGATCGAGGCCAAGGAGGGCGTGCCGGTGCGCGAGGAGAACCAGACGGTCGCCTCGATCACCTTCCAGAACTACTTCCGCCTGTACAAGAAGCTCTCCGGCATGACCGGCACGGCGGACACCGAAGCGCCGGAGTTTCTGCAGATCTATGGGCTCGAGGTGGTGGTCATCCCGACCCACAAGCCGATGATCCGCAAGGATGCGCCGGATCTGGTCTATCTCACCCAGGCCGACAAGTTCAAGGCCATCATCGAGGACATCCGCGACTGCGTGCAGCGCGGGCAGCCGGCCCTGGTCGGCACCACCTCGATCGAGACCTCGGAGTACCTGGCCGAGCTGCTGAAGAAGGATGACATTCCCCATCAGGTACTGAACGCCAAGCAGCACGAGCGCGAGGCGAGCGTGGTCGCGCAGGCCGGCCGCCCCGGCGCGGTGACCATCGCCACCAACATGGCCGGTCGTGGTACCGATATCGTGCTCGGCGGCAATCTCGAAGCCGAGCTTGCGACCTACGATCCCGGCGATGAGGCCGGCCGTGCGCAGGCGCGCGCCGCCTGGCAGCAGCGTCACGATCAGACCCTGGCCGCCGGCGGACTGCACATCATCGGCACCGAGCGGCACGAGTCGCGGCGCATCGACAATCAGCTGCGCGGCCGCTCCGGACGGCAGGGCGATCCGGGCTCGAGCCGCTTCTATCTGTCGATGGAAGACAACCTGATGCGCATCTTCGGTGATCCGACGCGCACGCAGCGGCTGTTGAAGATGGCCGGCATGCGCGACGGCGAGGTCATCGAAAGCGGCATGCTGAGCAAGCAGATCGAAAAGGCGCAGCGCAAGGTCGAGGCGCACAACTTCGACATCCGCAAGCAGCTGCTGCTGTTCGATGACGTTGCCAACGATCAGCGCAAGGTCGTCTATCAGCAGCGCACCGAGATCATGGCCACCGCCGATGTCTCGGCGGCCATTCACGGCATCCTCGCCGAGGCGGTCGGCACGCTGATCGATGAGTTCCTGCCCCATCACGCCATGTCGAGCGACTGGGACCTCGAGGGCCTCGCGCAGGCGATCCAGCGCGATTTCAGCGTGACGGTCGATCCGAAGGCATGGCTCGCCAGCGATCCGGATCTCGAGGAGGCGCAGCTGCGCGAGCGCCTGGTGCGCGCCGTGGACGAGGCCTACACGGCCAAGGCCGGGCGGCTCGATACCGAGCTGATCCGTCATCTCGAGAAGGACGTGATGCTGCGTACCCTCGACATGCACTGGCGCGACCACCTGGCGGCCATGGACTACCTGCGCCAAGGCATTCACCTGCGCGGCTATGCCCAGCAGGACTACCGTACCGAGTACAAGCGCGAAGCCTTCGAGATGTTCGGCGCCATGCTCGATCGGGTGAAGTTCGAGACCGTCTCGACGCTGCTGAAGCTCGAGGTACGCACCCAGGAGGAGGTCGATCGCGAGGAAGCGGAGCGCCGCATGCGGCTGATGCGCGCCCTGCAGGCGCAGCACGCGGAAGCCTCGGGGTTTGCCGGTGCCGAGGCTCTCGGCGGCGGTGCCATGGCGGGCGCGGGCCCCGAGGGCGCGCTGCCGCTCGAGTCGCACACGCCGTTCGTGCGTGCCGAGCGCAAGGTCGGCCGCAACGAGCCCTGTCCCTGCGGCTCGGGCAAGAAATACAAACACTGTCACGGCACGCTCTCGAACGTCGGCTGAGCCGATGCACATCGTGCCGGTGGTGGCCGCGGCGCTGATCGGCGCCGACGGGCGCGTGCTGATCGCGGAACGGACCGCGGACAGGCCGCAGCCGGGCCGCTGGGAGTTTCCGGGCGGCAAGCGCGAGGCGGGCGAGAGCGAGCTCGAAGCGTTGGCCCGCGAGCTGCGCGAGGAGATCGGGGTGGACGGGATCGAGGGACGCTGTCTGATGCGTCTGACCCATGCCTACCCGGAGCGCACCGTGGCCTTGTCCCTGTGGGTGATCGATCGCTATCGCGGCGAGCCTCGCGGCCGCGAAGGTCAGCGGCTCGCATGGGTGGAACCGGAGCGGCTCGCACAGTCGGACCTGCTGGAAGCCGACCGCCCGTTCGTCACGACACTGGTAGAATGGCTGTCCCAGCGAACCGAACGAGAGGGCCTCGATGGCCGAGATGACTGACATTCCGGAGGTTGAGGTCGATGCGGCCAACCTCTACCGGGAAGAAATCTTCACCGACCGGCGCGCCGGCACGCTCCGGCGACTGACCCCGGTCACCCGGGATGGTGAGCCCGATCCCTCGCGTCCGGTGCTCTTTTCCGGCCAAACCCAGCTGCTCACCCCGGCCGGGATCCTGCCGCTGTCCTTCGAGCTGCCCGGGGCGACGCTGAGCGAAGCGCTCAAGCATTTCCCCGAGGGCGTGCGCGCGGCGATCGATCAGGCGATCGACGAGGCGCGCGAGATGCGTCGCGAAGCCGCCTCGCGCATCGTGGTGCCGGAGATCGGCGCCGGTGCCGCGCCGCCCGCCCCCGGCGGGGGCCGGATCAAGTTCCCATAGAGCGATCGCGAGTCGAGGTCCGCGGCCCGCCGACCGCCGGCACATCGGGGTGCACGCTGCGCGTTCGCCCGAGGGTTCGGTAAGCCGGGCCGTGCTGGAGTGCTGAGCCGGAATGATATTCTCGAACGGATTAAGTGCATGCGGCCGGGGGGCGAACGACTGACGAGCGGCCGGTGTGACACCGGCGCTGCCGCATGGCGGGCAAACGGGGATCCTGGCGGACGGCGGGGAAAGGAGGACTTGTGTGGGCGATGATCGTACGGCGGCTGTCCGTTTCGGCCATCTCGCTCGTGCTGCTCGTCACCCTGGTCTTCTTCATGATCCACGCCACTCCCGGCGGTCCGGCCTACAGCATTCTCGGCAGTCACGCGAGCCCGCAGGCTGTCGCCGTCCTCAACCGGCAGATGGGACTCGATCGGCCGCTGCCCGAACAGTACTTGATCTGGTGGGAACATCTGTTCGAGGGTCGTCTGGGCTACTCGTACATCCAGCACACGGCCGTGTCGCATCTGATCGGTGTCTATCTCGAGCGGACGCTGCTGCTTGACCTTGCCGCGCTCGCGCTTGCCATCGCGGTGGCACTCGTCGTCGGACTGCTGCAGGGGTATCTCGCGGATCGCATCGGCGGGCGGATCATCGGCTTCCTGCAGATCGTCTTTTACGCGATGCCGGTCTTCTTCACCGGCATCCTGCTGATCTACGGCTTTTCCATGCGGCTCGACTGGCTGCCCCCGGGAGGACTCGGGCAGGGCCTGGCGAGCCACGCGCGCCATCTGGTGCTGCCGGTGCTGACGCTCGCGCTGCCGATCGCCGCGGGCTTCTCGCGCTATTTCGGCCATCAGGCCCGCGAGGAATACCGCCAGGACTACGTGCGCACGGCGCGCGCGCGCGGGCTTTCCGAGTGGCGCATCGCCACGCATCACGTGCTGCGCAACGCGGTGCGGCCGTTCATCACCTTGGTCGGGATGATGATCCCGGCGCTGTTCGTCGGCGGGGTGCTGACCGAAAGCGTGTTCAACTACCCCGGACTCGGCTGGCTGCTGTGGCGCTCGGCGCTCGATCAGGACTACCCCACACTGAGTGCGATCACGCTGCTGATCGGCGTGCTCACCATCCTCGGCAACCTGATCGCCGACCTGTTGAACAGTATTCTTGACGTGCGAGTCCGCTATGAGTGAGGCGGCCCCGCGGCGCTGGGGATTTCTGCCGCTGTTGCGCTGGGGCGAGTTCGGCCGGCGCTGGCGCCCCGAGCCGCTGGTGGCAGCGGGTCTCGCCATGTTTCTCGCCCTGGCGGCGTTCGCCTGGCTGGGTCCTCTCTTTTACACCGCCAGTCCCTATGCCATTCATGCGCACCGGCTGTTCCTGCCGCCCTCGCTGCGCCATCCCCTCGGCACCGACGATCTCGGCCGCAGCTTCCTCGCGCGCATGATGTACGGCGGGCAGCCGAGCCTCGGCGTCGCCATCGTCGGCTCCGTGGTGGCGATGCTGATCGGCCTCGGCTACGGCATGACCTCGGGGCTGAGCCCGCCGCGGCTCGACAAGGCGTTGATGCGCCTGTTGGATGCGATCCTGGCGCTGCCGACGCTGGTGTTGATGATCTTCTTCGCCGCCATCGTGCCGTTGGGTCCGCTCAGTCTGATTCTGCTGCTCGGTCTGGTGTCATGGCCGGGTCTCGCGCGCATCGTGCGCAACGAGGTGCTGGCCTACAAGGAGCGCGACTACGTGCTCGCGGCCCGCCAGTACGGGGCGGGCACCGGCTACCTGGCGCGCCGACACCTGCTGCGCGCAATGTTCCCGATCGTCGTGGTCAACGCCACCTTCACGGTGGCCGACCTGATCCTGACGCTGGCCGGCCTGTCGTTTCTCGGCCTCGGCATTCAGCCGCCCACACCCTCCTGGGGGGGGCTCCTCGGCAACGGCTCGAACCTGGCGATCACCGGCAGCTGGTGGTTGATTCTGTTTCCGGGCGTGGCCATATTGCTCGCGATCCTGTCGCTGAATCTGGTGGGGCAGGGCCTGCTCAATCGTCTGGAGGGCCGGTGAGCGGTGCGCCGCTGGTGGCGGTCGAAGACCTGCGGGTGACGGCCCGACGGGCGGGCCGCACCTATCCCATCGTCGAGGACGTGAGTTTCAAGATCGAGGCCGGGGGACTGCTCGCGCTGGTCGGGGAGTCCGGCTGCGGCAAATCCCTCACCGCCGCGGCGCTCCTCGGCCTGCTGCCGTGGGGACTCGCGGTCGATGGCGGGCAGATCCGTCTCGAGGGACAGAACGTGCTTGAGCTCACGCCCACACAGTGGCGGCGCCTGCGCGGGCGCAAGGTGGGCGCCGTCTTTCAGAACCCGCTCGCCGCGCTGAATCCGAGCCTGCCCATCTGGAAACAGGTGGTGGAGTCCGCCGAGCTCACCTTCAGGCTCGATCGTGCCGCCGCGCGGGCGCGCGCCCTCGAGCTGCTCGAGCTGGTCGGGGTGCCGCAGGCCGCGCAGCGTCTGGACGACTACCCACATCAGTTCTCGGGCGGAATGCGCCAGCGCGTCGCCATCGCCCTCGCGCTCGCCTGCGATCCGCGCCTGCTCGTGGCCGATGAGCCCACCACGGCGCTCGACCTGATCACCCAGGCCGAGATCCTGCGCCTGCTCAACCGGCTGCGCCTCGAGCGCGGGCTGGCGGTGCTGTTCATCACTCACGATCTGTCCCTGGTGGCCGAGTATGCCGATCAGGTGATGGTCATGTATGCCGGCCGTGTCGTCGAGCAGGCCGAGGCCCGGCGCTTCTTCGCCGGACCGCGCCATCCCTACAGCCGGGCGCTGCTCGGGGCCATCCCGCGCCTCGCGACCCCGGAGGTGCGCCTGACCGACATCGAAGGGTTGCCGCCGAGCCCATTCGAGTATCCGCCGGGCTGCCGGTTCGCCCCGCGCTGTCCGCGGGTCATCGAGCCGTGCCGGCGCGAGCTGCCGCCGCCGGCCGGAGATCAGCGGCAGCGCGCCTTCTGCCATCGACCCTTCGCGCAGGAGCCCGGATGAGCGGGCCGCTGCTCGGCGTCGAGGATTTGACCATCGCCTTCGAGCAGGGCGTCGGCGGACTGTTGCGTCGTGGCCAGGGGCTGTTCACGGCCGTCGACCACGTGTCGTTTGCGATCGGGCGCGGCGAGTGTGTTGGTTTGATCGGGGAGTCCGGCTCGGGCAAGACCACCCTCGGGCGCGCGGTGGTCCAGCTGATCGCCCCGAGCGCAGGTCTGATCCGCTTCGACGGCACCGACCTCACGGCGCTGCCCGCGCGCGCGCTGCGTCCCTACCGGCCGCGGCTGCAGATCGTCTTTCAGGATCCGACCGAATCGCTGAACCCCCGCTTCAGCGTCGAGGAAATCGTGACCGAGCCGTTGCGGCTGCTGAAGCTCGGGGAGCGTGCCGGGTGGCGCGAGCGCGCGCTGCGCCTGCTGCGTCAGGTGGGGGTGACGGACGATGCGCTGTCCCGCCCGCCGCGGCACTTCTCCGGCGGCCAGCGGCAGCGTATTGCCATCGCGCGCGCGCTCGTCACCGAGCCTGAGCTGATCGTGCTCGATGAGCCGACCTCGGGGCTCGATGTGTCCATGCAGGCGCGCATCCTCAATCTCCTGCGCGACCTGCAGGGTCGCTTCGGACTGAGTTATCTCTTCATCAGTCACGACATCGGCGCGGTGTCCTACCTGGCCGCGCGCGTGGCGGTGCTCTATCGCGGCGTGCTGGTCGAGCTTGCCCCGACCCGCGCGCTCATCGCGCATCCGGCGCATCCCTATACAGCGGCGCTCCTCGGGGCGCTGCCGAGTTGGGTTCGCGGCCGCTCCGAGCTACCCGCGGCCGAGCCGACCCGCATCGTCGCCGCGGTGCCGGGACAGGGTTGCCCCTACGCGGCGCGCTGCCCGCGGGTGCTCGAGCGCTGCCGCACGCAGCGTCCCGAGCGGCGTGCAATCGGCGCCGGTCGCGAGGTCGCCTGTCACAACCCCCTGGACAGTGCCGCATGAGACGGTGGTTGCTCGGCGCGGGTGCGATGCTGTGGCTGCTCCTGTGTGCGCCCGCCGCACGGGCGGCAGCGGCGCTGCCCACGCTGCGCACGACCACGGATGTCGGGCTCGCCGCGCCCCTCAATGTCAACTCGCTGCTGCCGATCTTCAACAACGAGTCGGTCGCGGATGCCACTATCAACCAGCGGCTGTTCGCGCACCTCTTGTGGATCGGCAACAGCATCACCATCCGCTGGCACAAGTCCCTCGCCCGGTCCATCACCGTCTCGGATCACGATACGCGCTTTCTGGTGCGCATCCGCCATTGGCGCTGGTCGGACGGACGCCCCGTCACCGCCGCCGACGTGGTCTATTCTTTCCAGCTGATCCGCGCCGACGGCCTGCGCTACCTCAACTTCGGCATGGGCGGGATGCCCGGCATCGTTGCGCGCATGACCGTGCTCGGTCCGCATCGGTTCGTGGTGGTGGTCCGCCACCGGGTCAATCCGCTGTGGTTCGAGTTGAACGGACTGTCGCAGCTGAAGCCCCTGCCGCGCTTCGCGTGGAAAGGCTACAGCGCCGCCTACCTCACGGCGCACCAGATCGATCCGCGCCTGGTGCGCGTGGTCGACGGGCCGTACCGGCTCGAGCGCTTCGTGATGGGCCGCGAGGTGGTCCTGGTGCGCAATCCCCGCTTCTCCGGGCCGCCGGCCCCGCTCGGCCGTCTGATCTACAAGATGTACACCTCCTCCGAGGGGGCGTTCTGGGCACTGCGCTCAGGCCATCTGGATGTAGGCAACATTCCGCATGCACTGTACCGCGCCCGTCGCCTCCTGCGCCGCCTGCGCAGTTGCTACACCGACGGCGGCTTCGGCATCAACTACATTCCCTTCAACTTCCGCAACCCACGCGTGGCCTTTCTGCGCAACGTGCGCATCCGGCGGGCCCTGCAGTACGCCCTCAACCAGCGGCTCATCATCGACGTGGCCTACAACGGCTTCGGCGTCCCCGGCTTCAACCCGGTGCCGGGGAGCCCACCGACCTATCTTTCACCTGAAATGCGCCATCTGGAGCGCCATCCGGGGCTGATGTACCGGCCGGCGCACGCCCGCGCGCTGCTGCGCCAGGCCGGCTGGCGCCGCCGGCCGGGCGAGGGCTGGGTGCGGCGCAATGCCGAGGGTCAGCCGCTCGCGTTCACGCTGCTGTTCTTCTCGGGCAGCCGGACCATCGAGGTTGCGGTCGATATCATGAAGGAGCAATGGCGCGCCATCGGCGTCAACGTGCATCTGCGCGAGCTGCCGTTCAATCTCGTCCTCGCCAAGCTCGACGATCCGCACGACCCCTGGCAGGCCGCCTACATTGCCTGGAATTACGAGCCGGACTACTACCCGACCGGGGAGGGGTTGTTCAACACCGGGGGCGGGGAGAACTATGGCGACTACAGCAATCCCCGGCTCGATCAGCTCATCCACGAGACCAACGTCAAGCCGGGCCGGCGTTGGCTCTATGCCTATGAGCGCTTCGCCGCCCGGCATCTGCCGGTGCTGTTCACACCCTTTCAGGGCAACATCGTCAAGTACAGCCCACGCTTCACCCTTGCGCAGGCGCAATCGACGCTGTACGACGTGGCCTGCACGCCAAGCCGCAGCGGACTCTGACGTCCGGCCGCGCACTGAGCACCGCAGCCGCCGCGCTCGGCCCGGCGTAAGATGCGCAGCCGTCATCGATTCTTGAATTACCGCAGACGGAGAGCGTCCGTGCCCGCCGCAGATGTTCCCAGGCCGTACCCGAGTGTGCCAGCGCCTCGCCCTTGCGTGGCGAGGGGCTGCGCGTTCCGCGGACCTGACCGGCCGGGAGGTGCGGCATGAGACGGCGCGCGCTTGCCGCGTGCGCGCTGCTGATCTGCGCGGCCTTGGTCGAGGCCGCGACGGCGGCGCTGCCGACGCTGCGCACGACCACGGATGTCGGGCTCGCCGCGCCCGTCAATGTCAACTCGCTGCTGCCGATCTTCAACAACGAGTCCATCGGGGATGCCGATGTCAACCGGCGGCTGTTCGTGCACCTCTTGTGGATCGGCAATCGCATCACGATCCGCTGGCACAAGTCCCTCGCCCGTTCCATCACCGTCTCGGATCACGATACGCGTTTTCTGGTGCGCATCCGCCCATGGCGCTGGTCGGACGGACGCCCCGTCACCGCCGCCGACGTGGTCTATTCCTTCCAGCTGATCCGCGCCGACGGCCTGCGCTACCTCAACTACGGCATCGGCGGGATGCCCGACATCGTCGAACGTATGACCGTGCTCGGTCCGCACCGGTTCGTGATCGTGACCCGCCGGCCGGTCAATCCCGTGTGGTTCGAGTTGAACGGGCTGTCGCAGCTGAAGCCGCTGCCGCGCTTCGCGTGGAAAAGCCACAGCACCGCGTACCTCGCGGCGCACGAGATCGACCCGCGCCTGGTGCGTGTGGTCGACGGACCGTACCGGCTCCAGCGCTTCGTGATGGGGCGCGAGGTGGATCTGGTGCGCAATTCCCGCTTCTCCGGGCCGCCCGTGACGCTCGGCCGCCTGATCTACAAAATGTACACCTCGTCCGAGGGGGCCTTCTGGGCGCTGCGCTCGGGACGCCTGAACGCCGGCAACATTCCGCATGCGCTGTATCGAGCCCGTCATCTCCTGCACCACCTGCGCAGTTGCTACACCGACGGCGGTTTCGGCATCAACTACGTCGTCCTCAACTTCCGCAACCCGCGCGTGGCATTTCTGCGCGACCTGCACGTTCGACGGGCCCTGCAGTACGCTCTCAACCAGCGACTCATCATCGATGTGGCGTACAACGGCTTCGGCGTCCCGGGCTTCAACCCGGTTCCGGCCTATCCGCCGACCTATCTCTCACCCGCAATGCGCCATCTGGAGCGCCATCCGGGATTGATGTACCGGCCGGCACGCGCCCGCGCGTTGCTGCGCCAAGCGGGCTGGCGCCGCCGGCCGGGTGCGGGCGGAGTACGGCGCAATGCTGCGGGTCAGCCCCTCACGTTCACGCTCCTGTTCCCCTCGGGCAGCCGTACGATCGTGATCGCCGCCGATATCATGAAGGAGCAATGGCGCGCCATCGGCGTGGATGTCAAGCTGCGCCAGCTCCCCTTCAATCTCGTCCTCGCCAAACTCGACGACCCGCACGCCTCCTGGCAGGCCGTCTACATCCCCTGGACCTACGAGCCGGATCATTACCCGACGGGCGATGGACTGTTCAACACCGGGGGCGGGGAAAACTACGGCGGCTACAGCAATCCCCGGCTCGATCAGTTGATCCGCGCCAGCGATTTCGAGCCGGGCCGGCGCTGGCTCTACGCCTACGAACACTTTGCCGCGCGCCATCTGCCGGTGCTGTTTACCCCCTACCCGGGCAGCATCGTCAAATACAGCCGGCGCTTCACCCTCGCCCAGGTGCAATCGACGCTGTATGCCGTCGCCTGCCGGCGCAAGCCAATCGCATTCTGACGTGCGGCCGCGGCGGCCGCGGGTTTCTGGGCGGTCTCGACCGGCGGGCGGATGGGGCTGTGACGCAGGAGCGCAGATTCGGACGCTGATGGCGAAGTGCAGGCAACACGCGTGCAACGCAATCGCGCCGTTCCGATCCGCAGCCCATACCCTCGGATGACTGCCCCGTTGGCTGGGAAGGCGTGGAAGCGGAATTATGGCTTCATTGAAGTGCGGCAACCGCCGAGACGTGCCTGCCGGCAATGCGCCACATCCCTCCTCTGCTCGTCCATGACCCACGATCGAAGCATCATCGTCGTGAGCGCCGCAAGCGTGACCGTCAACTGTGCCGAATACGGGCTTTTACTGATGACGCCATAAGCTTGCCCGTGGGATCTTTGGTTGGATCATTGGTGGACGCACGCTCGATCGCAATGAATACCACGATCTAATCACCTCATACACTGTAGCATGCGCATTTGCTCGATCAACGAGCGCTACCCGACGTCAGAGTGCGCGGGTCGAAATGGGAGAACATCATGAGTTCGCAAAAACAGATGAGCCGCCGCGATGCGATCAGAATGACGGCAACTGGATTGGGTCTCGCTGGCGCCGCGCTCGGCAGCGTCAATACCGCTTTCGCTGTCGCTGCGCCGCGCGGCAGCCTTCTGCCGGCGGGAGCCACCACCCTGCATAACCTGACATCCGCTCTCGCCCGGGCGCCACGGCGCAGGGAGTTCAAGACAGTGCCCATGATCCTCACGCACCCCGAGCAATGGGACGCCGAGGCGCTCGAGCTCATACTGCGCTACCGTGGTGGACCGCGGCAAGTGTGGGATAACACGGATCTGACCAGTCCCTGGCTCAACCTGATGCGCAATTCGCTGAATGTTCAGATCTGGTCGTTCCGGCATGAGAATTTCCTCGCCCTTTCCGCAACGCACGGATCGGCCCATCTGGCGCTCTACGACGAGTTCATCTGGAGCCGCTACCTGACCCGGTTCACCGACGGCAAGTGGTCCAGAAACATCTGGTTGACGGAACCGCCGGCCGCCCGGCTGAGTCCGGCGCATTTCGACAATCCGGATGGTGTGTTCTCTCCCCACGATAACAGCATCACCGTATTACAACGCCGCGGCGTGGTCTTCCTGGCGTGCCACAACGAGATTTGGGAACTGACGATGGCGCTGCACAGGAAAAACATCAATCCGGACAATCTCGACCACGAGCAGATGGCCGCCGTATTCACCAACCACCTGATTCCCGGGGCGGTATTGACTCCCGGCATCGTCGGTACCCTGCCCGAGCTGCAGTTGGCCGGGTTCGGCTACGCCAAGTAGAAGCGTAACTCGAGGAAGAGCGATTTATGAAGCGCCTGATTCCGCCTCTGCGTCGGTGCAGAGTTCTGCTTGGGTTTATGGCGTTCGCGCTCCTTGCCGTTGGCGTCGCGTGTGCCGCCGATGGTCTCTGGGCAGGCGCGGTGCGGCCGCCGACGTATCGCGAGCAGATGTTTCCCCCCTGGAGCCACGGGCACAATGACCCGGCGGTCGCCAAGGGCCTGGAGTTCACCGTTCCCGAAGTGGACGATCTGCCGGATTTTCACGGCAGCATCGACCATCCGAGACTCGTGATCTTCGTCGGCGGGAACTACTACTTCGCGATGGCGCCGCTCGTTGCGGCTTTCGAGCGGGAGCATCCCGGATTGAAGGGACGGATCTATTACGAAACGCTGCCGCCCGGGATCCTCATCCAACAGATGCGTGCAGATGGAACGATTACGATCGGCAACATGACGTGGCGCATCGAGCCCGATGTCTACGCAGCCGGATTGAAGAAGGTACGGTATTATATCAAACACAAGGTGTTGCAGGGCCCGGCGGTACCGTATGTCACCAATGATCTCGCCATCATGATTCCCAAGGGGAATCCGGCTCATATCAGGGGACTGAAGGACCTCGGCAAACCTGGTGTGCGCCTTGCCATGCCCAATCCGGCCTGGGAAGGCGTGGCGCGCCAGATTGAACTTGCGCTGCGGAAAGCGGGCGGAGCGACGCTTGAGCACATGGTGTACGTCACCAAAGTTGCCGATGGGCAAACCATCCTGACCCATATCCATCATCGGCAGACGCCGCTTTTTCTGATGCAAGGGCTTGCCGACGCCGGAATCACATGGAAGTCGGAGGCGATCTTTCAGGAGCAGGTCGGCCATCCGCTCGGCCTTATCGACATTCCCGCTGCCGACAACGTGACGGCTGTATACGCGGCTGCGTTGGTGCGCGGTGCGGCACATCCCCGGGCGGCACGCGCGTGGATCGACTTCCTGCGCTCACCGACAGCGTTGCATATTTTCGAACGCTATGGCTTCAAACCGCTGCGCTCCCGGCGCGCGGTGCATTGACCGCGGGGCTGCTGCAGGAGGCCAATCTATATGCCGTCATCTTCGAGCGAGTCACAGTACCCGAGCGACGCGGCGAGTCTCTGGCGCGCTCTCGGGATGGCATTGTTGGCCGTACGCTTCGTGCAGGGGTGGATCTATTGGGGCGGCGGTAGCCGGCGTTTCATCTATGCGCCTGCCAAGCTCGATCCGCATGCGCACAGCTGGATGGCCAACAAGTTTCAATCGGCCATGCCGGGCGCAATTCTGGGCACGAGTCACTTGGTGAGCTACCTGCTGCATCACTTTGCGCTGCTGTACGCCGGTTTGATCGTCTTCAGCGCCGCGGAATTGATCTTCGGCTTGTTTCTCCTCTGCGGGTTCATGACCCGCCTCTCGGCGCTCGTCACGGTCGGCTTGAGCTTCGTGCTGATGCTTCTGTTCGGTTGGCAGGGCGCAACGTGTATCGATGAGTGGACAATGGCGTCCGCCAATTTCGCCATCGGGGTCACGCTTTTCCTGGCAGGCGCGGGAGCTTATTCGCTTGATGCCTGGTTGCAAAAGCGCCATCCAGCCCTCGAGCATGCCGCCTGGTTCCAGTGGCTGGGCAGCGGACCGTGGCCGGTTGCGCGGCTGCGGCGGTGGGGAGTGGTCGGCGGCGTCGCGACTGTCCTTTTCGTCGTATTGACCTACAATTACTACCGCGGATCGGTAGTCACGGCGTTTCACGGTGGACCGGTCAGTCCGGCCGCGCATCACATCAGTCTGTCCGCGGGACGGCTGAGCAGTGACGGTGGCGTGCGATTCACGGCGTATCTCGATGCCGGCACGGCTGCGCTACCGGCCAACGTCGTGCGGGCCGACCTCCTCGGTCCGAACAATCGGCCCGTGGAACGGTGGGGTAGTGCCGCGCTCGCGGCGCTGTCCGCGCGCGATTTTGCCAATGAGTATTCGTACAATAAATTCGGCCCTGGCTATGCGGGCATCACCGCCAAATTGGGCGCTCGCGCCGTCATCACGCTGCCGCCGGCCGTTACCGGCCTGCATTTGCGAGCAGGCCACTATCGCCTCGTGCTGCACTCCGTAAACGGACGCCCGTTCGCACTGGCCCTGTCGCTAACCGACGGCGCTTGAGTGCAGCGCAGTCCTGCGCCAGCCCGGATGTTCGCTTTCGTACTGCTCGACGACTTCCGAAAATCCGCACAGGATGTGAGGTGGATGCGCCACGCTCAGTTCCGGACCGCCGCAGCCCGCAGGGCGCGCGCGACCATGCGTTGCTGCTGTTTCTCTTCCACAGCGGGGCCCGCGCCGATGAAGCGGCGCACTTGAGCATCGAGGACCTCACGTTCGGTCGTGCGCCAGCGGTCAAACTGCTGGGCAAGGGCAACAAATATCGCGCCTCTCCGCTGTGGCCCGCGACACTTCCGGCGTTGGAGCCTTTTACCCGATCTCGTCCAATGGAGGCACGCGTCTTCTTAAACCGCCGCAAAGAGCCGCTGACCCGTTCCGGCATTTACAAGCTCGTCCAACGTACCACTGCACGTGCCAGCAGCGTGCAGCCGTCGATCAAGGCCAATCGCATCAGCCCCCATTGGTTGCGTCATGCCGGCGCCGTCCATCTGCTGCGTCAGGGCGTAGATATCAACACTATTCGTGGATGGTTAGGACAGGTCTCGGTCGAAACAACTGACATTTACGCAGAAGTTGATCTTCAAATGAAAGCGAAAGCACTTGAGAAATGCGATATGCCGGACAATGCTCACGTTAAACGCGGGCACAAAGACCCTGGCGCTATCGCGTTCCTCAGAGGGCTGTCGCGACGACAAAAATGTGCCGTTCATGCTACGTTCGTCCCGGCAAATGGGCTGGCTGCGACTCAGCCGGCACATTTTTTGCGCTGGGCACAGTTCTCCGCCAACAGGGGGCTCACTGCCGTGCCGAACGCAGCAGTGCGCGCGACCGGGTGATCCGGCGGCGCTACGGCTCGGCGGTCTCGGGTGAGGGCGCGTCCGGATCCTGTGCGCCGTCCAGTGCGACCGGCTCGCCCGGTATGGCGTGCCGTTCGGTAAGCCAGGCGCCGAGATCGACCAGGCGGCAGCGCTCACTGCAGAAGGGCCGGTATGGGGCGTTCGCCCAATCGACCGGACGGCGGCAGGTCGGGCAGGGGGCCTGCATCGCCGGACTCACCCGCAGGTGGTGAGCAGGAACGGCACGTCCTCGGTGGTA